>NZ_JBYTDH010000015.1:0-81716 GCF_058791175.1 Aeromonas sp. EU05-FHT14A05 | reverse complement strand
GTGGTGGGTTTAATTGGATTCGAACCAACGACCCCTACCATGTCAAGGTAGTGCTCTAACCAACTGAGCTATAAACCCGCTTTTCATCACGCAAGCGAACACGACGTCGCTTGCGTGGTCGGCATACTACCCATGCCCCCAAAGGCTGTCAACAAGGGACATGCACAAAGGAGACTGTTTGCCCAGTTCTTGCGCAGCCTGTTGATTTTGCAGGCGAGCCGCGCCATTGAGCGGCGTCGTGGCGCCCTTTATTGGGCCCGGGAAAGCGCGGTGCAGGCCTCCGGGCTCGCGAAGCGGCCATAGATGAGACGCAGCCGCGTCCCCAGCATGAGGGCGGCGCCGGTCAACCCGACGATGAAGCCGACCCAGAAGCCCTGGGGCCCCATGCGCGGCACCACCCAGTCGGTCAGTCCCAGGATCATGCCAGTGGGCAGCCCCATGCCCCAGTAGGCGACTATGGTGATGTAGAAGATCGCCTGGGTGTCCTTGTAGCCACGCAGGGCGGCGGCGGCCACCACCTGCACCGAGTCGGAGATCTGGTAAATGGCTGCGAAGAACAACAAGGTAGCAGCTAGGGTGATCACCTGGAGATCATCGGTGTAGATCCCCGCGATGGGCTCGCGCAGCAGCACGGTGAGGGCGGCGGTGGCGGCGGCCACCGCCATACCCAGCATCAGACCGGTGCGGGCGGCGACCCGGGCCTGATCCGGCTGGCCTTCCCCTATGCTGTGGCCGACCCTGATGGTCACGCCGACGCCAATGGAGAGGGGCAGCATAAACACCAGGCTGGAGAAGTTGAGCGCTATCTGGTGGCTCGCCACCGTCTCGGCGCCGAAGGGTGCCAGCATCAGGGCCACCACGGTAAACAGGGTCACCTCGCAGAAGATGGCCATGGCGATGGGGAAGCCCAGGCGAAACAGGCGCCAGATCCGGCTGCCGTTGGGGTGCGCCAGCTGGGCGAACAGGTTGATCTTCTTGAAGTGGGGGGAGAGCTTCACGTAGGCGATCATCGCCAGCAGCATGGCCCAGAGCACGATGGCGGTGGCCACGCCGCAGCCGACCCCGCCGAGTTTGGGCATGCCGAAGTGGCCGTGAATGAAGATGTAGTTCGCGGGGATGTTGACCGCCAGTCCCACGAAGCCAATCACCATGGTAGGCATGGTGTGGGAGAGCCCCTCGCTGAAGTTGCGCAGCACCTGGAACAGCACGAAGGCGGGCAGGCCCCACAGGATGGCGTGCAGGTAACCGGCGGTCTTCTCCGCCATCACGGGATCCACATCCATGAACTGCAGCGCCAGCGGGCTGAAGTAGAGTGCCAGCATGGCGATGGGGGTCACCATCAGCGCCAGCCAGAAGCCCTGGTGCACGGCCGGGCGGATCTCGTCCCGTTTGCGGGCCCCGTTGAGTTGGGAAACGATGGGGGTGAGCGCCATGATGATGCCCTGCACCAGCAAGATGATCGGCAGCCAGAAGCTGGAGGCCACCGACACGGCGGCGAGATCCACGGCGCTGACCTGACCCGCCATCACGGTATCGACGAAGTTCATGGCGATCTGGGCCACCTGGGCCACCAGTATGGGGCTGGCTAGACGAACGAGCTGCTTCGCCTCGGTCCAATAACGTTGCACTGACACCTCCGAGTGGATCAGATAAAAGAGAAAAGAACGGGTAAATGAGAGGGGCTTTTATCTCCTGCCGGGAGGAGACAAAACGCGGGGGTGTCATTCTAGCCTGAAAATCCGCCAACGGGGAAGGTTGGCGGTGCATTTCTACCCGGGATCAGGCGTCCTCGTGATCGCTGATCAGCAGGTTGGCGGCGGCGTAGGCGGCCTGCTCGCGCAGATCCGCAGGCACCCTGTCGTCGCTCGCCACGGCGTTGAGCGCCCGTATGCTGGCGGCGATGGCCTGGGGCACATAGCCCTGCTCGCCGGAGCCTATCTGGTTGTAGGCGATGCGAATGGCTTCACAGCATTGATATACCTGCATTTTTGTTTCCTCTTTAAGCCTGGATTGAATGGGGTCACTATAACGATCGGGGCCCACCTTGTCAGCCGGCACCCTTGTCTTGCATTGTGGCCGGGGGTAACCTGCCGACAATTTTATTACAGCGTGGAGACGAGACATGTTCACCGGCATAGTACAGGGAACCGCCGAACTGGTGGCCATCGAAGAGCTGCCCAACTTTCGCACCCATGTGATCCGCATGCCGAGCCCGGCCTGGGGCGAGGAGGGGCTGGCGCTCGGCGCCTCCGTGGCCCACAACGGTTGCTGCCTGACGGTCACCCGCATCGAGGGGGAGCTGGTCAGCTTCGATCTGATGCAGGAGACCCTGCGCCTGACCAACCTCGGTGCCCTTGCGGTCGGGGACAAGGTCAACGTGGAGCGGGCCGCCCGCTTTGGCGACGAGATCGGCGGTCACGCCATGTCCGGCCACATCATGGGCACGGCCGAGGTGATCTCTGTCATCGACACCCCCAACAATCGCCAGGTGTGGTACCGCCTCGCCCCCGGGCTGATGAAATACGTGCTGACCAAGGGCTACATCGGCATCGACGGCATCAGCCTGACCATAGGCGAGGTGCGCGGCAGCGAGTTTTGCGTCAACCTCATTCCCGAGACCCTGGCCCGCACCAACCTGGGCTGGGTTAAAGCCGGCTGGCACACCAACATCGAGATCGATCCCCAGACCCAGGCCATCGTCGACACCGTGGAGCGGGTGCTGGCGGCGCGCCAGCCGGCCTGAGCCATCCAGGCTCGCCATCTCAAGCCAGGCCAGCAGCAGTGGGCCCTGTTTTCTCCCGTGAATACAAGGCGGGGCTTAGGGCAAGAGTCCATGCCGTCATGGGCCAGTGCCCCGCATCTTCCTGCGGCTGAGCCAAAAAGACGCCCGTCGAGATGACGGGCTCAACGGCATGCGAGGATAAACGCCTTCCCCAGTGTGGTAGCCAACTCCTTGGCCTGCCGTGGCTGACGGAGCCCGAGCGTCAGAGGTTCGCCGAAGGATGAAACCGGGCCTACACTTCCTGTGTCTGGCACATCCATGAGCCGACAACCATCACATAAGCGACAAGGCCCCTTGGCGAACTTCAGGATGATTTGAGGTTCTCCGAGGGGCTTTTCTTTATGGGGGAATGTGGCGCGCAGTTAAGGGACTCAGGCATCTGGGAAGAGGCAAGCAGGGAGGGGCGGCATGGCGTCGCTCCAGTCCCCCTCGCTTGCCTGGTCAGCGAAAGGCAATCAAAACATCTGCTCGTCGTCCGCATCCACAAACAGCTGCAGACAGTCGCGTGCTTCGTCCTTATGCAGCCTCAGGTGAATGGGGTTGCAACAGGCCATGCAGTCCTCGTAGAACTCCTGATCCCCCTGGCTGGCATCCAGCTCGACCCGGGTGTGGTGGCCGCAGTGGGGGCAGACGATGCGCTTGCTGGTGTACTCGATCATGGTGACCTCCTCGGGCCCTTGGGCCGCCTCTGTTCCCTGATTCTAGTCGGCAAGAGGCGGCGCAACCGCGAGCGGGCGCACGTTTATGACAGGGATCAGGGTTTGCGCCGAGCCCTGAAGGTCTGACCCGGCGTACCCCTGGTCCCTGTGGAATCAAGCCACCCAGCGGGCCAGCATGTCGGCATCCAGCTCGACCAAGGAGGCGAGCTGGTGATCGGCGATGGCCAGACGGGGGTCGCCGGCCAGGGCAGGGCGCATGGAACGATAAGCGCCCCTTGGTAGACTACTTGACCCAGCGGGCCAGCATGTCGGCATCCAGCTCGGCGAGTGAACGCAGCTGGTGATCGGCGATGGCCAGACGAGGGTCGCCGACCAGGGCCGGGTCCGGCACTATCAGCGCCTGCATGGACGCCGCCTTGGCTGCCAGCAGACCGGTGAAGCTGTCCTCGATGGCCAGACAGTGCACAGGTTCGACCCCTAGCTTCTCGGCGGCGTGGATATAGACATCCGGGTGGGGCTTGCCAAAGCGCTCTACCTCGGCGGAGTGGACCGCCATGAAGCGATCCTGGATGCCGAGCTTGCCGAGCACCGCCTCCACCATGGTGAAGGGGGAGGAGGTAGCGAGCCCGATCTTGAGCCCTTGTGCCTCGATGAGGTCGAGGGCTTCCAGCACGCCAGCCTTGGGCTGACCCTCCTGCAGGATGAGCGCTATCACCTGATCCAGGATGCGCTGCACCACCTCTTCCTGGGTCGGGCCGCTCCAGGGACGCAGGCGATACCAGTGGGCCACCAGCTGATCGATGCGCACTCCTATGGTGGAGTTGCAGTCTTCCTCGGTGTGGAAGTGGCCCAGCTCGGAGAAGACGGCCATCTGGGCCCGTTGCCAAAAGGGTTCCGAGTCGATCAGAACACCATCCATATCGAAGATCACGGCAGTTAACATCTTGTACTCCTGACATAGGTGAAGGGGGATTATAAGCCCGGCGCTTCAATGGAAAAGGGGCAGTCGCCTGCCCCTTGCGCCGGATCACGCAGATAAACTTTTGTTTTTGCGTGATAAAGCGAACTAGCTTAGAACGCACCACTAACTAAAGGACGAACGAAACGAGCCATAGTGAGTCACGCATTTTGTGGCCGTAACGAATTTGAGTGGCTTGTTATGTGTCTAGCAGTCCGTGAGGTTTATTGAATCGCGGTGTCCCCACAATCCCTCATTCTTACCAGTTGAAAGTTTAATTTCTTGGCTTTTACTGCACAAATATTGAACCCTCTCTTCGGTAAGGTTGGTCCAACTGGCAATTGTCCTAGTGCTACGCCATTTACCGCCTGTTGAATTTTCTTTAAGCCAAGTATTAACTCTACGCATTTCACAGGCTTCACGAACCTTTTCATGGAGATATTGAACCCCGTAGACAGTGAGACCTGCAATCGCACCACCAGACCCACCAACTACAATACCTTCCCAGATACTATTTCCCATGTTTAATACCTATTTGGTTCATAACAGCACATTGACCTTGGCGGCCACGGCCTTGGCTTTTTCCACCGCATCCAGGCAATCCTGCCCACGGGCCAGCGCCACCCCGAGACGGCGGCGACCGGCGATCTCGGGCTTGCCAAAGAGACGCAGCTGGGCGCCCGGCACCAGGGCCAGCGCCTCGCCAATCCCCTGATAGCGGATGTTCTGGCTGTGGCCTTCCCGCAGCACCACGGCGGAGGCGCTCGGCCCGTACTGGGTGATGGTGCCGACCGGCAGCCCCAGGATGGCGCGCACGTGCAGGGCGAACTCGGAGAGATCCTGAGAGATCAGGGTCACCATGCCGGTGTCATGGGGGCGGGGAGAGACCTCGCTGAACCACACCTCGTCACCCCTGATGAAGAGCTCCACCCCGAACAGGCCATGGCCACCCAGGGCCTCGACCACCTTGGCCGCCACCTCTCTGGCGCGGGCCAGGGCCAGCTCGCTCATGGCCTGGGGCTGCCAGGATTCGCGGTAGTCACCCTCTTCCTGACGATGGCCTATGGGATCGCAGAAGTGGATGCCGTCCACGGCGCGCACCGTGAGCAGCGTTATCTCGTACTCGAAGGGGACGAAGCCTTCGACTATCACCTTGCCACGGCCGGCGCGGCCCCCCTCCTGGGCATAGGTCCAGCTCTCGTCCAGCCTGGCAAGGTCGCGCAACAGGCTCTGGCCCTTGCCGGAGGAGCTCATCACCGGTTTCACCACGCAGGGCAGGCCGATGGCCTCGACGGCGGCGACAAACTCCTCCTTGCTCTGGGCGAAGCGGTAGGAGGAGGTGGGAAGGCCCAGCTCTTCGGCGGCGAGGCGGCGGATCCCCTCCCGGTTCATGGTGAGCTGGGTGGCGCGGGCGTTGGGCACGACCCTGACCCCTTCCTGCTCAAGCTCTGCCAGGGTATCGGTGGCGATGGCTTCGATCTCGGGGATGATGAGGTCGGGCTTGACCTCGACCACCAGGGCGCGCAGGGCGGCCCCATCGAGCATGTCCAGCACGTGGGCTTTGTGGGCGACCTGCATGGCAGGGGCATTGGCGTAGCGGTCGGCGGCGATCACTTCTATGCCAAGGCGTTGCAGCTCGATGGCGACTTCCTTGCCGAGTTCGCCTGAGCCGAGCAGCAGGGCACGGGTGGCAGCGGGGCGGGTGGCGGTTCCAAACATCTGATCTCTCCTGATGTCCATGGTCAGGGTTGCTGACCCGAGTGAGTAAAAAAAGAGGCACGCATGGCGTACCTCAGGAAACGGATTTGTGGGCGCGCTGCTCCAGATGGGTCAGCAGCGTGATGGCGCCTATGATGATGGCGGCGCCGAGCCACAATCGGCCGGGAGGCGCCCAGCCAAACACCAGCCAGCCCGCGAGCACGTTCATGGGCAGCTTGGCAAAATCGAAAGGTTGCACGAAGGAGGCCTCGGCCACGCTGTAGGCGCGGGCGATGGACATCTGGGCCAGGGCCGACAGCACCCCGGAGGCCGCCACCAGCAGCCACTGGGTCTCGCTTGGCCACTGCCATTCCGGCAGGGCCAGCATGGCGTTGAAGGGGGTGCTGAAGATGAGCAGGTAGACCACTATGGTGTGGGACGATTCGCTCGCCGCCTGATAGCGCACCAGCAGGGAGTAACCGGCCCAGAACAGGGCGGCCGCCACCGGCAGCAGGGAGGCCCAGCTGAAGTCATCGGTCCAGGGGGCCAGGATCAGCATGGCCCCGACAAAGCCCGCCAGGGTGGCCAGGATGCGCGCCCGGCTCACCTGCTCCTTGAGCAGCAAGGCGGAGCCGAGGGTGGCGAACAGGGGGGAGGTCATCAGCAGCGCTATGCCCTGCCAGATGGGCACGGGCACCGCCAGCGCCCAGAGCCAGAACTGGATGCCGATGACCGCCAGGGCGACCCGCAGCAGGTGCAGCCGCAGCTGGTTGGTCATCAGGGATTGGCGCAGGCCGTGGCGGATGAGCCAGGGCAGCAGGCAGATCAGGGCGACCAGGTACTGGTGAAAGGCGACCTGGGTCGAGGGGAGGCCGAGCTTGAAGCTGACAAACTGGCTCAGGCTGTTGACGGCGGCAAAGCAGAGGCCTGCCACCATCATCCAGACTGCACCGGCAAAGGGGGAGTGCCTGCGGGAGGGTGCCATGGGATCCGGGTCACTTAAAAAAAGTGCGGCGGATCATAACGGCAATCGTTTGTTCTGCCAAGGCCGGGGTGCTTGGTGAGTACCTCGCTGGCGACTAAGTGCGCAAGCATCAAAATATTTGAATAACTTGAGCATCTATTTTCGCTATCCGCCTTGAACCTCAATCTTTATAGTGACCTCCATCGACAGCACAGCTGTTCAACCGACAACCAAATGGAGTTTCACCATGGCCAATATCCTCGTTCTCAAGTCCAGCATCCTGGGCCAGTATTCCCAATCCAACGCCCTGATCGACGGCTACCTGGCAGAGCGCCAGGGTGACAGCGTCACTGTGCGTGATCTGGCCACCCTGAACCTGCCGGTGCTCGACGGCGAGCTGGCCATGGGCCTGCGCGGCGGTGAAAACCTCAACGAGCGTCAGCTGGCCGTGCTGGCCCAGTCCGACGAGCTGGTGGCCGAGCTCAAGGCGAGCGATCTGGTGATCATCGCGGCTCCCATGTACAACTTCAACATCCCGACCCAGCTGAAGAACTGGATCGATCTGGTGGCCCGTGCCGGCGTCACCTTCCGCTACACCGAGACCGGCCCGGTCGGCCTGGTGGAGAACACCCGTGCCCTGGTGGTCAGCCCCCGCGGCGGCCTGCACCTGGGTAACCCCACCGATCTGGTGACCCCCTACATGCGCACCGTGCTGGGCTTCATCGGCATCAACGAGGTGGACTTCATCTACGCCGAGGGCATGGGCATGGGTCCCGAGGCGCAGGCCAAGGGCATAGAGCAGGCCAAGGAGCAGCTGGAAACCCTGGCATACTGATGCCGCCTGCCTGCTCAGGCAGCGCCAGAAACAACAACGCAGCCATCGGGCTGCGTTGTTGTTTTCAGATGGTGGGCACCACTCTTCAATCCCAGATGAAGCGGCGACAGCCGCTGCCGACCAGCAGACAGACCACCACCAGGGCTCCCAGCAGCAGGCTGCTGAGCCACTGCTCGGTACTCTGGGGCAGATGGGGGGAGAAGAGGCTGATCGTGAAGAGGGCGCTGATGATGATCAGGCTGGTCTGTCGGGTCAGGATCATGGTGTCGTCCTTGGCTGAGGGTGAGCAAATTAAGGCTAACCGCCGTCTGTGACAGCCTGATGTATCCATACCTCAGGCTCATGGTCCAGCGCGGTTGCCTCTCACCTTAGCAGTTTTTGCCGCCACGGCCAGCGCCACGAGACAGCTTGTGATCCGGATCCCTATCTGAACTGCTTTTGATCAGGCTGGTAGTGGAAATCGCCGCCAGCCAGCCGCGCGATCAGGGCCTCCTTGTCGAGATCCTGCGCCCGGCAGAGATCGTCCAGATCAGCGTAATGATCACGCAGCTGCATGTTGACCATGCTCAGCAGCATGTTGACGTCCATGGTGGCAAAGCGGGTGAGTGTCATGATTGTTGCTCGCTGTCCAGCAGGTGGAGTTGTTCGATGGCGTCACTCACGCTTTGCAGGTGCAGCCGTATGCTTTGGCGCGCCTCGGCGGGCAGATAGTCGGTGAGGGTGTGCTGCCAGCTGCCCGCTTCGGTCTTGAGCTGCTGGAACAGGGTGAGCCCCGCCGGGGTGAAGGAGACCAGGCTGATGCGCTTGTCCTGGGCGCTGCTCTCGGTGAACAGGATGCCCTTCTCCACCAGACGGTGGATCTCGCGGGAGATCCGCACCTTGTCCATCCCGCTTGCCTCCACCAGCTCTTTCTGGCTGATGGGGTAGTGGGGGCCAAGCACCATCATCAGGCGCCATTGAGGCACCGTCAGCTGGTACCGCTGCTGGTAAAACTGTTCAAAGGTATCGCGCACCATTTCAGCGGCATGGACCAGCTGATAGGGGGGATAGTGCGCGAGCAGCTCTATGATCTTCGACATATGACATCCTGCTGTGGCGGCTGCATCGGGTGCAGTTTCTCTTGATACTTTGACCTTGATGATACGTAACACAAGGGCATTTGTCTGAACGGGCACCAGAAAAATGTGCGTTTGCGCACGTGTTGCGTCACGGATCCGGCAGCCTGGGTCTCAACTGGCCTTGTTGTTTACACTTTTACGCAGCCAGATCAAGGCATTATGAGCAAGCCAGGCCTCGCGACTCTGGAGCGCATAGAGCGCGGCCTCGTCGCGACTTCCCCCCTGCCAGTGACGGGGCTCCTGCTTGGGCAGCCTGCGCTGACCCAGCAGGGTGGCGGGCACATGGGGGTTGGCGTCAAGGGCGGCGGCCAGATGGGGCTGCGCCGCCTGCTCGCCTTGGGTGGCAAACACCATCAGCGCCTTGTTGTAGCGCAGCCAGCAGGAGGCTTCATTGAAGCGCACCAGCAGGCCCTGCAGGGCGGCCCAATCCCCTTGCCAGGCATAGAGGCTGGAGAGGGGATGACGACAACCGGGCTCGTCGGCCTGACAAAGCTCGAGCAGGGCCAGGTATGCGTGGCGCGCCTGCTCCTGCTGCCCCAGTCGCAGCAGGCAATCGGCCCGGCCCGCCTGGGCCGCGATCAGCGGACGGGCCTCGGGCGCGTGCCAGCCGCGGCCTGCGTGCTGCTGCCAGAAGGCCTCGTCGAACAGGGCGCTGGCATCGGCAATGATGCGGTCAAACCAGGAGAGGCGGGCGAGGGGATCGCGGCACTGGGCCGCCTGCTCGAACCACTGTTGCCACTGGCGGGTCTGTTCGTTGTCGAGAAGCGGTTCTTCTTCATGCTGCGCCCCATCCTGATCCAGGGTCAGCAGGAGGTTGAGGGCCGTCTTCATCTGCTGGCGCTGCCGCTTGCAAAAATCGAGGAAGGGCAGCTCGCTGGCCGCGGCCTGGTGCAGCATCTGGGCCATGGGTCTGTCACGGAACAGGCAGAGCTCGGCCACCAGGCTGAAGCGGTAGCGGGTGGCGGGATCGTTCAGATCCGTCGGCGTGGGCCAGCGGGCCACCCCCTGACTGAAGCCGTAGCTCCATTGGCCGAGGGGGTGGCTCTGCTCGAAGACCTGCTCCGGGGTCTCGCTAGAGAGGCGGCACTGGCTCGGCAGGGCCAGCTGGGCGTCGTCGGCCTGGGCCTCCAGCTCGGCGATCAGGTGATGCAGCGCCTCGGCACTCTTCTCGTCCAGGGCTGTGTCATGGGGCAGCAGACCGGCCAGCGGATCTTGCCAGTCAGGAGCGGTCGGCCCCGTCAGGCGGGCGCAGAGGAAGCCGTGCAGGGCCGGGTAACTCATGTCCTGCTGGCTGTGGCTCTGGATCCATTGATTGAGTTGACGGGTACGAGTGGCTGGGTTCATCGACGCTTCCTCTGGATTGGACGGCCGCGAAGTCTACCTAAAAGTGGGGTTATTTGCAGCCAAGGGGCGACCGAGTGCTGCTATTATCGCCAGTATGGGGGCGCCCGGAAGTGAAAATCCTGCGCGGGAACGGGCAAGGGACTAGGTCCTGTCACGGCTCTGGGGTAACATGCGCGCCTGCATGAAAAACCTGAACCCTTGTCCTCCCTCAGCCGGCGACAGGGGCGATGCGCACTATTACGGGCCATGAACTGCAGGCCCATCCGGATATTGAAAGAAGAGATCACCATGTTACAGATTGGCAAGATGAACACCCTCACCATCGTTGAGCTCGAAGACAGAGGCGCCTGGCTGGCCGCGGGGGAATATGGCGAGCTGCTGTTGCCCAGGCGCCAGCTGCCGGAAGGCGTCGCCGAAGATGGCGAGGTGTCCGTCTTTCTCTATCTGGACGCGGATTGCGAGCCGGTGATCACCACCGACAAGCCCTTTGCCATGGTGGGTGACATCGTCGGCCTCAAGGTGGTCAACGCCAACAAGATCGGTGCCTTCCTCGACTGGGGCATGAAAAAGGATCTGTTCGTGCCAAGCCGCGAGCAGAACAAGCCGATGCAGGTGGGTCATGTCTACCTGGTGCACCTGATGCTGGACAACGAGGGGCGCATGGTGGGCACCAGCCGCCTGGAGCGCTTCCTGCGCGTCGATCCCCCCTTCAAGGCCGGTGACGAGGTGACTGCGCTGCCGGGGGAACATACCCCCCTCGGCATCAAGGCCGTGGTCAATGGCCAGTACTCCGGCATGCTGTTCAAGAACGAGGTGTTCGGCCGCCTGATGACGGGCCGACCGCTGACCGCCTGGGTCAAGCAGGTCCGTGAGGATGGCAAGCTGGATCTGACCCTGCAAAAACCGGGGCAGGATCGGATGGATGATGCCGGCGGCCGTATTCTCACCCGCCTGCAGAAGCAGGGCGGCAGCCTGGCGGTGGGGGACAAGAGCGAACCCGAGCTCATCTACAAGATGTTCAACATGAGCAAGGGCACCTTCAAGAAGGCCATCGGCGGGCTCTACAAGCAGGGCAAGATCGTCATCGAAGACAACTGCATCACCCTGGTCGCCGCACAGACCGGCACGGCGCAGGACGGCGAATAAGGTGCCGAGTCCCTGCATCGGCGACTGCCGGGCCAAGGACGGGCTCTGTCTCGGTTGCGGCCGCACCCTGACCGAGATAGGCCAGTGGTCCGCCATGGACAGCGAGGCCCAGCTGGCCCGCATGGCCGAGCTGGATGGCACGCGCCGAACCCACCAGTGCCCGGGATGCGGCGAGCCGGCGTTTTGCGCCGTCTCCGCCGGTGAACCCATAGCGCGTTGCTGGTGCAGCCAGCTGCCCGCGCTGCCCATGAGCGAGGCGAGCGCCTGCTGGTGCCGTCGCTGTCTGGCCAATGCCATCGCGGCTCGCCCCTGAAGGGATGAACCGCAGAGACGAAAAAGGCGCCAGGGGCGCCTTTTCTTATGCCTGTTGCTGGCGGTGCCAGCGAACATGGACCTCGTGTTCGCTCTGATCCCGCGGCAGCAGGAAGGTGGCGTAGATCACCTCGAACTCCTCCTGATGATCCAGCAAGCCGACCCACACCTCGGCCCAACGCTCCATGTCGACCGGCACGCCGAGCTCGGTCGACCAGTCGGCGTTGGGCAGGGTCGCCTCGACGGCGCCACGCTGCTCGAATTCGAGGGTGATGTCGACGATTTGTTCGGGGGCCAGCATGTCGGCGGCCTGCTCCAGAAACTGATCATAGGCCCACTCGACCAGCTGATCCGGGCTACGTTGTTCCATGAAATCACTCCAGATACGTCCAGGTTCGCCACTTTACCAATTATTGGGGATGGCGGCCAGCGCGTGAGGCCAGCAATCCCGTGCTGTCAAATGGCCGAAACAGGGGATAAGGTTAACAGAGCCGCCGCCATCGGGCGGCATCAAGAGGCATGTGGACAGCATGAAGCGACGACAGCACAGGCGGCAGATCAAGCGGCGACGGGAGACCTGGTGGTGGCATTATCTGCCGCTGCACAGGGAGGTCGTTGGCGGCCATCTGGGGCCGGCCTCCGATCCCGTCGACGAACCTAATCGGCCTCGTGTACCCGGTTCAGGGTGATCTGACCGAGTTGTCCCATCTGACGGCGGATCCAGGCCGAGCGCTGCTGCACATAGGGCGAGGGGGGCTTGACCCGGTAGCGCCAGGGATTGGGCAGGGCGGCGGCCAGCAAGGAGGCCTCGTAGCGGGTCAGGCGCGCCGCCGGCTTGCCGAAGTAGTGCCTGGCGGCGGCCTCTGCGCCATAGATGCCGGGCCCGAACTCCACTATGTTCAGATACACCTCGAGGATACGGGACTTGTCCCAGCCCAGCTCCATCAGCAGGGTGAACCAGGCCTCTATCCCCTTGCGCAGGAAGCTGCGATCGCTCCACATGAAGAGGTTCTTCGCCGTCTGCTGGCTCAGGGTGCTGGCGCCGCGCACCCGCTGGCTCTGCTGGTTGTGCTTGAGGGCCGAGCTGATGGCGTCCATGTCGAAGCCGTTGTGATCGGCGAAGCGCTGATCCTCGGCGGCGATCACCGCCAGCTGCAACTCCCGCGAAATGCGCTCGAGCGGCACCCAGTCGTGCTTGACCTGGGCCACCTTGGCGGGCGGAAACAGGGCCCGCTCGAGGCGCCAGGTCCACATGGGGGGATCGATGAAGCGCAGCAGCGCCACCGAGACGATGGAGCTGACCAGCGCCGCCAGCAGCAGTTTGCCGAGCCAGCCCAGCAGGCGGCGCCAGCGCGTCGGTCTCACGGGCTCAGGCTCTGAGTCCCACTCATAGTGACCGGGATCGTCGGGATCCGGAATTATTGGGGCAGCCATTCGATGTGGCAGAACTTCTCGTCGACACGGCGGGAGAGCAGCATGCGGGCGAACAGGTGCTCATACTCCTGCTCGGCATTGCCAAGGCCAACCCAGATCTCGGCGTACTCGGCATCGCTCACGGCAAACCCCACGTCCGCTTCCCAGTCATCGGCGGGGTCGGTCTCCGCCAGCAGACCGCGGTCGTTGAACGCCTGGTTGAACAGGGCTATCTCCTGCTCGGGCAGGTTGTCCGAGGCCAGCTCCATGAAGAGTTCGAGGGCGGTATCGAGCAGTTCCTCGACGCTGTGCATTTCGTCATTCAAAGGCATAAGAGCTGTGTTCCAGATGAGAGGGAGAGGTCCCGTCGGCAGGGCCGAGGGGCGGGCAGTATTCTAGCTGGCCCCGCTCGCCTTGGCGAGATGCCTCTGCGCCAGGCAATAAAAAACCGGATCCTGACAAAGGATCCGGTCTTCACTGGGGAAAAGGGTCACGCATGGGGCGTCAGCTCATCCCTTCTTCTGGTCGTCGGCGAAGGTGATGTTGAGCTCCAGCACCGACAGCTCGTCACTCTTCTGATCGAGCTGGACGGTGATCTTGTCCGGATCGATCTGCACATATTTACGGATCACGTCGAGGATATCCTGCTTGAGCTGGGGCAGGTAATCCGGCCCCCCTCTGGATGAACGCTCGTGAGCAACGATGATCTGCAACCGCTCTTTGGCCAGTTGTGCGGTGTTCTGTTTCTTGTTGGAACGAAAATAATCCAATAATGACATGTTTAACTCCCGAACAGTCGGCTAAAGAAGCCCTTCTTCTCTTCTTCCAGAAAACGAAAATCCTTGGTATCGCCCAGCAGGCGTGCGACGGCGTCCTCATAGGCCTGACCGGCATCGGACTCCTTGTCCAGAATGACCGGCTCCCCCGAGTTGGAGGCGCGCAGCACCGCCTGGGACTCCGGGATCACCCCGAGCAGTTTGATGGCCAGGATCTCCTGCACGTCCTGCACGCTCAGCATGTCGCCACGGCTGACGCGGGTCGGGCAGTAGCGGGTCAGCAACAGGTGCTCCTTGATGGGGTCTTCCCCGCGCTCGGCGCGACGGGACTTGGAGGCCAGGATGCCGAGGATGCGGTCGGAGTCGCGCACGGAAGAGACTTCCGGGTTGGTGGTGACGATGGCCTCGTCGGCGAAGTAGAGCGCCATCAGGGCGCCAGACTCGATGCCGGCGGGGGAGTCGCAGACGATGTAGTCAAACTTCATCTCCGCCAGCTGATCCAGGATCTTCTCGACCCCTTCACGGGTCAGGGCGTCCTTGTCCCGGGTCTGGGAGGCGGGCAGGATGAAGAGGTTTTCCGAGCGCTTGTCCTTGATGAGGGCCTGGTTGAGGTTGGCCTCACCGTTGATCACGTTGACGAAGTCATACACCACGCGCCGCTCGCAGCCCATGATGAGATCCAGGTTTCGCAGGCCAATGTCAAAATCGATGACCACTGTCTTGTGGCCACGCTGGGCCAAGCCGGTGCTCAGGGCCGCGCTGGTTGTGGTCTTGCCAACGCCACCTTTGCCCGATGTAACGACTATGATTCGCGCCATTCTCGCTTCCTTGTAACTCTATTTGATGCGGTCTATTCGGAGTTGTTCGTTGTCCAGCCGGATATGGACTGGCTCTTGTATCAGGCCTGCCGGCAGTGCATCGCTGAGCTGGAAGGTGCCCGCGATGGAGAGCAGCTCGGCCTGCAATTGCTGGCAGTAAATGCGGGCAAGGGGATTGCCCTTGGCCCCCGCGATGGCTCGGCCACGCAGGGCGCCATAAATATGGATGCTGTCGTCGGCGATGACTTCGGCGCCAGGACTCACCGAGCCCAGCACCACCAGGGAGGTGCCGGCAGCATAGATCTGCTGGCCGGAGCGCACCGGCCCGACGTGGACCTTGCTCGGCTCCAGGGGAGCCTGAACCGGGGTGACCGGTGCCACCTCAACGGGTTCAGGCGCTGGCGCCACAGGTTCGGGGTCGGCCTTGCGGCTCTTGCCCGACACCATGACGGCCAGCCCGGCCGCCTTGGCCGCCGTCTTCATCACCTCATCCCGCGCCCCCGTGATGCCGACCAGCACGAAATCTTCCGACTCGACCAGCTCCCTGAGCTGCTCGAAATCGGGGATCTCGCTGAGGCGTTCCACATTGAGGACGAGGGGGGCACAATTAAAAAACTGGGGCGCCTGCGCGACCTTGGCCTCCAGCAGTTGTCGGATCCGGTCCGGATTGCCATCGCTGAGATGCAACACAGAAATAGTGAAGGTGGTCCCTTTCAATTCGTTATCGCGTTCAACCATGAATCTTCCCCGAACCGAGACGGTAATACGTTATTGTTATTCAATTCCTGATGTTATAGTTTGCCACCACCAGAGGCAATGAACCCGTCGGATTATATCAATTTCCATGTTGTGTGCAGTCTATAAAAGTCGCAAAAAAGCCGAGACCTATCTCTTTATTGAAAGAAGAGAGGACTTTTCCCGCGTGCCAGAGGCACTGATGAGTACCTTCGGACGCCCCGAGCTGGTCTTGATGACCAAGCTGGACCCGGCCAAGCCCCTGGGGATCGCCTCCACCGAGCGGGTGATGGCGGCCTTGCAGAGCCAGGGCTTCTACCTGCAGGTGCCCCCGCCGCCGGAAAATCTGCTGGAGCAGCACAAGGCACAAATAAAGGGCACCCGCTGATGCAGGGTCGGCTGGCACTGTTATTGTTGAGCGCACTATTAAGTGCGCCCCTGCAGGCTGGCGTCGATTTTGACCATTATGTGACGAGTCTCAAACAGCAGGCTTTGGCGGCCGGCATCCAGCCTGCGACGGTAACGGCCGCCTTTGCCGATATTCGCCTCATAGAGGCGGCCATCAAGCACGACAAAAATCAGCCGGAATTCAAACTGACCCTGGATTCCTATATTCCCCGCGCCGTGCCCCAATGGAAAGTCAAGCAAGCCCGGGCCTTATATCGCCAGCATCTGCCGTTGCTCACGAAAATAGGTGATGAATATGGGGTGCAGCCCCGTTTTATTGTCGCCTTGTGGGGCATAGAAACCAATTTCGGCAAACTCACCGGTAATTTCCCGCTGATCTCCTCACTGGCGACCCTGGCCTGGGAAGGACGAAGGGAAGCCTTCTTCAAGGAGCAGCTGTTCGATGCCCTGCGCATCATAGAGCAGGGGCACGTGAGCCCCGCCGCCTTCAAAGGCTCCTGGGCGGGTGCCATGGGGCAGGTGCAGTTCATGCCCTCGTCCTTCCTCAAATACGCGGTCGATCAGGACGGAGATGGCAGGAAGGATCTGTGGGGCAATCTCGCGGATGTGTTTGGATCGGCAGCCAATTATCTGCACCAGAACGGTTGGCGCGAGGATCAGACCTGGGGACGGCGGGTGAGGGTGCCTGAGGCCCTCAATCCTGCCCTGTTCGGGCTGGAGCAGCGCAAGCCGCTGTCGGTCTGGCAAGCGCTCGGGGTGCGGCAACTGGATGGCTCGCCGCTGCCCAACGCCGACATGCAGGCCTCCCTCATCCGCCCCGACGACGTCCATGGCCGCAGTTACCTTGCCTATGACAATTATCGGGTGCTGCGCCACTGGAACCGCTCCCCCTATTTCGTGGTGGCGGTCGGCACCCTGGCGGATCGGATAGTGGAATAAAAGCGGAATAAAAGCGGAATAAAAGTGGAATAAAAGCGAAGTCAGAGCGGGAAAGGAGCGAAACAGGATGGCGGGTCAGGTCGCCGAACAAGATAGCAAAATTATCCCTTCAAGCTATGACATCCTGACGGATGAGCCGATCCCATCCGAGTGAATTGCCCGCTTATCTCTTTTATTCTTTATGCCAGTGCGTCTGCCCTTGAGAAAATTCACAGACAAAAAAAGGCGGGAATCTCTCCCGCCTTGCTTGTATCTGCTGTCTGCCGCTTATTCGCAGGCAACCTGCATCACCTTGATGGCCAGGCCACCGCGGGAGGTCTCACGGTACTTGGAGTCCATGTCCTTGCCGGTGATGTACATGGTCTCGATGACCTTGTCCAGGGAGACACGGGGCTTGGAGGTACGACGCAGGGCCATGCGCGAGGAGTTGACCGCCTTCATGGCGGCGATGGCGTTGCGCTCGATGCAGGGCACCTGTACCTGGCCGGCGACCGGATCGCAGGTCAGACCCAGGTTGTGCTCCATGCCGATCTCGGCCGCTTCACACACCTGCTCCGGGCTGCCGCCCATGAGCTCGGTCAAGCCGGCGGCGGCCATGGAGCAGGAGACACCCACTTCACCCTGGCAACCCACTTCGGCACCGGAGATGGAAGCGTTCATCTTGTAGAGCATGCCGACGGCGGCGGCGGCCAGGTAGAAGCGGGTGTATTCGTCGCGGCCGACCGGCTGGATGAACTTGTCGTAGTAGGCCAGCACGGCCGGGATGATGCCCGCGGCGCCATTGGTCGGAGCCGTGACGACGCGGCCACCGGCGGCGTTCTCTTCACTCACCGCCAGGGCGAACATGTTGACCCAGTCAACGATGCTCATGGGGTCGTTGGAGAGATGCTCGTTGGTGGTCAGCTGACGGTAGAGGGGAGCGGCACGGCGCGGCACCCGCAGCGGACCGGCCAGGACACCCTCGGTTCGGCAGCCGCGCTCTATCCCTTCACGCATGGTGGTCCAGATCTTGCCGAGCTTCTTGTAGATCTCTTCCGGGGTGTTGAAGCACTTCTCGTTCTCCAGCATCAGGGCGGAGATGGAGAGGCCGGTCTGGCCGCAGTGGGCGAGCAGCTCGGCGGCGCTCTTGAAGGGGTAGTTGACGGTCATGTCGCCGCTGTCGGCCTTGCCGAAGCTCTCTTCGTCGACGATGAAGCCGCCGCCGATGGAGTAATAGGTCTTGCTGTAGATGGCCTCGTCTTCGATGAAGGCGGTCAGCTTCATGCCGTTCTCGTGCAGGGGCAGGGCCTCGTCATGGAACACCATGGCGCCTTTCGGGAAGCTGACGGTGTGGCAGTGCAGGCCGATGGGCAGGCGACCGGTCTGCTCGACCCGGGAGATGAATTCAGGAATGCCGTCGATGTCGACATTTTCCGGCAGGTTACCCGCCAGCCCCATGATGATGGCGGTGTCGGTGTGGTGGCCTTTGCCGGTCCAGGAGAGGGAGCCATAGACGTCAACCTGGATCCGGGTGATGTCACGGATCTTGCCGCTAGCACGCAGATCATCCACGAACTGTTTGGCTGCTTTCATCGGGCCGACAGTGTGGGAAGAGGAGGGGCCAACACCGATTTTGAAGATATCAAAAACGCTGATCATGTAACAATTACCTCAGGGTAGAAGGGGGCGCCATGCCCGCTCGCAGAAAGGGTGATCCATGGGACGGGTCTGTCGTCACAAAGGCCAGGAAACCAGATAACCGCAGTGTAACGGCTTCCTACCTAAAAAAAGTTGAAATAGATCTATTTTTGTTGAATTGACGGCGCGAGTATAAAATTTATTTTGATGGTTATCCATTTTGTTAAGCGCAAGGCAAACGTTTTGCGAAAAAATACCCGGCCAGGCCGGGTATCTGAGGGTCATCTGAGATCGTTTTTACCCAGGCTTAACATTCAGTGATGTTGACGGCGAGGCCGCCGCGGGCTGTCTCCTTGTACTTGGTCTTCATGTCGTTGCCGGTTTCCCACATGGTCCTGATCACCTTGTCCAGCGACACCTTGTGCTCGCCTGTGCCACGCAGGGCGAGGCGGGCGGCATTGATCGCCTTGACCGCTCCCATGGCGTTGCGCTCGATGCAGGGCACCTGCACCAGGCCGCCGATGGGATCGCAGGTTAGCCCCAGGTTGTGCTCCATGCCGATCTCGGCGGCGTTCTCGACCACGGCCGGGCTGCCGCCCAGCAGTTCGGCCAGGGCACCGGCGGCCATGGAGCAGGCGACCCCCACTTCTCCCTGGCAACCCACCTCGGCCCCCGACAGGGAGGCGTTCTTCTTGTACAAGATGCCGATGGCGGCGGCGGTGAGGAAGTACTGCATCAGCAGCTCGTCATCCACCTTGCGCACGAAGCGATCGTAATAATGCAGCACGGCGGGGATGATGCCGGCGGCGCCGTTGGTGGGGGCGGTCACCACCCGGCCACCGGCGGCATTCTCCTCGTTGACGGCCAGGGCAAACAGGTCCACCCACTCCATCACCATCAGGGGATCCTTGTTGAAGTTGGTCTCGCCGCAGAGCTGGCGATAGAGGGCCGGGGCGCGGCGCTTCACCTTGAGCCCCCCCGGCAGCACCCCCTCGCTCCTGCAACCGCGCTCGACGCAGCCCTGCATCGCCTGCCAGATCTTGCGCAGGCCCGCCTTTATCTCGGCTTCGCTGCGAAACACCTTCTCATTGGCCAGCATCAGCCCCGAGATGGAGAGGCCGCTCTCCTGGCAGTGGGCCAGCAGCTGGGCCCCGCTCTCGAAGGGGTAGGGGACGGGGTGGGCGGCATCGAAGCGGGCGGCCTCTTCCCGGGCGTTGGCGAAGTGGCTCTCCTCGATGATGAAGCCGCCCCCGATGGAGTAGTAGGTCTGCTCGAACAGCAGGGTGTCGCCCTCATAGGCGCGCAGCGTCATGCCGTTGGAGTGGGCGGGCAGGGTCTTGCGCCGATTGAAGAGGATGGCGCCGACGCGGGGGAACTGGCTCGGTTGCTCTCCCCCCAGACGCAGGGTCTGGCTGTGCTCCACCTGAGCGAGGAAGGCAGGGATGGCCTCGATGTCCACGGATTCGGGTTCGAAGCCCGCCAGCCCCAGGATGATGGCCTTGCCGGTGCCATGACCCTTGCCGGTCTGGCCGAGGGAGCCGTAGCACTCGACCACGACGCGCCCGGTGCGGGAGAGGAGTGCGCTCTGCTTGAGGGTGTGCACGAAGGCGCAGGCTGCCCGCATCGGCCCCACTGTGTGGGAGGAGGAGGGACCAATCCCGATGGAAAACAGGTCGAAGACACTGATCATGACGTACTCCGATTATGGATTTCGTCTAAACATTGTAAATTTTTTGTAGTCGATGAAAAGGGGGGAAGCGACAGCCTGTGATGGCGGTGTGGAAATGGGGCAAAACAGGGGGATCAGGGGCGCCAGGAGGAGCGGATCGGCAGCTCATGGCACCCCTGCGGGGTTATCAGTCGAGGAACTCGCACAGGTAGGCGGTGGCTGTCTTCACTTCCAGTTTGAAGGAGGAGTGACCGGCCACGTCGAAGGACTCGCCCTGATGGTAGCTGTGCCATTCGTCTTCATCGGCCAGCTGGATGCGAAGGACACCCTTGACCACCGTCATCCGCTCCGGGGCGGCGGTGTTGAACTGGTACTCGCCCGCTTCCATCACGCCGACCGTGGCTTTCTCGCCTTTTTGCTCGAAACCGATAGATTTAACATTTCCGTCAAAATATTCGTTAACTTTCAGCATCTTTTCTTCCCTGTATGCACGTTTGCAGAGCCAAAGTAGCACATTATTTTGGCCATTGTCATGGTGAAACAGGGAAAAAACAGTGAGTTTCTTGTGGGTCTCAACTTTGTGAAAAACCATAAAAATTCGTTTCGTTCAGGGATCCCGATGTTAAACGGGTAATAAATATGAGATAAAGCGCGCCGCCAGAGCAATGGAGAGGATTTGACGCTCTGGGTGGTCATTTACGCTGCAAAAGTGTGAGTAATTGCTTAATAAAGGAACATTCTGTGTTGACAAAAGGATTAATTAAAAATATCGGCTTCCAGGTCGTGGTCGCCATGATCCTGGGGGCGCTGGTGGGTGCCCTCATGGGTGAGCAGGCGACCGTCTTCGCTCCCCTGGGGACGCTCTTCATCCAGCTGATCAAGATGCTGGTGATCCCGCTGGTGGCGGTCGCCATCCTGTCCGGGGCCGCCAATCTGGGGGCCAGTCCGGCCGCGGGCAAGATAGGGGTGACCACGCTCGCCTTCTTCCTCGGTACCTCCGCCCTGGCGGTGCTGCTGGCACTGGTGATGGGTCAAGTCTTCAAGCCCGGTGTCGGGGTTGATTTCGGCTCCACGGCCGCCATGTTCTCCGGTGACTACGCCGACAAGGGCGCCCTGCCGGATGCCGTGGCTACCCTGCTTGGGATGATCCCGACCAATGTGTTCAGCGCCCTGAACGAGGCGAACATACTGCAGATCCTGGTGTTCTGCATGTTCCTCGGCATCGCGCTGGCCAAGCAGCCCCGCGAGCGCGCCAAGCCGCTGGTGGATGGCCTCAACACCCTGGTGGACGCCTTCGTCTGGATGATCAACAAGGTGATGCTGATAGCCCCCATCGGGGTCTTCGGCCTGATGGCCGATGCCATCGGCACCTATGGCTTCGACGTGCTGACCCTGGTGCTCAAGCTGTTCGTGGTCTATGTCGCCGCCATCCTCATCTTCGGCTTCGTGGTCTACCCGATGCTGATCGCCTTCTTCTCCAACACGCCGGTACGCAAGTACTTCTCGGCGATGAAGAAGCCGCAGATCGTGGCCTTCTCCACCGCCTCGTCCATGGCGACCCTGCCGGTCAACATGGAGACCTGCGAGCACGATCTGAAGGTGACCAACGCCACCGCCTCCTTCGTGCTGCCGCTGGGTGCCACCATCAACATGAGCGGCAACGCCATCTATTACGGTCTGGTGGCCATCTTCTTCGCCCAGGTCTACAACATCGATCTCACCATGGGCGCCTGGGCGGCCATCATAGTCACCTCGACCCTGGGTGCCATCGGTCAGGCCGGCGTGCCGGGCCCGAGCTTCCTGGTGGTGGCCGTGCTGCTGGCGGCCGGCATTCCCATCGAGGGGCTGCCGCTGTTGTTCGCGCTGGATCGCCTGTTCGACATGATCCGTACCGCCCTCAACATCACCGGCGATGCGGCTTGCGCCATCATAGTCGATCGCTACAGCCCGGATTACGATCCGAACCGCTGGAGCAAGGAAGCCTGAGACCAGGCCCACTGCCATGAATGACAAGAGGGAGGCGCAAGCCTCCCTCTTTTTATTTGCCTCGGACCGGAATGGTCGTCCCTTCCTTGCCGACTCAGGGGGTCAGCTGACCCAGCGCCTGCCGGCAGCGCTGCTCGGCGGCCTCCAGCTCCAGCAAGACCATCTGGATGTCTTCCAGCTGCTGTTGCAGCGTCTCCCGCTTGTCGGCCACCAGCCCCAGCATGGTCTGCAACTGGGAGCGGCTGCTCTTGTCCGCGTCATAGAGATCGAACAGCTCCCGAATGTCCGCGAGGCTGAAGCCCAGCCGTTTGCCACGCAGGGTCAGCTTGAGGCGCACCCTGTCCTGGCGGCTGTAGATCCGGGTCTGTCCCTGGCGCGTCGGGTTCAGCAGGCCCTGATCCTCGTAGAAGCGGATACTGCGGGTGGTCACATCGAATTCACGGGCCAGCTCGCTGATGCTGAAGGTCCGGGCGTCATCCTTGGATTTGGTCATAGGGCTGTCTTGGCTGTCATCTGGTTGTCAATGCAGGCTGGCACCTTACCCAAACGTCAACTTCCCCGCAAGTCTTGTTCCGGGGACGGCGGCGGCATATGTTATCCCAATGTAACAAGGAGAGTGCGATTGATGGATATAGTGATTGTGGCGGCCAAACGTACCCCCATGGGGGCCTTTCAGGGGGCCTTGAGCGCCTTGAGTGCACCCGAGCTCGGCGCCTGCGCCATCCGCGCCGCCCTGGCGGCGACCGGAATAGACCCAGCCCGGGTCGATGAGGTCTATCTGGGCAATGTGCTGAGCGCCGGGGTCGGGCAGGCACCGGCCCGCCAGGCGGCACTCAAGGCCGGGCTGCCGGACAGCGTGCCCTGCACCACCGTCAACAAGGTGTGCGGCTCCGGCATGAAGGCGGTGATGCTGGCGGCAGACGGGCTGCGGCTGGGGGAGATGGATGTGGTGGTGGCGGGCGGCATGGAGAGCATGAGCCGGGCCCCCTATCTGCTGGACAAGGCGCGCAGCGGTTTTCGCATGGGCCACCAGAGCGTGCTGGATCACATGTTCCTCGACGGCTTGCAGGATGCCTACGAGGGCCACCTGATGGGCCACTACGCCCAGCTGAGCGCGGACAGGGCCGGGCTGACCCGGGCCGGCATGGATGCCTTCGCCATCGCCTCCCTGGAGCGTGCCCTGGCGGCGCAGCGAAGCGGCGCCTTCGGGGCCGAGCTGGCGCCCGTGATGGCCGGGGACACCCTGCTGCTGGCCGACGACGAGCAACCGGGGAAGGCCAGGCCCGACAAGATACCGACCCTGAAACCTGCCTTCAGCAAGACGGGCACCATCACGGCGGCCAATGCCAGCTCCATCTCGGACGGGGCGGCGGCACTGGTGCTGATGCGGGCTGAGACCGCCGAGCGCCTGGGCTTGCCCGTGCTGGCAAGGGTGGTTGGCTACCAGAGCCATGCCGCTCTGCCGGCGGAGTTTACCAGCGCCCCCGTGGGGGCCATCGACAAGCTGCTGGCCCGGGTGGGCTGGTCGGTGGAGGAGGTGGATCTGTTCGAGGTGAACGAGGCCTTTGCCATGGTGAGCATGCTGGCCATGGCGGGGTGCCAGATCCCCCATCACAAGCTGAACGTGAACGGAGGCGCCTGCGCCCTGGGTCATCCCCTGGGGGCGAGCGGCGCCCGCATCCTGGTCACCCTGATCCATGCCCTGCAGGCGCGGGGCCTGCGGCGAGGGGTGGCGAGCCTGTGCATCGGCGGCGGGGAGGCGACCGCCATGGCCATCGAACTGGGCTGAAAAGTTTCCCCCGACGGCGCTTGCCGATAAACGCACAACGTCCCTCTTGCGGGGACGTTGTCATTTTCGGGGAATAGGTGAACGCGGGGAGAGCCTGGGTTCAGTCCGTTCCTTCCATGGCCTGGAGCTGCTGATTGACCCAGGTGGTGGCGGCCAGATAGAGGTGGCTGACCTTCTCTTCATTGAGCCCCAGGCGGGCTGTGCTGGCGGCGATCCGCTGCCAGTTGGCCTTCTCGTACTCTTCACAGAACGCGAGATAGAACCCCAGATTGCCCTTGCGCTCCAGCAGGGCGGCGCGGATCTCGGCGGTCAGGGGTATGGTGCCGAGCAGCTGATCCAGCGGTTGCCCCATCAGCACGTCCAGCAGGGAGAAGAGTCCGGTGATGAAGGCTTGCTGCGCCTGCTGGGTGGGGGCATGGGTCTGTGCCAGCAGCTCGCAGAAGCGGGCCCGGATGAGGGACATCTGGTAGAGCTCGGCACTCTTGTCGTGACCGGCGCTGGTGGCGGCGATCAGGGCCACGAAGCGCTTGAGCTGGGCGTGCCCCAGGGAGCTGGCGGCCTGGCGAAACGAGGCGATGGGCTGGGGAAAGCGCTTGAGGTGGTTGACGTAGCGCAGCAGCTTGAGGGAGAGGGAGAGATCCTGGTTGAGCAGCTGCTCTATCTTGTCCAGATCCGGCTCGGCCTGATTGACCACCTTCAGCAGCTGCATCACCACCAGCTGGGTCGGGGGCATGGTGGTTTGCTGCACCATCTGGGGCCGACTGAAGAAGAAGCCCTGGAACAGCGACACTCCCAGTGCCTTCATCCGTTCAAACTCGTCCTTGTCCTCCACCTTTTCGGCGAGGTAGGTGAGCGGCAGGTGCTTATGGGTCCGCATGAACCGCTCGATGCTGGCGAGCGGTGTGGCCCGCAGATCGAACTTGATGATGTGGATGTAGGGCAGGAACCTGTCCCAGGCCGGGACCAGGGTGAAATCGTCCAGCGCCAGCCGATAGCCCAGCCCGTGGAGCTGGATCACCTTGTCCAGCAAGGCATCGTCGGGCTCGGCATCTTCCAGTATCTCGATCACCACCTTGTCCTGGGGCAGGCACTCGGCCAGGCCGTCCAGCAGCAGGGAGTGAGGAAAGTTGATGAAGCAGGGGTGGCCGCCAAGCAACTGATCGATGTTCTGTTGCAGGAACTGCTCCGTCACCAGTCGGGAGGTGGCCAGTTGGGCGGAGATGGGGGGAAACACATTATCCAGGCTGTCGCGAAACAGCAGCTCATAGGCATGGGTCTTCAATTCCCGATCCAGGATGGGCTGCCTTGCTACATAGGAATACATGCATTTCTCCAGCATGGGTGAAGGCTTGATTCTATGGTGAAGCGGATCACTATGCCAGTGCCGACCGGGTCGAAAGGGTCAGCAACTGGCATAGTGTTGCCAGGGGGGGCGGGATCAGAAGAGGTAGTTGAGCTGCAGGCCGGCCAGCCAGGCGTCCCCTTCCGAGGTGCCCTGGAAGCTGGACGTGGTTTGCGCTATCCCGGGTTTGAGCTGCATGGTTTCGTTCACCTCGACCTTCTTGCCGTCGATCAGGGTCAGCCCCAGATCCAGCGACAGGTTGCGGTCTATCTGGTAACCCACCCCGGCGCTGTACCACACCCGATCCGAATCCGGGATGGAGATGGTGCGGCGATCGGCGGGAACCGGGCTGCGATCATAGGCCAGGCCGGAGCGAAGCTGCCACTTCGGATCCAGGCGATAGGTCAGGCCGAGGGCGTAGCGCCAGCTGTCTTCCCAGTGCTCGTCCTTGATGTGCATGGTGCCATGGTGATCGAGCTCGGACTCGAGCTGGACGAACTTGCTCCAGTTGGTCCAGTTGATGCTTGAATGGATCGCCAGGGTCGGGGTCAGCTGATGGAACAGGGCCAGCTCCGCGGTGGCGGGCAGGGGCAGATCCAGGGTGCCGGTGTCGGTGAAGGTACGGCCCAGCAGATCGGTGCCGACGGCATCCCCGGAGAGGGTCAGGTTGACGTCATGGCGATAGGAGAGGCCGAGGCGGGTGGCAGGGGACAGCTCCAGCAGGGTGCCGAGATGCCAGCCAAGGGCCCAGCCATCCCCCTTGAGGTGCTTGGCAATCTTGTTGTTGGAGGGGAAGGTGCCGCCCACTTCCCCTTCGCCCTGAATGGCGGAGAGGCCGGCGCCGACCGACCAGTGCTGGTTGATGCGATAGGCCAGGGAGGCGCCGAGATCCACCGTCTTGATGTCGGAGACGTTGCCGAAGTGACCGGCGTTGTAGTTGTCCGGCATCTGGACGCCGAGGCCATAGTAGGAGGTCGCCGCCAGCCCCAGCCACCATTGATCATTCAGGGGCAGGATGAGATAGGCGTTGGGCACCCAGGCACCGTCCGCGATGTTGTTGGCGCTCGCATCCAGGGTCACCGGGCCCCGGGTGGTGGGGACCCGGGTCACCCCCTCGATGTTGACGTCAGGCTGGATATGGATGACGCCGCCGGAGAAGGCGGTGCGCTCGAAACGGGTCATGGCGGCCGCATTGCGGGCGAGCACGCTGGCGTTGTCGGCGATGGCTGCCTCCCCGGCGAAGGCACGGCCCATGCCGGTGGCCGATTGTTCCGCCAGCTGGAAACCGGCCGCCAGGACCTGGCCAGGCAGCAAGATCAGGGCGATGAGGGAGGGCTTGATGGTCGACTGCATTGCTTTTCCTCGGGATGAACTGAGGGTTCATTCTGTGATTCGGTTGGGGGCGGGATTTTATATGGTATGACCAGTAAGGCAACGGGGGCGGGGGCCGAGCGGGCAAAACGGGATTAAATGCTGGGGCGGTTGCTTATAACAGTTTGATAAAAAACAAAAAGAGTACAGCTGTTTGCTACAGCTGTGCGCCGAAATGGGGATGTCGCATAAAAAAAGAGCGCCCGGAGGCGCTCTGTTTGATCGCGATGAAATCAGAATTTCATGTTGAACTGGGCGGAAGCCAGGAAGGCGTTGCCGTGGGAGGTGCCCTTCCAGCGTACCGGATCGGTATGGCTGGTCAGACCTTCGTTCACGTCCACTTCCTTGCCGTCCAGATAGGCCATGCCGAAATCGACGCTCATGTCCTGATCGATGTGGTAGGTGGCGCCGGCGCTGTACCAGACACGGTCGGAGTCAGGAATGCTCAGGCTGCGGTATTCCGGCTCGATCGGGCTGTTGTCGTAGGCGAAGCCGATGCGGGCTTCCCAGGACGGGTTGACGTACCAGGTACCACCGATGGCGTAGCGGGCGGAATCCTTGAACTTCTCGTCTTTTTGCAGGCAGACCCCACCGGCACAGGCGTTGCTGGTGGCCTTGAGCTCCTGGAAGGCGCTCCAGTCGGTCCAGTTGACGGAGTAGTGCACCGCGAACTGCTGGTTCAGACGGTGGTAACCGGCGAACTCGGCCTGGGCAGGCAGATCCAGCTTCAGGTTGCCATCGACGGTCCGGTAACCGGAGGTCAGCCCCTTGAAGTCGCCGTCAAAGCTCAGATCTACCTGGGAGCGGTAGGTCAGGGCCAGGCGGTTGCTGTCGTTGATCTCGTACAGGGCGCCGACGTTCCAGCCAAAGCCCCAGGTATCACCCTTGAGGTGGGCGATGGCGGTGTCGCTGTTGTGAACGATACCGGTTCTGGCGGTCAGGCCCGGAGCCAGGGCACCGGCATAGCGGTTCAACTCGGCCTGGGCATAGACGGCATTGACACCGGCACCCACGCTGAAGTTGGAGTTGATGCGGTAGGCGATGTTGGGGTTGATGTTGAAGGTCAACAGCTCGGTATCACCGGCACCGGCACCGGCCGGGAAGGTCTTGGAGTACTCGGTGGAGAGGCCGTAGTTGGAGAAGAGGCCAATCCCCCAGGCCCACTGATCGTTCAGGGGCTGGATGAAGTAGGTGGCAGGCACGAAGGCATCGGGGGCGATGTCGCTCTCGCTGGCCGATGCCAGCTTGGCCGGACCGGCATAGATGTCACCCGCGACATCCACGTCGGGCTTGATGTAGGTACCGGAAACAGACAATGCCATCTTGTCGAAGGTGGTCATGGCGGCCGGGTTGCGGGACAGCACGGACGCGTTGTCGGCGATGGCTGCTTCACCGGCATAGGCGCGGCCCAGACCGGAGGCCGAGTGTTCGTTCAACTGGAACGCGGCGGCGAAGGTCTGAGTGCTGGCCAGGGTGACGGCCGCGGCGATCAGGCTTTTCTTGAAAAAGGCAGTTGTCATAGTGTTCTCTCTTTGTAAGCAGATTTTCTGTCGATATCAGGGCTCTTTGGCCGCTATAGACGACAAGATCTGTTGTTATGTCAGCTTCTTCCCATTCACTTCTGGCGTGATTCTATGGATCTGGTAGGAGGTAAGAAATCAGACCAGTGACAGCAGAATACATAAAAGTTTCCATTGTGTTAATCATTTGTTTTAACTTGCCGTTTAAATAGTCTGTTTTATCCATTATCGGATGAATAACATACAATAAGTTCCTTTTGAATCGTTCAAAAAAAAGTGTAAAAATGTGACTTCAGGTGGGTATCAAGCGGGAAGTTGTCGGGATTCTGAGATGAACAGGCAGACAACAGACGGTGTCTGCCTGTGATATGGAGGGGACGGGGGCCCGGTCAGCCCCAGTCAAGATCTGTTAAATGGACCAGTGCAAACGGGACTCAAGCTGCTGGGCAACCGGGGCCAGTGACTCCTGCATGTCTCCAATCAACACCATGTTTGCCCCCTTGAGCGGGAGTATCTCCCCCTTGAGGGTACCGTCTGCAAAATCGGGCTGGATCCTGAGCGGCACATGCTTGGGCACCAGGAACAGGGTGACCGGTCCCATCTTGCCCTGGATCACCATGTGCAGGGCCGACCCCTGGTAAAAGGCACAGTGATTGACATAGGTGATCTTCATGTCGGACATGTCCATCAGGGTGGCGCCATATTTCTCCATCTTGGCGTTGATGGTCTGCAGGCTCACCTTCTCATCCACCCCCTGGATGAAGGGCTCCTCTCCATAGACGTGGGCCATGGCCACCTGGGCCAGCGACAGCGGCTCCGATGCCGGTGGCCAGCTGATCCAGCGGGTACTCATGCCGAGCAGGAAGGCAACCGAGGCCGCCATGGCGAGGGGGCGCCAGCCTCTGCCTTTGGCCGGGGAGGGCAGTGGCACCACTTCGTCGTCCGCTTCCATCGCCTGGCGGAGCAGGATCCGCTCGGCGAGACCGGCGGGCACCTCCACCTCCAGGGTGCGGCGCAGTTTGCTGTCCAGCTGCTTCATCTCGTCCAGATGCTTGCGATTGGCGGAAGACGCCTCTGCCGCGGCGAGGAAGGCAGGATCCCTGTCCGTGGGATGGGTGATGGCCCGGCGGCGAAATTCAAGCTCATCCATTGGTGTGACCTCTCTGTTGCTGCGCAGCCTCCATGGCCTCTTTGATCTGGTTGCGAGCCCGGAACAGCCGCGTCATGACGGTGTTCTTGTTCAGGCCGAGCTGGGCGGCGATCTCTTCGCCGCTGAACCCCCCCAGCACCTGCAGCAGCAGGGGTTCCTGATACTCGTCGGGCAGGCGGGCGATGTGGCGCCTAAGCCACTCGTGCTCCATCTCCTGTTCGCTGTGCAGCGCATCCTGATCGCTTTGGGGATGCTCGTCGAGATCGACGAGATCGAACTGCTTGCGCTCGAAGCGCCGGGCATTTTCCCGCCGCAATATGGTGATGAGCCAGGCCTTGGCGGCCTTGTCATCGACCAGGGAGTCGAGCGCCTTCCAGGCTCGCAGGAAGGTCTCCTGCACCAGATCCTCGGCGACTTGGGGATCCCGGCACAGCCAGTAGGCGTAGCGGTAGATGTCCCCGTGCAGGGCGTGCACCAGGGCCTCGTATTTCGTTTGTTTGTCTGCCATATCCCCATAGACCGGGGTGGCCGAGGGATCCTTTCCCGTTCCTGCCTTTTTTTTTCTAAAAAAACCTAACGTCATGAATGCGATTCCTTTTTCATGAGTGGTTTGCCGCAGGCGTCAGGGACGTGCCCACGCCAGTTTTCTGAGGACATAGGCTATCGCAAAAGTCTCCCTGGCGCACAGCGCCCGGGCCAGCCCCTGCCAGTCGACCCCCTGGCTTGCAGCACCAGGGGCGGCGAAACAGGCCCTGTCCAGATCATCGAGTCGCGGGCCCATGGCGGGATCGCCATGCCAAGGCAGGCTGGCCAGGTGCTGGCAAGGCTGCCCCAGGCGCAGCGCTGCCCAGGCCAGCAAGGCCCCTCTGGCCAAGTCAGGCTCCCGGGTCGCCAGGGCCCGTTGCAGCCGATAGAAGGCGAGCCAGCGCGGCCCGCCTTGGCACAGGGCGCGCAGCAGCAGCGCCCACAGCACCCAGAGGAGGCTCTCTGTGCCGGGCGCCCTGGCGGGATCGGAGGGGGCGGCGTCGCCCTCGATGTGCAGGGTCTGCGCCGGCAGGCGGGCCTGCTCGATGCGCCCGGTCCGGGTGTTGAACCAGGAGAGGGTCACGGCGGGCAGGGTATAGCTGCCTGGGGCTTGTGCGGTCAGGGCCTGGCGCCACTGGCGTTCGAAGCGCAGCGCCCCCTTGGCCACGAAACGCTCCTGCTGCTGCTCGCCGTCCGGTTTCATCGAAAGACCCTGTGGCAATGCCGGGGCCGGGAGCTGTGGCAGGCGGTTGCCATCTCCTCCCTCCATCACCAGGGTGAGGGTGCGGATCACCGGCTCCCCGACGCTGGATCCCCTGGCCGGACTGAACTGCTGGCGCAGGATCAGGCTGCTCGCCACCGGCTCCAGGGGCGCCTTGTCCACCTTGACGAAGAGGGTGGCCGCCCTGGCGGAGAGCAGATCCCCTGCGTCGTTTTGCGCGGCAATGTCCGGGTCCTGGGGCAATCGCCCCTGGAAACGGGGGGACTCCAGGGGATGCAGCCCGGGCTCCCTGGCCTGGAGCAGCCACTTGCGGATCAGGCGCCCTGGCATGCCGGGGCTGGCGGGGGACTCCCAGCGATCGTCGCCGAGGCGGCGTATGGTGAAGCCTTGACCGAGGGGCTCGCCGAGGTTGGGGGCCTCCATGTTGGCGGGCAGCCAGAGGCTCAGCTCATAGATGAAGGGTTGCCCCGGGTAGAGGGGACCCTGATGCAGCACCCTGGCCTGCAGCTCCACGGGGGAGGGACGTGCCTCGGGCGGCGGCATCAGGGTGCCCGTCCGGGGGCGCGCCGGAATGGGCAGCGCGGGCGTCTGCTCGGCGCCGAGGGACAGGGGCGGCACCTGGCGGGGACTGGTCTCCAGCAGGTGAAGCGGGATCTGCCAGCGGATCAGGCTGCTCACCTCGGTATTGACGCGACTGATGCTGACCCGGCCTACCGCAAACTGGCGCAGCAGGGGGAGCAGGCTGAGCTCGTCGCCCTTGAGCTCCCCGTCGGCTTCGATGACGAGCAGCCAGTCGCGCTCGCTCTCCCCCGCCAGCAGCTCGGCGCGAGGGGGGGCCGCCTGCACTGGCGCGATCTGTACCTGGGCGGCCAGCAGCATGGCGAGCAGCCAGCAGCCGCTTGGCACCCGAATCAACCGGATGAGTGAACGCAGCCAGGGGATCACCAGGGCTCCTCCACCTTGATAAGGGGGCGGCGCTCGGCCTCCTTGCGCAGCCGCTGCTCCAGCAAGAGCACGGGGGGCGCCGGGGGGCGGGGGTTGTCCGGGGCGGCAGAGGGCTCGGGGGGCTCGCCGCTCTCGGGGGCCTGGGCAGAAGGGGTCGCCTGGGGGGGGTTGGCCCGCAGCAGCGCCAGGTTATGGAGGGCATCCTGGTGCCCGGGCTCTCGCTTGAGGGCGGTCAGGTAGGCCAGCTCGGCCCCCTTGAGATCCCCGAGCCAGACCAGCGCATTGCCCCTGTTGTAGTGGGCGGTGGCCGTGTCGGCTCGGCCATAGGCGGCGACGGCCCTGGCATAGTCACCGGCCCTGTACCAGGCATTGCCCTGCCAGACGGGATCCTGGAAGGCGCGGGCCGCCTCCTGATAGCGCCCCTGGGAGAAGGCGTGCCAGCCGGGCGCCTCCTGGGCGGGCCACCAGGGGGCGGGCGCCGCCTGCAGGGTGGGCGGGGGGCTGAACACCACCATGAGCAGCATCAACCAGTGGGCCCCTATGCGGGCCAGCAGCGCCAGGGGCAGCAGAGGAAGCAGCAACCAGGGGCCGAGATCGAGGGACCTGGCCCCGGTCTGGGTCTGGCTCATGGGCAGGGGGGCAAAGGAGGGGAGCCCGGCCTGCAGCCATTGCAGCCTTCCCTCTGTGCTGGCCGCGAGATCCGCCATGGCGGCGCCGTCCGGTGCCGGCAGAGTCTGCCCCAGGGCGCTGCCGAGTCGCCACCCCTCGGCGGGGGGCGGGGGCAGCGCAGCGCTCTCGCCGGCATTGGCCAGCAGGATGTCGAGTCGGGGGGACGGTGACTGTGGGCAGAAGAGGGTATCCAGACAGGGCCAGAGATCGGCGATGCGCGTCATCTGGCTCTGTGATAGGCCGTCGGTGATGAGCAGCAGGCGCGCCTGCTGGCCCGGGGGGATCTGCGCCAGGGCCAGTGCCACGGCCCGCTCCGGTGCGCTGCCCTGAAGCGGCATGATGGCCGGGCGCAAGTCCGGCAGCAGCAGCGAGATGGCCTGATGATCCCGGGTAGGGGGCATGGCGAGGTAGGCATCCCCGGCAAACAGGATGAGTCCGAGGGGATGGGGCGCCTGCCGGGCCGCCGCCTCGGCCAGCATGTCCTGAAGCAGCAGCCGCACCCGGGTCGCCCGATCCGGGGGCAGATCCTTGGCCTGCATGGAGCTTGAGAGATCCAGCAACCAGAGATCCAGGGCCGGGCTGCTGACGGTCTGGCTCTGTTGGCGCAGGGCGGGGCCCGCGAGCGCCAGGATCACCGGCAGGGTGGCCAGCCAGAGCCAGGGGATGGCCCGGCCCCGGGTCGGCAACAGATAGGCCTGCATGGCGGGGGCCAGCAGGGGGCGCTGCCGACGACGGCGCCACCCCTGCCACAGCCAGGGCAGCAGGGCCAGCAGCCAGAGCGGGCGCAGCAGCATCAGCTCCATATAGACGCTCCTTCAAGCCACTCATTCATGGGGCGGCTCCGGCGCGTCTCTGCTCGTTCGCCGCCCCGACCAGCGCAGTCGGGTCGGCCACACCAGCAGCAGCCAGGCCAGCGCCAGGGGCCAGGGGTAGAGCTCATGGTGGGGACGATAGAGGGTCTGCGGGCGGGCGGCTGGCTCCAGGGTGTCTATGGCCTGATTGATGGCCGAGAGATCGGCCTGGCTGCGGGCGCGAAAATAGCGGCCATGGCCAAGCTCGGCCAGTTGCCGCAACAAGGGTTCATCCAGCTCGGCGCTGGGATCGGCCCCTCCCAGGGGGGAGGCGAAGGTGTCGGGATCGGCCCCCACCCCCAGGGTATAGAGGCGGATGCCTGCGGCGGCGGCCCGCCTGGCCTCGGTCAGGGGCTCTGCGTTGCCCGCGGTGTTGCGCCCGTCCGTCACCAGCAGCAGGGCGGTGGGGCGGGCGGGGTCGGCGTGCTGGCGGGCCAGCAGTATGGCCTCGCCGAGCGCCGTGGTGCGCCCCACCAGATCGAAATCGAGCTCGCGGGTCAGTGCCAGCAGGGCCCGGGTCTCCTGGGTCAGGGGGGAGAGCAGGTAGGCGTGATCCGCAAAGACGATGAGGGCGATGCGATCGCCGGGGCGCTCGCTGATGAGCTGCGCTATCTGCTGGCGTACCGCAGAGAGGCGATCGCGCTGCTCCCCCTCATCCAGCATGTCCTGAGTGCGCATGCTGTCGGAGAGATCCACCGCCAGGATGAGATCCCGGCTGGCCTGATAGTGGATGAGGGGGGGCTCCTGCCACTGGGGGCGGCACAGGGCCAGCACCAGGGCACACCAGCACAGGGCCATGCGCCACAGGGGTTGCCCGGCCTGGGGCAGCAGCAGGGGGAAGCCGGCATGGGCCAGCCTGGCGCGGCCGGTGCGGGAGAGCGGGGGCAGCCCGAAGCGCACCAGCAGCGGCAGCGCCAGGGCGAGGGCAAACCAGGGCCAGGCGAGGATCATCTGGCCCCTCCGCTGCGCCTGCGGCGCCACAGCACAGGGCGCGCCATCCAGCGCGGAGCACTGACGCAGCGGCGCCCCCAGCTGAGGTAGGCAAGGCGCAGCCGCGCCCGCTGCCCCCCGTCCGGCGCGTCCGAGCCATAGAGCCAGCCCGGCCACTGGCTGGCGAACTCGCCAAAATGGCAGCTCCCCTGGCGGTCGAGCCAGGCGAGCCACTCCTCCCCTTGCAGGGAACGCGCCTCCGGCCAGCGGGCGATGGCCGCCTCTCTCAGCGCGGCGTGCAGGCCAGGCACCAGATCGGCGGCCTGCCAGTCTATCTGGCGTGCCCAGCGGCGCTGACGCCACAGGGTGTTTATGGTGGCCCCGATCAGCAAGGCGGCGAGCACTGCGATCAGCAGCCAGCCCCAGGCCAGCAGACGGGGATCGCTCGCGCTCTCCAGGGGCGGGCCCGGATGGATGTCGCGAAGCTGCCCCTGGATCTCCTGAAGCCGCGTCAGCGAGGCGGTCTCCCCAGGCGGGTGCTGGAGGGGGGGAGTTTGGGGGGAGCTCAGAACAGACGGCATCCAGCCTCCTGCCACTGGCGTTGCAGGGGCAAGCCGTTGTCGAGGCGGTAGAGGCGCTGTACCAGGGGCAACAGCTGTTGTTGGCAGGCGTCGGCCTGCTGCCTTGCCGCCTCCTGGTAGCGCCAGCGAAAGAGGGGTTGTCCGGCATCGAGCCAGCCGCTGCGTTTGCCCGATTGCACCGCCAGTTGCCCCTGCTCGGGCAGGGCCGCTTCCAGGGGATCCCGGATCTGCCAATAGTGGATGTCGTGGCGCTGGCCGAGGCGTTGCAACTGCTGGCTGAGCCCCTGATCAAGGGGCTGATGGTGGCTGATCAGTGTCAGTCTGGCGCCATGGGGCAGGCTGAGGCGCGCCAGGGTCTGGGCCAGGGAGCTGGCCAGGGGGGCGCGATCCAGTCCCGCCTCATAGTGGTGACAGAGTGCCTCCAGCAGGGGGATCAGGGAGTCACGCTGAGTTTCGTGCCGGGTCTCGATCCCGTGGCAGACCAGGGTGTTTGCCTGCTTCTCCCCCTGCCAGAGCAGGGCGGCGGCCAGCTCGCAGCCGAGGCGGGCCTTGAGCTGGGGGCCCGAGCCGAAATACATGGCGGGGGAGAGGTCCAGCAGCAGCCAGTGGGCCTGCTCCTGCTCCTCGGCATACAGCCGGGTGTGGGGGCGCCCGAGGCGGGCGGTGACCCGCCAGTCGATGTGGCGCACCTCGTCCCCGGCCTGATAGAGGCGCAGCTCACGAAAATTCAGGCCCGGCTGTCGCCCGAGCCGTCCTTGACGTGCCTGGTGAATGCGCGCCCGCTGACTCTGTCTCGCCCACAGCCGGATGGCCAGCAACTGGGCCAGGGGCAGGGCGATGTCGGGATGGGCGCGAGGATCAGCGGATCTGGTCATGGGCGCCGATCATCAGGGGCATGGCACAGGGCAGGCGCGCTGTCAGGGACATGGAATGGCATCCAGCAGACGGGCGATCAGGGTGTCGTTGTCGAGGTTGCCCGCCAGGGCCTGATAGCTGGGGATGAAGCGGTGGCGATGAACGGCGGGTTGTCAGGGACATGGAATAAGATCCAGCAGGCGGGCGATCAGGGTGTCGTTGTCGAGATTGTCCGCCAGGGCCTGATAGCTGGGGATTAAGCGGTGGCGCTGGGCGTCGGACGGTCAGGGGCATGGGATAAGATCCAGCAGACGGGCGATCAGGGTGTCGTTGTCGAGGTTGTCCGCCAGGGCCTGATAACTGGGAATGAGGCGATGACGCAGTATGGCCGGGGCCAGTTGCTGGATATCCTCCGGCAGCACGAAATCCCGTCCGGCGAGCCAGGCCCGGGCGCGGGCGGCGCGGGCCAGCCCTATGCTGGCCCTGGGGCTGGCGCCCACCGCAATGAGGGGTTCCAGCTCGGGGCAGAGGCCGCTGCCGGGGCGGGTGGCACAGATCAGTTGCACCAGATAGTGTTCGAGCCGGCTCTGCATCTGCACCGCCTGCACCGCGCTGCGGGCCGAGATCAAGGCGGCCTGGCTCAGGGTCACGGGGGGCGGCGGCAGCTGTTCGCCCCCGGCGTTGAGCTGCAAGATGGCGAGCTCCATGGCGGGGCTCGGGTAATCCACCATCAGTTTGAGCAGGAAGCGATCGAGCTGGGCCTCCGGCAGGGGATAGGTGCCCTCCTGCTCTATGGGGTTCTGGGTCGCCGCCACCATAAAGAGCGGCGGCAGGCGCCAGCTCTTCTTGCCCACGGTGATCTGGTGCTCGGCCATGGCCTCCAGCAGGGCGGACTGCACCTTGGCCGGGGCCCGGTTGATCTCGTCCGCCAGCACCAGGTGGTTGAACAGGGGGCCGGGCTGGAACACGAAGCTGGCATCCTGGGGGTGAAACACCTCGCTGCCGGTGAGATCGGCAGGGAGCAGGTCGGGGGTGAACTGGATGCGGGCGAAGCGCCCCTCGACGGCGCCGGCCAGCGCCTTGACGGCCCGGGTCTTGGCAAGGCCGGGGGCGCCCTCGATCAACACATGTCCTTCACATAGCAAGGCGATCAGCAACCCCTCGATGAGGGAGCCCTGTCCCAGGATCTGACTGTCAAGATAGTCCCCAAGCGCTCTGAATTCGGCCGCTGCCATGTAATGAACCCGTTGTTTTCATAGAAGTTGATCTTTTTATACTCCAGTTGGCCCCCAAGGGCGAGGGAGGGTGGCAAGATGGCGGCAATTTAGTTTCAATCAGCTGTATGAAAGTTGTGAGTGGATTGTTAAGATGTGGCGCAATGAGGTCAGACCTCTTCCTTTTAATCTTCTCGTTTAACCAAGGAGCCAGGATGAAACAGCCATTGAAACTGACGACTCGCCAGGGCGAACGGATTGCCGTCGTGGCGGGTCTGCGAACCCCCTTTGCCAAGCAGGCCACGGCCTTCCACGGCGTGCCCGCGGTGGATCTCGGCAAACTGGTGGTGAGCGAGATGCTCGCCCGCACCGATCTCGACCCCAAGCTCATCGACCAGCTGGTGTTCGGCCAGGTGGTCCAGATGCCCGAAGCGCCCAACATAGCCCGCGAGATAGTGCTCGGCACCGGCATGAGCGTCAGCACAGATGCCTATAGTGTCTCCCGTGCCTGCGCCACCAGTTTCCAGGCGGTGGCCAACGTCACCGAATCCATCATGGCCGGCACTGTCGACATCGCCATCGCAGGCGGCGCCGACTCCTCTTCCGTGCTCCCCATAGGGGTGAGCAAGACCCTGGCCCGCGCCCTGGTAGATCTCAACAAGGCGCGCAATCTGCAGCAGCGCTTCAATATTCTGCGTCGTCTGCGCTTGAAAGACTTGATGCCGGTGCCGCCCGCGGTGGCCGAGTATTCCACCGGCCTCTCCATGGGGCAGACCGCCGAGCAGATGGCCAAGAGCCACCAGATCAGCCGCGAGGCGCAGGACGCCCTGGCCCACCGCTCCCACACCCTGGCGGCGCAGGCCTGGGCCGAGGGCAAGCTCAGTGGCGAGGTGTTCACCGCCCACGTGCCCCCCTACAAGTCGCCGCTGGAGCGGGACAACAACATCCGTGAAAGCTCCGATCTGGCGAGCTACGCCAAACTCAAGCCGGTGTTTGACCGGCTGCATGGCTCCGTCACTGCCGCCAACGCCACCCCGCTCACCGACGGCGCCGCCGCCGTGCTGCTGATGCGCGAAGGGCGAGCGAAAGAGTTGGGGTTGGAGCCGCTGGGTTACATCCGCAGCTTCGCGTTTTCCGCCATCGATGTCTGGCAGGACATGCTGATGGGCCCCTCCTATGCCACGCCGCTGGCGCTGGACCGCGCCGGCATCACGCTAGCCGATCTGACCCTCATCGACATGCACGAAGCCTTTGCCGCCCAGACCCTGGCCAACCTCAAGATGTTTGCCAGTGCCGAATTTGCCCGAGACAAACTGGGTCGGGATCAGGCCATTGGCGAGGTGGACATGGACAAGTTCAACGTCCTCGGTGGCTCCCTGGCCTATGGCCACCCCTTTGCCGCCACAGGGGCGCGCATGATCACCCAGACCCTGCACGAGCTGCGGCGTCGGGGTGGGGGACTGGGGCTCAACACCGCCTGTGCGGCGGGTGGGCTGGGTGTGGCCATGGTGCTGGAGGTTGAATGATGAGCGCTAAGACTTTTTCACTGGATATTCGCAAAGACGGCATCGGCATCCTCACCATGGATGTGCCCGGTGAGAGCATGAACACCCTGAAGGCCGCCTTCGCAGACGAGATCCGCTCCGTGCTGGCCGAGATAAAAGGGAACCGCGATCTGATCGGTCTGGTGATCGCCTCCGGCAAGAAGGACTCCTTCATCGCCGGGGCCGACATCAGCATGCTGGCCGCCTGCACCAGTGCCCGTGACGCCGAGACGCTGTCGCGGGAGGGGCAGGTGGTCTTCGCCGAGATCGAGGCGCTGAGCATCCCTGTGATCGCCGCCATTCACGGCCCCTGCCTGGGTGGCGGGCTGGAGCTGGCGCTCGCCTGCCATGGCCGGGTGGTGACCGAACACAGCAAGACGGTGCTGGGCCTGCCGGAAGTGCAGCTCGGCCTGCTGCCGGGCTCCGGCGGTACCCAGCGTCTGCCGCGCCTCATCGGGGTGGCCAAGGCGCTGGATCTGATGCTGACCGGCAAGCAGGTCAGGGCCAAGCAGGCCAAAAAACTGGGACTGGTGGACGATGTGGTGCCCCCCTCCATACTGCTGGAGGCCGCCATCAAGTTGGCGAAGAAGGGCAAGCCCCGCCATCAGCTGAAGCGGGATCTGCAAGCCAAGGTGCTGGAGACCAATGCCCTGGGTCGCAAGGTGCTGTTCGATCAGGCCCGCAAGGGAGTCAAAGCCAAGACCCGTGGCAACTACCCGGCCCCTGAGCGGATCCTCGAGGTGGTGCGCATCGGCGTGGAGGAGGGGATGCAGGCCGGCCTCGCCGCCGAGTCCCGCCACTTCGGCGAGCTGGTGATGACGGCGGAATCCGCCGCCCTGCGCTCAATTTTCTTCGCCACCACAGAGATGAAGAAAGAGGTCAGCTATCAGGGGGCCGAGCCGCGCAAGGTGGCCCATGCCGCCGTGCTGGGCGGTGGCCTGATGGGGGGCGGCATCGCCTTCGTCACCGCCACCAAGGCCGGGGTACCGGTGCGGATCAAGGACGTAGGGAGCGCTGGCATCGGTAACGCCATGCGCTACAGCTATGATCTGCTGGCCAAGAAGCTCAAGCGCCGCCAACTGCTGCGCAGCGAGCTGGAGAAGCAGATGAGCCTGCTCACCGGCACCCTGGACTACGCCGGCTTCCACCGGGTGGACATGGTGGTGGAGGCGGTATTCGAGGATCTCGCCCTCAAGCACCAGATGGTGGCGGACGTGGAGCGCGAGTGCGGTGAACACACCGTCTTTGCCTCCAACACCTCCTCCCTGCCCATCCACCAGATAGCGGCCAATGCTGCCCATCCGGAGCGGGTGGTGGGGCTGCACTACTTCAGCCCGGTGGACAAGATGCCGCTGGCCGAGATCATCCCCCACGCTGGCACCAGCCCCGAGACGGTGGCCACCACCCTGGCGTTTGCCCGTGCCCAGGGCAAGACCCCGATCGTGGTCAAAGACGAGGCCGGTTTCTACGTGAACCGCATCCTGGCTCCCTACATGAACGAGGCGGCGCGCCTGGTGCTGGAAGGGGAGCCGGTGGAGGTGCTGGACAGTGCCCTGCTGGACTTCGGCTTCCCGGTCGGCCCCATCACCTTGCTCGATGAGGTCGGTATCGACGTGGGGGCCAAGATCTCCCCTATCCTCGAGAAAGAGCTCGGCGGTGAGCAGTTCCAGGCCCCCAAGGCCTTCGACAAGCTGCTGCAAGACGATCGCAAGGGGCGCAAGAACGGCAAGGGCTTCTACCTCTACGGCAAGGCGGCGCCGCGCAACCGCCTCACCGGCAAGGAGGGCAAGAAGACGGTGGACGAGAGCGTCTATGCCGTGCTCGGGGTCAAGGTATCGCCCAAGCTGGCCCGTCAGGAGATCGCCGAGCGCTGCGTGCTGCTGATGCTCAACGAAGCGGCCATGGCGCTCGACAGCGGCGTGGTGGCCTCGGCCCGTGACGGCGACATCGGCGCCATCTTCGGCATCGGCTTCCCGCCCTTCCTCGGCGGCCCCTTCCGCTACATGGACAGCCTCGGCATCGATCATTTGGTGGGGCGCCTCGAGCACTACCAGAAGCGTCACGGCGATAGGTTCGCCCCCTGTGCACGCCTCAAGGCGATGGCGGCGGAGCAGCAGCGCTTCTACTGATCCCAGGCGACATGCACAGGATGTACGCGAGGCGACCCCGGGGTCGCCTCGCTTTTTTGTCTGACCGTGAGCAGGGAAGGGGGGAACGCTCGCCCCATGGGCAAAAAAGCGGCACATCAGGGGCCAAATCATTGATCTGGCGCAAACTGGTGCCCCATTTATTACTTTGGTGGCATAGGACTCAGGCGCCGGTTGAGGTCAAATAGCCTTATCAGGAACGGGGACTACTCCGTCACGCAAGGGACACCCATTTCACTGGATGAAGGACACACTATGAGTCTGCTTGAACAAACCATCTGGAACATATTGGGATACGGGGCCATGCCCTTTATCTTCCTGAGCGGCTTCGTGGCCGTGGCAGTGATCTGCTGCCTGCTGCTCAATGCCTTCGGGGTCAAGTCCGCCGAGAAGTGAGTCACTCTCGTTCATGCCGCCAAATGCCAGTCTCACGACTGGCATTTGTTTTATGTGTCTTTTAAGGCACTTATCCAGGCCCAAGTGGGGAAACTGTGGTCAATATGGTCGAACCCGGCGGCCATTTTGATTACACTGGCGCCCGGCATGTCCGCCCTTTTCTCTTTTATCAGGTGTTCACGATTTCTATGGCGCTCAAGGCAACCATCTTCAAGGCCCAGATCAGCTTGTCTGACATGGATCGCAATCTCTATCAGGACTTCTCCCTCACCCTGGCCCGTCACCCCTCCGAGACCGACGAGCGGATGATGATCCGGCTGGCGGCCTTTGCCTGGCACGCCGCCGAGCGGCTGGAGTTCACCAAGGGACTCTCGGCGGACGACGAGCCCGAGCTCTGGCGCAAGAACTACTCAGACGAGATCGAGCTCTGGATTGAACTCGGCCAGCCCGACGAGAAGCGCCTCAAGAAGGCGTGCAACCGCTCCCGCCAGGTGGTGCTCTATCTCTACGGTGGCCGCGGCACCAGCGTCTGGTGGAAGCAGAACCAGGGCAAGCTCGGCCTGCACGACAACCTCACCGTGATCGAGCTCTCCGACAGCCAGACCCTGCCCCTGACCGCCATGGTGGAGCGCACCATGCAGCTCACCTGCACCATCTCGGACGGCCAGCTCTGGGTCAGCAACGGCACCCTGGAGGTCACCCTGGATCCCGTGGTGCTGATGGGACGCCCCGCCCGCGAACTCTAAGACGGACTCCCCATGCTCAGTGCCCTGCTCGATATCGTCATCCCGGTGTTTGCGGTGGCGGGCCTCGGCGCCCTCTACGGGCGGCTGCGCGGGGGAGCCGAACTCGGTTACATCAACCGGGCCAACATAGAGCTCTTCACCCCGGCGCTGGTCTTCTCGGCGCTGGTGAAATACCCCCTGGATCTGGCGGCCCACCTGCCGCTGATCGCGGCCGGGGCCCTGGTGATCCTGCTGCCTGGCCTGCTGCTCTCCCTGCTCAGACTCAAGGGCATAGAGAGAGCGGCGCTGATCCTGCCCGCCATGTTTCGCAACACCGGCAACCTCGGCATCCCGCTGATGGTACTGGCCTTTGGCGAGCAGCAGCTCGGCGCCATCGTCATCCTCTTCGTGCTCTCCAACCTGCTCCACTTCTCGGTGGGCATGTTTATCCTCTCCGCGAGCAGCTCCCGCTGGGGCTGGCTGAAAAGCCCCGTGCTCTGGGCTGCCTTCGCCGGCTTGCTGGTGGCCAACCTGCAGATCCCGCTGCCGGACTACCTGGTGACCAGCGCCTCCCTGCTCGGCCAGATAGCGGTGCCCCTGATGCTGTTTGCCTTAGGCATCCGCCTGATGGAGGGGGAGCTGGGCCACCTGGGGCTCGCGCTCAAATGCAACCTGCTCTATCTGCTGGCAGGGGGCATCTCCCTTGGCATCGCCGTCTGGCTGCTGCCCCTGGATCCTGACTGGATACCGCTCCTGATGCTCTCGGTGGCGCTGCCCCCGGCGGTGCTCAACTACATGTTGTGCGAGCAGTACCAGTGCCAGCCCGACAAGGTGGCCAGCATAGTGCTCGGCGGCAATGCGCTCTCTGTGGTGGTGATCCCCCTGGCGGTCTGGTTGGCGCTGCATCTGGGGAGTTGACCCAGTTTTTTTCAAGGACGCCTGATGGCGTCCTTTTTATTGCTATCGCGAAAGTCCGATTACGCTTCGCTAATCGAACCTACTGCCCTGCTTATCAACTTTTTTACTTGGCCTAGTTCGGTTTTTAGTTAGTATTGATATATTTAGCTTTTACCCATAGGAACTTTGGTTTTCCCATTAAGCTGCTTCCCATAAGCTTTAACCATCAGGTCGGTAAGTTCTGGTATGTCAAAAACATGAATAAATGGTACTGATATGTGATTCTGGCTTTTTCTTATTACACCTGGCTGTACGCTTAATGAGGACTTCAGCCCAGGTTTGAAAATCTCAATAAAAAAGCCTTCAAAGATGAAGCAGTATGAAATTTGACCATAAAGGGATGGTTTTATTCTTGTAAAAGGTGAGACAATAAATTCCTTGAGATTAGTTAGGCTAAAACCACCTTGTGAGGTCCTATCAATTAATCTGGATAATTTAACGCTGATTTGACACGTTGGTATTTGAGAGTCACTTATTAGAGCTTGACGTAACTTTTCCTTTGCTAAAGGTTCGATATACACTCCTTTATACTGAGGATGACTTGAACATGCCATTCGCCAAAGTATAGAGATAAAATACATGTTCATTTTATGCAGGTTTATATTTGAAAAACGCACGCCATTCTCTGTGATGATGCAATCACCCACCTTTGCCCTTAATACCCCCAAACCATATTGTTCATATTTTTCATTCAGTAGTGTTTCACATTCCTTACATAGCTGTTTTTCTGCCCAGCTATCACTGCTGTACTGATTTATTCTTTCTTCATCATTTGAAATGGAAATTGTTTTTCCTGAGTATTTTCGAGATATTTTTTTGAAAACGGCATTCCCAATTGCGTGATATACTTGTAATTCAGATTTTCTTTTGCATAGCCTACAAATTTCTTTGCTGTTCATATCAAGTACCACACTCAATGATTATAGTCTTGGCTTTTCATTGTAATAATTATACGAAAGCCATTGTTATCAATAACTAGGATTTTTAAGATAGTAAAATTTGAGTCTTAAACATGTACTAACCCACCATAAACACCATCGCTTTACATGCCACCGTACTATAGTGGTATGAACATATGCAAGACCCTATATTAACCACATCTTCTGGCCATCTTCCATGTCAGTATCGTCAGCGGGGAGCTGTTGGTGGTGAACGATGTGCAATTAACCTCCATAGCGATGATACCAGCTATTGCCGGTCGGCCCCTTCAAAGTTCGTGACGGTAGTCCGTTTGATATGACGAATGGCTATTGGCAACCGTATGGGCTGATCGCTTCTTCCTTGATTGCATGTGTCAAAGCGCTTGGGCAAGACATCCTGACCGACTATGGCCACCAGAGTTTCAAGACCGACCAGAGCGGCAAGAAAGCTTCTATAGCCGGTTGTTACAACAGCGATGAAATTGAGTAGTGCGAGGTGCTGGATACCAATTTGACGACACTGTCGCAAGCTCTAGGCACCTAACCAGGCTTCTGGTTTGATAGATAATTTTAAATCAGGGAAGAGAGATAACAGGAGATAAAAACCGGGCGGCCACACCAAGTAATGCATGGCCGCCCGGTTTATTTATTGATGGCCGCTTGCTCGTGGCTGCTTTTGCGCAGTTGGGTATAGAGGCCAACCCCCGCCAGCAGGCCGGCGAGGGCCAGCAGCAGCCAGATGGCGGTGGCGGGGCGGCTGCCTGCATCCCCCAGCATAAAACCGATCAGCAGGTTGCCAAAGAGTGCCATGCAGCCCCCGGCGCTGGCATAGAAGCCGTAGTAGCTGGCGAGCTGGTCGGGGGGCGCGTAGCGGGGCAACTGGGCGGCAAAGAGCGGGAAGCAGAGGATGGAGCCCAAGGAGAGCAGGGCCACCTGCGCCAATACCCCCGCCGTCGGCCAGGGGGCCAGCAGCGGCAGGGCCAGATAGCTCAGGCCCATCAGCCCTATGCCGAGCCCCATGGCGAGCGGCACTCCCAGGCGGCGCTCCACCAGGCGCGATGCCGGCAGCTGGAGCATGACGCCGATCACCGCCGAGAGGGTGAAGACGCCGCCGAGCAGCTGGGTGGCGTCCGGCAGGCTCTGGATATGGGCAGGCAGGGCCAGATAGAGTTGGTGGAACAGAATCTGATAGCTGCCCGCCAGCAGGGTGAACATCATAAAGGGGCGCTGGCGCAAAATGGTGCCCCACTGGCGCAAAATGGCGCCGCGCGGGGTCTGGTTGCTCACCGGGCGTTTGGGCAGCACCCGATACTGCAACACCCCCAGCAGGGCGAACAGGCTAGCCGCCAGAATACCCGTCAGGGCATAGCTCTGCTGGGTCAAGGTGAGGCCGACCAGGGGGCCGAGCAGCATGCCCGCCTGGCTGGCGAGATTGTGCAGGGCGAAGGCGCGCTGACGCTGGCTCGGGGTGCCGCATTCGCTTGCCAGATAGGCCTGGGCACAGGGGGTGAAGAGGGCCCCGGCAAAGCCGGTCAGGGCCGCCGCCAGCAGCAGTATGGGTAGGGATTCGGCCCAGCCCAGCAGCAGGAAGCCGACCGATCGCACCAGGCAACCCCAGACGATGGCGGTGTGATAGCCGATGCGATCACCGAGCGTCCCCCCCAGCAGGAAAAGCCCCTGCTGGCTGAAGACCCGCATCCCCATGACTAGGCCGCAGGCCCAACCGGCGAGGCCAAGACCGCTGCCCATGTGCTGGGCGAGGAAGGGCAGCATCATGTAGAAGCCGAGGTTGAACGCCAGGCCATTGATGATGAGTAGGCGGGCGGCCGGGCTCATGCCCTGCCAGTCCCGCCAGTAGGAGGCGCCGTTCATCTTGCGCGCACCCGGGTGCCTGTTGCGGGCCAGGTCGAAGGCGGCGTTATGGGAAGTCTCGTCATCATGATCTTCGCAGGGTACGAAGGAAGGGGATGCCGCTCTGATCGTGGCTGATCTGCACCGGCACCTGATAAAGGCGCTCGATGAGATCGGCGTCGAGCACCTGGGCGGGGGGGCCGAAGGCTTGCAGATCGCCCCCTGCCAGCACGATCAGCTGATCGGCAAACTGGGCCGCCAGGTTGAGATCGTGCAGCACCACCAGGGTGATCCACTGCTGCTCCCGGGTCTGCTGGCAGAGGTGCTCCATCAGTTGCATCTGGTGATGCAGGTCGAGGGCGCTGACCGGCTCGTCCAGCATCATGATTCGGGGGTCGCGCAGCAGCACCTGGGCAAACAGCACCATCTGCCGCTGGCCGCCGCTTAAGGAGTAGAGGGGGCGATCCGCCAGATGGGCGATGCCAAGGGCCTGCAAGGCGCGGCCAGCCGCCAGTATGTCCTCGTCCGCCAGGCGCATGGAGAGGCTGTCTAGGCGCCCCAGCACCACCACTTCGATGACGCTCAAGTCCAGCTCCAGCTGGATATTCTGGGGCATGTAGCCAAATTGCTGGCGCCACCTGGCCTGGGTCATCTGGCGGGCACTCTGGCCCCCCAGGCGGATGTCGCCAGCGGCCGGGGTCAATTCCCCAAAGAGGGCGCGCAGCAGCGAGGTCTTGCCGGTCCCGTTCGGGCCGATGATCACATGGACCTGACCCGGGTTCAGGGTGAGGTCGAGCTCCCGCAGCAGGGTCTGCTGGCCGAGGGAGAGGGAGAGTCGGGATATTTCAAGCACGTTTACGCCCTCTGCCGAGGATCAGCCAGATGAAGAAGGGCACGCCAATGAGCGCAGTGACTATGCCGATGGGAAAGAGGGCGCCCGGAATGATGGACTTGGAGAGCACAGAGGCTGCCGACAGCATGCAGGCGCCGCACAGGGCGGAGAGCGGGATCAGGAAGCGCTGATCTTCCCCCACCAGCATGCGGGCGATGTGGGGGGCCACCAGGCCGACGAAGCCGATAATGCCGACGAAGCTGGTGGCGGTGGCGGTGAGCAGGGCGACCAGGATCAGGGTCTTCATGCGCAGCCTGTCCACGTTGACCCCCAGGCTGCGGGCCCTGGCTTCCCCCAGACGCAGGCTGGTGAGGGCCCAGGCGTCCCGGTAGATGAGCAGGGTGCAGATCAGGGTGACGGCGGCCGTGATGATCAGGGCATCCCAGGTGGTGCGCATCAGGCTGCCAAACAGCCAGAACATGATCTGCTGGTTGAGCTCGGGAGAGGAGAGAAACTGCAGCAGGGAGAGCAGGGACTGGAACAGGAACAGCAGGGCGATGCCCGCGAGGATCAGGGTCTGGCTGCTGATGTTGCGCATCATGGCCAGACCAAACAAGAGGCTGGCGGCAAACATGCACAGGATGAAGGCACCTGCCGGAATGGCAATCAGGGGAGGCAGCCCAAGACCGCCGGTATAGAGCGCCAGTGCGGCGCCAAGCCCGGCCGCGGCCGCGAGCCCCAGGGTGTAGGGGCTGGCCAGGGGGTTGTCCAGCAGGGTCTGCATCTGGACGCCGCCAAGGCCGAGGGAGGCGCCGACCACCAGGGCCATCAGGGCGATGGGCAGGCGCATGTCAAAGACTATGGTGCGAGTCATGGAATCCGCCTGGGCGGGGGAGAGCAGGGCATCGATCACTTCGCCAAGGGGCAGCAAGGAGGGGCCTGTGGCGATGTCGAGCACTAGCGTGATGCACAGCACCAGGGTGAGCAGCGCCAGCCAGTGCCAGCGACGGCGCTCCCGTTGTCGCTGGCGGGTGAGGGTCTGCTGCAGGGCAGCCAAATCATTCATGATAACCATCCTGAAACGGGCACTCTCAAGGAGCGCCCGCAAGGGGTGAAGAGGGATGACGAAGAGGGACTTTCCCGACTCGGGTCGGAAAAGTCCGGCCCGTCAGGTTCAACCTGCCATTACTTGATACCCAGCATAAAGGTGCCCTGGGGACGAATGGGCAGATAGCTGCGGTAGAAGCCCTGATAGGTGGCCAGGGGATCTAGATCCTCGAACAGGTCGGGGTAGAGCGCCTTGGCCATGAACTCGATGAGGGCGGCATCCATGATGCTGCGGGTGGCGCCGTGATAGACCGCATAGAGGCGACCCTGCTGCACGGCGGGCAACTCGCTCCAGCCCGGACGGGCGGCAAAGCCCTGCAGACGCTGGCGCACCGTCTCGGCCGAGACGTCCTGACCGACCTGCATCGCCTCTGCGCTGCTCACGCTCTCGTAGCCCGCCATCAGGATCACCTCGGGTTTGCTCGCCAGCAGTTGCTCAGGGTGGATGGGGCCCCAGCGTTCGACGAAGGGGGCCGCGACGTTGTCACCCCCGGCCAGCAGGGCCATGGCGCCCCACATGTCCTTGCCATAGGTGTAGCTGTACTCGGCCGGGCCCTTGTCCCCCAGCTCGATGTAGACCCGGGGCGGCTGGCGCTTCGCCTGGGCAACCCGGGAAGTGATGGTCTCAATTTTGGCCTTGTATTCGTCGGCCATCTTCTGGGCACGGGCCTCCTGGCCGGTCACCTTGCCAAGCAGCAGGGTGCTCGCCATGTGTCGGGCCAGGGTCTGGGCGTTGTAGTCCACCACCACCACCGGTATGCCTGCCTGTTCGAGGCGCGGCAGATCCGGGGCCAGGGCCTCGTATTGCCACTGGGCCAGGATCACCAGATCGGGTTTGACCGCCAGGGTCTTCTCGATGGAGAAGCTCTGATCCTGCACGTTGCCAAGGTCGGGCACCTTGGCCAGCTGCGGCAGGCTGGCCACATAGAGGGACCAGATGGCGGGGCGGGACTTGACGAACCAGCCACGGGACATGCCCACCAGGCGATCGGCGCCCCCTTCACCGGCCACGGCCAGGTAATCCTCGGGATAGAAACCGAGCACGATGCGGCTCGCAGGCAGGCTCAGGGAGACCTTGCGGCCCATCACATCTTCCACTTCAACGGGGGCGGCGGCCTGTGCCATCCAGCTCATCAGGGTGAGCTGACCAAGCAGCAGCAACTTTGCCAGGGGGTGTCGAAACATCTTGTGAAACCTCGGGGGGATAGGGCCTAAAAAAAGAAGTGAGAACTATTGCCATTCAAGAGGTAAAAAGCAATGGCCGTCTGCATGCTCCCTCCTCTTTTTTAGGGCCTGACCGTCTTGCCCCAGTCAGTCAGGATAAAATCCTGTTTCATTTGGCATCGTTTTCACTGTGACCATGGGATTTGCCTGCCGACGAGGGGGAATATTGGCTCGCCAACCTTGCGGCGATTTCTCCCGGCGTTTCTCCCCGCTTGCCGTTATTCCCCCAGCCTTGTACCGACCGGCTTGCCAAGGCCGCCGTGCCCCCATGGCCGCCCTCGGCCGCACCCTGCCAAGATGCGGATTGGTATTCCTGTGTCAGAGTCTGTCATCCCCTTGTGCGCCGAGACGACACAGAGGCGGCAGAACATATCGGCAGACCCGTCGCCCCGCCTTTTGGAGCGAAATAACCTGCCCATACGGGTATTGCTCGTCACCTGCATGCAACAATTTGTTGGCATTGTTAGCCAGCTCCCAGCGACTCCGCCGCTAAGGGGGCAGAGTAGGCGCGATCTTGGCCGCTGGCCGAGTTCGACAGTAACAAGGTGCTGCGGCCCGCCTTGCGCGGGGCGCCAATAACATAATCTGCCCATAAAAAAAGGAAACTGACCATGTCAGGAAGACACTCTCTGGTGGCGCTCGCGGTCGGGCTGGCGCTCTCAGGACAGGCACAGGCGCAACTGCTGATCAGCGAATACCTGGAAGGCTCTGGCAACAACAAGGCGGTGGAGCTGAGCAACCTCGGCTCGGATCCCGTCGATCTTTCCCAATACCGGCTGGCGCTCTATGCCAACGGCAAACCCCTCACCGATGCCCCCACCAACAGCCTGGCGCTGCAAGGCACCCTGGCCCCCGGGGCCAGTCTGGTGCTGGCCAATCCCTCCGCCAACGCCGAGATCCTGGCCAAGGCCAATCAGACCAGCGGCAACCTGGTGTTCAACGGCGACGACGCCCTGGTGCTCTATCGCGGCAGCGAGATAGTGGACAGCGTCGGCCAGGTCGGTGTGGATCCGGGCACGGCCTGGGTGTCCGGCAGCGTCTCGACCCTGGACATGACCCTGCGCCGCAAGGCCACCGTCAGCACGGGCCGGGTCGATGCGACCGGCCCCTTCGATCCTGCGCTGGAATACCTGGCTGCTCCGAAGGATGACGCCAGCGGTCTCGGCTGCAGCGGCGATGCCCCCTGCGATGGCAGCCAGCCGCCCGCCTTCGTCTGCCCGGTAGATACTCTTGTGCCGGTGCCCGCCATCCAGGGCCCGGGCAGCAGCAGCCCCCTGGTGCCGGCCGGCAAGTTCGAGTCCGAGCAGGCCTATGCCACCCGTGGCGTGGTGACCCAGGTGGTGAGCGGCCTCTACAAGGGCTTCTTCATTCAGGACGCGCAGGGGGACGGGGATCCTGCCACCTCAGACGGCCTCTTCATCCACAGCACCCAGACCAACGGCGCCCTGGTGCCGGGGGCCGAGGTGTGCGTCTCGGGCAAGGTCAAAGAGTATTTCAACCAGACCCAGCTCAGCGCCGATCAGCTGGTGGTGACCCAGCCGGCAGGGGCCTTGCTGCCAGCGGTGGATCTGGTGCCGGTGGGAGGCGAGAGCCTGAGCCAGCTGCTGGAGCGCCACGAGGGGATGCAGGTGCGGCTGGTGCCGGAGTCCAGCCTGGTGGTGACCCGCAACTTCAGCTTCGATTACGACGGCAAGCGCAACAACCTGGTGCTTTCTTATGGCGCGCCCCTCATCAAGTCGACCCAGAAGTTTACCGCCATGAGCCAGGAGGCGAGCGACTGGGCCCTTCGCAACCAGCAGAACCAGCTGGTGGTGGAGACGGACGCCAAGGCGCCGGACGGCGTGCTGCCCTGGTTCCCCGGCTTCAACGCCGAGGACGGTTATCTTCGCATCGGCGACAAGCTCAACGGGCTGGAGGGGGCGCTCGGCTACTCCTACAACCTGTTCCGGCTGGTGGCCAGCAACCGCATCGACGCAAGCCAGATCGATCACAGCGGTTGGGACAGGGTGCAGATGCCCGAGCTCGCCGAGGCGGGGGATCTGCGGGTCGCGAGCTTCAACGTGCTCAACTTCTTCACCACTGTCGTGGGGGGCGATGCCAACCCCACCGGCAGCAACAGGGGCGCCCTGACGGTGCCTGAGTTCGAGCTGCAGCGCACCAAGATCGTCAGCGCCATCACCCGTCTCAATGCCGACGTGGTGGGGCTGATGGAGATAGAGAACAACGGCTACGGCGACAACTCCGCCATCGCCAACCTGGTGGCGGCCCTCAACGCCGCCCAGCCGGACGAAGCGGATCACTACGCCTGGGTGGCGTCACCCGATGGCCAGCCCATCGGCACCGACGCCATCACGGTAGGGCTCATCTACCGGCCCGCCAGCGTGACCCCGCAAGGGGCCGCGAGCCTGATCGCGCTGCCGGTGCAGCAGGCCGAGGCGCAGGACGCCAGCGGCAAGCCGGTGAGCATCAACCAGGGGATGCGCGAGTCGCTGGTGCAGCGTTTCAGCTCCCCCAAGGGGGATGCGCCTTTGACCCTGGTGGTCAACCACCTCAAGTCCAAGGGCTCCGCCTGCTTCGAGGATTATCCCGACTACGCCAGCGCCGATCCCCTGGACGGCCAGGGTCACTGCAACGCGCTGCGGGTCTCCGCCGCCAAGGTGCTGGGGGAGACCCTCAAGGGGGTGAGCGGGGATCTGCTGCTCATCGGCGATCTGAACGCCTACGGCATGGAGGATCCCATCCGGGTGCTGACCGACTATGATCCGGCCGCCCAGGCGCGCCAGATCATGAGCGCTTCCTTCACCACCCTGGCGGGTCAGCCCTTCGAGGAGAGCGGCAGCGCCCTTGGCAAGGGGTATGGCCTGGTCAACCTCAACACCCGCTTCCACGGCACCGACACCTACTCCTACAGCTATGAAGGGGAGCTCGGCAACCTGGATCACGCCCTGGCAAGCCCTGGCCTCGCGGCCAAGGTGATCGGCATCGAGGATTGGCACATCAACTCCGCCGAGAGCAACTTCTTCGAGTACGGCAGCAAGTACAGCGGCCAGCTGGCGAAATCCGAGGGGCCCTTCAGCGCCTCGGATCACGATCCCGTGCTGGTAGCCATCCAGTATCCGCTGCCCCCCGCCGGCGTCTTGAGCCTGGAGAGCGCCGCCGCCAGCGTGGAGGAGGGCAAGACCCTGGCCTTGAGCGTGGCGCGCCGCGACGGCAGCCATGGGGAGGCCAGCGTCAGCTACCGCATCGCCTTTGGCAGCGCCGATGCCAGCGACGTGGCGCCCCTCACCGGTACCCTGCATTGGGCCACCGGCCAGAGCGACAGCCAGAGCATCAGCATCCCGGTGAAGAGCGACACCCTGCACGAGGGGGACGAGACCTTTACCCTGGAGCTCTATGATGCAAACGGCGCGACCCTGGGGGAGCAGCACCAGACCCTGGTGACCATCAAGGACAAGCTGGCGCCCTCCACCATCTCCCTGGCGCACGCCAGCCTGACGGTGAACGAGGGGCAGTGGTTTGCGGAGATCCCGGTAGTGCGCAGCGGCGATCTGAGCAAGCCGGCCCGTGCCACTCTGGGCCTTGAGGGGATCACCGCGCGCTGGGGGCTGGATTTCCTGCCCTGGTTCGGCCAGACGGTGAGCTGGGCCGCAGGCGAGGGGGGCAGCAAGTCGGTCAAGGTGCTGATCCTGGATGACTGGTTCGTGGAGTCCACCGAGCAGTTCAGCGTCAACCTCGAGAAGCTGAAAGGGGCCCAGCCGGGTACAGTGCAGCAGACCCGGGTCGACATTCAGGACAACGACAAGCCCTGGTGGCCCTTCGGCCGCCACTAAAGGTGAAAGCGAGATAGAAAGGGGCCTGCGGGCCCCTTTTTGTTGCGGACATGAAAAAGGCCCACCGATGTGGTGGGCCTTCTCCATGGCGGGGCGCTCCTAACGGAGTATCAACCCTGCGCGTTGCTCAGTACCAGCTTGCCATCCTTGACGGGGATGGTGGTGCCGGGTTTTTGTTCCATGCGCACTACCCCTTCCTGACCGGCGAGTCGGTAGGTGACGTCATAACCCAGGGTGCGGGTGCTGCTGTCCTGTACCGTCTTGCAGCGCTGTTCCGTGGTGGTGTAGGTGTCCCCCGCCTGCATGTTGCCCTGCACCTGGTTGCCGGCGTAGCCGCCTGCGACGGCCCCCGCGGCGGTGGCGACCTTCTTGCCGCTGCCGCCACCGAACTGGTGGCCCACCACGCCCCCCAGGGCCGCACCGACCACAGTTCCCAGGATCTTGTGCTCATCCTGCACCGGCTTGCGGTGGGTGACGGTGACGTTGCGGCACTCCTGGCGCGGCGTCTTGATGGTCTCGGTCACCGGCTTGCTGGCCAGCACCTCGGCAAACTGGGGCTCTGAGGTAAACAGGGATCCGCTGGCTGCCGCCGACAATGCCAGCGCAGAGGCAATACCGATCCCGACACCTGCCAACATGGATTTGTTCATCGCTCTTCTCCTCGTACTTGTACCCGTTGAGGGCTTGGGACCATTCTTGGCATTTTGCGCGTCAGGCTCAAGGCAAGCGCCTCGGGATCGCGACAGAGGCTGACTGCGCAAAAAACGACCGCGCCAAAATAGCGTCTGTGTTTGGCGACAAAGGGTGAGGATCAGTGGAAGTCACAGAGGCAGATCAGCCGGCGTGGGGTCCCACCAACCTAAGACGTTTTGCTAATACCTGCCCCCAGAGCCCCTTGATACCCTTGCATTTCGTACCAGAAAGCCGCCGCCGGCACGATGCCAGGGCGCGTTCACGGCTGCACCGCCGCTTTGTACCCCGACGAGGAAGGAACCCGATGACAAGCCAGAACATCTACGAGAGAGGCCTCGATAAAAATGGCGCCAATTTCGAGGCCCTGACCCCCTTGAGCTTCCTGGCCCGGGCGGCCAGTGTCTACCCCGACTACCCGGCCCTGATCCACGGCCCCCTGCGCCAGAGCTGGGCCCAGACCGAGCGCCGCTGTCGCCGGCTCGCCTCTGCCCTGCGCCGCCGCGGCATTGGCGAGGGGGATACGGTCTCCATCGTCGCCCCCAATGTGCCGGCCATGTTCGAGGCCCACTTCGGGGTGCCCATGAGCGGCGCCGTGCTCAACACCATCAACACCCGGCTCGATGCCGATGCCATGGCCTTCATCTTCCAGCATGCCCAGAGCAGGGTGGTGCTGGTGGACAGGGAGTTTGGCGCCGTGGTGCGCAAGGCGCTTTCTCTCATCGACAGCCAGCCTCTGGTGATCGCCATCGACGATCCCCTCTACCGGGAAGGGGAGCTGGTCGGCGAGTTGACCTACGAGGCCTTCGTCGCCACGGGGGATGAGCAGGAGCCCGGCTGGCTGCTGGCGGACGAGTGGCAGGCTATTTCCCTGAACTACACCTCGGGCACCACGGGCAACCCCAAGGGGGTGGTCTACCACCATCGCGGCGCCCACCTGAACGCGGTCAACAACGCGCTCTCCTGGGAGCTGCCCAAGCACCCCGTCTATCTGTGGACCCTGCCGATGTTCCACTGCAACGGCTGGTGTTTCCCCTGGACCCTGGCGGCGACCGCCGGGGTGAGCGTCTGCCTGCGCCACGTGCAGGCGGGCGCCATCTATGAGGCGCTGCACGAGCACAAGGTGAGCCATTTCTGCGCCGCCCCCATCGTCCTCAACATGCTGAACAACGCCGATCCGGCCCTGAAACTGGGGCTTGACCATCCCATCAAGGCGATGACGGCGGGGGCGGCGCCACCCGCCACCGTGATCGCCGGCATGGAGGCCATGGGGATCGCCGTGACCCATGTCTATGGCCTGACCGAAACCTATGGCCCCTGCGTGGTGTGCGAGCCCCAGCGAAGCTGGCAGGGGCAGGATGCCACGGCGCTCTCCCGGCTCAAGGCGCGCCAGGGGGTGGCCTCACCGCTGCAGGGGGAGATGCGGGTGGCCAACCCCGTCAGCGGCGAGCCTGTGCCCCGGGATGGCAAGACCCTGGGGGAGATCTTCCTGCGTGGCAACATCGTCATGAAGGGCTACCTCAAGAACCCGGCGGCGAGCGAAGAGGCGATGGCGGACGGCTGGTTTCGAAGCGGGGATCTGGCGGTCTGGCACCCGGACGGCTACGTGGAGATCAAGGACAGATCCAAGGACATCATCATCTCCGGCGGGGAGAACATCTCCAGCCTGGAGGTGGAGGACGTACTCTATCGCCACCCGGACGTGGACGAGGCCGCGGTGATCGCCATGCCGGACGAGAAGTGGGGGGAGGTGCCCTGCGCCTTTGTGAAGCTCAAGGAGGGTCGGGTGCTCAGTCAGGCGGAGCTGATTGCGTTCTGCCGCGAGCAGATGGCCCACTTCAAGGCCCCCAAGCGCATCATCTTCACCCCCCTGCCCAAGACCTCCACCGGCAAGGTGCAAAAGTTCATGTTGCGCAAGCAGCTGGAGTGACTCAGGTGAGGGCGTCATCCAATCAACGGGCCTGTGGGCCCGTTCTTTATCATCCAGAGAGCGCCTGCTGCGAAGCGTGCCTGGTGCAAGGTCGACCGTCCCTCTGCTTGACGGGGACGCGCTGGCGACCAGCTATCCTGGCGCCTCTCAGCGGGGCGGGTTGGCGCCCTTGATGCGCTTGTGCAGCGCCTGCCACAGGCCGGTGATGAAGTAGTAAAGTCCCCCTGCTTCACTGGCCTTGGTGTACTCCGCGAGGGGCTCTATCATGCCGCTCTTGAACTTGTCGAGCGCCTCTTTCTCGTTGGCTGCGTCGATATAATCCCCCACCACTTCGAAGCCCTGCTCCAGCAGCTGTGACTTTTCAGGCAAGAATGAGGGGGACGACATCGGCAAAAAGGTGACGCTGGCAGGATCCTGTCCCTGACGGAAGAACTGGTATTTGCTCATAGGGCCTCTGGGGGTGGATTGTGTCCCCACATTATCCATGGGAGCTTTGGCGCCGGACAGGCCCCATTTGCGACATCCAAAGGGGCCTCCATTCAGGTCGGCTTCAGTCAGCCTCTTGGCGGTTTCTCCTTGCCAAACAGCCTGGGTGCATGGAGCAACATGGTTCTAAAGAGGCCTATGGTGTCGGGGCCGCCATAGGGGCGGCTGGGATCGGCCATGTTGAGCTGATGGGATTCGGCCGCAGCGCGGGCATCAGGGGCCAGTATGGGTTCGCCTATGACCTCGAACCCCTGTGCCAGCAAAACGGCCTTGTCTGCCAGGAAGCTGGCCGACGCCATGTCGAGCAAGGTGAAGGCGGCGGGCGCCTCCGGGGTGGAGAAAACCTGAAATTTGTTCATCGCGCCTGGGGAGGTGAGGGTGGTGCGCCATTATCACCGCCGCCCCTGGGATGCGCGACTCCCTGTTCAGGGGGGCCGCCAGCCTGGGTATCTCCGATCCTGTCAGGGGTACAGCGTCCTTGACGCGCCCTGACAGTGGCAACTCCCGCGAAGAGGGCGCCAGCGCACGAAAAACGGGCCCCTGAGGGCCCGTTTTGTCGAGATGAGTTCAACGATTACTTGGTATGGCGCTCATACAGCCGCTGCACCACATCCTTCAAACCCAAGCCTTCGTTTTGCAGCAAGACGGTCAGGTGATAGAGCAGGTCAGCGGATTCGTTGATGAGCTCTTCCCTGTCTTTCGCCATGGCGGCCAGGGCCACTTCCACCCCCTCTTCACCCACCTTCTGGGCGATGCGCTTGGTGCCCTTGCCATAGAGGCTGGCGGTGTAGCTGGTGGCGGGGTCTGCCCCCTTGCGTGATGCCAGGATCTGCTCGAGCTCGGCGAGAAAACCGAGCGGCGGCAGCGGGTGGCCGTCGAAGCAGGAGGGGTTGCCAAGATGGCAGGTCGGGCCCACCGGGTCGGCGGCGATCAGCAGGGAGTCCTGATCGCAGTCGGTGGTGATGGCGACCAGTTTGAGCACATGACCCGAGCTTTCGCCCTTGGTCCAGAGGCGCTGCTTGCTGCGGCTGAAGAAGGTGACCTGGCCGGTGGCCTGGGTCTTTTCCAGGGCCTCGCGGGTCATGAAGCCCTGCATCAGCACCTCGCCGCTTAGCGAATGCTGGACGATGGCGGGGATCATGCCGTCACACTTGTCCCAGTCCAGGCGCTCGGCCAGGGGCAATGCATTGTCTACTGCTTGATTATTCACGGATGGCGACTCCTTCGTTTTTCAGCCAGCGTTTCAATTCGGGAATGGGGATAAGGCCCTTGTGGAACACGGACGCCGCCAGGGCGCCGTCCACGTCGGCCAGGGTGAAGGCATCGCGAAAGTGTTCCATGGCACCGGCGCCGCCGGAGGCAATCAGCGGCACCTTGCAGACGGCCCGCACCAGCCTGAGCTGCTCGAGATCATAGCCCTGGCGCATGCCGTCCTGGTTCATCACGTTCAGCACGATTTCGCCGGCGCCGCGCTTTTGCACCTCCTTGACCCACTCCAGGGTGGTCCAGCTGGTGGTGCGGGTACGGCTCTCGTCGCCGGTGAACTGTTTGACCTGATACTGGCCGCTCGGGGCATCGAAGTAGGAGTCGATGCCCACCACCACGCACTGCACGCCGAAACGCTCCGCCAGCCGGGTGATCAGGGTGGGATCGGCCAGGGCCGGGGAGTTGATGGAGACCTTGTCGGCTCCGAACTCCAGGATCTGGCGGGCATCCTCGACGCTCTTGATGCCGCCGGCGACGCAGAAGGGGATGTCGATGACCTCGGCCACCCGGCTCACCCAGCTCTTGTCCACCACCCGGGCGTCGCTCGAGGCGGTGATGTCATAGAACACCAGCTCGTCGGCACCCTCGGCGGCGTAGCGGCGGGCGAGATCGACGATGCCGCCCATCACCTCGTGGTTGCGAAACTGCACGCCCTTGACCACAACGCCATCTTTGACGTCGAGGCAGGGGATAATACGCTTTGACAACATGCTCATTGCTCCATGTAAAGCACAGTTAAAAAATCATCGTTCTGCCGGTGACGCAGGATCAGGCGGCGGACGGAAAAGCGGTTGGCATGCTTTCACTGCTGGATCCTGAGCGGGAAACGGCGCGCTCATCGGGCGGCGCGGCCCCGGGGGAACCAACACTATATGCATGACTTTATTCAGTGATTCAACCCTTTGTCTCCCTTCGGCTGGCCCGGGGGCGGCGAAGCGCCATCGGGGAGAGGGGGCATGACCTCAGTGGGGGGCTCATCTGCTTGCGCGCATTGGTGCAAGGTGAGCAGGGCGCCGTCAAAGTCAAAGCTCTTCAACTGCCTGGCCAGGGTCTCGCTGCGGGGCCCGAGCATGAGCCGCAGGGGGGCGGCATACTGCTCGAACAGCGGGATCACGGCGGTGTCGCTTTGCAGCAACAACGCCTCCATCTGCTGGCGCAGATCCCGTTGCCACTGGCTGCCAAGGGGGATGAGCTGCGGCGCCTGGACGGGTACCTCTTCCCCCAGCCGGTCGTGCAAGGCCGCCAGCTCCCCGGCAATGACCGTCATCAGGGCGGTCGGCTCGGGGCCATCCCCCGCGAGTGTCTGCTCCAGCTGCAGGCATTGGCGCGCGAGTTCCACCATGCCAAGGGTGCTCGCGACCCCGCGCAGGGTGTGAACCAGCCGGGTGGCGCTCGTGCTATCCCCGGTTTGCAGATGGTGGTGGAGCAGGACCATGTCCTGGCCATGCTCGTTGGCGAAGTGGCGCAGCAAGGCAAGGTATTTGTCCTGCTTGCCCTGCAGTGTTGCCAACCCCTGCTGCAGATCCAGCCCGGGGACGCCATGCAGGCGGGCGAGGGGGCCTGCCAGGGGGGCGCGGGACAGATCCTGCTCACCGGGCTCCACCATTCCCTTGCTCGGCAGCCAGCGCTGCAGCGCCTCAAACAGCTTGGCGGGGGTGACGGGCTTGGCGATGAAGTCGTTCATGCCGGCGGATTCACAGGCCTTCCTGTCCTCCTCGAAGGCGCTCGCCGTCAGGGCGAGGATGGGAAGCCGCGCCAGGCCGGGCAGGGCGCGGATGGCGCGGGTGGCGTCGTAGCCATCCATCACCGGCATCTGTATGTCCATCAGGATGAGATCGTAGGGATGCTGGCGGACAAGGGCCAGCGCCTCCTGACCATTGACGGCGGTCTCGATGACGAGGCCGCTGTTGCAAAGCAGCTCCAGCACCACCTCCCGGTTGATGGCGTTGTCCTCCACCAGCAGCACCCGGGCAGTGTGGGGGAAGACGGTCTGCGCCAGGCTCTGCTGCGGCGGGAGCGGGTGGGGCGCCTCTCCCTGACCCGCCGAGAGGGCGGCGGTGAACCAGAAGCAGCTCCCCTGGCCGAGGGTGCTGTTGACGCCGGCCTCTCCCCCCATCAGGGTGGCGAGCCGGCTGGTGATCGCAAGCCCGAGGCCAGTGCCGCCGTATTTGCGGGTGGTGGAGACGTCGGCCTGCTCGAAGGCCTGGAACAGCTTCTCGCACTGCTCCGGGCTGATGCCGATGCCGGTGTCTTCCACCTCGAAGCGCAGCAGGTAGCCGTCGGCAAGCGGACGAGCCACCCGTACCCGCAGGGTGACCGCACCTTGCTCGGTAAACTTGATGGCATTGGCGGCGTAGTTGAGCAGTGCCTGGCGCAGGCGGGTGATGTCGCCATGGACCCAGGTGGGCGAGTCTCCCATGTCGACCATGAGGGAGAGGCCCTTGGCGCGGGCCTGCTCGCTCATCAGGGCGCTGACGTTGTCCAGCATGGCGGTGAGGGAGAAGTCGCTCTGCTCCAGCGCCATCTTGCCCGCATCTATCTTGGAGAGATCCAGGATGTCATTGATGATGGTGAGCAGGTGCTGGGCGGCATTGTCGATCTTCTCCAGCCGCTCGTGCTGGGTGCTGTCCGGGGTGTCGCGCTTGAGCAGATAGGTGAGCCCCAGGATGGCGTTCATGGGCGTGCGGATCTCGTGGCTCATGTTGGCCAGGAAGGCGCTCTTGGCACGGTTGGCACTCTCGGCGCGCTGGTGGGCCTGGGCCAGTTGCAGGGTGCGCTCATCGACCATCTCTTCCAGGTGGTAACGGTACTGATCCAGCTCCTCGCCGAGCTGTTTCTTCTCGGTGATGTCGGCCTGTACCGCCACATAGTGGGTCACCAGCCCGTTCTCCTGGCGAATGGGGGAGATGGCCGCCAGCACCTGATAGTGTGAGCCGTCCTTGCGCCGGTTGACGAACTCGCCGTGCCAGCGCTGGCCACGCTTGATGGCGTCCCACAGGGCGACATAGGTGGCTCTGGGGGTGAGGCCGGAGCGCAGCAGGGAGGGGGTCTGGCCGATGATCTCCTCCTGCTGGTAGCCGCTGATGGTCAGGAAGGCCGCGTTGACATATTCGATGCGGGCCCGAGTGTCCGTGATGAAGACGCCGTCCGGGCTCTGCTCCAGTGCCAGGGAGAGCTGCCTCAGCTGTTGCTCGGCCTGCTTGCGCTCCGTGATGTCAAGATGGATGCCGAGCAGACGCAGGGGGCGCTGCCAGGCATCCCGATAGACGCTGCCCTTGCTCACCAGCCAGCATAGGTCGCCGTTTGGCAGCAGGATCCTGAACTCGATTTCGAAGGGCTTGTCGCTGACCGAGAGCTCGGCCAGCAAGGCGTCGATACGGGGCTTGTCGTCCGGGTGCAGGCAGGCCTGCCAGGCGTGAAAGGTGGTAAGTTGCCCGGCGTCGCGGCCATAGAGGCGGGCGCATTCCGGGGAGAAGAAGAGGTGATCATTGACCATGTCCCACTCCCAGATCCCGACGTGGGCGCCCTCCTGAGCCATCAGCAGCCGCTGCTCGCTCTCGCGCAGGGCGCTGCTGATGGATTCGGCCCGTACCCGGGCACTGATGGCATCGTCCATCAGGTTCAGTGCCGCCAGGCGGGCGCGGCGCTGGGTATCGAGCGCCGCCTGCTGATTGTGCAGCAACTGCTGCTCGGCCAGCTTGCGCTCCGTGATGTCCTGCACAGTGCCATAGAGCTCGACGACATGGCCGTTTCCGTCCCGCAAGGCAGCCCCACGGGCGATGACCCAGACCGGGTGTCCCTGCTCGTTGATGACGCCGGCATCACATTCATAGGGCAGCCCATCGCGCAGACAGTGCTCGACGGCCTGGGCTATGGTGTGCCAGCCCTCCTGGGTGAAGTACTTTTTCACCTCGGGATAGACGGCAGGGGGGAGGGCGGGATCACGGCCATAGATGCGGTAGATCTCCGGTGACCAGAAGTGGTTGCCGTCGCTGACACGCCAGCGCCAGTTGCCGATCTTGGCCAGTCGCTGGGATTCCCGCAGGATCCCCTCGTTGCGGCGCAGGGCCTCCTCCGTCTCCTTGTTCTGCTGATTGTCCTCGATGATGGAGATGAAGTAATCGGGCTCCCCCTCGCTATCCCTCACCAGGGCCACCGTCAGTGTCGTCCAGATGGCCTCGCCCCCCTTGTGCAGATAGCGCTTCTCCAGGGTGTAGTGGGGCAGCTCGCCCGCCAGCATCCGGTCGACGTAGTGCTGATCGATGAAGAGATCGTCCGGGTGGGTGATCTGCTGGAAGCTCATGCCCATGAGCTCACCGGCGCGATAGCCCAGCATGTCGCATAGCCGCCGATTGACCCGCAGCCAACCACCATCGGGGGCGACCAGGGCGATGCCGACCGCCGCCTGCTCGAAGGTGGCCTGGAAGCGGTTCTCGCTCTGTTGCAGGCGGGACTGGGTGTTCATCAGCTCCTGCCAGCGCTGGATCTCCCGGGCGCGGGAGCTGTGGATGGCGGCACTGAGGAGGCTGACGAGCACGCCGTTGGCAACCAAGAGCCCCCACTGCACCAGATCCTGGCCGGTCGCCACGGTCAGCTCATGGATCGGGGGCAGCAGGAAGTAGGTGGTGACCAGGGCGCTGATCAGGGTGCAGAGCAGGCCTGGCAGCAAGCCCCCCAGCAGGGCACAGAGGATGATGGGCAGCATGAAGAGCACCAGCAACGGCCGCTCGCCAAAGGCGATGGGCAGCTGGACCCGGATCTGCAGCATCAGGACGGGCAGCAGCAGGGCCAGCAGGCAGACGCCCCAGCGCTGGGTGGCTGGGCGGACGTGCCACAGTTGCGGTCGGTGCATCATGGGTGCTCCTCCGGCGGCATGGGGGCCTGGGGGTAGGGCGGCGGCAGCCCGAGCTGGTGTGAGAGCGCATTGATCTGGTGCTTGAGGGTCAGCATGGCGAGCTCCCTGTCCACCATCACCTTGTTGAAACGCTCCAGCTCCTCGTTTTGCTGGCGCAGCTCCATGGCCTGGCGGGTCAGGGCCTGCTCGACCTGCTCCCGCTCGGTGACATCGAGCAAGAGCCCGAGCACGGCGGGCTGGCCGCGATAGTCGACGCGCCGCCCGTACAGCTCCACCTCCAGGGGCTGGTTGTCGTGGTGCAGGGCGCTGAAGCGGGCATGGATGTCGCCACCCTCCTGCTCGCATCGCTGCACCAGCTCGGCCACCCGGTCGCTGTCCTTCGGGCTTGCCAGGGCGTGCAGGGGACCGACGCCGAGCAGGACGCCGGGGGAGTCGTAGCCAAACAGGTGGGCAAAACAGGGGTTGATGTAGCAGAGCCTGCCCTGCTGGATGATGTAGATGCCGGCGAGGGATTGCTCCACCAGGGCGCGAAACAGTCCCTCCCGTTCTCGCAAATCAGCCTCGGTACGCTTGAAGTCCGTGATGTCGCGGGAAATGCCGAAGATGCCGATCACCTCACCATCGTTGTCCTGCAGCGGACCCTTGGTGGCGAGGAACACCCGATCGCCACCTGGCAGGGTCAGGTACTCCTCCTCGGTTTGCACCCGGTTGTTCTCGATCACCCGGCGGCCTGCCTCCATCAGCATCCGGGCCTGATCGGGGGGGAAGATGGCCAGGTCATCCTGACCCAGCATCTCGGCGGCGGGTCTGCCCACGAACTGGCTGGCGGCGCGGTTGAACAGTATGTATTTGCCCTCCCTGTCCTTGGCGAAGATGGCATCTTCCGAGCTGTCGGCGATGGCGGAGAGCAGTTGCAACGCCTGCAGCCGCTGTGCCTGGGAGTGGCGCACCTGCTCTGCCATCAACAGCCGGGTGTGCTGGCGCAGCAAGATGATGCCGGCGTTGGTGACGAAGAGCACCAGCAGGGCGATGAGGCCAATCCAGATGCTCTCCTTGAAGCTGGCCTGGTTGAGCTCGGCCTTGTCTATCTTGGTCAGCAGGTACCAATCCGTGTCCGCAACCGGATAGACGACGCCAAAGGCCGCGATGTCGCGATAATCCATGCCGGACAGCACCCTTGACCTTCGCTGCCCGCCGTCCAGCCGCAGATACTGGGCCGCCAGCAGGGTGTCGTGATGAAGTGGAAGGTGCAGGCGCAGGGCCGAGTCGGGGCGATAGCGCGGGTCGTTCAGATACTGCACCTGATCTGCGCGCTGGCGAAACAGCATGGCTTCCCCGCTGCTGTCGGGGATGGGCCAGGGTGCGAGGATCTGGTTTATCCAGTGACTGCCGCTTATCTGCAGCACCATGACGGGGGCTGGCCCCGCCGCCTTGGTCAGGGGGGCCAGGAAGTCGAGCCTGGGTTGACCTCGCTCATCCAGATAGGGGCCGACCCTGAGCACCTTGCCCGCCTCCACCCGGGTCAGGGCATCGCGCAGGGTGGCATTCATGATGCCGGCCCCCGGGGTCTGCCACAGGGCCTGGCCGGCGGGGTCGAAGAGGGCCGCGCCATCGAATCCCCGCCCCGAGATGAACTCGACCAGATGTGTCAGTTGCTGTGCCTGTTCATCGGAGGGTCTCTGAGGCTCGGCGGGAGAGAGTGCCCCGTCGCGGGAGTTGCCGACGATCTGGCGCAGATCCTGCTCCCGGTTGCCCAGCCACTCGGTGATGCGCCTGCTCTTGAGATCGGCGATGGTCTCGAGGCGTGCCACCTCCTTGTCCCGGGTCAGGCCGATGTTCTGGGCGATGGCCATGGCGGTCAGGGCCAGAATGAGACCGTTTAGCAGCAGGATGGGCAGCCACTGACGCCCGGAGAGGCGGGGGCTGGCGGTGGTCTGATTGATGCGACGGCGCAGCATGGCATAGAGCATGAGCGCGGTAATGAGGATAAACAGCCACCCCTTGATGGTGCTGGCCAGGGCGAACTGGGCCGGGGTGTGGAAGAGCCACTCCACCGCCTTGTCCGAGAGCAAGATCCACAGGCTCGCCACCGCGGCATAGGTGAGCACCACGTTGAGCACCTGGGCCCGGGTCAGGGGAGGCTGCTCAGCCATGGATTGCCTCGGCGACATCCTGGTAACGTTTGGCGATGAGGACGAACTGCTCGAAATGGCTGTCGAAGGCTGCCACCACGTCCGGGTCAAAGTGTTGACCGCTGCCGGAGAGGATCAGGGCGCGGGCCTCGTCATAGGACATGGCCGGTTTGTAGACCCGGGCGCTGATGAGGGCGTCAAACACATCCGCCAGCGCCATCAACCTGGCCGAGAGGGGAATGGCATCGCCGCAGAGGCCGTCCGGGTAGCCGCTGCCGTCCCACTTCTCGTGGTGCCAGTGGGCTATCTCCTTGGCCAGGGTGAGGAAGGCCAATGGCTGCTCCATATCCCGCTCGGCCTCCTCGATGGCGTCACTACCGAGCTTGGCGTGGGTGCGCATGATCTGCCACTCCTCCGGGATCAGCTTGCCCGGTTTGAGCAGGATATGATCGGGAATGCCGACCTTGCCGATGTCGTGCAAGGGGGCGGAGCGGCTCAGCAGATCGATGTAACCCGGCGACAGGGTCCCGGCAAAGCGGGGGTGACCGGCAAGGGCGCTCGCCAGCAACCGCACGTAGCCCTGGGTGCGCAGGATGTGATTGCCGGTCTCGGGATCGCGGATCTCCGCCAGATGGGCCAGCGCCCGGATGGAGACCTGCTGGATCAGATCGTTTTCGGCCATCCGGCGAGCGACCTCGGCCTCCAGGGCCGCATTCTGATCGTGCAGACCATCCCGGGCCTGTTTGGCCTCCAGCTGGGTGCGTACCCGCGCCTGGACGATGACGGGCTTGATGGGCTTGGTGATATAGTCGGCGGCCCCGAGGGACAGGCCCTGCTCTTCGCTCTGGGGATCGGCGAGGGCGGTGAGCAGTACCACTGGGATGCGGTGGGTGTCGGGGTTGGTGCGAAGTTGCTTGAGTACCTGATAGCCGTCCATGCCGGGCATCATCACATCCAGCAGAATGAGATCGGGTTTCGTCTTGCCACTGGCGATGCGCAGGCACTTCTCCCCGCTCTGGGCGGCGAGTACCCGGTAACTGGGTGAGAGCAGCTCGGTCAGCACCATCAGGTTCTCGGGAGAGTCATCGACGATGAGGATGGTGGCACAGTGAGATCTGAACATAAGCCTTCCGTGACATTATCTCGATGAGTCCGAGTATAGAGCCAATTGTTCCCAGATTATAAGGGCTTGCCGCTGCACCCTCAGAAGATAGAGGTGCCTGTTCCGGCGCTGATGGCCGGACAGGCACCTTGGGGAGCCGCGGGTGATCCCGTGGTCACTCACCCCAGCAGGCGATGGCCTGCTGTACGTCGAACTTGCCCTCCAGCAGGGCGCGGCCGAGGATGACTCCCTTGACGCCTGTGTCCTTGAGCGCCTCTATGTCCGCCAGGCCGCCGATGCCGCCGGAGGCCTGAAACGCCACGCTGGGGTAGCGGGCACAGAGATCCCGGTAGAGCTCGACGTTGCTGCCCGAGAGCGTCCCGTCCCGGCTGATGTCGGTGCAGAGCACGTGCTTGAGTCCGGCGGGGAGGAAGCGCTCGATCAGCGCCTCCAGGCTCACACCGCTGTTCTCCTGCCAGCCTGCCACCGCGATCTGGCGATTCCCCTCTGCATCTATATTGACATCCAGCGCCAGCACGATGCGCTCGGGGCCATATTTCTCCATCCAGCTAGCCACCAGATCCGGGGACTTGACGGCGGTGGAGCCGACCACCACCCGGTTGGCGCCGGCGGCCAGCAGATCCGCCACATCTTGCTCGCTGCGCACGCCGCCGCCCACCTGCACCGGCGCCCTGGTGGCCGCCAGCAGGGTGGTGATGAGGGCGAGCTGGCGCGCTTTTGCATCCTTGGCGCCGTCCAGATCCACCAGGTGCAGCTGCTCTGCCCCCTGGGCGACATAGTCGTCGAAGCGGGCCTGGGGGCTGCTGCTGTATGCGGTCTTCTGGCCGTAGTCCCCCTGATAGAGTCGGACTACCTGACCGTTAATCAAATCAATGGCGGGAATGATCATCCTTGTTACAGCTCCAGAAAGTTTTGCAGTAAACGGGCACCGGCTGCGCCGGATCGCTCCGGGTGGAATTGGGCGCCGAAGAAGTTGTCGCGCCCTACGATGGCGGTAAAGGGCTGGCCATAGTCGCAGGTTGCCAGCGTCGCGTCTGTCACCTCCAGGGCGTAGGAGTGGACGAAGTAGAAGTAGCTGCCGCTCGGGATCCCCTTGAGCAGGGGATGGGTCTCATCGTGCTCGATCTGGTTCCAGCCCATGTGGGGAAGGCGCAGATTGCCCACCTCCATCAGCCGGATCCTGCCTGGCACTATGCCGAGGCAGTCGATGAGCTGGCCTGAGTCACCATCGGCGCTCATGTTCTCCTCGGAGGCCTGTGCCAGCATCTGCATGCCGAGGCAAAAGCCCAGCAGCGGCTGTCTGGCGGCGCGAATGAGCGGCACCAGGTTACGTTCATTGAGATTCTTCATGGCGGCCACCGCAGTGCCCACCCCGGGCAGGATCAGCTTGTCTGCCCCCTCGATATCGGCCGCCTTGCTGGAAACCAGCGGCTGCACGCCGAGACGCTCGAACGCCATGCGCACCGAGGCGAGGTTCGCACAGCCGGTGTCGATGATGACCAGCTTCTGCTTGCTCACATCCATCACAGCACCCCCTTGCTGGAGGGGAGTTCGCTCCCTTCCACCCGGATGGCCTGGCGCAGGGCGCGGCCAAAGCCCTTGAACAGCGCCTCCACCTGGTGGTGGGTGTTGCCGCTGCCGACCTTCATCTGCAATGTGATGGCCATGGCGTCCGAGAGGGAGCGGAAGAAGTGGGGCACCATCTCGGTGGCCATCTCGCCCACGCTGTCGCGGCCAAAGCCGCTCGGGCAGTCGAACACGAAGTAGGGGCGGCCGCTCAAATCCAGCGCCGTAGCCACGTCCAGCTCGGTCAGGGAGGGGGCCTGGGCACTGTCGTTCGTGCCTTCAACCAGGCGAGGGCGACCGTCGATCACCGCCTGCACCTCGTCCATCGCCAGCACGAAGCCGAAGCGACCGATGCCGCGCTTGTTGCCAAGGGCCTGGCGCAGGGCCTGACCGAGAGCCAGCCCGACGTCTTCCACCGTGTGGTGATCGTCGATGTGCAGATCGCCGCTGACCTTCAGCTTGAGGCGAAAGCCCGCGTGGGTGGCTATCTGATCCAGCATGTGATCGAAGAAGCCGATGCCGGTGGCAATCTGGTTGCCGCCGCTCTTGTCCAGGTCCACCGCCACCTGGATGCGGGTCTCCTTGGTGTAGCGTTCCACCTCGGCCACGCGCCCCTTGGAGAGCAGCTGATCACGGATGGCGAGCCAGTCGTGATCCTGCGGGTGGTAGCGAATGCCGCGAATGCCCATGTTTTCGGCGAGTTGCAGGTCGGTCTGGCGGTCGCCAATGACGAAGGAGTTGGCAAAGTCGATGCGACCGGACGCGAGGTACTCCTTCACCAGGCCGAGGTGGGGCTTGCGGCAGCTGCAGCCGTCGGTGGGGAAGTGGGGGCAGATCAGCACCTGCTCCCAGTTCACTCCTTGGGATTCAAAGAGGTGCATCATCAGATCGTGAGGGGGCTGGAAGTTCTCCAGCGGCAGGCTGGCGGTCCCCAGCCCATCCTGGTTGGTCACCATCACCAGCACGTAACCGGCGGCCTGCAGCTCGCGCAGCACCGGGATCACCATGGGCTCGAAGCGCAGCTTGGCGAGGCTGTCCACCTGCTTGTCGGTCACCGGCTCCTCTATCAGAGTGCCGTCACGGTCGATAAACAAAAACGGGGTCTTCATCTGGCTACTTCCTTATACGCTGGCGGCAGACGGGTTGCTGGCTGAGGGGGTGCTGTTCGATAGATCGCGCAGCACGGTGAGGACGGCGTCCATCTCTCCCTGATAGCCGATGGTGATGCGGATGCTGTTGTCCAGGCCCGGCTTGCTGGAGAAGTCCCGCAAGATGATGCCGGCGGCCTTCATGGCGGCAAAGACGGCGGCACCATCGGTGAAGCGCACCAGCACGAAGTTGCCCTTGTCCTCGAACACCTCTTTCACGCAGGCAAGCCGCAGCAGCTCGGCCTTGATGAGGGCCTTCTGCTTGTTGAGCTCCTGCACCCGCTCCTGCATCAGCGCCAGCCCCATGGGGGAGAGGGCCTGGGTCGCAATCTGGGCGATGGGCTCGGGGATGGGGTAGGGGGCTATCACCTTGGCCAGCATGGCGATGAGCTCCGGGTCCCCTAAGGTGAAGCCGCAGCGGATCCCCGCCAGGGCGAAGGCCTTGGAGAGGGTGCGGGTCACCACCAGATTGGGGTACTGGGCCAGCAGATCCACCACTGAGCTTTCCGGGCAGAACTCGATATAGGCTTCGTCCACCACCACGATGGCACGCTCCCGGGCCTTCTCCAGCAGGGCGATGAGCCCCTTGCGGCCCACCAGATCCCCGGTGGGGTTGTTGGGGGAGCAGAGGAACACCAGTTTCACGTCGGAGAGACGATCCGCGATGGCGGGCCAGTCCGGCTGACGGCTGGCGGTGAGCGGCTGCTCTACGATGCCGACGCCGCAGGTCTCGGCGCTGATGGCGTACATGCCGTAGGTGGGGGGGCAGATGAGGATCTGATCCTCCCCCGCCTCGCAGAAGGTGCGGATCAGCAGCTCGATGGCCTCGTCGGCGCCGCGGCTCACCAGCACCTGATCTGGATTGACCCCGGCGTAGGCGGCGTAGCCGCTCACCACCTCGGCCGGCTGGCACTCGGGGTAGCGGTTGAGACGGTTGCCCTCGATGGTGAAGGGGTAGGCCAGGGGCGCCTCGTTGGCGTTGAGCCAGACGTGACCCTGACCGCCAATGCGACGGGCGGATTGATAGGGGGTGAGGGCCCGCACCACGCGGCGAGCCAGATTGGCGATGCTCATGACAAATCCTTCTGCTGCTGGTCTGAAAGTGCGTTCAATCCGAGGGTGACGGCATTATTGATGAGGGCATGGCGCCCTCTCGGTGCGGTGATCGTCATGTCCGCTCCTCTTGCAGTGCATTCAATCTCAGCGTCACGGCATTCTTGTGGGCATCGAGCCCTTCCGCATCGGCGATACGCTGGACTATGGGGCCAAGGCCCCGGATCCCCTCGATGCTCAGCTCCTGCACAGTGTAGCGACGCTGGTAATCAGCGAGCCCCAGGCTCGAGCAGGTGCGGGCATAGCCGTAGGTGGGCAGGGTGTGGTTGGTGCCGCTGGCGTAATCCCCGACCGACTCCGGGGTCCATGCCCCAAGGAAGATAGATCCGGCGTTCTCGAGTTTATCCAGCAGATCGCGGGGGGCGCGGGTCTGCACGATGAGGTGCTCCGGCGCATAGGCGTTGGAGATGGCACAGGCCTCGTCCAGATCGTCGCAGAGGATCACCAGGCTGCTGCCGAGCGCCTGGGCGGCGATATCCCGGCGGCTAAGCTTGGCCAGCTGGCCCTTGATCTCGCTGGCGATGGCATCGGCCAAGAGCGGCGAGGTGGTTACCAGCACCACCTGGCTGTCGGGACCGTGCTCGGCCTGGGAGAGTAGATCCGCGGCCACGAAGGCCGGGCTTGCGCTCTCGTCGGCAATCACCAGTACCTCGGAGGGGCCGGCGGGCATGTCGATGGCGGCGCCGCGCCAGTCCCGGGAGACCTGGCCCTTGGCTTCGGTCACATAGGCGTTGCCCGGGCCGAAGATCTTGTCCACCTTGGGAATGCTCTGGGTGCCATAAGCCATGGCGGCGATGGCCTGGGCGCCGCCGATGGCGAACACCTTCTCGACACCACAGGCGCGGGCGGCAAACAGGATCTCGTCGCTGGCCGGCGACGGGGTGCAGAGCACCACCTCACGGCAACCGGCGATGGCAGCTGGAATGGCCAGCATCATCACGGTGGAGGGGAGTGGCGCGCTGCCCCCCGGCACATAGAGGCCGACCCGGCTGATGGGCTGGGTGCGCAGCTCGCACACCACGCCGGGCTGGGTCTCCACTCGCACCACGGGCTGCACCTGGGCGGCGTGGAAGGTGCGAATGTTGGCAATCGCCGCCTCGATGGCTCCCTTGATGCCGTCATCCAGCCGTGCACAGGCGGCCTCGATTTCGTCCTCACTGACGCGCAACTGCTCACGGGGGGCGCGCTCGAAGCGCAGGCCGAGCTCCCGCAGGGCGTCGTCGCCCCGGCTGCGCACCGCGCCGATGATCTCCTTGACCACGGCACCTATGTCCGCCTCGTCATTGAGGGCAGGCCGGGTCAGCACGTCGGCCTGCTGGGCGGGGGAGAGGGTCTTCCAGATCAGGGTCTGCATGATATCCCTTCCTTATTCCATCATTTTTTCGATGGGCAGTACCAGAATGGAGCTGGCGCCGAGGGCCTTGAGCTGCTCCATGGTCTCCCAGAACAGAGTCTCGCTGGAGACGACATGCAGGGCCACCTGGTTGGTGTCTCCGGCCAGCTGCATGATGGTGGGGCGCTCGGCACCCGGCAGCAGATCTGTGATGGCATCGAGCTTGTCTTTGGGGGCGTGCAGCATGATGTACTTGCTCTCGCGGGCCTGCTGCATCCCCTGGATGCGGGGCAGCAGCTTGTCGATGAGCTTCTGCTTGGCCTCATTCAAGGGGTTGGGAGCCTGCACCAGCACCGCCTTGGAGCGGTAGATCACCTCCACCTCTTTGAGGCCGTTGGCCTCCAGGGTCGCGCCGGTGGAGACCAGATCGCAGATGGCGTCGGCCAGACCCGCGCGCGGCGCCACTTCCACCGAGCCGCCCAGCATCACGCTCTTGAAGCCAAGACCCTTCTCGTCGAAGAAGCGCTTGAGCAGCCCGGGGTAGGAGGTGGCGATGCGCTTGCCCGCCAGACTTTGCGGCCCTGTGTAGGTCACATCTTCCGGCACCGCCAGGGAGAGGCGGCAGCCACCGAAGTCGAGCTGCTTGAGGGTTTTGACCTCGAAGGGCAGACCCTGTGAGGCGCGGATGAGCTGCACCTCTTCCAGCACGTTCTCGCCTATGATGCCAAGGTCGACCACCCCTTCCATCACCAGCCCCGGGATATCGTCATCGCGCACCCGCAGTATGTCGATGGGCATGTTCTCCACGTGGGCGATGAGGCGCTGTTCCCGTAAGTTAATTTTGAGGCCGCAGCTCTTGAACAGGGCCTGGGAGTCCTGGCTCAGGCGACCGGACTTTTGCATGGCGATGCGCAGACGTTGTGTTTCCATTGCTCGATTTCCTTCTAGTCAAAAACGAAAAAACCCTCGGAAGTGTGTGCTTCCGAGGGTTCATGAATCTTGCGGTCCTTTTGGAAGTCACCAGTTAAGTGTCTTCCAGCAGTCAACCTCCTGAAAGACTAGTCGGGATGATGATGGTGATGATGAGTCTTCAGGGTGGTGAACTTCATGTAATCAATCCTTTACAAATAAGATGTCGTAGTTGACGCCTGATTTAAACTACCTGCCTTGACAGAAAATGCAACCTGAAATTGTGATTTGCCCGATTAAAGTGGAGAAAACGGTTTTCTGGTCGATAACTAATCAAGATAGCCTGAGGAGTGATCACCATGCCCAGCCAGGACCTGTTATTCCCCATCTTGCCGCGCGCGCCGTCGACCCCGAGCCCCGACGACATCAAGCGGGAGGTGACCCAGATCAGCCAGAAGCATCAGCTGCGCAAGATTGGCACTGACAACGGCGGCGGCGCCCAGCAGCACCAGCAGGGGTATCAGCCGACCAGGCGTGATCAGCCAAAGGCGCAGGAAGATGATCACAAGCCGGATCCGGACCATCAGATCGATCTCTTCGTCTGAACGCATTATCAGTCCCGCTTTCGCCGCGCTTTTGGCATAATGGCCGCTTTTGCGCGGGACGCTCCTTTGACCATCCAGACCCTGTTCAAGCCAGATGGCCCTCTGGCCAGCCATATCGAGGGCTTCAAGGCCCGAGCGCCGCAACTGGAGATGGCCGAAGCGGTGGCGCGCGCCATCAAGAGTGGCGGCCGCCTGCTGGTGGAGGCGGGCACCGGCACCGGCAAGACTTACGCCTACCTGGTGCCGGCGCTGGAATCCGGCAAGCGGGTGGTGATAAGCACAGGCTCCAAGAACCTGCAGGAGCAGCTCTTCTACCGGGATCTTCCCACCATCACGGGGGCGCTCTCCTACACCCCGCCGGTGGCCCTGCTCAAGGGACGCAGCAACTATCTCTGCATCGAGCGGATGAACCGCCTCCTGAGCGAATCCCACCTGCAAAAGCCCGAGATCCTCAGCGATCTGGTGAAGGTGAAGTCCTGGTCCACCGCCACCGACAACGGCGATGTGGGAGACATTCCGGGGCTGCAGGAGAACGCCGAGATCCTCGCCCACGTCACCAGCACCAATGACAACTGTCTCGGTCGCGACTGCCCCTATTACGACGACTGCCATCTGGTGGTGGCCCGGCGCCGGGCCATGGATGCCCAGGTGGTGGTGATCAATCATCACCTCTTCTTCGCCGATATGGCGGTGAAAGACACCGGATTTGGCGAGCTGGTGCCCGAAGCGCAAGTCTATGTGTTCGACGAGGCGCATCAGTTGCCGGAGATCGCCACCAACTACTTCGGCAAGTCGGTGGGCAGTCGCACCATCCTGGATCTGGCGCAGGACATCCAGCTTGCCTATCGCGCCGAGGCCCACGACATGGGACAGCTTGGCAAGGCGGCGGACAGGCTCTCCATCGCGAGCCAGGACTTGCGCCTCGCCTTCGGGATAGACGGGGGGCGCGGCAATACCCGCGATCTCCTGCGCCAGCCGCTCTGGGGCCAGACCCTGGCCCGTCTCAACGACGCCATCGGGCTCTGCTACGAAGTGTTGAAACTGGCGCTCGGGCGCGGCGAGCAGCTGGATCACGCCTTCGAGCGAGTCTGCGAGCTGCGCACTCGCCTCGGGGAGGTGCTGGCGGTCAACCAGACAGGTTTCTCCTACTGGTATGACTGTTCCCGGCTGCACTTCTCCCTCAATCTCACCCCGCTGTCGGTGGCCGAGCGATTTGGCGCCGAGGTGCAAAAGCCCGAGGTGGCCTGGATCTTTACCTCAGCCACCCTGACGGTGGACAACCGTTTCGATCACTTCAAGGCGGAGCTGGGGCTGGCGGGTAGCGCCGAGCTTATTCTCGACAGCCCCTTCGACTACGCCGAGCAGGCGCGGCTCTGTGTGCCCCGCTATTTGCCGGAGCCCAACGCCTTCGGGCGCGGCGAGCAGCTGGCCAATCTGATGATCCCCCTCATCAACAAGACGCCGGGGGGTTGCTTCTTCCTCTGCACCAGCCATCAGGTGATGCGGCAGGTGGCCGAGGTGCTGCGCCGGGAGATCGGCCGCACCGTGCTGTTGCAGGGGGAGGACAACAAGCAGCGGCTGCTCAAGACCTTCGTGGAGAACGGGCGCGCCGTGCTGGTGGCCACCAGCAGTTTCTGGGAGGGGATAGACGTGCGAGGGGCGGCATTGTCCTGTGTTATCATCGACAAGCTGCCCTTTGCGAGCCCGGACGACCCGCTGCTCAAGGCGCGGGTGGATGACTGCAAGCTCAAGGGGGGCGATCCCTTCGCCGAGCTGCAGCTGCCCAAGGCGGTGATTGCCTTGAAACAGGGTGTGGGGCGGCTCATTCGTGATCGCAGTGATCACGGCGTACTGGTGATCTGTGATCCACGCATGGTCAACAAGCCCTATGGCGCCACCTTCATCAAGAGTCTGCCCGCCATCCCTCGCACCCGGGAGCTAGAGTCCCTGGGGCGTTTCTTTGATCGGGGCGACTGAGTCTGCCGGTTATTTCCCAGAGCGGCTGGCGAGCCTGGGACGCTGTGTCGAGCGGGATGCTCGGGCCTGGGCCGTGTACCCGGCGCGCTATGCATTCGACCTGAGATGCTGGCGGGTGGCTAGCGATTGACGGATTTGCCATGTTAAGAAAACGGGTGAGCACTGCTCGCTTGCACGTTATGTAATTGACTGATTTTATAGAGATTGTAACCCATGACCGAGTTGAAGATCCTGGCCGTTGATACCGCCACCGAAGCCTGCTCCGCCGCCCTGCTGGTGGGCGACAAGCTGTTCTCCCGTTGGGAAGAGGCGCCGCGGGATCACACCCAAAAAATCCTGCCCATGGTTCAGGCTGTGTTAGACGAGGCCGGGCTATCGTTGGCTGAGCTCGACGCCATCGCCTTCGGGCGCGGGCCCGGCTCTTTTACCGGCGTGCGCATCGGGATCAGCGTGGCCCAGGGGCTCGCCTTTGGCGCCGGCGTGCCACTCATCGGCATCTCGACCCTGGCTGCCATGGCCCAGGGGGCTTATCGTCTGGAGGGGGCAACGCGGGTGCTGACCGCCATCGATGCGCGGATGAACGAGGTCTATTTTGGCCACTACGAGCTGCTTGATGGCCGCATGCAGCTGGTGGGGGAGGAGGTGGTGAGCGATCCCGCCGCCCTGATTGACGCGCGCGGCAAGCTGGCGGGCAGCCTGAGCTGCGTCGGGACCGGCTTTGAAACCTATGGCGAGACGCTCAATGCGCTGGCCGACGAGCTGGCGGTGAGCCAGGTGCGTTTCCCGGCGGCGGTCGACATGCTGCCCCTGGCACGCAGTGCCTGGCTGGCGGGGGAGGCGGTGGCTGTGGAGCAGGCAACCCCCGTCTATCTGCGCGACAAGGTGACCTGGAAGAAACTGCCGGGTCGCGAGTGACATCCAACGGCGAGCCGCGACTCGACGCCAGTGTGTGAAGGCGGGCGTCGCGGACAAGGAGAGGCAAATGATGAAACGCGTGATCATGCTGGGCCTGACGGGGCTGCTGCTCGGCGGCTGCAGCACTGTGCCCAAGGAGCTGGCCTATGAGCCGGAAAGCCAGCTGGTGGCCTATCAACCTGCCCTGCAGGGGATGGAGGGCAAGCCTGCGCGCTGGAGCGGCGTCATCTCGGCGGTGCACAACGAGCAGGATCAGAGCGTCATCGAGGTGGTCTACCTGCCGCTCAAAGCCAACGGCGTACCGACCCAGACGGAGCAGAGCCCGGGGCGTTTTCTGGCCGTCATGAAGGGGTTTGTGGATCCGACGCTCTATGCCAAGGGGCGCAGCCTGACGGTGCTCGGCACCCTGGACAAGCCGGTGGACAGCCAGATAGGCAATCACAAGTATCGCTTCTCCGTGCTCAAGGTCACCGCCAGCAAGCTGTGGCCGCCGGTGAAGGAGGTGGAGATCCGCTACATGGACCCCTACTTCTACGACCCCTTCTATGATCCCTTCTGGCCAAGACGCCACTACTCCCGCTGGTGATCATGGAAGAGCGCTTCCTCACCCTGGCCGATGGACGGCGCATCGCCCTGCTGGATAACGGCCGGCAGGGCAAGCCCCTGATCATTGCCCTGCACGGCTGGCTCGACAACGGCGCCAGCTTCCTGCCCCTTGCCCCCCATCTCGCTGAGTGCCACCTCGTCTGCGTCGATCTGCCGGGTCACGGCCATTCGGATCACAAACCGACCCCCTATGTCTTCGTCGACTGGCTCGACGATCTGCACCAGATTGCCCAGGCTGCGGGCTGGCAGCGTTTCACCCTGCTCGGCCATTCGCTGGGGGCCCTGATCGCCAGCGCCTATGCCGGGGTCTTCCCCGAGCAGATAGTGCGGCTCATCCTGCTGGAGGGGCTAGGGCCGCTGAGCCAACCCGATGAGGAGGTGCCTGCCCAGTTGCGGCGGGCCATCCTCAATCGCAGCCGCACTCGTGAGCGAGCGTCCGGTGGCTTTGTCTCCCTCGACGAGGCGGTGGCGGCCCGCTGCAAGGTGGCTGACATCTCCCCGGCGGCGGCGCGCCTTATCTGCGAGCGTCAGCTGGAGGCGCGGGAAGGGCGCTGGCACTGGCGCAGCGATCCCCGTCTGCGGGATCTCTCGCCCATGCGCATGAGCGAGGGCCAGGCCCAGGCGCTGATCCGGGCCATCGCCTGCCCTGTGCTCTTCATCCGGGGCGAGCAGGGGTTCCAGAGTCTGCTGGCGCAGTGGCAGCTGCGGGGGCCGGCCTTTGGCCAGATTGAAATGGTACAGGTGGCGGGAAATCATCACTTCCATATGGAAAATTCGGCCAAAACCGCCGTTTATATCGAAAACTTCTGTCAGATCCGGTAGGATCGCCGGCTTTGGATCATGTCAGGTTTGCTTTCTCCCTCACACTTCTCGTTGTTAATTCGCTGTTAATCGATGTTGCCTTATGTAACTATGTGCGGCATTAGAGCTGTAGCTTAAAACAACTGATTGAAATGGATGTGACAGGGACGGAGGCAACACAGTGAGCGCACAGGTGCTAGTTATGCAGGAGAAGTTCGTGGAAAGAGTCTGGCTGAAGCGTTATCCAGAAGGGGTGCCCGCCGAGATCAATCCAGACCAATACGGCTCCCTGGTCGAGATGTTTGAAGAGTCGGTGGCCCAGTTTGCTGACCAGCCCGCCTTCGTCAACATGGGGCAGACCATTACCTATCGCCGGCTGGAAGAGCAGTCCCGTGCCTTTGCCGCCTACCTGCAAAACGAGCTCAAGCTCGGCAAGGGCGACAGGGTGGCGGTGATGATGCCGAACCTGCTGCAATACCCCATCGCCGTGTTCGGCATACTGCGGGCCGGCATGACGGTGGTCAACGTCAACCCCCTCTATACGCCGCGCGAGCTGGAGCACCAGCTCAAAGACTCCGGCGCCAAGGCCATCGTCATCGTCTCCAATTTCGCCCATACCCTGGAGAAGGTGGTCTACGACACCCCGGTCAAGCACGTGATCCTGACCCGCATGGGGGACAACCTCGGCCTGGCCAAGGGCACCCTGGTCAACTTCGTGGTCAAGTACGTCAAGAAGCTGGTGCCCAAATACAACCTCCCGCACGCCAGCACCATGCGCCAGGCCCTGGCCAAGGGGCGCTACCTGCAGTACATCAAGCCGGAGATCAGCAACCAGGACATCGCCTTCCTGCAATACACAGGCGGCACCACGGGTCTCTCCAAGGGGGCCATGCTGACTCACCGCAACATGATTGCGAACGTCGAGCAGTGCCTCGGTGTCTATGGTCCCGTGCTGGAGCGGGGCAAGGAGTTCGTGGTCACGGCGCTGCCGCTCTACCACGTCTTCGCCCTGACGGTGAACTGCCTGCTGTTCATGCGCCTGGGTGGCTACAACCTGCTCATCAGCAACCCCCGCGACATCCCGGGCTTTGTCAAAGAGATCAAGAAGTACCCCTTCACCTGCATCACAGGGGTCAACACCCTGTTCAACGCCCTGGTCAACAACGGCGAGTTCCAGGGCATGGACTTCTCCCGCCTCAAGCTCACCATAGGCGGCGGCATGGCGGTGCAGCGTGCGGTGGCCGAGCAGTGGAAGGCGCTGACCCGGACCCCGCTGCTGGAAGGCTATGGCCTGACCGAGTGTTCACCCCTGGTGAGCGTCTGCCCCTACGATCTGGTGGATTACAACGGCTCCATCGGTCTGCCGGTCTGCTCCACCGAGATCCGGCTGGTGGATGACAAGGGGTTGGTTATCACCGAGCTGGGTGCCCCCGGCGAGATGCAGGTGCGCGGCCCCCAGGTGATGACGGGCTACTGGCAGCGTCCCGAGGCGACCGCCGAGGTGATGCAGGATGGCTGGCTCTGCACCGGCGACATCGCCGTGTGCGACCAGCAGGGCTTCTTCAAGATCGTCGATCGCAAGAAGGACATGATCCTGGTCTCCGGCTTCAACGTCTATCCGAACGAGATTGAAGACGTGGTGGCGCTCCATCCCAAGGTGCTGGAAGTGGCTGCCGTCGGCGTGCCTAACCCGGTTTCCGGCGAGCTGGTGAAAATCTTCGTGGTCAAGAAAGATGCAAAGCTGACAGAGGACGAGATAATTGCCCACTGCCGCAAACATCTGACTGCCTATAAGGTGCCGAAACTGGTAGAATTTCGCGACGAACTTCCCAAGACCAATGTGGGCAAGATCCTGCGGCGCGTGTTGCGCGACGAGGAGATTGCCAAGCAGTAACCGGCATGCACTGCTCTGCAGTCAAGCGCTGTCGTTATGCAAAACCGTGGGTCATGCCACGGTTTTTTCTTTCTGGGTCCCGACCAACGTGCAGGCAAAGATGCAATATCAACTCATTTCACAGCAAGCCGAACTGGAGCAGTATCTCGCTTCCCTGGCCGACGTTCCCCTGGCCATAGATACCGAATTCGTTCGCACCCGTACCTACTACCCCCAGCTCGGTCTGTTCCAGATCTATGACGGCGAACGCCTCGCCCTGCTGGATCCCCTGACCCTGGATCTCTCCGGCCTGTGGCAGCGGCTCGGCCGGGCAGGGCAGATCGCCATACTGCACGCCTCCGGTGAAGATCTGGAGCTCATCCAGCATCAGGCGGGCCACCTGCCCAACCAGATGCACGACACCCAGCTCGCGACGGCATTTCTGGGGTACGGCGTCTCGGTGGGCTTCGGCGCCCTGGTCAACGAGTTCCTCGGGGTGACCCTGGAAAAGGATCAGGCCCGCACCGACTGGCTGGCCCGTCCCCTGACCGCGCGCCAGCTCGAGTACGCGGCGGCGGATGTCTTCTACCTGATGCCCCTCTACGAGAAGGTGATGGCCAGGCTGCATGAAAGCGGCAAGTTTGCCTGGTTCGAGCAGGAGTGCCAGAACCACTCCGCCCGCAAGACCCAGGGCAGCGATCCCCGTCAGGCCTACCTTGAGATCATCAACGCCTGGCAACTGGGTCGGCGCGAACTGGCCATTCTGCGCGAGCTCGCCGCCTGGCGTCAGCAAGAGGCGGTGCGCCGGGATCTGGCCCTGAACTTCGTGGTCAAGGAGCTGCACCTGTTCAAGGTGGCGGAGCGCCGACCCACTTCATTGCGGGATCTCAACGAGCTGGGGCTGGCCCCCATCGAGATCAAGATCCACGGCAAGCGGATGCTGGACATCGTCGCCTCTGCCCAGCAGAGCGATCCTGACAGCTGGCCAGAGCCCATTCGCCGGCTGGTGGACTTCCCCCAATACAAGGCCGAGCTCAAGCGCATCAAGGCCATGGTGGAAGAGAAGGCCAAGGCCAGCAACATCCCGCCGGAGCTGGTGGCCAGCAAGAAGATCATCCACCAGTACTTCACCTGGAGCTGGCGGATGAGCGCCGAGGAACGGGCACGCGCCGACAAGCCCATGCTGCTGCAAGGCTGGCGTCATGAGCTGGTGGGCCATCTGCTGGCCCAGTAGCGGGCCTCTGATGCCCTTATGACGAAAGCCCTGGCCGCGTGTGCGGCCAGGGCTTTTGCTTATTCGGATGGCGTGAACCGGTTTTATCCGTGGGTCAGCAGGTTGCCTTGCTGCTGCAACTCGTCGAGATGCAGGCCTGTGGTGCCCTGCAGCAGAACCAGATCCTGGAAGCCTGCATCCCCCGTTGTGCCATCCCTGTCCACGCTGAGGATGGTGCTGCCATTTTCCTCCCGCACCGCCAGATAGTCGGACAGGTCACCGCCCGTCGTATCCTGGAACAGATCTCGCAGATCCAACACGTCTCCCCCCTGTATCAGGTTGGCACTATTGAAGTCGGTTATGGTATCGAGTCCCCCTTCGCGGCCGAAGATGAAGGTATCGCTTCCTTCCCCGCCGACTAAAACATCATTGCCAACCCGCCCGTTCAGGGTGTCGTTGCCATCGCTGCCCACCAGGCCGTCATCGCTATCTGTCCCCGTCAGTATTTGATCTGCCAGTATCGCGTGGTAGCGGATCGTGGTGCTGGCATCCTCCCCTTGTATCATCTGGAAACCGGCCGTCGTATAGGTGCCCTGCAACTGGATTTCGCTGCGGTGGGTTCCATCGTTGATGGTCAGCACACCGCCACTCGCGGTGGCGTTGCTGACATAGCCGATCGTTGCGTTGCCAACGTCGACCAGCTCGAACTTATCTCCTGCGTTGAAACCAGAGACGGTGCCGGTGAAGTCGGCGGCATGTGCCAGCCTTAGGATCCCATCCCCCTCGAGGGCAAAAGCGGTGTCCATGTTCGACGCAGCAGCGTAAGCCAGCGTAGCCATGCCGCTGATCAAGGCGCTGCCGGTACCGCTGACAGCTGCGTTCAAGGTCACATTGCCGCCATTGGCCCACAGCAGGCCGCTGTTGTCGAGTCCGCTGTCGATGATCAGACCACCGGCCCCGGTCGCTGCCAGCATGCCGGAGTTGATGATGACCTCATTGCCTGTGTCGATCACCAGGGCATGACTGCCATCGGCGAGGATGCTGCCTGCGTTGTTCAATATCAGTTGCCCGGCACCGAGTTGGCCTGCACCACGGATGCTGTTGTCGATGTTGAACAGCACGGTATCGGCGCTGCCACCGAACAGTGCATTGTGGTCGCTGTCGGAGAGCACCAGTTGTCCGCCGCCACTCAGGCTGGCACCGCGGAACAGGATCTCCAGGCTGGCGCCGCTGTCGAGGCCACCAAGGGCAATCATCCCTTCGTTGATGAGGCTGCCACCAAACGGCATGATGGCCCCGTCACTTATGGTGAGGATACCGCCGTTGCGGGTCACCGGATCGATGTTGAACTCGAAGTTCGCCTCGCCGAGCATAGACCCATCGATCCCTTTGATTGTGATGCTCTGGCCCTCGCCAATGCTGATCACCGCATTGCCATCGACGTCATTGCCTATTTGCACGTTTGCCATGCTGGTGACGCCGGCAAAGCCGATCAGATCCAGCCTGTCGTTGGTCACGTCGAAGTTGTAGACGACGTTATTGCCGATGGGTTGGGCGAACACGAACTGATCCGCACCGGATGAGCCGGTTAGGTTGTCGTCTTGCGACAGGGCGAAGATGGGGGAGCCTGGGGCATAGGCTTCGACATTATCGGCGATATAGGCGCTGCCCATGCTGCCGTCGACGTTGGTCCAGCTCATGTTGACAGCCAGGATTACGGCCCCGACAAAGTCAGCCGGGGTGGTGACGGTGAGGCTGCTTGGATCCTCGGTCATTAGGCTCCAGGTGCCGTCGCCATTGTCGTTGCCGCCGTTTATGGTCCAACCCGAGGGAACGCCGGATATCTTCATCGAGATCAGGCCAATAAGCCCCTCGGGGGCTTCCAGGGCCAGGTGGATCGGTTCGCCGGCAATACCAGCGGGTGCTAGAGATGCAATCTGTGGTGTGCCGAAGGAAGTTGATGTGGCGACATTGCCATTGCTGTCGATCACATTGTTACCCGCATTCAGGTTTAGCCCTAGAGTGTTACCTCGGTCGCCATTGGCTGGCTGTCGACCATCGTAGGCAACTGTCACCGTCCAGGTCGAGCCGGAGCCTGAGACGCCCGTGATACTGGGGAAGGGCGAAACGCTGGTAGCACTGCCGAACAGGGTGAAGTCTTCGGCGCTGACCCCGTTGACCTGTTCGGAGAAGGTGACGGTGAAGGTCGCGGTGCCGGAGTTGCCGCTACGCGAACTGATGCCCGTGATGGAGAGTACGGTCGGTGCGACCTCGTCGAGGTTGTTGACCGCGAGGGTGACGGCCTGCTCGGTGGCAGGGTTGACACCGTCGCTGGCCAGGACGCTGAAGCTGTAGCTGGACTGGGTCTCGTGATCGGGGTTGCCGAGCAAGGTGACAGCGCCGGTGGTGGCGTTGATGGTGAACTTGTTGGCATCGGTACCGGCGAGGCTGAAGGTCACGCCGGCGCTGATGTCGGCGCTGTCGTCGGCGGTGGCGGTGTAGACGACCTGGCCGGCGCCGCTGTTTTCATTGAGAGCGGCCGCAGTGCCGCCGGAGGTGATGGTCGGTGCGATCTCGTCGAGGTTGTTGACCGCGAGGGTGACGGCCTGCTCGGTGGCAGGGTTGACACCGTCGCTGGCCAGGACGCTGAAGCTGTAGCTGGACTGGGTCTCGTGATCGGGGTTGCCGAGCAAGGTGACCGCGCCGGTGGTGGCGTTGATGGTGAACTTGTTGGCATCGGTACCGGCGAGGCTGAAGGTCACGCCGGCGCTGATGTCGGCGCTGTCGTCGGCGGTGGCGGTGTAGACCACCTGGCCGGCGCCGCTGTTTTCATTGAGAGCGGCCGCAGTGCCGCCGGAGGTGATGGTCGGTGCGATCTCGTCGAGGTTGTTGACCGCGAGGGTGACGGCCTGCTCGGTGGCAGGGTTGACACCGTCGCTGGCCAGGACGCTGAAGCTGTAGCTGGACTGGGTCTCGTGATCGGGGTTGCCGAGCAAGGTGAC
>NZ_JBYTDH010000014.1:0-117609 GCF_058791175.1 Aeromonas sp. EU05-FHT14A05 | reverse complement strand
GTGAGTGCCCACACAGATTGCTTGATTCAAATTGTTAAAGAGCGTCACGCTTATCGCGTTGAGGAGGCGCATCTTACGCTCCTCACTTCGAAAGTCAAGCGGTTGTTTTCGCTTTTCTTTCGGCGCCTGCTTCGCAAGAAAGCTGGCTCATCAGTCCGGCGTGTTCCGCCGTGCTGGTAGGGGCGCATTATAGGGAGCCGGATCACGATGACAAGGGATTTTTTGAAGAAAGTCACGGAAACTTCAAATTATCCAGTTAGAAACAGCTTACCCAGTGTATATATACAATGTTATCCACAAGCCGATGATTTCAGCTCTGTTTTATTGGCATTTAACCGGGTCTTCCTTGCTTAAGGAATGCCATACTGAAGCGGATAATGTGTCCCGAGTGGTCCATGGTAGCGTCCTGTCGTAAAGCTGGTTACCATGGAGGTGAATAAAGTGTTGCACCTTTTTTGCTTTCATTTACAAAAGGTCTTTAAAGATGAATTTATCCAAGTTTCCCGTTTATGTGCAGGCGGCCGTTCTCGCTCTGGTGTTGGCGCTGGTCGGTTATCTGGTTGCCCAGGCCCTGCAGTTTTCCCTGAAAGCCGAAGTCATTTTTGCCGTAGGTCTGGCCATTGGCGGTTTCGTGGTACCGCTGTTCCTTAACCGGGCTCCTGCCGCTGCGGCCGAGCAGAATGCCAGCCAAGAAACATGCACCTTATATGTAGGCAACCTGCCCTACCGTGCCAACGAGATTGCCGTGCGCGAGCTCTTTGCCGAGCAGGGTCTGGTGATTTCCGTCCGTCTGATGAAAGACAAGGCCACTGGCAAGCGCAGGGGCTTCGGATTTGTTGAGATGCCGGTCGCCGATGCGGCCAAGGCCATAGCCGCGCTCAATGACAAGGAGTATCAGCAGCGCACCCTTAAGGTACGTGAAGCCAACGACAAGCGGGACAGGGATGAGAGAGAAGGCGCCGACGTCGACGCCTGAGGACTCAGCACAGCACCTCTTCGAGTGATGACAGCCCCCATGCTTGCAAGGGGGCTGTCAGTTTTTGGGCCCGGGCATCCAGCAGGCTGCAATAGGCATGGCCCTGCCCTTCCCCGGTGAGGGTGGACGGGAGCGCGGCCAGCAGATGGGCCACCCGTCTTGCCACCGCATTGCCCGAGTCCACCAACTGGGCCTCCGGCATCAGTTGCCGGATTTCATCCCCCAGCAGCGGGAAATGGGTACAGCCCAACACCAGGGTATCCGGCCTCTCCTCCCCTTCCATCCAGTCCGCCAGCACCTCTCGCAGCAGCCCCATGTTGACCGTCTGTCCCGCCAGCTTGCGCTCGGCCTCGATCACCAGCTCGGTCGCCCCCTTGAGCAACACCCGCTTGCCCGGCGCGAACTGGGCGATGAGCTCATGGGTATATTCGCGGCTGACGGTGCCCGGGGTTGCCAGCAAACCGATGCAGCCATTGCGGGTCAGGGCGGCGGCAGGCTTGATGGCGGGCACCACGCCCACCACAGGAATGCTCAGGGTGGCTCGCAGGGATGGCAGGGCTATGGTGCTGGCAGTGTTGCAGGCGATCACCACCAGATCGATGGCGTGTTCGGCCACCATCTGGCTGACCAAACCGGTGCAGACAGCGATCAGCTCTGGTTCGCTCAGCTCGCCATAGGGGAAGTGGGCATTGTCGAAGCAGTAGAAATAGTTGTGTGCCGGCAGGGTGCGACGGATCTCCCCATAGACGGTCAAGCCGCCCATACCGGAGTCGAACACGAGAATATTGGCCACCAGAGCTCCCCCTTGGATGCGAGGCGGCGATCATACTCCCGCCGGCGGCCAATAGAAAAGGCCCCGTACAGGACGGGGCCTCGCTTTTTCCTCTCTATATAAGCAGAGCTGCGGATCAGAGACGGTAGTCGGCGGTCAGCTTGAACTCGGTGCCCGGCGAGGCATAGCCATAGGCCGGGACATAGTCACGATCGAACAGGTTGTCGATGCGACCGCCCAGGGTCAGCGCAGGCGTCACCCCGTAGCTGGCCCCCAGATTGACCAGGGTGTAAGAGCTCAGCACCACCCGCTCTGCGGGGAAGCTGCTGAAGTTCTTGTCGTCCCGCTTGCCCACATAGAGCAGCTCGGTCGACAGATCCACCGGACCCAGTTGTACCTGGGTCAGCCAGCTCGCCTTCTGCTTGGCACGGCGCAGCAGCGGCTGATCGCCGTCGTTCTTGTCTTCGGTCTTGGTGTAATCGAAGCTCAGGTCATGATGGAGCGGACCGGTTTCCAGCCCCAGCGCCACTTCCACGCCGCGGATCTCGGCATCCGTGTTGTCCGGTTTGCAGCTGGAGAAGGCGCTCTGGCAGGAGATCAGGTTCTGGATCTGGTTGCGATAGAGGTTCACTGACCAATCCCAGGCGGTGTAACGGCCGGAGAAGTCCAGCTCCAGGTTCTTGCTCTCTTCCGGCTTCAGATCCGGGTTCTCATAACCGGGATAGTAGAGATCGAGGAAGGTCGGCGCCTTGAAGCCGGTGCCGTAGCTCAACCGCACATTGTGGTTGTCATCTATGTCCAGCCCGCTGGCGGCGGACCAGGTGTTGTGACGGCCATACTGCTCGTTGTCATCGGTGCGGCCGGACAGCTCCAACAGCAGGGCCTGCCAGCGATAGCTGCCCACCGCAAACAGACCTGTGTTGTCGCGATCCGGGGCATTGAAGGCCTGGCCATAGCTGCGCGAATCGGACTTCATCTGCTCCTGCTGCCAATCGGCGCCACCGGTCAGGTTGAGCCCCTCGATGCCGCTCCAGCTGTTGATCCAGGAGAAGCGGGTCAAGCCGGTGTGGATCGGCTGGGCACTGGATTCCCCCTGGCTCTCCAGCCAGCTCTTCAGCTTGTTCTCGCCGTAGCTGGCTTCCAGCCGGCTGGTCAGGGTCTCGCTCTGGAACTTGATACCACCGTCGTACTGGAAGGCCTTCACCCGGCTCTGGTCGGCCGACTGATAGGGATCGTCCATCTCGGTCTGGTTGTCATAACCCTGGGCGTTGAAATCGGCACTCCAGGCGTCGTTGAAGGCATGGTTCATCCCGACTTGGCCATTGAGGCTGTCGAAACCGTCCCGATCCGGCTGCTGGGCACCGGCCACCACGTCGAACCCATCGGTCCGCTCATAGCCCACCAGCAGGTTCATGTCGGTCTGCTGGCCAAGCGCCTGCACGGTGCGCAGCTGGCCCTGACCATAACCATGGCTGCCTGCGCCCCCCTTCAGGTGGGTCTCGCTGCTATTCTTGGCGGAGGTCTTGGTGATGAGGTTGATGACGCCACCTATGGCATCCGAACCGTAGACGGCGGCACGCGGCCCGCGGATGTACTCGACCCGCTCGATGTTGCCGAGCGGGATCTGGCTGAGATCCGGCGTACCGGCCACCATGGCGGCGATGGGACGGCCATTCATCAGCACCAGGGAGTGGTTGGAGTTGGTGCCGCGGATGAAGAGGCTGCTGATATGGCCCCGGCCACCCAGGGTGGTGATCTGTACCCCGGGCAGGGTCTTGAGCAGATCCGTCAGGCTCGATACCTGGCGGGATTCGATCTCGGCGCGATCGATCACCACCACGGGAGCCAGCACAGAACTGACGGGTTGTTCCACCCGGTTGGCGGTGACCACCATGGTGTCATTGGCAGGAAGGGAAGACTGGGCAAAGGCCGCCGTTGGCAACAGGGCAGCCGCCAATAATTTCTTGGACATGAGAGATCCTTAAGTTCGCGTAAGCATCTACTTCGTGGCCGGTTTCTCTCGGCCCGAAATACGAACTTTGGCAGGTCTTCGGGCTTGGGGGCTGATTGCCTACGGCGACGGCTTCCCACCTGACGGCAGTGCCCTGATGTCGCTTCGTTCCCCCTTACCGCTGCGCGCCAGCTCCGGATTCTCACCGGATTCCCTTTTAAGCATGATGCGCCAAAGCGGGGGGATTATAGGCAGAGCCGGATTGGATGTATAGCCATCTGGATTGCTGCAATCATTTTTTCCCACCAGAGGGTGTCGAGTGGCACAACTACCGCCCTGCACCTCTGTCATGGCCTCAGTTAGGCGCAATCCGAAGGGGTCAGACGCAAGAAATGTTGAGCCAGGTCCCACGGCTTTTTGGTAACATGCGGCAAACGTTTGACACCCCCGAGGAAGCCGTAATGACGACCCCCCCAATGATCGGCCTGGTAATGGGCTCTGACTCCGATTGGCCCGTGATGCAAGCGGCAGCCCGCATCCTCAAGGAGCACGGCGTGCCCTATGAAGCGCGCGTCGTCTCCGCCCATCGCACCCCGGATCTGCTGTTCGAATATGCCGCCAGTGCCCGCGAACGCGGCCTGCGCGCCATCATCGCCGGGGCCGGCGGGGCCGCCCACCTGCCGGGCATGCTGGCCGCCAAGACCACGGTGCCTGTGCTGGGTGTGCCCATCCCGACCCGTCAGCTCAAGGGGATGGACTCCCTGCTCTCCATAGTGCAGATGCCCAAGGGGGTGCCGGTCGCCACCTTCGCCATCGGCGAGGCGGGGGCCGCCAACGCCGGTCTGTTTGCCGTCTCCCTGCTGTCGGTTGCCCAAGATGGCGACGCCCCTCGCTATCACCAGCAGCTCGACAGCTTCCGCGCCAACGAGCGCGATCGGGTGCTGGCCCTGCAACTGGAGGACCCGGCATGATACTGCCCCCCGCTACCCTCGGCATGCTGGGGGGCGGCCAGCTCGGCCGCTATTTCGTGATGTCGGCCCATCGCCTCGGTTATCAGGTGATAGTGCTGGATCCGGATCCCGCCAGCATCGCCGGCGCCGCGGCCGACGCCCAGATAGTGGCGGCCTATGACGACGCCGAGGCGCTGCGCGATCTGGCCCGTCGCTGCGATGCCGTCACCTGCGAGTTCGAGAACGTGCCGGCCGCCTCCCTGGCCCTGCTGGAGCAATACCTGCCGGTGCGCCCTGCGGCCAGCGCCGTGCGCGTCTGCCAGGATCGCCGGGAAGAGAAAGCCTTCCTGACCCGCGCCGGCGTGCCAGTCGCCCCGAACCTGACCCTGCTGCCGGGCGAGCCGCTGCCGGCCCTGCCCAGCGACCTCTTCCCCGCCATTCTCAAGACGGCCCGCGAAGGCTATGACGGCAAGGGACAGTGGACCATACACCAGGCCGACGAGCTGACAGCGGCCCTGGCCACCAGCGGCGTGCCCTGCGTGCTGGAGAAGCGCCTGCCGCTGGAGGGGGAGTTTGCCCTCACCCTGGCCCGCAGCCCGAGCGGTGCCATCAGCGCCCTGCCCCTGGTGCAGAACTGGCACAGCGGCGGCATCCTGGATCAGACCCGCTCCCCGGCCAATGTGCCCACCCTGGAGGCGGAAGCCCAGCGTATCGCCGAGCACATCATCGCCGCCCTCGACTATGTGGGGGTGCTGACGGTGGAGTTCTTCCTGGTCGGCGGCGCGCTGCTGGTCAACGAGATGGCGCCCCGCCCCCACAACTCGGGACACCCCAGCATCGACAACGCCAGCTGCAGCCAGTTCGAGCTGCAGGTGCGCGCCCTGTGCGATCTACCCCTGCCGGCGCAGGCTGAGGTTCAGCCCGCCATCCTGCTGAACCTGCTCGGGGATCTGTGGCAGGACGGCACGCCGGACTGGGCCGGCGCCCTGGCCCTGCCCGGGGTGCACCTGCACCTCTATGGCAAGGGCGACGCCCGCCCCGGCCGCAAGATGGGCCATGTGACCGTCACCGGCCGCGACTGGCCGACGGTCGAGGCCACCGCCAGCCAACTGCGCACCCTGCTGGGACTGCCGCCGCGTTAAGCGTCGCTGGTACCAACGAAAAGACCCGGGCCAAGGCCCGGGTCTTCTTTTTTACCGCAGTGGGGACCAGGTCAGCCCCGATCCGCCGCCACCGCAACGGGGGCCGGCAGCCGTATGGTGAGGGAGAGCACCAGGGCCACCACCAGCAACACCAGAATCAGGTTGAAGGTAGCCATGAAGCCGCCAAACAGGGAGGCCACGATGGAGCCTATGATGCTGCCCAGACCAAAGCCCAGATAGATGACGCCGTAGTTCTTGGTCAGGTTGTTGAGCCCGAAGAAGTCGCTCACCAGCGAAGGGTAGACGGTGATGGTGCCGCCGAAGCTGAAGGCCACACAGGCCACCGCCACGAAGAAGAGGTTGGCATTGAGCGGCACAAAGAGCAGCAATCCCATACCACCGAGCGTGATCAACTGGGCTATGGTGATGACCCGGATGCGGGACATCTTGTCAGACAGTATGCCCAGCACCAGACGGCCACCCAGGTTCGCCATGGCGATGATGGCGACGGCATTGGCGGCGACCACGGCTGGCAGACCCACCATCTTCTCGCCGATGTCCTTGGCCACGCCGATGACATAGAGGCCGCTCATGCAGGCGGTGAGGAACATCAGTGCCAGCATCCAGTACTGGGGCTTGCGCATCGCCTCGGCCAGGGTGAAATCGCGGCTCTCGGTCTGCTGCACGGAAGCGGCCTGCTGGGGCGCATCCTTCATCAGCATGCCGCCCACCAGCACCATGGACATGGCGATCAGCCCCCACAGCTGGAAGGTCGCCTCCAGCCCGTTGTTCGACAGCAGTAGCAGGTTGATGTACTTGAAGCCGAGACTGCCGAGGCCATAGGCACCGATGGAGCAGGCGGAGATCAGCCCCTTGCGCTCCGGGAACCACTTCACGCAGTTGGAGAGGGTCATCAGGTAGCCGGTTCCGTCGGCGAAGCCCACCAGAATACCGGCGCAGAGGTAGAGCATGGCCAGATTGCTGGCGTGGGCGGTGAGGAAGAAGCCGATGCCGAGCAGCACGCCGGCCCCCAGGGTGACGTTGCGCACCCCGAACCGCTCCTGCAGCTTGCCCGCCAGGGAGGAGGCCACCGCCAAGGAGAGGCTGAGCAGGCCGAAGGCGAAGGCCACCTGGCTCACCGGCTCGTCCAGCTTGTCGGAGAGCTGGGCGTTGAACAGGCTCCAGGTGTAGACGGAACCCAGTGCGAACTGGGTGATGATGGTACCGATCAGTGTGAGGTAGCGGGTGCGATTCATCTCTTTGGTCATGATGCGTCTCGGTCGATGGCCTTAAGGAAATTGAGGCCACTATAGGCAAGACGCAGCTCGCGCCGATCGATTAAGGCATGAAATGCAGATCGGCGGGAATGAATGACAATCAGAGCCGCATCAGCTGACGGAACGCCTTGATGTTGCTGCGACTGACCGGCACCTCGAACGGCAGATCATGGAGCCGGATGAGATAAGTGCTGTTGAACCAGGGGACGATTTCGCGGATCTTGTTGATGTTGACGCAGTAGGATCTGTGGCAGCGAAAGAAGCCCTCCGCCGGCAAGCGGCTGACAAACTCGCTGAGGGCCATGGTCATCACGTAGCGATCGGTGCGGGTGTAGACATGGGTGAGCTTCTCGTCCGCTTCCGCGTAGTAAATCTGTTCGCAGGGAGTGACTATGATGCGCTCCCCCTTCACCAGATTGACGGTGCGATTGTGCGGGATGCTCACCTCCCCCTGCCCCGGCTGCGACTTGCCCGCATGCTCGAGCTTTTGCAGCAGATTGATGATGCGCGGCTCGTTGTAGGGCTTGAGGATGTAGTCGAACGCCTCCAACTCGAACGCCTCCACCGCAAACTCCTTGTAGGCGGTGACGAAGACGATATGGGGCGGATGGCTGGACTTGTGCAGGTTCTTGGCCAGCAGCAGGCCGTCGATGGAGGGGATCTGGATATCCAGAAACACCACGTCCACCTCGTGATCCTGCAGGTACTTGAACGCCTCCAGCCCATCCTCGAAGCTCGCCACTATCTCTATGGTGCTGTGCTGGTTCACCAGATAGATCAGCTCCTCGCGAGCCAGATATTCGTCTTCCACTATGATGGCTTTCAGCATGGCATTGCCCCCTGAAGATGCGCAGGAGAGGCCAGCGCCTCCCGCATCAAACATTCATCTTCGACAATAATGGCTTTCAGCATGACAACCCCTCTCGCAGCACACACTTATCTTCAACCATGATGGCCCTCAGCATGGCATCGCCTCCTGATCCGGCAGATAGAAACAGACTTCGGTTCCCGGCTCCAGCCGCTTGAGGTGCAGGCCGTCCCCGTACAGCAGCTTGACCCGCTGATGCACGTTCATCAGGCCTATGCTGCGACTCTCCACCCGGCCGGCGGCCACCCCGTCGATCACCGCCTGGCTGATGCCGTAGCCGGTGTCGCGCACCGCCACCCGAATCCCCCCCGCCAGCTGCTTCACCTCGATAGTGACCCGACCCGGCGCGCTGCGGGGCTGGATGCCGTGCAGGATGGCGTTTTCCACCAGGGGCTGCAACAGCAGGCAGGGCACCTGGATGTGGACGTCGTCCACCTCGAACACCACCTCCAGCTTGTCCCCGAAGCGGGCCTGCTCGATGGCCACGTAGTCGCGCACCTGCTGCAGCTCCTCCTGGATGTCGATGAGCTCGTCCCCCTTGTTGAGGTTGTAGCGCAGATAGTCCGCCAGATTGGCGATGAGCTGGCGCGCCTGCTGGGGGCGAATGCGGATCAGCGACGAGATGGCGTTGAGGGCATTGAACAGGAAGTGCGGGTTGATCTTGCTCTGCAGGGCGGTGAACTCCGCCTTGCGGGTCATCTCCTTGAGCTGTTCAATGCGCGACACTTCCATCTGGGTGGAGATGAGCTGGGAGAGGCCCACCGCCATCTCCCGCAGGGAGCTGGTGATACTGTGGGTGCGGCGGTAGTAGATCTTGAGGGTGCCGCTGACGGCGCCGTTTTCCCGCAGCGGAATGATGATGACCGAGTGGAAGTCCGACAGATGATACTGGCGCAGATCGTTGTTGATGATGATCTGGTCGAGCAGCACCGCCCGCTGGGTCATGTCGCTGATGGCGTGGTGCTCGTCCAGCTCGTAGTAATCCTTGCCCACCCCCACGTAGGCCAGCACATCCCGGGTATCGGTGATGGCCACCGCATCGGCGTCGATCTCGCGCCGGATCACGGCGCACACCTGGCCGAGGGAGTGGCGGTCGATGTTCTGGAAGAAGGGCAGAGTCTGGTTCGCTATGTCCAGCGCCAGCTTGGCCTGCTTGGCGGCAATCAGCTCCTTCTCGTCATCCAGATCCTGCACCAGCTTGATGATGAGGCCGATGCAGAGAGTCCCGGCGATCATGGGATAGGCGATGTGGCTGACGATCTCCACCCCCACTGCATGGGGCTCGGTCAGCAGCCAGATCAGCAGCATGGTCAGCCCCTCGCAGGCCATGCCCGCCAGTATGCCGTAGAGCCAGAGCCGCGACTTGCGGCATCTCAGGTGCAGCCAGGTGGCGAGCAGGCCGGCGATGATGCTGGCGATGAGGCAAGGGATGGAGGTGTGACCATCCATGTCGATGAGGTAGCGGTGCAGCCCCGAGATGACCCCTGCCGGAATGCCGACCCAGGGGCCGAACAGTATGCCGCCCGAGATGATGGCGATGATCCGCACGTTGATGAGGGCCCCCTCCACCGGAATGCCGGTGTAGGTGCTGAACACCGCGAACAGGCCGAAGATGGCCGCCACCAGCAGCAGCTCCGCCGGGGTGTGATCCCGCTTCTGGAACAGTCGCTGGAACGGCCGGGTGCGGGTCAGGAGAAAGAGCGTCATCAGCATCAGCGCCGCCCGTTCAAACACCGCCAACAACATCATCTGATTTTCGAGCATGGGGCCCTCCGGCCTATGGCCACAAGGGGCGCACTATAGAAGGAATCTGGCCATGGACGGCTGACCCCGATCAAATCAGGGGCATGAGACCACGGCGGCAGGATTGAAAAGAGAGGGGCCCTCTCATCGGGCCCCAGTGTACCGCAGGCAGGCACCGGGGAGGCATAGCACTGCCATATTCAGCCCGATGGAGAAGGGAGGGACGGCATCAGGACGACAGGGTCGCCAATCTGGCGGCGAAGCCCATGAAGAACAGACCTATCAGGCCATTGCCCAGCCGGGCAAGCCCCTGTTTACGACGAAAGAAGCTAGCCACCAGAGTGCCACCGAAGATCAGCAGGGTGAGATAGACGAAGCTCATGGCCTCCAGCATGCCGGCCAGCACCAGGTAGGAGATCCAGGTGTGGGCATAGCTGAAGTCGATGAACTGCACGAAGAAGGAGACGTAGAACAGGATCGCCTTGGGGTTGGTGAGGCTCAGGGTGAGGGCCTTGGAGAAATAGCGCTCCCCCAGTTCCACCGCAGACTCCTGCCCTTCGCGCCTGGCAATGAAGTTGGCATGGAGGATCTTCACCCCCAGATAGAGCAGGTAGATGGCGCCCAGATAACGCACCAGGGTAAACAGCAGGGGGGTGGTGCGAATGAGGGAGGCGATCCCCAGATAGGCGCAGAAGATGAGGATGGCATCACCGACGAAGACCCCGAGGGCGGCGCGATAGCCAGGCCCAATGCCCCGCACCGCGGCGGTGCGCAACACATAAATGGAGTTGGGACCCGGCGCTATGATGATGAAGAAGAGCCCCACCAGATAGGTCCAGACGTTGATGACTCCCAGGCTTTCGAACATGTTCCCTCCATGGCGGGCGATGGGCCGGATAGCGGCGGCAGGCTTTCTATACTAATCCGCCACGCGCCAAGCACAAGATCTGACCTGCCATCCCCACACTTTCAGCATGAACGGCTTGCACGCCGATCGGGAGCAGCCCCGGCGTTCGCCCACTTTGGTTATGTCCAGATGCACCGGGATAGGGCATGGTAGAGGGAGTGTGAAACCGCAGATACCTCATCCATGGACAAGACCCTGAGTACCGACACGCCGATCGCCGCCCCGCCCTCGGCCGACCCCCTGAACACCACCACTTACCCGGTGATTGCCGCCATCAGCTTCTCGCACCTGTTGAACGACATGATGCAGTCGGTGCTGCTGGCCATCTATCCGCTGCTGAAGCTGGGGCTCGATCTGTCGTTCACCCAGATAGGGCTCATCACCCTCACCTACCAGTTCACGGGCTCGTTGTTGCAGCCGCTGATCGGCCTCTACACGGACCGCAGGCCCATGCCGTATTCGCTTCCCCTCGGCATGGGCTTCACCCTTATAGGCTTGCTCTCCCTGTCACAGGCGGGCAGCTTTGGCGCCGTGCTGCTGTCGGCCATGCTGATCGGCATGGGCTCCTCCGTCTTCCACCCGGAATCCTCCCGGGTCGCCCGCATGGCGGCCGGCAACCAGCCGGGCCTGGCCCAGTCCCTGTTCCAGATCGGCGGCAACCTCGGCTCGGCCATAGGTCCGCTGCTCGCCGCGCTCATCATAGTGCCGCAGGGACAGGGCAGCGCCGCCTGGTTCTCGCTGTTCGCCCTGGTGGGCGTCATGGTGCTCTGCCTGGTCGGGCGCTGGTCCAGCCATCACGGGGCCAACTTCCACAAGCGGATGAAGGCCCATGCCGGCAGCGGCCTGAGCCGCCGCCAGATCGGCTGGTCGCTGGCCATCCTGGGCCTGCTGATGTTCTCCAAGTTCTTCTACATGACCAGCCTGAGCAGCTATTACACCTTCTATCTGATGGACAAGTTCAGCCTGTCCCTGGATAGCGCCCAGTTCCATCTGTTTGCCTTCCTGTTCGCCGTCGCGGCGGGCACAGTGCTCGGCGGGCCGGTCGGTGACCGCATCGGCCGCAAGAGGGTGATCTGGATCTCCATCCTGGGGGTCGCACCCTTCACCCTGCTGCTGCCCCACGTCGACCTGTTCTGGACCTCGGTGCTCTCGGTGATCATCGGCCTCGTCCTGGCGTCGGCCTTCTCCGCCATCCTGGTCTACGCCCAGGAGCTGGTGCCCGGCAAGGTCGGCACCATCTCCGGCCTCTTCTTCGGCTTCGCCTTCGGCATGGGGGGCATAGGCGCCGCCCTGCTGGGTCAGCTGGCCGATGCCACCAGCATAGAGACCGTGTACCAGCTCTGCGCCTACCTGCCGCTCATCGGCTTGCTGACCGCCTTCTTGCCGACGATCCGCAAGGGCTAGCGGGTCGCCCCGCGAGGGATAGCACCCATAAAAAACGCGGCCTGAGAGGCCGCGTCTGAAGTTGATGAGAACGAAAGTTGGTCAGCAGTACTGACCGGCGACCCAGCCCGATGACCAGGCCCACTGGAAGTTGTAGCCACCGAGCCAGCCGGTCACGTCCACCACCTCGCCGACGAAGTAGAGACCGGCCACCTTGCGCGCCTCCATGGTCTTGGAGGAGAGCTCGTTGGTATCCACGCCCCCCAGGGTCACCTCGGCGGTGCGATAGCCTTCGGTGCCGTTCGGCAGTATCTGCCAGTCCCCCAGCAAAGTGGCCACCGCCTCCAGCTCCCGCTCGTTGTACTGACGCATGGGCTTGCTGTGGAGCTGCCCCAGCTCCACCAGCTTGTCGACGAAGCGCTTGGGCAGCTCGCGCCCCAGCACGGTTTTCAGCTCCTGGGCCGGATGGGCCTGGGCCCAGGCCTTGAGGGCCGCAGGGATATCCAGCTCGGGCAGCAGGTTGATGTGGATCTTCTCCCCCGCCAGCCAGAAGGAGGAGATCTGCAGGATGGCGGGGCCCGAGAGGCCGCGGTGGGTGAACAGCATGGCCTCCTTGAAGCGGGTGCCGTCCTCGGCGGTCACCGCCACCGGCAGGCTGACCCCGGCGAGATCGGCGAACGCCTCTTTCTCGGCCTGATGCAGGGTGAAGGGCACCAGACCGGCGCGGGTGGGCAACACAGTGAGGCCGAACTGCTCCGCCAGCTTGAAGCCGTAGGGAGTGGCGCCGAGTTTCGGCATGGAGAGGCCGCCGGTGGCGACCACCAGGGAGTGGCAGCTGATCTCCCCCTGACTGGTGTCGAGCAGGAAGCCGTCATCCGTCTTGTTGACGGAGAGGATCTCGGTCTGGCACTGCAGGGTCACCCCGGCCCAGTCACACTCGGTGAGCAGCACCTCGACTATCTCCTTGGCGCTCTCGTCACAGAACAGCTGGCCCAGGGTCTTCTCGTGATAATTCACCCCGTGCCTGTCCACCAGATCGATGAAGTCCTGCTGGGTGTAGCGCGCCAGCGCCGACTTGCAGAAGTGCGGATTGCCCGAGAGGAAGGCGTGGGGACCGGCCTGATGGTTGGTGAAGTTGCAGCGACCGCCGCCGCTGATGAGGATCTTGCGCCCCGGTTTCTTGGCGTTGTCCAGCAGCAGCACGGATCGCCCCCGATAACCGGCCTGGGCCGCACACATCAAGCCGGCCGCCCCGGCTCCGATCACCACCACATCCACCTGCTTCATCATCACTCACCCATCAAAAGAAAAACGGCCCCTGCCAAGGGACCGTCATCGCATCCGGCAGAAACCACAGCGGCGGTTTCATGGCTGCATCAATCGAAAACGGCCCACGAGGGGGCCGTATTGTACTGGCTGAACACTAAGTGTCCACGACTATCAGGCGTTGCCGTCCATGATGCTGGCAGGGGCACCCTTGGCCAGCTCGGCCAGCTCCTTGTCGATGAAGTAGAGACCCTTGCCATCTTCGCCCACCAGCGACAGGCGATCGACGATGCTCTTGAACAGCTTCTCCTCTTCGTGCTGCTCAGCCACGTACCACTGCAGGAAGTTGAAGGTGGAGTAGTCCTGGGTGGTGAATGCCACATGGGCCAGGCCGTTGATGCACTTGGTGATGTGGTACTCGTGCTCCAGGGTGGTGCGGAAGATGTCCCCCAGAGAGTTGAACTCGTGGGGAGGCGCATCTATGGCCCCCAGCAGCGGCATGCCACCGGTTTCGCTCACGTAGGTGAACAGGCGCTCCATGTGCTGGCGCTCCTCGGCGGCGTGCTTGCGCAGGAAGGTGGCAGCCCCTTCGAAGCCCTTGTCCTCGCACCAGGCGCTCATCTGCAGGTAGAGATTGGAGGAATAGAATTCAAGATTAATCTGCTCGTTCAACTTCTCGATCATGGCTTTGGCCAACATGATGATTCTCCACTGTGATTTGGTCACGATTGTCGCCACTGTTGCAGCCTGACGCAACCAGATACGACGGTCAGCGCTCGCAGTTGTGACCCGGCTTCACCTCATCCTGTCACCCATACGGTTATAGAGAAGCAAAGAAACATGGTGTAGGTAGCGTCAGCCATTATGATGGCGCCAGTGGTCGGGGAAAGGATTCAATGAGATTCATTATGGCACTGGCGCTGCTCTGGATAACCCAGTTGCAGGCCACTCCCTCCTTGCTGGAAGAGGCTGAATTACAGGCGGCGCGGGATCCCGTCGGCTATCTGCAGCGCCTCGACGCCAGCCCGCAGCAGGACATGGAGCTGTTCCATGCCAGAGCCCTTGCCCAGGCCGCCCTGGGACGCTACCAGCAGGCCCTGCTGGACAACGCCCGCGCCCGCGGGCTGGCCAGTGCCCAGCAGGAGAGCCGGCGCCTGCTCGACTTCAGATTGCAGCAGATTGCCCTGACCCTGGATACCGAGGCCCCCGAGCAAGCCCTCCAGCTGCTGACCCAGCTCAGGCCGGCCATCCTGGGCCATCTCCAGCAGGAGTCCGAGTGGCATGCCCTCAATGGCCTCGCCCTCTACCGTACCCAGCAGATGAAGGAGGCGATCGCCGAGCTCAAGACCGCCTTCCAGCTCAAGCAGAAAGGGCCAAGAAGCGCCCTCTCCACCCTGCAGTGTGCCCGCCTGATGATGACCCTTGGCAACCTCTATGCCGATCTCAGCCTCCACCGGGAGGCCGAGAGCTACTATCAGGATGCCCTCGGGCAGATGGTGCGACTGAACGAACCCAACAGTCAGGCCATCATCCAGGCCAACATGGCACGACTCTACATCGACATGGGGCGCCCCGATCGGGCGAGCGAGCTGCTCGAGGCCCTGCTGGCCACCCCCGGGCTCTCGCCCCACTATCGCGCCATCGTCCTCGGCTACAGGGCCATGGTGTTCAATGCGCAGCGAGACTGGCACTCCGCCTGGCAGAGCCTGGAGGAAGCGCAGGCCATCTATGAGGAGCTGGGTTATCCCCAGGCCGCCTCCCGGCTGACCGAGATCCGGGCCAGAACCCTGCAGGGACGGGGGGAAACCCAGCTGGCCTTGCAACTGCTGACGGCCCAACCAGGCCCGGTCAGCATAGAGGGCAAGGCGATGCAGGCCAGGCTGCTGGCAGACCTGGGACGCTACCCCGAGGCCTATGGTGTAATGACCCGCTACATGCAGCACTACAGGCAGCACTTCAACCAGACCCTGAGCCAGCATGCCGCCGCCTTCCAGGTCGAGATGGACCTGGCCCGCAGCGAGGCCAGCAACCTGGCGTTGCAGCAGGAGAACGAGAACAAGCGCCAGCAACTGCTGTATCAGCAGAGTGCCCGCTACTACCAGCTGATGCTGGTCGTCCTGCTGATCGGCGCCCTGATCCTGCTCGGACTCACCACCCACAGGCTGCACCGCAGCTCGCGCCACCTCTACAAGCTCGCCACCTTCGATCAGCTGACCGGGCTGCCGAACCGGCGCGCCCTGCTGGAGCAGCTGGAGCAGCAGTGGCAGCTGGATGCGCCACTGACCCTGCTCATCATCGACATCGACCATTTCAAGCAGATCAACGACAGGCACGGCCACCAGACAGGTGACCAGGCCATACGGCAACTGGCCCGGGAGCTGAAGAGCTGGGCGCCGGACCTGCAACAGGTCGGGCGCTGGGGAGGGGAGGAGTTTCTGGTGGCCATGACGCAGGACGGCACCACCTGCTGGCGGCTGGCCGAACAGCTGAGAAACCGGATCGCCTACCTGGCCGCTCCCCACATGACCATCAGCATAGGGGTGGCGGAGCGCTCACCGGACGATGACAGCCTCAGCCAGCTGATCCACAGGGCCGACATGGCCATGTACCAGGCCAAGCGTCAGGGGCGCAACCAGACCATACTGGCTCCCGCCCCCAACCAGCCTGCCTGCAACGTCGCCTGAGGCTGAAGGCCTGAAGCCATAACGCCTCGAACATCAGACACCAGGGACGCAACCAGACCATACTGGCTCCGGCCCCCAATCAACCAAGCTGCAACGTCGCCTGAGGCTGAAAGCCTGAAGTCATAACGCCTCGAACATCAGACACCAGGGGCGCAACCAGACTATATTGGCTGGCTCCGGCCCCCAACCAGCCTGCCTGCAACGTCGCCTGACACAGGCACCTGACTCAGGGCAGCAGCTCGGTCAGGGAGGCGACATCCACCGGCGCCCCATAGTCCACGCCGGGCAGCTCGAAGCCGTTGAGCTGCATGAAGTCCTGGCGCAGCCCGGCGAAGTCCCCCAGGGCGTGGAAGTTGTCCGGTGTCACCTTGGACCAGAGCGCCGAGACGGCGGCCTGCACCGCCGGATCCAGCTCGTGGTCATCCATCCGGATCAGGCGGTTGCCGTCGGCCACCACCCCATGGGGCCCGTACATCTTGGCGGCAAACAGCCGCTGCATCTGCTCGATGCAGCCCTCGTGCACGCCCCGCTCCTTCATCACCCCCATCAGCAGGCCGAGGTAGACAGGCAACACGGGAATATAGGCGCTCGCCTTGGTCACCAGCGCCTTGCACACCGACACCCAGGCGTGACCGCCGAGCTCGGCCAGCTGCAGGTTGATGGTCTCTGCGGTGGCGTGCAGGTGCTCCTTGGCGTAGCCGATGGTGCCGTCCCGATAAAGGGGATAGGTGGATTCAGGGCCAATGTAGGAGTAGGCAACTGTCTGCACCCCTGGGGCCAGACAATCGGCCTGCTGCAACGCCTGCAGCCAGAGCTGCCAGTCTTCGCCCCCCATCACGGTGACGGTATCGCGGATCTCCTCCGGGGTCGCGGGTGCCAGGGATTGTTGCACCAGGGCGTCCTGTTCCAGATCCAGCCCCCAGCCGCTGAAGGGCTGGCCCGTGGTCTTGAGCACCGAGCGCACCTGGCGACCATCCGGCAGCACCCGAAGGCCGCTCGCCAGGGAGTAGACCACCAGATCCACCTGCCCCAGCTGCTGACGGATGGCGTCGATGGCCTGCTGGCGCAGGGCGTCCGAGAAGGCATCGCCGATCAGGTTGATGGCGATGCGACCCTCCTGCTCCGCCGCCTGGCGAAACCAGATGTTGTTGTACCAGCCCGCGCTGCCGAGCCCCTTGTCGGAAGGCCCGCGCTCGAACGATATGCCCAGGGTATCGGCGCCGGCACCGAAGGTCAGCGCGATGCGCGATGCCAGCCCGAAGCCGGAGGAAGCCCCCAGCACCAGCACCCGTTTCGGCCCGTTGAAGGGGCCCGCCCCCTTGACGCTGGCGATCTGCTGCTGCACGGCGGCGCGGCAGCCGATGGGATGGCAGTTGCGGGCAACACAGCCCTGGATCTGGGGATGAATGATCATGAATGAATCTCCAAGGGATCGATGGAATACGGGGAGCGGCCGCAGCGAGCGTCGGCGGCATCGCCACGGGAATTGGCTAGAGCATAACCAAGAAGCCGGGGATTACCTTGATGTCGGGTGGCATAGGGGCAAGAAAAGGGGGCAGAAAAACAAGAGGGAGCACAAGGCTCCCCAAAGCGTTATTCAGATGCTTTTTGTTGTGTTGTGTTCATTGCGAAGCACGGGCACATCCTATTCCCCTCACTCAGTCAGGGCAATAGAACGGCTGTGATCGGCTTCAAACTCCTGTTCAAAATATGTGCGATCCTTTATCCACAATGGCAACCAGGGAGTAGGGGCTTGCCATGCAAATCCTGAAACTGTGGTGACATCGCCGTTTTAGTTTCAGCGGACATTGGTATAGTGAACCCAGGATCAGTGAGGAGAATTCCCATGAGTGGAACCTATTACAAGCACATACTGGCGGCGATCGACCTGTCGGAAGACAACCGCAAGGTGATCGACAAGGCGGTCGACCGGGCCCGTTCCAATGGCGCCAAACTGTCGGTGATCCATGTGGACGTGGACCTCAAGGATCTCTACACCGAGATGATCGATATCGACATCGACAACGTGCAGGATCAGGTGATCGCCGAAGCGAAAGAGAAGCTGGAGGCCTTCCTCGCCTCGGTGGACTACCCCATAGAGAAGAAGCTGGTGATCTGCGGCGATCTGAGCGAGCGGGTCAATCAGGCGGTCAAGGATTACCAGATAGATCTGCTGGTATGCGGCCACCGCCAGAGCTTCTGGAGCCTGCTCACCTCCAGCGCCCGCCAGCTGATGAATACGGTACCCTGCGATCTGCTGGTCGTGCCCTTGCAGAAGTGATCAAACAGGCGTAGCTTGATTTGCCATGAACATGACCATCGTCAATCACAACTACTGGTGGTGCTGCTTATAAACAGGCGGCACTGCTTTTCTATGTAATTTTTCCCAAAGAAAACACCGTGACCGCCGAGAGGCGGTCATTGTTTTCATCCCTTTGTCGCCTCCCGGCCCACCCCACTGGAGAGAGTGACATGCACAACCCCGTTATCCTGACCGGCGACCGTCCCACCGGCAAACTGCACATAGGCCACTACGTCGGATCCCTGCGCCAGCGCGTCGAGGCCCAGCACCATTACCGCCAGTTCGTGATGATCGCCGATCTGCAGGCGCTGACCGACAACGGCCACAACCCGGCCAAGGTGACAGATCACGTGCTGGAGGTGATGGCCGACTACCTGGCCGCCGGTCTGGATCCGGCCAAGACCACCTTCTGCCTGCAGAGCGCCCTGCCCGCCCTCGCCGAGCTCACCACCTATTACCTCAATCTGGTCAGCGTCGCCCGGCTGGAGCGCAACCCTACGGTGAAGGCCGAGATCCAGCAGAAAGGGTTCGAGCGCAGCCTGCCGGCCGGTTTTCTGGTCTATCCCGTCAGCCAGGCCGCCGACATCACCGCCTTTCGCGCCACCCATGTGCCGGTGGGCGAGGATCAGCTGCCCATGCTGGAGCAGACCAACGAGATAGTGCGCCGCTTCAACGCCCTGGTAGGAAAGGAGGTGCTGACCGAATGTCAGCCCATCCTGAGCGACACCGGCCGCCTGCCCGGCATCGACGGCAAGGCCAAGATGTCCAAGTCCCTCGGCAACACCATAGAGCTCGGCATGTCGGCGGAAGAGATCAAGCAGGCGGTGTTTGCCATGTATACCGACCCCAACCACCTCAGGGTGAGCGATCCGGGCCAGGTGGAGGGCAATACGGTGTTCGCCTATCTGGATGCCTTCCACCCGGACAAGGCGCTGGTGGCCGAGATGAAGGCCCACTACCAGCGCGGCGGGCTGGGAGACATGCGCTGCAAGCAGGTGCTGAACGACTGCCTGCAGACCCTGCTCGCCCCCATGCGGGAGCGACGTCAGGCGGCCATCGCCGACAAGGAGAAGCTGCTGCGCCTGTTGCAGCAGGGCACCTTGCAGGCCCGCGCCCTCACCGACGAGGTGCTGGCAGAGGTCAAGAGCGCCATGGGACTGGACTACTTCGCCGGGTTGCGCTGAGTCGGCGCCCCCAGCGCGTCTGCACCGTAACGCTCGAAGGCGAGCCGGTGCAGCAGCCCCTTGAACCAGCCGATCGCCTCGTCGTGGGCGCTGAGCGGGTGGCCCGCCATCAGGTAGACGATGGGAATGGCGGGCTCCAGCTGATGAAGCCGCAGCGGGTAGTAGCGGCAGAAGTGGCGCCCTATCATCTCGGGCACCACCACCAGATAGCGGCCGGTCGCCATCAGCTGCGGCACCGCCATGAAGCTCGGCAACCGCACCCCCAGCTCCCGCGCCACCCCGAAGCGGGCCAGCCAGAGATCCACCATGGCCTGGCTGTGCCCCCAGCTGGAGGTGTGGATGTGGGGGCGGCTGACCAGCTCGTCCGGCCCCAGCTCATCGGGCAGCGCGCTGCCGAGGGGCGACAGGCAGACCAGGGGATTGCTGAACCACTCCTCGCGCCACAAGCGAGGGGAGAGGTGATTGGCGCCCGCAAAGCCGATCACCAGATCCAGCTCCCCCTTCTCCAGCTCCCGCTCGTAGTCGCTGTCCGCCAGCTCGCACACCTCCAGCCGGCAATGGGGCGCCTGCTGGACCATGCGCTCCACCAGGGTCGGCACCAGGCCGTGCTCCACCGAGCCCGGGGTGGCGATGCGAAACACCCGCTGGGCGCTGGCGGGCTCGAATCCCTTGGCCTGGCGCAAGCCCTGCTCCAGCATGGCCAGCGCCTGGCGCACCGGCCCGGCCAGCGCCTTGGCGCGCTCGGTGGGCATCATCTCCCGCCGGCTCATCACGAACAGGGGGTCGTCCAGCGCCTGGCGCAATCTACCCAGGGCGTGGCTGACGGTGGACTGGGAGAGGTGGAGCCGTTCCGCTGCACGGGTGACGTTGCGCTCCTGCATCAACATGTCGAACACATTGAGCAGGTTGAGGTCGAGGCGGGAAAGGGGGAGTTCCATCGATATTGGCCATAGTTGAATGACGACAATTCATTTTTGGCATAGTAGCAGATTGCATAGAATGCGCGGGCGAATTACACGGAGATTAACATGCGTAGCTATCTGTTATTGCTGGCGATAGGCCTGTTGTGGGGCTCCCAGTTCATTTTCATGCATCAGGCCGTGACCGAACTGCCCCCCATCATGGTGGCGGCCGGTCGCGCCCTGTGCGGCAGCCTGACCCTGGGTCTGCTCTGCCTGTTCATGCGCCTCAAGAGCGAGCACACCCCCTGGCGCACCTATATGCTGATCGCCCTGCTCGATGCCACCATCCCCTTCATCATGGTGGCCTGGGGTCAGCAGTATGTGGACAGCGCCATCGCCGCCGTGGTCATGGGTTGTATTCCCTTTGTGACCATTCTGGCTGCGCCCCTGTTTATTTCTGGTGAAAGAATCACCAAGGGCGGTCTGCTCTCCGTGGTCATCGGCTTCGTCGGCGTGCTGGTGCTGTTCTGGCCGAAACTGGCCAACGGCATGAACGCCGGTCTGCTCGGTGCCATGGCCATACTGTTCGGCGCAAGCTGCTTCGCCATCGGCCTGCTGATGATCAAGCGCTTCGCCAAGGACCACCCTGTGGTGGTGGCCCGCAACATACTGATCTCGTCAGCCATCCAGCTGCTGCTGGCCGCGCCCTTCGTCACCGATCTGAGCGCCCTCACCCTGCCGAGCCAGCAGGCCATCGGTGCCGTGACAGTGCTGGGTGTCTTCTGTACCGGTCTGGTCTACTTCCTCTACATGGCGTTGATCCAGAAGGCGGGCCCGACCTTCGCCTCCTTCAGCAACTACTTGGTGCCGCTGTTCGGCGTCATGCTGGGTGCCCTCTTCCTCGGCGAGCAGGTGCACTCCACCACGGCCGTGGCACTGGCGCTGATCCTGGGCTCGGTCGCCCTGAACCAGTGGGCACAGCAGCGTCGTGCCCGTCGGGAGGCCAGCCTATGTCAGGCATCCTGACCACACTCTGCGGCGGTCTGGTGCTGATAGCCGGCTGGCAATATCGCCACCGGCTGGCCGGACTGCTCGGCCTGCTGATGCTGACCCTGCCCTGGTTCTTCGACAGCAAGCTGCAGGCCATGCTGAGCTATGCCCTGAATGCCTGAATGCCATCTCTGAATGTGTGACGAGAGTGTATCTCTCCTGTTTTTGGGACCGTTTTAAAAAAACCTCCGATTTGTCCCCGCTACCGGCGCTCTGCGCCGGTTTTTTTTATGCCGGTTTCCCGCCCTCCGAGCAGTAGCGGTAGCTGAGCCGCTCGTTCTTGCGCGGCCCCGTGATCTGCCAGGCGAGCAGAAAGCCGTCCTCGGTCGGCGTCAGTTCCGCGCTGTAGTGATCCTGACCGCACAGGTGCGCCTCGGCGGTGAGCCAGCGCCCGTCTCCCTGGGGCAGCAGCTCGAACAGCAGCACCGGCGCCTGGTGGCGAAGGTGGGAGAGGCGGATCCCCCGCTCGCCACGCTGCCACCAGAAGCTGTTGTGCATGGTGAGCATCCGCCCATGGGGCGTGGTGTAGCGCCCCTGCTCCGTAAACAGCCAGCCCCCCTGATGATCGGTCACCCGCACCTCTCCCTCCCCACGGCCGTTCCAGTCGGTCGCGGAGCCCGCCCCGTTGCTCGCCTCGAAGGCAAATACACCGATCTGTGGCAACTGCCCCCATAAACGCTGGATCGCGCTTTCCAACTCGGCCATCATAGCGCCCTCCAAATTGACAACTGACGACAATTCAATCACATGAACTACTTGATAGGGGTTACCCTGCTCTGGTCCTTCTCCTTCAGCCTGATCGGGGTCTACCTCGCCGGCCAGGTGGACGCCTACTTCTCGGTGCTGACCCGCATCGTCCTCGCCAGCCTGGTGTTCCTGCCCTTCCTGCGCCGCCGCTGGCTGCGCCCCGATCTGGTGGCCAAGCTGATGGCTCTCGGCGCCATCCAGCTCGGCATCATGTATCTGTTCTATTACCACTCCTTCCTGCTGCTGACGGTGCCGGAAGTGCTGGTGTTCACCATCTTCACCCCCATCTACGTCACCCTGATCCACGATCTGCTGGAGGGGCGTTTCAAGCCGACCTACCTGTGGGGAGCGCTGCTGGCGGTGCTGGGGGCGGCAGTCATCCGCTTCGACGGCCTGACCGAGAGCTATGTGATGGGATTCCTGGTGGTGCAGGGAGCCAACCTCTGCTTCGCCCTGGGCCAGGTGGGCTACAAGGTGCTGCTGGCGCGAGAGGCGCAGCAACCGCCCCAGCTGGCGGTGTTCGGCTGCTTCTATCTGGGGGCCCTGGTGATCGCCCTGCCCGCCTGGTGGCTGCTGGGCCAACCGCAATACCCGACGAGTGGATTGCAGTGGGGCATACTGCTCTGGCTGGGGGTGGGGGCATCCGGGCTCGGCTACTTCCTGTGGAACAAGGGGGCCACCCTGGTGAGCAGCGGGGTGCTGGCCATCATGAACAATGCCCTGATCCCGGCCGGTCTGCTGGTCAATCTGGTGCTCTGGGGCAAGGATACGGATCTGTTCAGGCTCAGCCTCGGCGCCCTGCTGATGCTGGCCTCCCTCTGGGTCTGCCAGCGTCAGCCGGCGCGTAGCGCGGGCTGACGAAGCACCAGGCCTGCCTATGCAGGCCTCCTTTGAACCACAGGTATCAGCGGGTGAGTGAGCGCTGACTAGAAATCAGCCAACCACTGTGTTGCGTTCCCGCCTGGCCTGGCCGTGGCAGGAGGCCAGCCGGGCCAGCAGGTGATCGAGCTGCTCGGCGCTCTGGCTCTGCACCAGGCCTATGCTGACGGTCACCGGCCGCTCGGGTAACAGGCTCGCATCGGCGATCTCGAGACGCAGCCGTTCGGCAATCTCGAGGCCGCTCAGCCGATCTGTCTGGGAGAGCATCAGGATGAAACCGTCCTCGTCCCAGCGGGCGAAGGGATCTTCCCGCCGCAATTCGCGGCGCACTATGCGGGCCAGCTTGGCCAGCATGGCGTCGCAGGCGGCCTCGCCAAACAGCTGTAATATCTTGCTGCGGTGATCCACGGTGAACTGCAGCAGACAGAAGCTGCCGCTCTCGCTGGTCAGCCGCTCGTCCAGCAGCGACTCGAAGTGACTGCGGCTCTCGAGCCCGGTGAGGGGGTCGGTGTCGTGGCGATCGTCCAGCTGGGGCATGACCGCGTCCAGATGGCGCACCACCCCCAGCAGCTGGCCTCGTTCGTCGCGGCGCACCCGCTCTTCCAGCCGAATGTAGTGGCCCTGATGGTGCAGGATGCGGTACTCGAGCCGCAACCCGCTGCTGCGCCCCTCCCGACAGGCATCGATGGCCTCCCCCAGGCGGGGCCCGTCATCCGGGTGCACCCGGGCCAGCCAGCCGAGATCATCCAGCTCGTTCCCCACCAGCCCCAGCAGTTGCAGGCAGGAGGGATCGCGCCTCAGGCCCTGTTCGGCCGACCAGGTCCAGATCCCGGCCTCCAGCATCGCCATGGCTTCTGCCTTCAGCGTCACCTCAAGCGGGGTAATGACCTCAACCCCGGGAGTCTCATACCTTTCCATCACGCGCCTCGAAACCGGATCTGACTGTCTGCCCAGACAGCAACACTCAATAAGTAACATTGGCGATTGCGCCGAGCAACAGCGTCAACTCGCTTTTCCCTGGTGCCCTTTTATCCGCACCAGCCGCTCCATCAGCGCCTGCCAACCCCCAGACACTAAGTGGAGGCCGAACTCAGCCCGTCTTGCCTTGATAGCCCGCCATCAGCGCCTGCCAGTTCTCCGGCACGAAGTGGAAACTGGTGTGCAGCTGCGACTCCTTGTTGAAGGAGCGCAGCAACCGCTCCAGATTGGCCTGCTGCCAGCTGCCGGGGGAGCGGATAGCCCCCTTGTCAAAATCGATCACCCACACCTTGCCCTCCTTGTCGAGCAGCAGGTTGTGGCTGTTGAGGTCGGCGTGACAGACCCCGGCATCATGCAGCCGGCGCACCGTCTGACCCACCTTGTGCCACACCTCGTCGGGGAGCGCCCCCTGCTTGAGCAGGGCCACCAGATCCTTGGCGCCACGGATGCGCTCGATCAGGATGTCGGCGCGATAGAAGGGCCCCTGCTTGACCATGCGCGCCGCGAACGGCCGTGGCACCGGCAACCCCTGCTCGCTCAGCTGGGCCAGCAGACGGTATTCGGCCATGGCGCGGCTCGATTCGACCCCTTCGAACCAGAAGCGATCCCGTACCAACTTGCCCACCATGCCGCCGCGATAATAGTGGCGCAGCACCAGGTGGCGCGACTCATCCTTCACGAACCAGGTCACCCCGCGGCCTATGGCGGAGCCCACCACCTGCCGATGGGTCTGCCACCAGGCCGGATCGAACAACGCGGGGGAAGGGTCGCGGAAGGCGCCTTCGGCATACCAGCAGATCTGGTTGTGGGCGGTCTGTGTCAGCATCATGAGTATTCCGGTCGATAGTGGGGCGCAATGCATCCCGTCATGGGGACTGTGCCGGTCGGGCAGCTGGCGCAATTTTACAATCCACAAGGGAGTTTGCATAATGCCATCCATCCATTTTGCCACCATTGCGCCACATCATGCCGCTGTTCCAAACGCCGCCCTCCTCTATCTGCATCCTGCGGCTCTCCGCCATCGGGGATTGCTGCCATGCGCTGGCGCTGGTGCGCGTCATCCAGCGGGCCTGGCCAGAGACTCGCATCACCTGGGTAACCGGCAAGATTGAGGCGACCCTGTTTGCCGATCTGCCCGGGGTGGAGGTGATCCCCTTCGACAAGAGCAAGGGCTGGCGTGGCTACCGTGATCTCTGGCGCACCCTCAGGGGCCGCAGGTTCGATGCCCTGCTGCACCTGCAGGCGGCCCTGCGGGCCAGCATCGCCACCCTGGGCATCAGGGCCAAAATCAAGCTCGGGTTCGACAAGGCGCGGGCCAACGACGGTCAGTGGCTGTTCACCAACCATCAAGTGCCTTCCCCCGCCTCCCCCCATGTGCTGGATGGCTTTCTCGCCTTCGCCAGGGAGCTCGGCATCCAGGATCTGACCCCGGACTGGCAACTGCCCATCAGCGCCGAGCACCAGGCCTGGGCCCGGGAGAAGATAGACGGCAAGCCGACCCTGCTCATCTGCGCCGCCGCCAGCAAGGTGTTCAAGAACTGGACCGCCGAAGGCTATGCCGCCCTGGCGGATCACGCCGCCAGCAAGGGGTTTCAGGTCTATCTCTGCGGCGGGCCGGCCAGGCTGGAGCGGGATCTGGCCGCCGACATCCAGCGCCTGAGCCAGAGCAAGCCGGTGGATCTGGTGGGGCAGACCAACCTCAAGCAACTGCTGGCACTCATCAAGGAAGCCAGCCTGGTGCTCGCCCCCGATACCGGCCCCACCCACATGGCGACCCTGGCGGGCACGCCGGTGATCGGCCTCTACGCCCATCACAACCCGGATCGCACCGGCCCCTATCTGTGCCGCAAACACGCGGTCAGCGTCTATCAGGAGTTGATCGAGCAGGAGACCGGCAAGCCGCTGGCGGCGCTCGACTGGCGTACCCGCCTCAAGGATCCGGACGCCATGCGCAAGATCACCAGCGAGCGGGTCATCGCCGCCTTCGATCGGCTCTGTGCCGAGCGCCAGCTGCCGGGCTGAGGGGCAACTCGGAAATTCCGAGCCCTGAGGCAGGGATAATCTGATGGCCCGAACCGGGTGCCGGGGGCAGAATAGCGGCCGATGTGGGTAACGCTCCCGCAGCAAGCAACGAATACTTTGATCGGCTGGAATATGATTCCGGCCGTTTTTTTATCCGCCCCCATCTGCTAACATTCGCCGCCTTTACAACCTCCTGACTCTGATTCTTCCGCGTTTTGCGAGCGACTGTCTCCCTTTCGGGCACATGACGGCAGCCTCTGCTACAACCAAAACACGGGTCATCGCTTAAAGGTACAGACATGGCGCAACAAGGCACTCTCTATATCATCTCCTCCCCGAGCGGGGCCGGTAAGTCCAGCCTGCTCAATGCCTTGCTGACCCAGCACAACGACGCCGGCAAGATGCAGCTCTCCGTCTCCCACACCACCCGCGCCACCCGCCCCGGCGAAGAGCACGGGGTGCACTACCACTTCGTGCAGGTGGAAGAGTTCAAGGCGCTGATCGAGCGCGGTGATTTTCTGGAGTGGGCAGAGGTGTTCGGCAACTACTACGGCACCTCCCGCGCCGCCATCGAGGCCTGTCTGGCCCAAGGCATCGACGTCTTCCTCGACATCGACTGGCAGGGCGCCCGCCAGATCCGCGAGCAGATGCCGACCAAGTCCATCTTCATCCTGCCCCCGAGCCGGGAAGAGCTGGAGCGCCGCCTGATCGGCCGCGGCCAGGACAGCAGCGAAGTGATCGCCGGCCGGATGGCGAAAGCCATTGCCGAAATGGTGCACTACGACGAGTATGACTATGTCATTATCAATGAAGACTTTGAGCAGGCGCTGTTCCAGCTCAGGGCCATCATAGAGTGCCAGCGGCTGGAATTGCGCCAGCAGCAGCAGGCCCAACAAAACTTGCTGCAACAGCTACTGGCAGAATAGGCCAAAAACAAGTAAACTTTTGCGTCATTTTTAAACACTGCTTTTTCAAACACAGAAAGCCCAAACACTGGAGTCCTGCATGGCACGCGTTACTGTAGAAGATGCTGTAAAACAGGTAGGTAACCGTTTTGACCTGGTGCTGGTCGCCGCACGCCGCGCCCGTCAAATCGCGGTACAAGGCAAAGATCCCCTGGTCGACGAAGAGAACGACAAGCCGACCGTGATCGCCCTGCGCGAGATCGAACTGGGTCTGGTCAACAACCAGGTGATGGATACCCAGGACCGCTACGAGCAGCAAGAGCAGGAAGCCGCCGAGCTGGCTGCCGTTGCTGCCATCGCCGAAGGCCGCGGTTAAGTTATTCCTCATGGTCGGCGCCCGCCCGGGTGCCGACTGTTCTTCCCATTTACAACCGCTCGAAAACCTCGCAAACTCGAGGGCATACCCTCAATTCCACGGATTGTCGTTTCACCGCTGCGGGGACTGTCTTGTATTTATTTGAAAATCTTAAAGAAATAGCCAGTTCCTACCTGCCTCCAGAGCAGGTTGAGAAGCTCAGGCAAGCCTATGTGGTGGCCCGTGACGCTCACCAGGGACAGATGCGTTCCAGTGGCGAGCCCTATATCACCCACCCGGTTGCCGTTGCCCGCATTCTCGGCGACATGCGACTCGATCACGAAACCCTGATGGCCGCCGTGCTGCACGACGTCATCGAAGATACCCCGGTCACCAAGGACGATCTCGCCGAGCTGTTCGGCAACGCCGTCGCCGAGCTGGTATCCGGCGTCTCCAAGCTCGACAAGCTGAAGTTCCGCGATCGCAAGGAAGCCCAGGCCGAAAACTTCCGCAAGATGATGATGGCCATGACCCAGGACATCCGGGTCATTCTGATCAAGCTCGCCGACCGCACCCACAACATGCGCACCCTGGGCTCACTGCGGCCTGACAAGCGTCGCCGCATCGCCCGGGAAACCCTCGAGATCTTCGCCCCCATCGCCAACCGCCTCGGCATTCACACCATGAAGAACGAGCTGGAAGAGCTGGGCTTCGAGGCGCTCTACCCCATGCGCTCGCGGGTGCTGCGGGAATCGGTGCGCCGCGCCCGCGGCAATCGCCGCGAGATCATCGACTCCATCGAGAGCGAGATTGAGGGTCGCCTGCGCGAGGCCGGCATAGATGCCCAGGTCAGCGGTCGCGAGAAGAACCTGTTCTCCATCTACAACAAGATGGAGAAGAAAGAGCTGCAGTTCCATGAGGTGATGGATATCTACGCCTTCCGCGTCAGGGTGAAGGACATAGACACCTGCTACCGGGTGCTTGGTCAGATGCACAGCCTCTACAAGCCCCGTCCCGGCCGCTTCAAGGACTACATCGCCATTCCCAAGACCAACGGCTACCAGTCCCTGCACACCTCATTGGTGGGGCCGCACGGAGTACCGGTGGAGGTGCAGATCCGCACCGAGTTCATGGATCAGATGGCCGACAAGGGGGTCGCCGCCCACTGGGCCTACAAGCAGGATGGCGACAGCTCGGGCACCACGGCCCAGATCCGCGCCCAGCGCTGGATGCAGAGCCTGCTGGAATTGCAGCAGAGCGCCGGCAGCTCCTTTGAGTTCATCGAGGGGGTCAAGACCGACCTCTTCCCGGACGAGATCTACGTCTTCACCCCGGAGGGCCGCATCATGGAGCTGCCCGCCGGCGCCACCCCGGTGGACTTCGCCTACACGGTGCACACCGACATCGGCCACGCCTGCGTCGGCTCCCGGGTCGACCGCCACCCCTACCCCCTGAGCAGTCCGCTGCACTCGGGCCAGACGGTGGAGATCATCACGGCGCCGGGCGCCCGCCCGAACGCGGCCTGGCTCAACTTCGTGGTGACCACCAAGGCGCGCTCCAAGATCCGCCAGTTCCTCAAGAACCTGCGCACCGAAGAGTCGGTGGTGCTGGGTCGCCGCCTGCTCAACCATGCCCTCGGCGCCAAGAACATCGAAGACATCCCCGAGCCGCGCATCAAGCAGGTGCTGGCCGACACCAAGCACGAGAACCTGCAGGGGCTGCTGGCCGATGTAGGGCTGGGCAACGCCATGAGCGTCATGGTGGCGCGCCGCATGCTGGGGGACGAGCTACCGCCGGAAGAGCAGCCGAAGTCCAGCAGCAAGAAGATGCCCATCAAGGGTGCCGACGGCATGCTGGTCACCTTCGCGAACTGCTGTCGCCCGATCCCGGGGGATGCCATCATCGCCCACATCAGCCCGGGCAAGGGACTGGTCATTCACCAGGAGTCCTGCCGCAACATCAAGGGCTACAGCCGCGAGCCGGACAAGTACCTGCCGGTGCAGTGGGAAGTGGACAAGGAGCAGGAACAGGAGTTCCGCACCGGCATCAGCATCGAGATCGTCAACCACCAGGGTGCCCTGGCGGAGCTGGCCAACGTGATTGCCGCCACCGGCGCCAACATCCACGCCATCAGCACAGAAGAGAAGGATGGCCGGGTCTATCTGGTCACCCTGCTCATCACCACCAAGGGCCGCATCCACCTTGCCAACATCATGCGCAAGATCCGGGTGATGCCCAACGTGCTCAGGGTGAGCCGACAGAAGAACTGATCACACAGGCGGCGCGAGCCGCCTGCTGCTTTTCAAGAGACACTCATGGCCCCATGCAGCAGCCCACCTGCCTTGTTGCGTGCACCAGCCTCACGACATAGAAACCGATATGACTCCTGAACGCTTTAAACGGATCTCCGACATGCTGGCCCAGCGCCAGCTCGATCTCACTGTCTGTATGCCTGGAAAGACGCCCACAAGCCTCACTCGATAGAAACTGACATGACACCTGAACGCTTTAAACGGATCTCCGACATGCTGGCTCAGCGCCAGCTCGATCTCACTGTCTGCATGCCTGGAAAGACGTCCACAAGCCTCACTCGATAGAAACTGACATGACACCTGAACGCTTTAAACGGATCTCCGACATGCTGGCCCAGCGCCAGCTCGATCTCACTGTCTGCATGGAAGAGGTCCACAAGCCTCACAATCTGGCCGCCATAGTGCGCACCGCCGATGCCATCGGCATTCACCGGGTCCACGCCGTCTGGCCCAAGACCTGGATCCACAAGCGCAAGGGCACCGCCCGCGGCAGCCAGAACTGGGTCGACGTCAAGCTGCACCCGGATATCGGCAGTGCCGTGGCCGAACTGAAAGCCTCCGGCATGCAGATCCTGGCGACCCATCTCTCGGAGAGCTCGGTGGACTTTCGCGCCATCGACTACACCAAGCCGACCGCCATACTGGTGGGCCAGGAGAAGCACGGCATAGGGGAAGAGGCGCTGGCCCTGGCCGATCACCATATCGTCATTCCCATGGTGGGCATGGTGCAGTCCCTCAACGTCTCGGTGGCCGCCGCCGCCATACTGTACGAAGCCCAGCGCCAGCGCGAGCTGGCCGGCTGCTATCAGCGCGGCTGCCCGCTCGACCTGGAGGAGCAGAACAGCATACTGTTCGAGGGGGGCTACCCCATCTATGCCCAGCTCTGCAAAGAGAAAGAGATGCCCTATCCCCAGCTCGGCCCGGCCGGCGAGATCCTGGCGGACGAAGCCTGGTGGCAACGGATGCAGCTGACCCGCAAGGGCTGGGCCGCACAACAGGACGATCCCCTGGATATGGAGTATCCAACCGATGAAATTTAACGCTCTGCCCCTGCTGGCCCTGACCCTGTTTTCTGCCGGAGCCCTTGCCGTGACCAATCCCTATCAGCTGACCACGGAAGCCGACGTCCCCGCCCTCCATCAACAGACCCTGCCGGATTTCTGGCGCCAGCACGCCGTCGAGAGCGCCTTCAAGGCCAAGGACGGGGTGACCATCCGCTATGCCGCCCTGCGCCAGGCCAAGGTGGACAGAGCCATACTCCTGGTCAATGGCCGGGTCGAGAGCTACCTCAAGTATCAGGAGCTGGCCTGGGATCTGTGGCGTCAGGGCTACAGCCTCTACCTCATCGATCACCGCGGCCAGGGGCTGTCGGATCGCCTGCTGGCCGACAAGGAGAAGGGCTATGTCGCCGACTTCGACGACTATGTGCTGGATCTGAAGCAGTTCCATGACGAGGTCATACTGGCGGACAAACCCGCCAAGCTGTTCCTGCTGGCCCACTCCATGGGCGGCGCCATCTCGGCCCGCTATCTGGAGCGCTGGCCGGATGATGTCGAGGCAGCCGTGCTCTCCTCCCCCATGATGGGCATCAACCTCGGCGGCCTGCCCAAGTGGCTGGCCCAGGGGCTGGCGGCCACCATGGATACGGTCGGCAGCTGGTGGGGCGAGCCCCCCTATGGCCCGGGCCAGACCGGCTATGTCTCCCATGAATTTGCCGACAACGGCCTGAGCCACAGCGAGCCCCGCTACCAGGCATTCCGCCAGCTCTATGAGCAGCATCCGCATATCAAGCTGGGCGGGGTGACGGCCCACTGGATCCGCGAGGGCATCAAGGCCGGGGATGCCGCCATCGCGGAGGCAGACAGGATCAAGACGCCACTGCTGCTGATCCAGGCCGGGGAAGACGGCATTGTCGATAACCAGGCCCAGGACAGCTTCTGTGCCCGGCTCCAGTGTGAAGGGGGCAAGCCGCTGCGGATCGAGGGGGCCTGGCACGAGCTGTTCATCGAGGCCGATGCCCAGCGCCTGCCTGCCCTGACCGCGACCCTGGACTTCTTCGCCCGCTTCTAGTGGCCGGTTGCGTGACGTGCCGGGGGAGTGGCCAGCGTCCCGTGTCCTGCATGGCGTCACTTGCCACCCAGGCGCGGTCTGCACCGGCACGACAACAGACCCAGGGACTGGTTATTTTTTGGATCCCTAAATAAATGGGGTCACACCGGACGCTGGGGTACACTGCCACGGCGTTCCACTGATGCCGAGGTAATGATGTTCAAGGTAGTTGTGTCCGATCTCGATGGTACCCTGCTCAACGGGCAGCACCAGATCTCCTCCCGCACCCGGGATACCCTGCACCGTCTGGTGGATCAGGGGATCAAGTTCGTGGTGGCCACCGGCCGTCACCATGTGGATGTGCGCAGCATCCGCGATGCCCTGGGGCTGGATATCTACCTCATCACCTCCAACGGCGCCGTGGTGCACGACAAGCAGGATACCCTCGTCTTCAACCAGGCTCTGCCGAGCACGGTGGCAGCCGAGCTGATCGCGCTGGAGCGCGACCCCTCCATCCACATCAACGTCTACTACGGCGACGAGTGGCTGGTGGAAGAGGAGATGCCCTGGCTGCTGCAGTTCCATCACGACTCCGGCTTCAGCTATCGCCTGACCGATCTCGCCAGCCACCCGCTGGACAAGATCAACAAGGTCTTCTACATCGGCGAACACGAAAAACTGCTGCAGATAGAGGCAGAGCTCAACCAGCGTTATGGTGATCGGATCAACGTCACCTTCTCCCTGCCGGATTGCCTCGAGGTGATGCACGCCGGGGTCCACAAGGGCAATGCCGTGCGCGCCGTGCTGGAACAGCATGGGCTTGAGATGTCCCAGGCGGTCGCCTTCGGTGATGGCATGAACGACTTCGAGATGCTGAGCATGGTGGGTCGGGGTGTGGTGATGGGCAACGCCCATGATCGCCTCAAGCTGGCCCTGAGCGAACACGACAGAACCCTGAGTTCGGATGAGGATGGCGTCGCCGTCTATCTGGAGCAGCTGTTCGCCATCGATCAGACAGGCGCGGCCTGATCTCCGCCTTCATGGCGATCTCCCCCGGGATCGCCATGGCACTATAGGCGCGCGAGCGCCTCATCGCTTGAAACTGTGGTTGCACTCCTTGCACCAGTACTGCCGGGAGATCTGCCGATCCAGGGTGCGACCGAGCCATAGCCCGACCCCACCACCGGTTGCACCACCGACCAGGGCGCCGCTCAGGGCACCCGCGATGGCGCCTATGGATATCCCCACGCCACCCAGAGTGGCCCCCAGCCCGGCCCCGATCTTGGCAAAGGTCGCCGCACAGGCATAGCCCCCCGCCGCGCCACAACCCAGGGCACAGGCCCGACCGACCCGTTCATCCAATGCTTTTTCGACCCCTTCTTTCAGACACCTTGGACATCTCATGATGCACCTCTTGGCTGACAGAACAGAACTTACTGCTCACTACCCGAACAAGTTTCGCTCCTATCGACACCGACTGCACACTTATGTGCCGGTAATAACTCAAATTTTTATGGCTCCTACCCAACAGCGAGACACCGTATGAGCCCTTTTAAAACATGAAGTCCGACAATGGCACGGTATTTACCTCCCCTTGCGAGACTCACCGCCATGACACTTCTCAATCGCTTGTCCCTCACAACCAAAACCCGCTTACCCGTGTTGATTGTGCTGATCATCATGTCCAGCGTAGTTGCCGTTGCCTACACCAGTTTTAGCGAGCAGCAGCGGGTTAATCGCACCGTTGTCGAGCAGATACTGCCGGTACAAAACTCTCTGGAAGATGCCTATCGCGACCTCTATCAGGTCATTGCCGCAGGCCAGGGGCTAAGCGTGGGTGGCCTCACCACCGAAAATGTGACGCATCAGCTAGCGGAGTTTCAGGATAATGGCCACAAGGCGAGAAACAGGCTTGTCCAGGTGCAAACCCTGATCGATGCAGGCCTCCTCGGCAAGCAGTACCAGAGCAATCTTGATCTCATGCTGGCGGAGTTTGATCGCTGGCTCGCACACTATCAGGCCGTGTTTGCCACTCCCCATGAGAGCAGCCATCTGCTTGCCAGTCATTTCCAAACATCACAGCAACAGTTCACCACCATCCGCAAGCAACTCAATGTGCTCAAGGATGCGATCGCGCTATCCCAGCAGGCCCTCAGACTGGAGGTTCAGGCATCGAGCCAGCATGCGCAGCAGGTTTTGAGCTTGGGCACACTCATCGCCATACTGCTGGCCCTGGTACTTACCTGGTCAGTCACCCGGCTCACGCTCAGACCCCTCAACCAGATGCAGCAGGCGCTTGAGGATATCGCCCAGGGCGAGGGCGACCTCACCCGACGCCTCACCATCACCTCGCGCGACGAGATTGGTACCCTCGGCTCCACATTTAACCGCTTCATCGATCAGGTACACAGGATCGTCAGCGATGTCAGCCAGACCGCCAGCACTGTGCAATCGGCATCACGGCAGCTGCACTCCCTCATGGAACAGATGCTCGGCAATGCCGAAGATCAGCAGCGCCAAAGCGATCAAATTGCCGCAGCGGTGGAGGAGCAGAACGCCACCAGCGCCCTCATGGTGACGCACGCCAGCCGGACCGAGCACGCTTCGGCCGAGGCGGCCGGCCAGGTAAAGAGCGCCACGACGGACCTGATGAATACGGTCACGGCGATGGAGTCACTGGCGCGGGACATTCACAGCTCGGAACAGGGCATTCAGCGGCTGAAGCAAGATGTCGGGCACATCTCTTCAGTGCTGGAGGTGATCCGCGGCATTGCCGAACAGACCAATCTGCTGGCACTCAATGCGGCCATCGAAGCGGCCCGGGCCGGGGAGCAGGGGCGCGGCTTTGCCGTAGTAGCCGACGAGGTCCGCACCCTGGCCAGCAAGACCCAGCACAGCACGGGTGAAATACAGCAGATGATCGAGCGGCTGCAACAGGGCAGCCAATTGGCCGTGCAGAAGATGGAGGCCAGCAGCCAGAGCGGCACCCAGGCTGTCGCTCAGGCACACCAGACCAGGGAGAGCCTGAGCCAGATGACCCAGGCGATCACCATCATCAACGAGATGAACGGCCAGATCCGGGATGCAGCCCATGAACAGAGCTGCGTCAGCACCGAGATCAACCACAATCTGAGCGTCGTCGCAGGCAATGGTCGTGCCATGCTGGAGAACCTGGAGATCATTCGCCAGACCTGTGGCCAGCTGGAAGACCAGAGCCAGCAACTGGCCACCACGGTGCAACAGTTCAAGATCTGACACCTCAGCCGCGAGGCTTGAACTGCTCCTTCTCGAGATTGTGCTTTTTCATGCGCAGGTAGAGCTTCTTGCGCGGGATGCCGAGGTAGCTGGCGGCCTCGCTCACCCGCCCGGAGAAGAGGAACAGGGTGTCCTCTATCACTCGCTTCTCGTACTCCTCCACCAGGTCGTCGAGGGGCTCCCTGGCGCTGGCGGCCGGGATGGCACGCTCGACCCCCGCCAGCTTGATGATGCCCACCGCATAGAGCTCGGCCACGTTGCGCAGCTCCCGGATGTTGCCCGGCCACCGATGGCGCTTGAGCGTCTCCAGGTAGGCGCGATCCACCTGGGGGGCGGGCAGGCCGATGCGCTTGCAACCCTGATGGAGGAAGGCGCGAAACAGCGGGATGATGTCGCAGCTGCGCTCCGCCAGCCGGGGCAGCTTGAGCCGCACCTGGGAGAGGTAGTAATAGAGCTCCGGCATCAGCTGGTGGCTCTCCACCAGTTGCTCTGGCGCCTCGTCAAACAGGGCGAGGGTGCGTTGCTCCTTGTCCCCCTTGCGCTCCTGCTCCAGCAGATGGCCCCCCAGCCAGCGCTGGCACTCAGGCGTCAGCCTGGCGGGCGCATTCAGCACCAGGGTGCCGCCACGGCTGAGCGCCAGGCTCTCTTTCAAGGCTGCAAGCTCGGGGGCCGCGGCGCAGTCGTGCAGTTGCAGCCTCTGCTCCTTGCGGGCGCTGATGCGGTGCAGCAACTCGGCCAGGGTATGGCGGCCGGTGCCCGGCTCCCCCTCCAGCATGAGATCCTTGTCGGTCTGGGCCAGCTGGTTGAGCTGATGACGCAGGGCGACGATCTGGGGGCTGGTGCCGATCAGCTGATGCTCCACGGCCGTCTGGATCTCGCCACGCCTGGCCAGTACCTCCCGCCTGTGCGCCATGGCGCGCGTCAGCAGATCCAGCAGGGCCTCGGGGTGCAGCGGCTTCTCCAGAAAATCGAAGGCCCCCTGCTTGACCGCCCTGACCGCCAGGGGGATGTCCCCATGCCCGGTGATCAGGATCACCGGGATCTCGGCATCTATCCGCTGCACCTGGGCCAGCAGATCCAGGCCATTCATCGCCGGCATGTAGATGTCTGACACCAGCACGCCGGGCCACTGGTCGTCGAGCAGGGCCAGTGCCTGCTCAGGATCGGCGAGCCCCCTGGGCCTGTAGCCCGACAGGTTCAGCAGATGGCAATAGGATTCCAGTACATCTTCGTCATCATCCACCAGCAGCACATCGGTGGGGCGACTACGGGTCAACAGCATGGTTCTCACTCCCGCGCGTCATCATAGGCAGACGTCATCGGCAGCGCCGATGGGTCGACGGTAAACTCCAGCACCACCATGGCACCGCCCTCCAGGGCAGAGGCCAGCCCTATTTCACCGGCGCAGCGCGCCAGCAGGGAGCGGCAGATGGTCAGCCCCAGTCCCAGCCCCACCTCCTTGGAGCTGGTGAAGGGGGTAAACAGACTGGGCAATATGGCCTCGGCGAAACCGGGGCCACTGTCACACAGGGCGATGCGCACCCGCGCACTCCCCCGCTCGAGCAGTATCAGCCGCAGCTGGCGCGACTCCCTCCCGGCGATGGCATCGAGGCCGTTCACCAGCAGGTTGACCAGCACCTGTTCCACCAGACCGGGGTCGCCCTGGATCCAGAGCCCGGGGGGCAGCTCGTTGTGCAGCTGGCAAGCCTCGCGCCTGGCGCGGTTCTCCACCAGCAGCAGGGACTGTTCCGCCAGCTCGTGCAGGTCCAGCCGGCAGAGGGCGTCGAGCTGTGGCGACTTGCGGGCAAAGTTGCGCAGCGCCGTGATGATGCGGTTCATCCGCTGAGCGAGCCGCTCTATCTTGTCCAGCTCCTGGCCGAGCCGCTGGCTCTCCCCGGTCGCCAGCGCCATCCGGCTGGTGTAGAGGTAGGTCATCATGGCCGACAGCGGCTGGTTGAGCTCATGGGCCAGGCTGGTCATGGCCTGGCCGACCACCGCCATCTTGGCCGCCTGGATCAGCTCGTCCTGGGTCTGCAGCAGGTTGCGCTGGGCCTGCTCCCGCTGGGCCACCTCCTCGGCCAACCGCCGGTTATTCTCGGTCAGCTCCCGGGTACGCTCCGCCACCAGCAGCCCCAGCTCCCGGGCGGTCAGCTCCTGGCGGGTCACATCCGTGATGGTGATGATGAACTTGGATCGTCTGGCCTGCTCGAAGCGGCGGAAGTTGAAGTGCAGGTAGCGTATCTGCCCCGCCAGCTCGACGGCCAGGGTGCATTCGCTGCTGCCGAATCGCTGCAACGGCTGATCGGGCTGGAACTGGGCCGCCAGCACGGCGCAGCCCTCGCCGGGGAACAGCTGCCACAGCGGCTGCTCCGGCGCGATGGCGCTCTGCTGGAACAGGGTCAGGGCACTCGGGTTGACGGACTCTATGGTCCCGTCCTGATGACAGGTGATGAGGGAGGCCTGGGTGTTGTTGATGAGGTTGAGGGCATTGCTCTTCTCCATCTGCTGCAACTGCTCGCAGAAGCTGCGCAGGCTCTCCCCCAGGCGGCCAATCTCGTCCCGCCCCAGGGTGCGGATCGGTTGATCCAGCTGCCCGGCGGCGACCCTGGCCAGATCCTGACCCAGGATGTCCAGGCGCCGGATCAGCCGGCGCCCGATCAGCACCACCAGCACCAGGCCCCCGATCAGCACAGAGAGGCTCAGCCCCACCAGGATCACCGTCTTGCCGGTGGCCACCATGCGATGGCTGTCATGGCTCAGGGTGCGCAGCGCCTGGTTGGCCTCGGTCACCACCCGGCTCACCCTGGCATGGTAGCGGGAGACGGATTCATCCAGCTGGGGGCGCAGTGCCTCCAGCCGTTGATGGGTCCGCACGTCGGCGGCCAGCAGCTGTTGCAGCTGGCCGCCGGGTTTGACCAGGGTGACTATCTCTTCGAGGATCTGGCGATAGCTCACCGTCGAGGGGTAATCGGCGAGACGGGCCGTCAGGCCGTCGATCTCGTCGATCTTGTAGCCGATAAACAGGAAGGCGCTCTCCAGATCCTGCTGATACCGCTGGGCTATCACCTCCTCCACCAGGCCCTGCAGCTCGTTCTCCTTGAAGGTCAGATCCTGCAGGGCGGAGAACTCCTTGATCACCTCAGCCAGGGTCTCCCGCTGCTCCTGGTTCGCCACCATGCCGGTCAGGTGCCACTCCACCTCCTGCAGCAGGGGGGCTACCTCCTCGACCAGATCCTGGTGCAGCCAGGCACTGCGCTTTCGCATCTGGCTCAGCATCTCCTGATGATCCAGCTGCTGGCGCAGGTAGCCGGCGTGGCGCTCGACCCGCTCGCCGAGCTCGGCGAAGGCCTGGCGCTGGCTGGGGGTTTCCCGGTTGTCCGGGCTGCTGGAGAGGGCGGATTGGCGCATCTGCCGCAGGGTCACCGATACCTGGCGGGAGAGCCGCTGGTAATCCCCCAGGGTGGGGGCGTCCCTGAGCTGGGCCAGTTGCAGCAGCAGGCGGGAGCTGGCCCGCTCCAGCCGGTAGGCATCATCGATGGCCGGCAGACTCTCCTCGACGATCAGCCCCACCTGGCGGCCCAGCCTGTCCCACATCACATAGGCCGTGCCCCCCATGGCCAGGGCCAGGACAAGGATGGCCACGAAGGAGAGCCTGAGCCGCCGCCCCAGGGTACCGGGCCAGCGCAGCCGCCAGCGCCTCACGGTTTGGCCGCCTGTTCCACCAGCACCATGGCGGCCGCTAGCTTGTCCCGGGTGAGCTGGCGCCACCGATGTTGCAGACGCTCGGCCTGGGGATTGGGCCTGTCCTGCTCGTAGATGGCATCAAACAGCGCCAGGGTGGCCGGCTCCCGCGCCTCCGCCTCGCTCAGGGGGGGCGTGCTGGCCAGGGCCCTCGCCTTGGCCAGCAGGGCGGCCCGCTCGACATCCCCTCCGGCATCCGCCTCGGCGAGGCCCTGCCAGGTGAGCCGCAACTTGGGCAACTGCTGGGTGATGGTCTGATCGAACAGCGCCTTCAACAGGTTGGCGCGACCATAGAGCAGCGCCTTGTCGATCACGAACTCGGTCTGCTGCGCCAGCTTCGGCTCGGTGAGCGTCACCTTGGCCATCTCCGAGGTGCCGACTATGGCCTGCCCCTCGGCGGAGAGCAGGTAATCGATGAAGTGACCGGCCAGCGCCGATTGCCGGCTGCTGCGGGTCACCGCCAGGTAGGTCGGCAATATAGCCGCCTGTGGCAGGGGGGTGAAGCCGATGTAATCGAAGCGGGCCTTGCTGGTGCGGGCGTAGCTCTCGATCACCAGGCCAGCCCCCGCCAGCCCGCGGCTGATGCCGTCGCTGACCCCGAAGCTGCGGGCCGTGATGGCGGACAGGTTGCCGCCGATCTGCATCAGCATGGCCCAGCCCTGCTGCCAGCCATATTGCTGCAGTATGCTCTCCACCATCATGTGCGTGGTGCCGGACTGGGAGGGGGAGCTCATCATCACATGACCCATGAAGGCGGGATCGGCCAGGCTCTGCCAGCTGGTCGGCACCGGCAGCCGGTATTTTTCCAGATAGCGCCTGTTGTACATGATGCCGATGCCGGAATAGCCGACCACGGCCACCTTCTCCCCCAGCCCCATGGTATGCGGGCTCAACCAGGCGGGGGCCCGGCTCTTGATCGGCAATTCGGTCAGCAGGCCCGCCCTGTCCAGCGAGTGGAAGAAGGTGGGGGACGAGGAGAGCACCACATCCACCGGGGCCCCGTCGGCCTGGGTCAGCAGCCGCAGGGCGGGCAAGGTGCGCCTGTAGATCACCTCGACCCTGACCCCGGGGTTGGCCTCGGTGAATCCCGCCACCATGGCCCTGACCGGGCTCTCGGAGAAGGAGGTCAGCACCGTCAGCGAGGCGGCACCGGCACCGTTGCCGAGTCCGCCACAGATCAGCATCAAGATGGATAGCAGTCGGCAATGGGTACGCATAACGGCTGGCTGACTCCCCGTGGTCATCGAATGTGTGCGAACGATCAAAGATTCGAGATCCGGTCAAAAACACCCGGTCGGGGCCATGGGCCGGATCTGACTCATTCCCCCTCCTCCTCCTGGCTTATTGTCTTTGATCCCGCATGGGCGGGCCAGGCGAAAGCTGCCATTTCTGACTCAGGAAAGCGGCCCCTTGAGTCACAACTGACCCGAAAAGCGCGTTTTGTAAGGGTCCGAACAGGCTCCCTAAGATGGCGGCGACAGTCAGAGCCTCTCTGCACTTCCGCTACCCACCTTCACGGAGCACAACATGTTCAACTTCTTCAAGACGCGAGCCGACCTGCCGGTCATGGACGCCTCGCCGGACAAGATAAGATCCATCTATCGCAAGTATCAGTGGCAGGTCTTTCTGGGTCTGGTACTAGGCTACGCCATGTTCTACGTGGTTCGCATGAGCCTTAACGTGGTCAAGAAGCCCCTGCTGGATGCCGGCATAGTCACCCTGGACGAGCTGGGGGTGATAGGTTCCGCCTTCCTGTTCACCTATGCGGTCGGCAAGTTTTCCAACGGCTTCCTGTCGGATTACGCCAACATAGGCCGCTTCATGTCGGTCGCCCTGGGCGCCTCCGCGGTCTGCACCATCTTGATGGGCATGAACACAGCCACCTTCTTCCTGGTGCTGATGTGGGGCCTGAACGGCTGGTTCCAGTCCATCGGCTCGGCCCCCTCCTGCGTCTCCATCTTCCAGTGGTTCTCCCCCAAGCAGCGCGGCTCCGTCTATTCCATCTGGGGCGGTTCGCGCAACATAGGTGAAGGCATCTCCTGGATCCTGACCGCCACCGTCGTCAGCTACTTCGGCTGGCAGGCCGGCTTCATCGGCGCCGGTATCGCCTCCGGTATCGCCGCCATCCTGATGTACCTGGTCCTGAAGGATCGCCCGCAGACCTATGCCCTGCCCGAGCCTGCCGTCGCCTTCGGCGAAGAGCCCGAGATCGCCAAAAAGGTCGAGCCGGCCGAGATCCGCCGCGCCCAGCTGTTCATTCTCAAGCAGCCGGTGGTCTGGCTCATCGCCGCCGCCTGCGCCTGCATGTACATGTCCCGCTATGCCATGAGCTCCTGGGCCGTGCTCTATCTGCAGGAGCAGAAGGGTTACAGCCTGATCGATGCCGGCTTCGCCATGTCCGCCTACCCCATCGCCGGTTTCATCGGCGCCATCCTGGCCGGGGTCATCTCTGACAAGCTGTTCAACGCCAACCGCCACATTCCGACCCTGCTGTACGGCCTGGCCAACATCGCCGGCATGTGCCTGATGTTCTGGGGCCCCCAGAGCCGCATGATGGATGCCGTCGCCCTCTCCCTGATCGGCTACTCCATCGGGGGTCTGGTGGTGTTCCTGGCCGGTCTGACCGCCTGCGACCTGATGCCCAAGACGGCAGTGGGGGCGGTGAAGGGCTTCATCGGCCTGTGCTCCTACATCGCCGCCTCCGGCCAGGAGCTGGTCTCCGCCGCCCTGATCGAGACCAGCGTGGTCGACGGAGTCACCCACTATGACTTCAGCAGTGCCCAGTACTTCTGGCTCGGGGCCTCTGTGGTCTCCATGCTGCTCGCCATGACGGTGTGGAATGCCAAGAAAGTCGTCAACTACTGATGCCTGCTCGCAAAAAAGGTGGTCGCTTGACCACCTTTTTTGTTTCCTGCACTACCCAAGAGAGTCACCCCATGCGTAAAACCAAGATTATCGCCACCCTGGGCCCGGCCAGCTCCTCCTGCGAGATGGTGGAGAAGTTGCTGCTCGCGGGCGCCAATGTCTTTCGCCTCAACTTCTCCCACGGCAGCCACGAGCAGCACAGGCAAGTCGCAGGGCGGATCCGCGAGGTCGCCAGCCGGCTCGGGCTGCACATCGGCATACTGGCCGACCTGCAGGGCCCCAAGATCCGGATCGCCAGCCTGGCGGCGGGCAGCATTCAGCTGAAGCCGGGAGACGGCTTCATCCTGGACGCAGATCTGGATCCCGCACAGGGCAACCAGGAGAGAGTCGGGCTCGACTATCCGGCACTGGTGGCGGAGGTCGGGGTCGGCAACATACTGCTGCTCGATGACGGTCGCCTGCAGTTCAGGGTGGAGCGGATTGCGGGGACCGAGGTGCACACCCGGGTGCTGGTCGGCGGCACCCTGTCCAGTCGCAAGGGGATCAATGTGCTCGGCGGTGGCCTGAGCGCACCGGCCCTGACCGACAAGGACAGGGCCGACATTCTCCTTGCCCGGCAGATTGACGCCGATTTCGTAGCCGTCTCCTTCCCTCGCAGCGCGGCGGACTTGCAGGAGGCTCGCCAGCTGATCCGCGCCACCGGCAGCAGGGCGGCCATCATCGCCAAGGTGGAGCGGGCCGAGGTGGTCGCCTCCATCGAGGCCATGGACGAGATCATTCATGCCGCCGACATCATCATGGTGGCCAGGGGAGATCTCGGGGTCGAAATTGGGGATGCCAGGCTGCCCGGCGTGCAGAAGACGCTGATCCAGCGTTGCCGCTTGCTCGGTCGGCCGGTGATCACGGCGACCCAGATGATGGAGTCCATGCTCGCCAGCCCCATGCCGACCCGGGCCGAGGTGCTGGATGTGGCCAACGCCGTGCTGGACGGGACCGATGCCGTCATGCTCTCGGCCGAGTCGGCCGCCGGCCACTTTCCCGTCGAGGCGGTGGAGGCCATGGCCCGCATCACTCTGGGGGCCGAGCAGGACGGGGGCGGCGGGCAGCCACTCTGGCTTCAGGGCAGCACACCCCCGATGCAAGCCGGTCATCACATGGCGCTGACCCCCCTGACATCCAGCCCCGGCCTGGACAACACCTGCGGCATCGCCATCCTGACCAAGGGGGGCCAGGCCGTCACCGCCATCTCCCGCGGCACGCACCAGGGGCCCATCTGGGCGCTCTCCGATGATCAGCCGCTGCTCAACCAGATGACCATACTGCGGGGGGTCAGGCCGCTCCACTATCTGGACGAGTCACCCCGGCACCTCCACTGCCCGCTGGTCGAGACGCTGCAACGGGCGGATCAGCTGCACGGCATCCAGACCCTGCTCATCAGCCGGCTGGATGCACTGGAAGGGGCGGGTCCCGAGGATGTCTGGCGTCTGGTGCCCCTGCCCGGTGTCCAGCGCGGATCCCGTCAGGAGTCGAGGGACAGCCTCATCCGCTGAGGCCAGGCAGCCCAAGGCGCTCCAGCAGGCTGCCGGTCGGCGTCCAGGTGAAGCTCTGATTGGCGCCACCGTAGCACTCGGCCAGCCGCAGCGGCACCGCGGCTCTGTGGCGGCGACCAGCCACATCCAGGCAGAGTGAAACCTGCCGGTTGAACAGTCTATCCCCCTGCCACTGCCATTGACGGCTGTCGTCCTGGCACTCTCCCACGGCGAGGCCGTCCTCTCCCCTGGCGATCAGGCAACCCTGCGCCAGCTGCAAGGCCCCCGCATCCCAGCTGAACAGCTGGCGGGGGCTCTGATCGCAAGGCTGGGTAAGCAGGCTGCCCTGCTCGCCCAGGGCCACGCAGAAGCCGCCGTCGGTCACCAGGGTGGCCGGGGGCTCCGCCGTTGACCTGGGGGCGGCCCCCAGCAGAAGGTTCTCTGGTCTCGGCTGCAAGGCACAGCCGCCGAGCAGCAGTGCCATCAGGGCGAACAATCGGATGTGAAGGGGCATGATGGTGCATAGGCCTGTGTCTGAATGGGTCGCGGGTGTCCACTCTTCGGGTGGCTCCCGGCCAAGCATAACGAACTCGCGGCGAACAGGCGCCAGCAGAAATGTAAGAAGAGGTGACAGAGGCGCGACAGATACGCAGAAAAGCAAAAACCCCGCCGAAGCGGGGTTTTCAGAATGTGGTCGGTGATAAAGGATTCGAACCTTTGACCCTCTGGTCCCAAACCAGATGCGCTACCGGGCTGCGCTAATCACCGATGGGGTATTTCCAAAATACAAAGATGACCATGTGGTCATCCTCGTCATACAGCAAGTATGGTGCGAAGAGAGGGACTCGAACCCTCACACCCGGGGGGCACTAACACCTGAAGCTAGCGCGTCTACCAATTCCGCCACCTTCGCATACCTGACAAGCTGTAAAATGGGGTGGCTGATGGGGCTCGAACCCACGACAACCGGAATCACAATCCGGGACTCTACCAACTGAGCTACAGCCACCACAGCTGTTTTGTTCCACAACAACGCCCGCTTAACTGGCGCACTTTGATGGTGCGCCCGACAGGATTCGAACCTGTGACCTCTGCCTCCGGAGGGCAGCGCTCTATCCAGCTGAGCTACGGGCGCTACGCTGTCGAACGGGGCGCATTATTGATGATGGCGCCCACCTTGTCTACTCTTTTTTTATCCCCATGACTCAAGTGTCTGTTTTTCAATCTTTTCGTACACTTTTATGCCTCTTCTTCAGACGTTCGGCCAAAAACGTCCTCACTCGGCCCACTTTTGGATCCTCTTCTGACAGTAAAGTGGCCGGCATCCCTTGACTTGCTTTCTTCTCCACCTAGAATGAATGAACGTTCATTCACTCGCCAAAGCCTGATCATCATGGATAAGAAAGAGCGGATTTTCGAGGCAGCGCACGAAATCCTCGGCGAGCAGGGTTTCTACGGCCTTTCCATTGCCGCGGTTGCCAAGAAAGCCAAGGTAGCGGCAGGCACCATCTATCGCTACTTCAGCGACAAGGATGATCTTGTCCGCCAGCTTTATCAGCACACCATTCTCAAGTGTCATCCCTTGGTCATGGAAGATGTGCAGATAGAAGAGGTGTCCTATCGGCAGTATCGACGCCTCTGGCTCAATATCGACGCCCTCTTTGCCAGCCACCCCAATGTACTTAAATGCAAATTGCAGTACGAAAGTTCTCCATTGGGGGCTGAATTGGAGAGGGATCCGGTCATAATGGCGACATGGGCCCCACTTGAGCGTTTCTTCGAACAGGGACGCCAGCAGGGCCTGTTCATCGATTTGCCCGTTCTGGTGCTGGAGGCCCTGAGTCTGAGCAGCGTGGTCAACCTGGTACAACAACGCCAGGCTCACGAATTTGAGTTGACACAAGAACAGTTGGAAACGGTCATCCGGGCCAGCTGGAATGCCATTTTAAACCCTAATTATTCCATCACAGGAGCCTGTTCATGAAAAAGTGGATGGCCATCATGTTGCTGATAGCACTCGCCCTGTTCGGCAGTGTCATCGGCTTCAATATGTTCAAGCAGAAGAAGATTGCAGAGTTCATGGCCAATCGACCCGAGCCCGAGTTCCCGGTGACCGCCATGGTGACCAAGGCGCAGGACTGGGTCCCCACCATAGAGGCGATCGGCTTCATCGAGCCCAACCAGGGGGTCACCCTTTCCAGTGAACTGGCTGGCACCATAGACAACATCAGTTTCGAATCCGGGGCTCAGGTCAAGGCGGATCAACTGCTGCTGAGCCTGGACTCCAGCGTGGAGAAGGCCAACCTGAACTCCTCCCGGGCCAGGCTGCCTGCGGCTCGTGCCAAGTTCGAGCGCTACCAGAACCTGTACCAGAAGAACTCCATCTCCCGGGATCAGCTGGATGATGCCGAAGCGAGCTACCGTTCACTGGAAGCGGACATCGAGAGCCTGAAGGGCACCATAGCCCGCCGCGAAGTCCGCGCCCCCTTCGGTGGCGTCGTGGGTCTGCGCAACGTCTTCCTCGGCCAGTATCTGGAACCCGGTACCGAGATAGTGCGACTGGAAGACACCAGCGTGATGCGCCTGCGCTTCACCGTGCCCCAGACCGACATCTCCAAGATTTCCCTCGGCCAGACCGTCAAGATCAACGTGGATGCCTATCCCCAGACCCAGTTTGACGGTCAGATCACCGCCATCGAGCCGGCGGTCAACTACCAGAGCGGCCTGATCCAGGTGCAAGCCAACATCCCGAACAACGGCGGCCAGCTGCGCTCCGGCATGTTCGCCCGCGCCAGCATCATACTGCCCACAGTGAAAGACCAGATAGTGATCCCGCAGTCTGCCATCTCCTTCACCCTCTATGGCGAGAACGTCTACGTCATTCACGAGGCAGACGGCGTGAAACGCGCCAAGCAGGTGGTGGTCAAGGCGGGTGAGCGTCGCGGCAATGATGTCCATGTGTTGTCCGGCATCAAGGCTGGCGATCAAATCGTGCTGTCGGGTCAGGTTCGCCTGAGCAACGATACCAAGGTGCACGTGGTCGAGAATGATGCCCTTGCCGTTCCGGCACAAACCCCGATGCTGTAAGCGCGGAGATCTGCGATGCGATTTACTGACATATTCATAAAACGGCCGGTGCTGGCGATCTCGCTCAGCTTCCTGATAGCCCTGCTGGGCTTCCAGGCCATCTTCAAGATGCAGGTGCGGGAATATCCCGAGGTGATCAACACCGTCATCACGGTCAACACCAGCTACTACGGCGCCAGCTCGGATCTGATCCAGGGCTTCATCACCCAGCCGCTGGAGCAGGCGGTCGCGCAAGCCGACAACATCGACTTCATGACCTCCTCCAGCCAGCTGGGCAGCTCCACGGTGACGGCCTACATGAAGCTGAACACCGATCCGAACGCCGCGCTGTCCGACATCCTGGCCAAGGTCAACTCGGTGCGCTCCCAGTTGCCCAAAGAGGCGGAAGACCCCTCGGTCACCTCCTCCACGGGCTCCACCACAGCGGTGCTCTACATGGGCTTCACCAGCCCCGAGCTGAACTCCAGCCAGATCACCGACTACCTGGAGCGGGTCATCAAGCCCCAGCTGTTCACCGTGGGCGGGGTATCCAAGGTTGACCTCTACGGCGGGGTCGAGTTTGCCCTGCGGGTGTGGCTGGATCCGGCCAAGATGGCCGCCTTCGACCTGACCTCCAGCGACGTGATGACTGTGCTCAACAGCAACAACTATCAGTCGGCCACCGGTCAGGCCACCGGCTATTTCACCCTGTTCAACGGCAATGCCGAGACCCAGGTCAGCAATACCGATGAGCTCAAGCGTCTGGTGGTGGCGACCCGGGATGGCAAGGTGATCCGTCTCTCCGACATTGCCAAGGTGTCGCTGGAGAAGAGCCACGACATCTATCGCGCCAGCGCCAACGGCCGCGAGGCCGTGGTACTTGCCATCAATGCCGCGCCGACCGCCAACCCCATCAACATCGCCCACGATGTGCTGGAGCTGCTGCCGAGCCTGAAGAGCAACATGCCGAGCACCATGCAGGTCAACATCCTGTATGACTCCACCATCGCCATCAACGAGTCCATCAACGAGGTCATCAAGACCATACTGGAAGCGGCCGCCATCGTACTGGTGGTCATCACCCTGTTCCTCGGCTCCTTCCGGGCGGTCATCATCCCGATCATCACAATCCCGCTGAGTCTCATCGGCGTGGTGATGATGATGGACATGTTCGGTTTCTCGATAAACCTGATGACACTGCTCGCCATGGTGCTCGCCATCGGTCTGGTGGTGGATGACGCCATCGTGGTGCTGGAGAACGTCGACCGACACATCAAGGAGGGGGAAGAACCGTTCAGGGCCGCCATCATAGGGACCCGGGAGATCGCCGTGCCCGTCATCGCCATGACGGTGACCCTGGCTGCGGTGTACGCGCCTATCGCCCTGATGGGAGGCATCACAGGCTCCCTGTTCAAGGAGTTCGCCCTGACCCTGGCGGGGGCCGTGTTCGTCTCCGGCATCATAGCGCTGACCCTGTCGCCCATGATGTGCTCCAAGATGCTCAAGGCCAACGAACAGCCAGGCAAGTTCGAGAGCACAGTGCATCACCTGCTGGATAGGATGACGGCTCGCTACGACAGCATGCTGCATGCGGTCATGCAGCGCCGCATCGTGGTCATACTGTTCGCCGTCATCGTGTTCGGCAGCCTGCCGCTGCTGTTCAAGTTCATCCCGAGCGAACTGGCCCCGTCCGAGGACAAGGGGGTCATGGCCGTGCTGGGGACGGCACCGTCCAATGCCAACCTGGACTACATCGAGAACACCATGGCGGACGTGAACAAGGTGCTGGATGACCAGCCCGAGATCGCCTACTCCCAGGTCTTCTCCGGGGTGTTCAACGCCAACCAGGCCTTCGGCATCGCCTCCATGGTGCCCTGGAGCCAGCGTGAGGCGAGCCAGAAAGAGGTGCTGGATCGAGTGGCCGGTCTGGTGAAGGACATCCCCGGGATGGCCATCACCACCTTCCAGTTCCCCGAACTGCCAGGTGCCTCCAGCGGTCTGCCCATCCAGTTCGTCATCACCACCCCGAACAGCTTCGAGAGCCTGTTCCTGATCGCGGGTGAGATGCTGGCGGCAACCCAGGCCAACGGCCAGTTCGTCTATTCGGATCTCGATCTGAACTACGACTCGGCCACCATGAAGATCAGCATCGACAAGGACAAGGCGGGTGCCTACGGCATCACCATGCAGGACATCGGCATCACCATGGGCACCATGATGGCGGACGGCTACGTCAACCGGATCGATCTGGATGGCCGCTCCTACGAGGTGATCCCCCAGGTGGAGCGCAAATTCCGTCTCAACCCGGAGTCCATCAAGGGTTATTACGTGCGCGCCGCCGACGGCAAGTCGATCCCGCTCGGCAGCCTGATCAAGATTGAAGTGGTTGGCGAGCCCCGTGCCCTGCCCCACTTCAACCAGCTGAACTCCGCCACCATAGGCGCCGTACCGGCACCCGGCGTGGCCATGGGGGATGCGATCAACTGGTTCAAGGCCACCGCCGAAGAGAAGCTGCCGCAAGGCTATCGCTACGACTTCATGGGTGAAGCCCGCCAGTTCGTGACCGAGGGCAATGCGCTCTATGCCACCTTCGCCCTGGCCCTGGCCATCATCTTCCTGGTCCTGGCGATCCAGTTCGAGTCGGTGCGTGATCCCCTGGTGATCATGGTGTCGGTCCCCCTTGCCATCAGCGGGGCCCTGATAGCCCTGGCATGGGGCCTGGCCACCATGAACATCTACTCCCAGGTGGGCCTCATCACCCTGGTCGGTCTGATTACCAAGCACGGTATTCTGATCTGCGAGGTGGCGAAGGAGGAGCAGCTGCTGCACGGCATGAACCGGATGCAGGCCGTGATGCAGGCTGCCAAGGTGCGTCTGCGCCCCATCCTGATGACCACGGCGGCCATGATCGCCGGCCTGATCCCGCTGCTCTATGCGGCGGGGGCGGGAGCGGCCCAGCGCTTCAGCATCGGCATCGTCATCGTGGCGGGTCTGGCCATCGGCACCCTGTTCACCCTGTTCGTGCTGCCGGTGATCTACACCTTCCTGGCCTCGGAGCACAAACCGCTGCCGGAATTCGACGAGTCCATTCCGGCCAAGGCGAAAGGAAACCATTGATCCTCAGCCAACAGCAACAAGGCCCCGAAAGGGGCCTTATTTTTATCCATTTCATGACCCACGACATGAGTCCATGAAGCAGTTAAACTAGGCCGTTCGCAATCCAGACCGCAAGGATGCCATGTCAGGAATCTTCTCCAGGGCCATAGGCCTTAACGGACTCTCTTATCGTCTGCTTTCCTACATTCTGATCTGCAGTACTGTGCTGGCGCTGGTCATCACGGTGCTGCAGCTCGCCTGGGATTACAACAAGGACGTCACCGTCATCGAGGCCAGCATCGACCAGATCGAGGCCTCCTTCCTGCAGCCCATCTCCGCCAGTCTGTGGAACCTGGATGAAGAGCAGGTCAAGGTGCAGATCGAAGGCATCATGAACCTGCCCAACATGCAGTTCGTCATGGTCAAGGAGATGCTGGGCAACTCGGAAGTGCCGCTGCTGACCCAGGGGGTGGAGCAGGCGCGATACGACATCTCCCGCGAATTCAGCCTCACCTATCAGGGAGAGGTGGTCGGCAAGCTGTTCGTCGCCGCCACCCTGGATCAGGTTTACCAGCGGCTGATCGAGAAGTCGGTGCTGATCCTGGTCAGCCAGACCATCAAGACCCTGGTCGTCTCCCTCTGCATCCTGGTCATCATCTATTACCTGGTGATCCGCCATATCAACCGCATCGTCAGCTACGCCCAGAAACTGAGCCTGGATCGGCTGGCGGTGGAGCTGACGCTGGAAGGGCGTCCCCTGCCCCGCAAGCACCCGGACGAGTTCGATGCGCTGGCCGCCACCCTCAACCAGATGCGCACCCGATTGAATGACGAGTTCAACGCCCGCCATCAGGCGGCGGATCAGCTCCAGCAGGAGCGGGACTTCTCCGCCACCCTGATCAACTCCGCCAACATGGTCATCTGCTGCATGGAGCCGGATCTCAACATCGCCAGCATCAACCCGGCCGCCATACTGCTCACCGGCTATCACCACGAGGAGCTGCTGCAGCACAACTGGCTGGATCTCTTCGTCAGCGAGGAGCAGCGGGCCGAGCTCGCGGCCACCCTGGCGGATCAGGGCTCCCTCGAGGACAGGGAGATCACCATGCATGACCAGCAGGGCAGCGAACTCGTCCTGCAGTGGACCTTCGCCCCCTTCTACGAGGGGCCGAATCTCAAGTATCTGATTGGCTTCGGTTACGACATCACCCCCCTCAAGAAGGTGGAGCGGGAGATCATACTGTTCAACGAACAGCTGGAAGGCAAGGTGGCGGAGCGTACCCGCAGCCTGAGCGATGCCAACGACCAGCTGGGCAAGGCCTATGACGATCTGAAACAGGCGCAGCAGACCCTGGTGGAGTCGGAGAAGATGGCCTCCCTGGGTTCGCTGGTGGCCGGCGTGGCCCACGAGATCAACACCCCCATCGGCATCAGCGTCACGGCCTCCTCCTATCTGCAGGAGCGGGTGGCCGACTTCAAGCAGCACCTCGAGGCCAAGCAGCTGTCGCGCACCTATCTCAACGAGTTCACCCAGAACCTCGACGAGTCGATGCAACTGCTGCAGGGCAACCTGAGGCGGGCCTCGGAGCTCATCGCCAGCTTCAAGCAGGTGGCTGTGGATCAGTCGTCCGAGGCGCGCTACAACTTCAGCCTCGCCGACAACCTGCATCAGGTGGTGGTCTCCCTCGGCTACAAGCTGAAGAAGGCCCAGTGCGAGGTCGACATTCAATGCGATCCCAAGCTGGCCATCTACTCCTTCCCCGGCAGCTTCACCCAGATCTATTCCAACCTGATCCTCAACTCCATCCATCACGGTTTCGACGGCTGGGACAGGCCCAAGAAGATCACCATCAGGGTGGAGCAGCAGGGTGACGAGCTGGTCATCGACTACAGTGACAACGGTCGCGGCATCCCCCCGGAGATACTGCCGCGCATCTTCGATCCCTTCGTCACCTCCAAACGGGGCCAGGGTGGCAGCGGGCTCGGCACCCACATAATCTACAACCTGGTGGTGCAACTGCTGCGCGGCCGCATCCATTGCGCCAGCGAACCTGGCCAGGGTGCCCAGTTCCATATCCGCCTGCCGATCCGGCAGAACTGAACGCCGGCTCTTGTGAGCCGGCCACTTTGTCCCCATCATGCTGTGATTGCATTCTTAACGAGCGGAGAACCTCGCAATGGCACAGCATTTTGACTATATCGCCATCGGCGGCGGCAGCGGCGGCATCGCCTCGGCCAACCGGGCTGCCATGTATGGCAAGAAAGTCGCCCTGATTGAAGCCAAAGAGCTGGGGGGTACCTGCGTCAACGTCGGTTGCGTGCCGAAGAAGGCCATGTGGTATGCCGGCCAGATCGCCGATGCCCTGAGATATGGGGCCGACTACGGCTTCGACACCACCCTCAATCACTTCAGCTGGGCCAGGCTGGTCGAGTCCCGCCAGGCCTACATCGGCCGCATTCATCAGTCCTACCAGAACGTGCTGGGCAAGAACCAGATCACCGTCATCAAGGGCTTCGCCCGTTTCGTCAGCAGCAACACCATCGAGGTTGATGGCGAGCAGTACAGCGCCGATCACATACTGATCGCCACCGGTGGCCGCCCCGAGGTCCCGACCATACCGGGCGCCGAACTCGGCATCGACTCCGACGGCTTCTTCGATCTGCAAAGCCAGCCCAAGCGGGTCGCCGTGGTCGGTGCCGGCTATATCGCGGTGGAGATCGCCGGCGTGATGCAGGCGCTCGGCTCCGAGACCCATCTGGTGGTGCGCAAGCATGCGCCGCTGCGCAACTTCGACCCCATGATCCACGAGACCCTGGTGGAGATCATGGCGCAGGAAGGGCCCAGGCTGCACACCCACGCCGTGCCCAAGGCCGTGGTCAAGAACGCCGACGACAGCCTGACCCTGCAACTGGAAGATGGTCGCCACCTCACGGTGGACTGCCTGATCTGGGCCATAGGCCGCGTGCCGGCCACCGACAACCTCAATCTGGCCGCCACCGGCATCACCCTGGACGAGAAGGGCTTCATCCCCACCGACAAGTTCCAGAACACCGCCGTCGCCAACCTCTATGCGGTGGGTGACAACACCGGCCGCATCCAGCTCACCCCGGTGGCCGTCGCGGCCGGTCGCCGCCTCTCCGAGCGGCTGTTCAACAACAAGCCGAGCGAGCACCTCAACTACGATCTGGTGCCGACCGTGGTGTTCAGCCACCCGCCCATCGGCACCATAGGTCTGACCGAGCCGGAAGCCATCGCCGAATACGGTGAAGATCAGGTCAAGGTCTACCGCAGCCAGTTCACCGCCATGTACTCCGCCCTGACCCAGCATCGCCAGCCCACCCGGATGAAGCTGGTCTGCGTCGGCCCCGAAGAGAAGGTGGTCGGCCTGCACGGCATCGGCTTTGCGATGGACGAGATACTGCAGGGCTTTGGCGTCGCCATGAAGATGGGTGCCACCAAGGCAGACTTCGACAACTGCGTCGCCATCCATCCGACCAGCGCGGAAGAGTTTGTCACCATGCGTTGAGTAAGGATCGCAAGGAGGGAAACGGGGGAGACAGAGGTCAAACCGACAACTGCGTTCCCCTTCCCATCCCACCAGCGCAGAAGAGTCTGTGACCATGTGTTGAGAGCCGCTGGCAACGGCATAAGCCTCGCTCTCCAAACCCGGCCCAGGCCGGGTTTTTTGATCCCTCCCCACCCGATTCCCTCTGAAACCGGCCTTCTTTACGCCGATTTTACGCTCCCCCAATGCCCCTTTATGGCGCCTTTACGCCCGTTTTACATACCCTTTCAGCGTCAATGACACCAACGGAGTCGATATGGATATGCATCGACTCTCGACGCTAATTATCTCAACGGAGTCGTTATGAATTGGCTATATCTGCTGCTGGTCCTCGCCCTGATGGGCTATCTGCTGCGCGCTCTTGCGCGCACCCATGAGTGAGGAACCGGATATGTGGCAAGAAATAATCTATCCGGTGGCCTTCGTGCTGCTGGTCCTGCTGCCAGCCCCCCTGCTCGGCAGCTATATGTATCGCGTGTTCGAGGGCAAGAGTCGCTGGCTCGCGCCGGTCGAGCGCGCCACCCTGGCCTGCTGCGGCACGGACGGACGGGAGCAGGACTGGAAGTCCTACGCCCTCAGCCTGCTGGCCTTCAACGGCGCCGGTTTCGGTCTGCTGTTCCTGATCCTGATGGCCCAGGGACTGCTGCCCCTCAACCCACAACAGTTGCCGGGCCTGAGCTGGCAACTCGCCTTCAACACCGCCGTCAGCTTCATGACCAACACCAACTGGCAGGCCTATTCCGGTGAGGCCAGCCTCTCCTACTTCAGCCAGATGGTGGGGCTCACCACCCAGAACTTCGTCTCCGCCGCCACCGGTGCCACCGTCGCCGTCGCGCTGTTCCGCGGTCTCTCCCGCCAGCAGACCATACACCTTGGCAACTTCTGGCAGGACCTGGTGCGCTTCTGCCTCTACGTGCTGCTGCCCATGGCGTTGATCATGGCGCTGCTGCTGGTGTGGCAGGGCGTGCCCCAGAGTCTGTCGGCCTATCTGCCGTTCCATGCCCTGGAAGGTCAGGAGCAACTGCTGCCGCTCGGCCCTGCCGCCTCGCAGATCGCCATCAAGCAACTCGGCTCCAACGGTGGCGGTTTCTTCGGCGTCAACTCGGCCCACCCGTTCGAGAACCCGACCGCCCTCTCCAACTGGCTGGAGATGGTCGCCCTGCTGACCATTCCCGCCGCCCTGGTCTGCACCCTGGGCCGTTACGTGAAGGATTCCGGCCATGGCCGCGCCATCCTCTCTGCCATGACGCTGCTGTTCGTGCTGGGGCTCGGCCTCTCCGTCTACCAGGAGCTACAACCGGATCCGGCGCTCGCCCAGCTCACCACTCACGCAAGCAATATGGCAGGCAACTGGGAAGGCAAGGAGAGCCGCTTCGGCCCCGTGCTCTCCAGCATCTGGGAAGTGGCGACCACATCGGCCTCCAACGGCTCCGTCAACGCCATGCACGACAGCTTCACCCCGCTGGGTGGCATGGTCGGCATGATCAACATGCTGCTCGGTGAGGTCATCTTCGGCGGCGTGGGTGCCGGTATCTACGGCATGATGCTGTTCGTGCTGCTGACCGTGTTCCTGTGCGGCCTGATGGTCGGGCGCACGCCGACCTATCTCGGCAAGCGCCTCGGGATCACCGAGATGAAATGGGTGGTCGCCAGCATGCTGGTGATGCCGGTCGGGGTTCTGGTGATCGGCGGGGTAACACTGCTGATGCCGGATGCCGCCACCATCATGGGTCACGATGGCCCCCACGGCCTGTCCAGGTTGATCTACAACTACGCCTCGGCCGCCGGCAACAACGGCTCGGCCTTCGGGGGCTTCGCCGCCGCGGACAACTGGCAGTGCGTCGCCATCGGTCTGGCCATGCTGCTCGGTCGCTTCGGCTACATCATTCCGGTACTGGCCATCGCCGGTCAGCTCTCGCGCGCCTCCCAACAGGATGCCGGCGAGGGTGACTTCCCCATCCGCGGTCCGCTGTTCATCACCTTGCTGATCATCACAGTGCTGCTGATAGGCGGTCTCTCCTTCCTGCCGGTACTGGCGCTGGGCCCCGTCGCCGAGCATCTCCTGATACTGGGAGCACTCTGATGACCCTGTTCATGTCAGTCACTTTACCGATGCCAATGACCGAACATCTGATGCTGGGAGCATTCAAATGAGCAAGTCCATCTCCATCCCTGCCCGCACCGAAAAGGTGAAGGGCAAGAAACAGACCTCACAAGTCGTGCAGGCCATGATCGAAGCCTTCTATCGCTTCAACCCCAAGGCGCTGTTTGGCAGCCCCATACTGTTCACCCTCTGGCTGGCCGCCGTGATGGCGACCCTGGAGTCCCTGCTGGGCCAGCCCCTGTCCGGGGTCACTCCCAGCCTGGCCTGGCAGCTGACGGCCTGGCTCTGGCTCACCCTCTGGTTTGCCAACTTCGCCGAAACCCTGGCAGAAGGCCGTGGCAAGGCGCGGGCCGACAGCCTGAAGGCGGGCATGAGCCAGCTCCAGGCGCGCAAGGTGCGGGCTCCGAAAGATGGCCAGGGCGAATGGGTCGCGGCCACCAGCCTGCAAAAAGGGGATCTGGTGCTGGTGCGCAGCGGCGAGATGATCCCGGCCGACGGTGAAGTCGTTGCCGGTATCGCCTCCGTCAACGAGGCCGCCATCACAGGGGAATCCGCCCCCGTCATCCGCGAGTCCGGCACCGACCGCAGCGGCGTGACCGGCAACACCACTGTGGTCTCCGACGAGATCTGGGTCCGTGTGACCAACAATCCCGGGGAGAGCACGCTCGACCGAATGATAGCGCTGGTCGAGGGGGCAAAGCGCCAGAAGACCCCGAACGAGATGGCACTCGATGCCCTGCTGGTGGGTCTGACCCTGATCTTCCTGCTGGTGGTCGCCACCCTGCCCTGGTTCCTCGACTACAACGGCACCCAGGTACCGCGCCTCTACCTGCTGGCGCTGTTCATCACCCTGATCCCGACCACCATAGGGGGCCTGCTCTCCGCCATCGGCATCGCCGGCATGGACCGGCTGGTGAAGCTGAACGTGATCGCCAAGTCAGGTCGTGCCGTGGAGGCCGCCGGTGACGTGCGCACCCTGCTGCTGGACAAGACAGGCACCATCACCTTCGGCAACCGCATGGCCGACGAGCTGATCCCTGCCCCCGGCGTCGATCCCTCCCTGCTGGCCCAGGCCGCCATGCTGGCCTCCCTCGGCGACAACACCCCCGAGGGCAAGTCCATCCTGACCCTGGCCGGCAAGAGCATGGCCAAGCCGAGCCAGCTCGAGAGCGACAAGGTGATTCCCTTCAGCGCCGAGACCCGGTTGAGCGGTCTGGATCGCAACGGTCATCAATATCGCAAGGGGGCCGTGGATGCGGTGCTCAACTACCTCTCCCTCGATCGCAAGGGAGTGCCCGAGCTTATCCTGAAGGCGGTCGACAACATCGCCCGTCAGGGCGGTACCCCGCTGCTGGTCTGCACCCACGAGCAGTTGCTGGGGGTGGTGTACCTCAAGGACATCATCAAGCCAGGCATCAAGGCCCGCTTCCAGATCCTGCGTCACATGGGGATCCGCACCGTGATGATCACCGGGGACAACCCGCTGACCGCCGCCGCCATCGCCGCCGAAGCCGGGGTGGATGACTTCATCGCCGAGGCAACCCCGGAGAAGAAGCTGGCCTATATCCGCCAGGAGCAGGCCGATGGCCGCATGGTCGCCATGTGCGGTGACGGTGCCAACGACGCACCGGCCCTGGCCCAGGCGGACGTGGGGCTGGCCATGAACGAAGGCACCCAGGCCGCCAAGGAGGCGGGCAACCTGGTGGATCTGGACTCCAACCCCACCAAGCTGCTGGACGTGGTGCTGGTGGGCAAGCAGTTGCTGGTCACCCGGGGTGCCCTGACCACCTTCTCCATCGCCAACGACGTGGCCAAGTACTTCGCCATACTGCCGGCCCTCTTCATCGCCGCCTACCCGCAGCTGGGGGCACTGAACCTGATGCAACTCGGCAGCCCAGAGAGCGCCATTCTGTCGGCCATCATCTTCAACGCCCTGATCATAGTGGCGTTGGTACCGCTGGCGCTGCGGGGGGTCAACGTGAAGGGCTCTGCCGCCAGCCTGCTGCGCCGCAACCTGTTGATCTATGGTCTCGGTGGCCTGGTCGTGCCCTTCATTGGAATCAAGTTGATCGATCTGGTCATCACAGGCCTGGGGCTGGTGTGATGAAAACGCCGCACGATGGTATCCACAGCCTGATCGTGCCCCCATGCATGGGCATCAAGTTGATCGATCTGGTCATCACAGGCCTGGGTCTGGTGTAACCACATAACGGGTGCAAGCCTGGCCTGCACCCCATCAATCTGTTTGGAGCAAGAAAATCATGATAGCAATCAGAACCCTGCTGACCCTGACCCTGCTGCTGGGTGTCGGCTACCCCCTGGCCGTCACCGGACTGGCCCAGCTGCTGTTCCCCTGGCAGGCCAACGGCAGCCAGCTGACCGATGCCAAGCAGCAGCTGATCGGCAGCGCCCTGCTGGCGCAAAAATTCGAGCGGGCGGAGTACTTCCACTCCCGTCCCTCCGCCAGCGACTTCACCACCATAGGCAGCGGCGCCAGCAACCTGGGGATGAGCTCCCCCCTGCGCAGCGAATTTGCCAAGGCACAGGGTAATTACCAGTCCCCCGCCATGCTGACCCGCTCAGGTTCGGGCCTGGATCCCCACCTGCCCCTGGATGCCGTGCTGGCCCAGGTGGAGCGCGTCGCCAAGCAACGCGGGCTGGATCCCGCTTCCCTGACGGAGCAGGTCAAGTCGTCGACACAAGCTGGTATCCTTGGCCCCCAGGTGGTCAACATCCTCCAGTTGAATCTGTTGCTCGATCAGCACAAGGACGCATGATGGCGCGCCTGGCTGGCCCGAGTTGGAGGGCGACCCAGATTTTCAAACCGAGCCGGCAGTTGCTCCATAAGGATGATGATGCGTGATGTAGTAAAAGCGGGTGCCTTGCTGGCAGGCATGAAGCAGGAGCACGGGAATGCGTGATGAGGTACAGGCGGGTGCCTTGCTGACAAGCATGAAGCAGGAGCACGGGAATGCGTGATGAGGTTCGGGCCGACGCCTTGCTGGCAAGCCTGGAAGAGGAACACAAGGGCAAGCTGAAGGTCTTCCTCGGCGCCGCCCCCGGCGTAGGCAAGACCTACGCCATGTTGCAGGCGGTGCGGGAACAGGCCAAGGAAGGGGTCGACATTCTCATCGGCGTGGTCGAGACCCACGGGCGCCAGGAGACCCTGGCGCTGCTCGACAAGCTCGCCATCCAGCCACGCAAGCTGCATCACCACCGCCAGCAACGACTGGAGGAGATGGACCTGGATGGCTTGCTCGAACGCAAGCCATCCATCGTAGTGGTGGATGAGCTGGCTCATACCAATGCTCCCGGCAGCCGCCACGAGAAACGCTGGCAGGATGTGGAGGAGCTGCTCGGCGCCGGCATAGACGTCTACTCCACCCTCAACGTACAACACCTGGAGAGCCTCAACGATCTGGTGTGGCAGCTGACCGGGGTCAGGGTCAAGGAGACCCTGCCCGATCAGGTGCTGCTGGAGGCGGACAGCATAGTCCTCATAGACCTGCCCCCCAAGGAGCTGCTCGGCCGGCTCAAGGAGGGCAAGGTCTATGTGCCCCATCAGGCCAAGGCCGCCCTGCAATCCTTCTTCTCCCTCAACAACCTGACCGCCCTGCGCGAGCTGGCGATGCAGACTGCCGCCAGCCACGTGGAGGGGGATCTGCAACTGCAATGGCAGGCGGCGGGCAAGACCACGCTGCCGCTGCGGGGCAAGCTGATGGTCTGCCTCGGGGATCAGCACGGCTCGGCCCTGGTGCGCTACGGCCACCGCTTCGCCCAGCGCCGCCAGCTACCCTGGCTGGTGGTGCACATCGACAGCAAGGGGCAGCGCTCCCCTGAGCTGGAGCAGGCGCTGGCGCTGGCCTCTCACCTCGGCGCCAAGGTGCTGACCCTCTCCAGCCCGGCGGTCGCCGATGCCCTGCTGGAGACGGCCGAACAGCAGCAGGTCTCGCAGCTGTTGCTCGGCAAGCCCCACAACCCGCCCTGGCGCCGCTCCCTGGTGCAGCATCTGCTGAAACAGGCACAGGGATTCGAGATCACGCTGGTGGACACGGAGAAGAACAAGCCAGGACTGAGGCTGCAACCACTCCACCCCAAGGACATTCGCCAGAGCCTGCTGGCCATCGCCATTATGGCGGTGACCTCAGCCAGCGCCTGGGGACTCTCCCACTGGCTGCCGCCCGCCTCCCTGCCGCTGCTGTTCGTGCTGGGGGTACTCGCCACAGCCCTCACCACCAGCCTGGTGCCCGCCATCCTGGCGGCCGTGCTGGGATTCGTCGCGCACAATCTGCTGTTCACCGCCCCCTACTTTTCCCTCAGCGTCGCCAGCCACAGCGACCTGCTCACCCTGTTCGTGCTGCTCATCGTCGGCATGACGGCGGGGCGGCTCGCCTCCCGCCAGCGCCAGCAGCTGGTAGGCTTGCGCGAGACCCAGCAGCTCGGCAACGCCCTGCTCTCTCTCAGCCAGGGGCTGGCCACCGCCAGCAGCCCGGTGGAGGTGCTCAGGCAGGGTACCCAGGCCATCTCCCTCGCCCTGGGGCAACCCGTGTTCGCCCTGGATGAGGAGTACCAGTACAGAGCCGGAGACGAGGTGCGGGCACCGGGCCAGACCGACAAGGCCGCCATCGACTGGTGCCTGGCCCAGAAGCAGAGCGCCGGGGCCCACACCGCCACCCTCAATGCGGCCGAGGCCCAGTACCACCACCTCACCGATGAACTGGTGCTGGGGATACGGCTGGCCAGCCCGCTCGCCTCCTCCGCCGAACATCAGTTGCAGGCGCTGCTCACCGACATCCGCGCCGCCCTGGCGCGGATCGATCTCAACGAGCGGCTGGCCGACAGCCAGCTGCAGGCGGAGACGGATCGGATGCGCGCCGCCCTGCTCTCCTCGGTCTCCCACGATCTGAAGACGCCGCTCGCCACCATCATGGGGGCCGGCAGCACACTGCTGGAATACGGTGACAGGATCAGTGCCGAGGATCGCAACGAGCTGCTCCACTCGGTGCAGGAGGAGGCGCGCCGCCTGCACAGCTATGTGCAGAACCTGCTGGACATGACCCGCATCGGCTCCCCGGACTTCCAGTTGAAGCGGGAGTGGGTCGACCTCGCCGACCTGGTGGAGAGTGCCCGCAAGCGGCTGGACTCCTCCTGGCGCCAGCACAAGCTGCTGATCCACTTCGATCAGCAGATCCCCCAGCTCTATGTGCACGGCGCCCTGATCGAGCAGGTGCTGGTCAACATCCTCGACAACGCCTCCCGCTATTCACCGGCAGGCACCCCCATAGAGTTCAAGGTGATGCTGGCGGATCCCGACCTCATCATCGACATCATCGACATCGGGGTCGGCATCGCAGAATCGGATCGGGACAAGATCTTCAATCTGTTCTATACCCAGCCGGTGGGGGATTGCGGCAGTCGCGGCACCGGACTTGGCCTCGCCATTTCCCGCGCTATGATAGAGGCCCACGGTGGTCGCATCTGGGCATTTGCCGGCCCCAACGGCAACGGCACCTGCATGCGTATCTCCCTGCCACTCTCTCTCAACTCACCTGAGGTATGATGCGTACATTTCGGGTTTCTGACCCTTCAACACTCGCCTCTGGAGGTTAGATGGCTCATATCCTGGTCATAGATGATGAAGCGGCCATTCGCCGCTTTCTGCGGATCAGCCTGGTCGCCGAGGGGCACCAGGTGAGCGAGGCGGTGGGCGTCAACGAAGGGCTGGCGCAGTACCGCCACCTCAACCCCGATCTGGTGATCCTGGATCTCGGCCTGCCGGACGGGGACGGCATCCAGATCTTGCAGGCCATCCGCGAGCACCACCCCAACCCGGTGCTGGTGCTGTCGGCACGGGATTCGGAGCAGGAGAAGGTGCGGCTGCTGGATGCCGGGGCCAACGACTACATGAGCAAGCCGTTCGGCATCGGCGAGATGATGGCCCGCATCCGGGTACTGCTGCGCCAGCGCGCCGGGGTCAGCAGCGGCGAATGCCGCCACTTTCCCCAATGCGGCCTGAGCCTGGATACCGGCAGTCACAAGGTCACCATGGGAGATGAGGAGATCCCCCTCTCCCGCAAGGAGTTCGCCCTGCTGCAGGCCCTGGTGTGCCACCCCGGCAAGCTGGTGCTGCAGACCCAGCTGCTCAACGACATCTGGGGGCCTAGCCACAAGGAGGATACCCATTACCTGCGCATCGTCATCGCCAGCCTGCGCAAGAAGCTGGGAGACAACCCCCAGAACCCCAGTCTGATCGAGACCGAATCCGGCATCGGCTACCGCTTCATCGGCAGTTGAAACAGTCACAGGCAGCCTACCCCGTTCGAAACACCATACCCGGTATCGGCAACTGACGTTTCACGTGGAACGGCGCCCGCAGCAAATCAGCGCCAGCAGACCGCAACCACAGAGCAACAGGCCGAGATCCTGCAATCCGGCCGCCACCGCCAGCCCCAGACTGAGCAGCAGGTAGTAGCCGAGCCCGAACAGGGCGCCAGCACTGCCTGCCACCTCGCGATAGGCCAGCAGCGCCTGGCTCAGCACATTGGGGATCGCCACCCCATAGGCCACCACTATCCCCATCATGGGCAGCAGGAACCAGAGCGAGGCCTGACTCGCCCAGACCAGCAGCCCGGCAACCAGTGCCAGACTGCAGGCCAGCCTGATCAGGGATGACGGCTGCCACCCCCTCCCCAGCAGATGCTTGTTGAACAGGCTGCCGAGCAGGGTCGCCAGCGCCAGCAAGATCCCCGAGTAACCAAACTCGCCGGTGCTCAATCCCAGCCCGGCAAACAGGAAGGGCGCCAGGCTGTAGTAGCCAAACAGCATGGTGTTGAACAGGGCGACCAGCAGGGCACTGCGCCAGAGCCCGCCATCTTTCATCATCCGGCACGCCAGCGGCCAGAGCGCAACCCGCTGAGTCGTGGCCGGACGGGTTTCCGGCAGCCACCGACCGGCCACCAGCAGCAACACTGCCGCCAGCACCAACAGACCGCTGAAGACCCCGAGATAGCCAAGCCGCTCGGCCAGCAGGCCGCCGCTCACCAACCCCAGCACGGGGCTGAGGGAGAGCGCCATGCCCATCACCGAGAAGACCCGCGCCAGATCGCTGCCCTGATAGCTGTCGCGCAGCATGGTCTGGGTCACCACGGATCCCACGGCGGCGCCGAAGGCCGAGATGACCCGGGCCAGCAGCAACACCTCGAACTCATTGGCCAACAGCGCCAGCAGAGTGCCGACGCCATAGGTGTGCAGACCTGCCAGCATGGCTGGACGCCGCCCGATCAGATCGCAGAGCCTGCCCCAGCAGACCACACCCACCGCAAACGCCAGGAAATAGACCGACAGGGTCTGGGATGCCTGCCCCTCGCTCACCCGGAACTGGGTGGCGATCTGGGTCAGCACCGGGCTGTAGATGGTCTCCACTATCTGGGGAAACATCATCAATCCCACCACCAGCCAGCGCGGTGGCAACTTGTTGTTCATGACAAACCTCCTTCACAAGAGGTCGCCATTCTAGAGAGATACCGATTGTCTGATTACAATAAGCAGGACTATATACATCAAGAATCGGACACATGGCCTTTATTCTTCCCGATCACCCTTTCGACCCCGACCAGCTGACGGGCAGCGTGATCGGCATCGCCTCCGCGCTCGGCTGGCACGACTCCGGCCTGCATCGGCATCAGCGCCACCAGCTGCTGTTCGCCCAATCAGGCTGCATGACCATGGCGCTGGCAGACAGGGTCTGCCTGCTCCCGCCGACGCGAGCGGCCTGGCTGCCGGCGGGCACGCCCCACAGGGTCCTGATGCGCGGAGTGGTGGCCTATCGTTCTCTCTACTTCACCCCGCACCCCGAGCTGCCGACCAGCATGGCGGTGCTGGGGGTCAATTCCCTGTTGCACGCCCTGATCGAACGGATGGCGCTCTGGCCGTGGGACCAGCCGCAAGAGGAGCAGCAGCGGACGCTGGCACTGTTCATGGAGGAGTTGGGGCAGGCACCCCGAGAGTCCTGGCAGCTGCCGTTGCCGTCAGACCCGCGTCTGGCGACCTGGCTGCAGAAGATAAAGCGGGGCGACACCCTGCCCCCTCGGCTCAACCGGCTGGCCGAGGAGGTGGGTGCCAGTGACAAGACCATAGGTCGCATCTTCATGAGAGAGACCGGCATGAACTACCAGGCCTGGCGCCAGCAGTGGCGACTGCTGCGAGCCATGGAGTTGCTGGCCGAAAGCGAACCCATCAGCCGGATTGCCGCTTCCCTGGAGTTTTCCAGCGACAGCGCCTTCATCAGCTTCTTCAAACAACACTCGGGGCAGACGCCCCTGCGTCACCTCAACTCTCGGGGTGAGTCGTCACGGCGGGGCTGACCTCCACCACCAGGGTATCCAGTGCCAATGGCTGGAGGTTGTGGATGGCATCCAGTACCACCTCCCGGGATGCCTGCTGCTGCTGGGCAAGCATCTCCTGCGCCAGCTTGGCGCTATCCAGCTCGGGCCTGGGGTTGTCGTTGGCCATGGCGTTCAGGCTCAGGCTGCTCAGTATCAGGGTCGCGATCAGGGTCTTCATCTGGCTTGCTCCGGTGTGGTTGAGATGACCAGAGAGTTATACCAATAGTCGTGCCAACTATATAAACATTTGATTTTGTTTAAATAAAATAAAAACAGATACCATTTGAGGCATCCCTTCCCATCTTGTTGGTTATTTTGAAACCCATTAGTGGTTATTTTTACCACATCCATTTTCCTGGGCCCGTTCCACGTGGAACGTCCCATGATTTTGATCGACACCCGCTTTTAAACTGAGCTATGGTGCTAGCTCCCCCGTAACTGACTCTGGATCTGTCACCGAATGGAATTCTCCTTGTTCGGCGAGAAGTTCACTCGCCACGCCGGTATTACCCAACTCATGGATGACCTCAATCAGGGGCTGCTCAATCCGGACGCCATCATGCTGGGAGGCGGCAATCCGGCCCCCATCCCCGCCATGCTGGAACGCTTTCAGACCGAGGCCAAGCAGCTGCTCGACAATGGCGAGCTGATCAAGGCCATGGCCAACTACGATGGCCCGCAAGGCAAGGACAGGTTCACCAAGGCGCTGGCCGCCCTGCTCAAGAGAGAGCTGGGCTGGGACATCTCGGCCCGCAACATAGCCCTGACCAACGGCAGCCAGAATGCCTTCTTCTATCTGTTCAACCTGCTGGCCGGCGAGTTCGCCGATGGCCGCAAGAAGAAGGTGCTCTTCCCCCTGGCCCCCGAATACATCGGCTATGCGGACTCGGCCCTGGCGGAGGATCACTTCGTCGCCTACAAGCCCACCATAGAGAAGCTGGCCGACGGCCAGTTCAAATACCATGTGGATTTCGAGAGCCTGGAGGTGGGTGACGACATCGGGGTGATCTGCGTCTCCCGCCCGACCAACCCCACAGGCAACGTGCTGACCGATGAAGAGATAGAGCATCTGGATCAGATCGCTCGCGACAAGGGGATCCCGCTGCTGCTCGACAACGCCTACGGCGTGCCCTTCCCCGGCATCATCTTCAGCGAGGCCAAGCCGTTCTGGAATGCCAACACCATACTCTGCATGAGCCTCTCCAAGCTGGGCCTGCCGGGCACCCGCTGCGGCATCGTCATCGCCGACGAGAAGATCATCCAGGCCATCACCAACCTGAGCGGCATCATCAACCTGGCACCGGGCAGCCTGGGGCCCGCCATCACCATCCCCATGATAGAGAGCGGCGAGATCATCGCCCTGAGCGAGCAGGTGGTGAAACCCTTCTACAAGCATAAGGCCGACTTCGCGGTCCAGCTGCTGCGAGAAGCCATTCCCGATCCACGCTTCCACATCCACAAGCCGGAAGGCGCTCTCTTCCTCTGGCTCTGGTTCGAAGGCCTGCCGATCCACTGCCAGGCGCTCTACGAGCGGCTGAAGGCGAAGAACCTGCTGATAGTGCCGGGTCATTACTTCTTCCCCGGCATCGACGACCCCGAGTGGCGCCACAGTCAGGAGTGCATCCGCCTCAACTACTCCCAGAGCGAGGAGCTGGTGCGGCGCGGCATCGCCATACTGGCGGACGAGATCAACGCCATTTACCGCGGCAGCTGACTCGCCTGCAGATAGAAGAAAGGCCTGCGATCGCAGGCCTTTCTCGTCTCTGGTGTCAGGCTCCCCGGCTTAACTCGGCAGCGCCAGCTGATCGGGTTTGCCGATGAGGATGGCGCGGGGCTTGAGTGCCTCCGGCAATTCGCGGGCGAGATCTATGGTCAGCAGACCATGCTCCAGTCTGGCCTCCTTCACCTCCACGTGCTGGCTCAGCTTGAAGGCGAGCTCGAAGTCACGCTCGGCAATCCCCTGATGGAGGAACTGACGCTCACCGGCCGCAGCGGCCTTGCGCCCCTTCACCTTGAGGGTGCCGTTTTCGGTCTCCAGCTCTAGCTCTTCGCGCTCGAAGCCAGCCACGGCAACCGTGATGCGGTAGCCGTCATGCTCCCGCTTTTCGATGTTGTAAGGGGGATAGGCCGCCGCCTTCTGGTCGAACAGGCCTTCCAGCTCGCGGGCCATCCGCTCGAAGCCGACGGCATTGGAAGAGAGGTGAGAAAAATCGAGGTTACGCATAATCCTATCCTTCTAGTAAGCAACAGGTTTGACTCTCCACAGGCCCGTCATCGGCACCCGGGAAGCAGGTAAAAACACTGAGAGTTCAGGCTGTCAGCCGTTGATCTCGATCTTGCGGGGCTTCATCGCCTCGGGCACTTCACGGGCCAGATCGATGTGCAGCAGACCATTCTTGAGATCGGCACCCTTCACCCGCACATAGTCGGCCAGCTGGAAGCGACGCTCGAAGCCGCGCTCGGCTATGCCCTGATAGAGATAGTGGCGCTCGGAGTCAGCCTGCTTGTTGCCCTTCACCGTCAGCAGATTTTCCTGGAAGCTCAGCTCCAGCTCTTCCTGGGTAAAGCCCGCCACCGCCATGCTGATGCGGTAGTCGTTGTCACCCAGCTGCTCGATGTTGTAGGGGGGATAACCGGCATTGCCATTGCTGGCCGCAGATTCGATGAGATTGGCCAGACGATCGAAACCAATGGCAGAACGATAGAGCGGAGAAAAGTCGATAGAACGCATAGTATTACCCTCTTGTGAGCGATAACGGATTGTTTGCCCTCCATATGGACGGGCGCCTGGTCGAAACCTCTGTCGAGCGTTCCGGCCTTGTTACCTATATAGGGGCTCACTTTTTCCTTTCAAGGGAAAAAATGAAAAGAAATTTTTGGTCGCCTGTCAGCGTCGAAAATGGCCCGATTGATATGATATTCGGCCCGCGGGCCACTCATCTCCTGATCCGCTGCGCGCCATACTGGTTGCGTCCCCCCACCAGAGACCGGAGCACACCATGCAAGTTACCCAGGTTCGCAATGCCACCCTGCTCATCCACTACGCCGGCACCCGCTTCCTGATCGATCCCATGCTGTCTGCCAAGGGCAGCCTCCCGGGGTTTGAGGGAACGGCCAACAACCAGCTGCGCAATCCGCTGGTCGAACTGCCCCTGCCCATGGCAGAGATCCTCGATGTGGATGCGGTGATAGTGACCCATGATCACCTCGACCACTGGGACCCGGTCGCTCAGCAGCAGATCCCCAAGCACCTCCCGCTGTTTGTGCAGCATCAGAAAGATGCCGACACCATAAGCGCCAGCGGCTTCAGGGATGTGCGCCTGCTGAGCGAGCAGGTCGAGTTTGCCGGGATCCGGTTGCAACAGACCGAGGGGCAACACGGCAACGATCAGGTCATGGCGGTGTTGGGCGAGCGACTGGGTGAGGTATCCGGAGTGGTCTTCTCCCACCCCGCAGAGAAGACCCTCTATCTGGCGGGTGACACCGTCTGGAACGCCCAGGTTAAACAAGCGCTGCAACAGCACCAGCCCGAGGTCGTCATCCTCAACTGTGGCGATGCCCAGGTGCCGGGGCTGGGTTCCATCATCATGGGCAAGGAGGATGTCGCCGCCGTCTATCAGGCAGCGCCACAGGCCACCCTGATTGCCAGCCACATGGAGGCGGTCAATCATGCCCTGCTGACAAGGCGCGAGCTGCGCGACTACCTCGGCAAACAGGGGATGGCAACGCGGGTGCTGGTGCCCGAGGATGGCGAGTCCATCGTCCTCTGATCGAGCGGGCCATGTGACCACATGGCCCTTCGGCTTTCTGTTGCCGCCCCTTATCATGGGGATCCGAGTGCAAAGGAGTCTGCTACTATGCCCAATCCCATCGTCGTCGCCGTCATCACCTTCGATCACTTCAGCCCCTTTCACTGCGCCGTGCCCTGCCTCATCTTCGGCGACACCATGATGCCTGGCGCCTCCCTGTTCGAACTCAGGCTCTGCGCCGGCGACACCACCCGCCAGCCCGGTTCCGCCCAGGGCTTTCGCATCGACGCAAGCCACGGGCTGGAGGGATTGATCGGGGCTGACATCGTCATCATCCCCTTCTGGCGCGATCCGGCCGAGCGACCGGCCCAGCCACTGCTCGATGCCCTGGTTGCCGCCCGAAGCAGGGGTGCCCAGCTAGTGGGGCTCTGTCTGGGCACCTATGTGCTGGCCTATGCCGGTCTGCTGGAGGGACGCAGGGCCTCGACCCATTGGGAGTTCGAGCAGGACTTCATGGGCCGCTTTCCCGCCGTGCGGCTCGATACCAATGCCCTCTACGTGGACGATGAGGGCCTGATCACCTCGGCCGGCACCGCCGCCGGGCTGGATTGCTGCCTCTACCTGGTGCGCGAGCACCATGGCAGCCGGATCGCCAACAAGCTGGCTAGGCGGCTGGTGGTGCCACCCCATAGAGAGGGGGGCCAGGCCCAGTTCATTGAGCAGCCGGTGCCCGCCTCCACCCGGGATGCCAGGATCAACCAGCTGTTCGATCACCTGCGTATGCACCTGGCCGAGCCTCACAACCTGGACGCACTGGCAGAGCACTGCCTGATGAGCCGGCGCACCTTCACCCGTCGCTTCCAGCAGGCGACCGGCCTCTCCGTCGGGGAGTGGCTGCTGGCCGAGCGTCTCAGGCGCAGTCAGGAGTTGCTGGAGACGAGCGGCCACTCCATGGATCGCATCGCCGAACTGGTAGGATTGAAGACGGCCGCCATACTGCGCCAGCATTTTCGCGCCCGTTTCGGTGTCTCTCCGAGTGAATGGCGCCGCTCTTTTCGTGGCCACAACGTCTGATGACGCCCCCTGTACCGGTTCAACCCGCTATGGCAGGCTAACCAGAAATACTCAGGAGTCATATCATGTCCCGTTCCGAACGCCTGCTGTCCCTGCTCCAGCTGCTGCGCGGCCACCGCTACGCCATCACAGGCTCTGAACTGGCCAGCCAGCTTGGCATCAGCCTGCGCACCCTCTATCGGGATATCGCCACCCTGCAGGCGCAAGGTGCCCATATCGAGGGAGAACCGGGTATCGGTTATGTGCTACGCCCCGGCTTCATGCTGCCGCCGCTGATGTTCAGCGAAGAGGAGCTGGATGCACTGGTGCTGGGGTCGCGCTGGGTGGTCGCGCACGGTGACGGAGCCTTGAGTGCATCGGCCAGCAGCGCACTAGCCAAGATAGAAGCCGTGTTGCCCGCCGACTATCGCCAGCAGCTCCAGAGCAATGCCCTGCTGATCGGCACCTCCCGCAGCGACAGCCTCACCGATGAAGCCCCGTTGCGCAGCGCCATCCGCCAGCAGCGCAAAGTGATCCTGAGCTATCGCGATCTCAAGGAAGATACTTCTGAGCGCACCGTCTGGCCCTTTGCTCTTGGCTACTTCGAGCAGGTGCGGGTACTGGTCGCCTGGTGCGAACTGCGTCAGGGCTTTCGCCACTTTCGGGTCGATCGCATCACCCGGATGCAGCCAGAAGAAAACCGCTATCCCAAAAGCAGGGAGAGCTTGCTGAAAGCGTGGCGCGCCACCCAGCAGATCCCGCAACCCAAATTCATTGCTGACAGAAACTGACAGCAGGTAGCGCCATGCTGACGGGGTCGGCGCAGATGCGCCCTCCCCAATCAAGGAGCATCACCATGTTGTTAGTCCCACCGTTCACCATTCTCTATGTTTCTAATCCGGCCCGCAGCGCCCGCATCTATCGCGAGCTTTTCGGTCGCCCACCGGTAGAGGAGTCCCCTACCTTTGTCATGTTCGTGTTCGAGTCGGGAGCAAAACTGGCTATCTGGTCCAGCGCTACCGTCGAGCCCGCCGTGACCCAGTGTGCTGGCGCCATGGAACTGGCCTTCCCGCTGCCCGATGAAGCCAGTGTCGATTCTGGCTTGGCCGAGTGTCAGGCTCGCGGCCTGACCATCATCCAGCAGCCGATCCGGATGGAGTTTGGCTATACCGGCATGGCACTTGATCCCGATGGCCATCGCCTGCGCCTCTACTGCCTGGCAGCAGAACCGGGCTGAGTCGGTGCTATCAACACCAAGGCGGTTTCATGTTTCACGTGGAACACGCCACTTTCCTCACGCACAGAAAACAAAAAGCCGCTCACAAGGAGCGGCTTTTTACTGTCTGACTGCGTCGATCAGACGTCGAGGTTGGCGACCCGCAGGGCGTTGGTCTCGATAAAGTCACGACGGGGTTCGACCGCATCACCCATCAGGGTGGAGAAGAGCTGGTCGGCGCCGACGGCGTCGTCTATGGTGACGCGCAGCATGCGACGGGCTTCCGGATCCATGGTGGTTTCCCACAGCTGATCCGGGTTCATCTCACCCAGCCCTTTATAGCGCTGGATGTAGATGCCACGCTTGCCTTCGCCCATCAGCCAGTCGACGGCTTCCACGAAGTTGGCCACAGGTTTGACCTTCTCGCCACGCTTGATGAAACCACCTTCCTCGATCAGGTTGGCGATCTCCTTGCCCAGGGAGACCAGCTGACGGTATTCACCGGACTGCAGGAAGTCGTAGCTGAGCGGGTATTCCCGGTCGACACCGTGCTGACGTACCACGGCGTGGGGCACGAACAGGCTGCGCTCTTCGTCACGACGTACCTGGATCTGGTACTGGATGCCGTGGTTGCTCTCGTTGAGCACGGCTTCCATCCCCTGGCACCAGGCCAGCAGATCGCTCTCGCTGGCCAGCAGGGTTTCGTTCAACTCAGGCTGATAGATCAGCTGGGTCAGCACGGCATCCGGGGCGCGGCGGGACATGCGGGTGATCAGGTGAGAGACGGCACGGTGCTGGTTGACCAGACGCTCCAGCGCCTCGCCACCGATAGCCGGGGCAGACTCGTTGACGTGCAGGGTAGCACCGTCCAGCGCCATGGAGGTCTGGTACTGCAGCAGTGCATCTTCGTCTTTCAGATACTGCTCCTGCTTGCCCTTCTTGACCTTGTAGAGCGGCGGCTGGGCGATGAAGACGTAGCCACGCTCGATGATCTCCGGCATCTGACGGTAGAAGAAGGTCAGCAGCAGGGTACGGATGTGCGCACCATCGACGTCCGCATCCGTCATGATGATGATGTTGTGGTAGCGCAGCTTGTCCGGGTTGTACTCGTCGCGACCTATGCCGCAGCCCAGCGCCGTGATCAGGGTACCCACCTCTTGCGAGGAGATCATCTTGTCGAAACGGGCCTTCTCCACGTTCAGGATCTTGCCCTTGAGCGGCAGGATGGCCTGGTTCTTGCGGTTGCGACCCTGCTTGGCGGAGCCGCCAGCAGAGTCCCCTTCCACTATGTAGAGTTCGGAGAGGGCCGGGTCTTTCTCCTGACAGTCCGCCAGCTTGCCAGGCAGACCGGCGATATCCAGGGCGCCCTTGCGGCGAGTCAGTTCGCGGGCCTTGCGGGCCGCTTCACGGGCACGGGCCGCATCGATGATCTTGTTGACCACTATCTTGGCGTCGCCCGGGTTTTCCAGCAGGAAGTCCGCCAGCTTCTCGCCCATCGCCTGTTCAACGGCGGTCTTCACTTCGGAAGAGACCAGCTTGTCCTTGGTCTGGGAGGAGAACTTAGGGTCAGGCACCTTGACGGAGATAACGGCAATCAGGCCTTCACGGACGTCGTCGCCACTGGCGGCAGACTTGGCCTTCTTGCTGTAGTCCTCTTTGTCCATGTAGGAGTTGAGGGTACGGGTCAGCGCGGTACGGAAGCCCACCAGGTGGGTGCCCCCATCCCGCTGCGGGATGTTGTTGGTGAAGCAGTAGACCCCTTCCTGATAGGCGTCGTTCCACTGCATCGCCACTTCGACGCCGATGCCATCCTGCTCTGTGGTGAAGTGAAACACCTTGGGATGGATCGGGGTCTTGTTCTGGTTCAGGTATTCGACGAAGGCCTTGATGCCGCCCTCGTAGCAGAAGTGAGCCTCGCGGCCATCCCGCTCGTCCATCAGGCGGATGGAGACACCGGAGTTCAGGAAAGAGAGCTCACGCAGACGCTTGGCCAGGATCTCGTAGTGATACAGGGTATCGGTAAAGATGGTCGGGCTCGGCCAGAAGCGCACTTCGGTACCGGTGCCCGTGCTGTCGCCAATCTGCTTGAGCGGTGCCTGCGGCTCACCCAGGTGATAGGTCTGCTCGTAGACGTGGCCGTTGCGACGTATGGTCAGCAGCAGCTTGTCAGAGAGGGCGTTCACCACTGAGACACCCACGCCGTGCAGGCCGCCGGATACCTTGTAGGAGTTGTCATCGAATTTGCCGCCGGCGTGCAGCACCGTCATGATGACTTCGGCGGCGGAGCGGCCCTCCTCCTCGTGCATGTCGACCGGAATACCCCGGCCGTTGTCACGGACGGAGACGGAACCGTCGGAATGGATCTTGACCTGAATATCGGAGCAGTAGCCAGCCAGAGCCTCGTCAATGGAGTTATCGACGACCTCGAACACCATGTGGTGCAGGCCCGAGCCATCATCCGTATCGCCGATATACATCCCCGGGCGCTTGCGGACCGCATCCAGGCCCTTCAGCACCTTGATATTCGAGGAGTCGTAAGTATTTTCACTCATAGCTTACTCTCTGCCTTCTCTAACGTTTCGGAGATCTTGCCTTGTTCCACGTGGAACAGCTTGCAGTCACTCGCATCCATCATGTCTGCGAGCTGACCGGTATCGATGGCGGTGATAAACACCTGGGACGCGCACTGCTTCAGCCTTGCGGCCAGCAGGCGACGTTTGTCGACATCCAGTTCAGAGGCAAAATCGTCAATTAAAAAAATACAGCCACGGCTGCTATGTTGATTCAAATAGAGCCCTTGAGCCAGTCGCATGGCACAGACCAGCAACTTCAACTGACCCCTGGACAAAATATCCTGAGCGGGTACCCCGTTCGCCTTGAGCCGCACATCCGCCTTCTGCGGACCGACCCCAGTGTACCCCAGCGAACGATCCCGCTCGAACCCCGCCTCCAGCAAGTCGCCGAGGGGAGTCTCTCTCTCCCAGCCCCGATAGAAACCGAGGCTGATGTCGAATTCCGGCAGAAAATCCGCCGTCATCTCCTTGATCAGGGGGGTAATGGCCTGACAATAACTGGCGCGAAACTCCGCCAGCTCACCCCCTAGCCGCACCAGCTCCTGATCCCAGAATGCCAGCTGGCGATACTGGCTGCTCTGGCGCAGCAGCGCATTGCGCTGTTTCAGCAGACGCCGCACCCGCCCCCACAGGGAGAAGAAGGTCGGCTCCTGATGAAAGACACCCCAGTCCAGCCAGGCCCGGCGAGCCTGAGGCCCGCCGGTCAGCAGGTTGAAACCATCGGGATGGATCAACTGCACCGGCAACAGCTCGGCCAGATCGGCCAATCGCTGTGCCTGGGCCCCGGCGATCTTGAGCTGGGTCTCGCCCCCCTTGTCCTTGGCAAGCCCGATGGGCACCTGACGCCCTTCCAGCTCGCACTGGGCAAACAGGGTAAACGCCCTCTCCCCCTGGCGGATGACCCGCCCGGTCAGGTGAGTACGAAAAGAACGACCGAGACCGAGGTAATGGATGGCTTCCAGCACGCTGGTCTTGCCGCTGCCATTGCACCCGACCAGGATATTGAGGCCGGGGGACAGCGCGAGACTGGCGTGCTGGATGTTGCGAAAGTCGCTGAGCTGGAGTTTGACCAGGGACACGACTAGATCCGCATCGGCATCACCACATACTGGGCATCTTGGCTGTCAAAATCCTCAATAATGGCACTGCTGATGGAATCGCTCAGGCTGATCCGGATTTGGTCACATTTTAACGTATTCAGCACGTCCAGCACATAGGAGACGTTGAAGCCGATCTCCATCTCGCCAGCGGCATATTGTACGTCAAGCAGCTCCTCGGCTTCTTCCTGTTCCGGGTTGTTGGCGGTGATGCGCAGCAGGTTTTCCTGCAGATTGAGACGCACCCCACGGAATTTCTCGTTGGAGAGGATGGCGGCGCGGGCGAACGCCTGGCGCAGATCCTCACGACCGGCGATCAGCGCCTTGTCGCTCCCCCGGGGAATGACACGACGCCAGTCCGGGAAGCGGCCATCCACCAGCTTGGAGGTGAAGATGAAGCCATCCAGGGCGGCACGCAGGTTGCTGCGACCGACCTGCAACCGCACCGGCTTGTCTTCCGCCTCCAAGAGGCGCACCAGCTCCAGCACGCCCTTGCGAGGCAGGATGACCTGATGATCGGGCAGCGATTCCCCGACCACTTCGCGGCGACAGGTGGCCAGGCGGTGACCATCGGTGGCGACGGTGCGCAGGCCATGGCCCTCGCTCTCGAACAGCATGCCGTTCAGGTAGTAACGCACATCCTGGCTGGCCATGGAGAACTGGGTCGCATCGATCAGCTTCTTCAGCTCCAGCTGGCTGATGTCGAACTCGAGCACGGATTCCCAGTCCTCGATGTTCGGGTACTCGGTCGCCGGCAGGGTCGAGAGATTGAAGCGGGAACGACCGGAGCGGATGATGAGGCGCTCCCCTTCGGTGTTGAGACGGATATCCGCCCCTTCCGGCAGGCCGCGGCAGATATCCAGCAACTTGCGCGCCGGCACTGTGGTGCGCCCATCCTGGCTGTCGCTGCTGAGATAGACCTGGCCTATCATCTCCACCTCGAGATCTGTCCCGGTCAGCGACAGCAGGCCATTGCTGACATCGAGCAGGACGTTGCCGAGGATGGGCAGGGTCGGCCGGCCACCCAGGGCACCGGACACCAGTTGCAGAGGACGTAACAGGGCCTCACGGCTAATTTCGAGCTGCATCTGTGCTCTCCGTTGTGATTAGGAGGAAAATTTTCGGATCAGGTTGGAATATTCGAGCCCCATCTGTCCACTCCGTTCCGTTATCAGGAAGAAAGGGTACGGATCAGGTTGGAATAGTCTTCCTTGATGTCGTGACTCTCCTCCTTCAGCTGCTCGATCTTGCGGCAGGCATGAAGAACGGTGGTGTGGTCACGGCCACCAAAGGCATCCCCTATCTCCGGTAAACTGTGGTTGGTCAGCTCCTTGGCCAGGGCCATCGCCAGCTGACGCGGGCGGGCAACGGAGCGGGAGCGACGCTTGGACAGCAGATCCGCCAGCTTGATCTTGTAGTACTCCGCCACCGTCTTCTGGATGTTGTCTATGGTGACCAGCTTCTCCTGCAAGGCCAGCAGGTCGCGCAGCGCCTCACGCACGAAGTCGATGTTGATGGCACGGCCGGTGAAGTTGGCGTTGGCGATCACCCGGTTGAGGGCGCCTTCCAGTTCACGGACGTTGGAGCGCAGACGCTTGGCGATGAAGAAGGCCACTTCGTCCGGCAGATGGATCTGGTTCTCGTCCGCCTTGCGCATCAGGATGGCGACACGGGTCTCCAGCTCGGGCGGTTCGATCGCCACCGTCAGGCCCCAGCCGAAACGGGATTTGAGGCGATCCTCCACCCCGTTGATCTCCTTCGGATAGCGATCCGAGGTCAGGATGATCTGCTGGTTACCCTCGAGCAAGGCATTGAAGGTATGGAAGAACTCCTCCTGGGAGCGCTCCTTGTTGGCGAAAAACTGGATGTCATCGATGAGCAGGGCATCGACGCTACGGTAATAACGCTTGAACTCTTCAATGGCGTTATTCTGCAGCGCCTTCACCATGTCCTGAACGAAACGCTCGGAGTGCATGTAGATGACTTTAGCGTCTTTCTTGCGATCCTTGATGGCGTTGCCGACGGCGTGCAGCAGGTGGGTCTTGCCCAGACCCGTGCCGCCGTAGAGGAACAGCGGGTTGTATGCGCCACCCGGATTGTCAGCCACCTGACGGGCCGCCGCACGAGCCAACTGGTTGGACTTACCTTCGACGAAATTCTCGAAGGTATAGTTCACGTTGGTGTTGCTCTTGTGGTTCGGCTCGGGCTTGGCTTCCGCCTTGCTTTCCCAACTCTTGTGAGAGTTATTCACAGGATCGACACCGCGCGCCGGCGCTCTGGCGACCGCGACGGGATGGGGACGATTACCGATGTCAAAGCGCAGGGTGGGAGCATCGGCTCCGCACAGCTCGTTGATGATGCCATTGACCCGGAGCAGGTACTTGTCGCGTACCCAGTCCAGAACGAAGCGATTCGGTGCATACAGGGTCAGAGTATTGTCACTCAACTCCGCTTGAAGCGGCCGGATCCACATGCTGAATTCTGCCGAGGGCAACTCATCTTGCAGCCGGTTAAGGCACTGCTGCCATAGCGAAGCAGTCACTCTAGACTCCCGTCAATTGATTAAGTAAAGACCGGCTATTCTACGTTTTTAGTGGCTGGATCTCCAGTTGCCGCCGCACGGATCCAGCAAATAAGATCCTTGACTTTCAAGGATCCAACGCCCCAGGATCTGATTTCATCCCCAAAGTTACCCACAGCCACCGACCGGTGATGTGGACAGAATGAGAGCCTGCTGCTGCGGTTATTTTATATAACCAAATATCATTTATTCTTTATATTTTATTCCAATAACATCAGCGCCAACCCGTGATTACAACTAAAAATACAGAACTACAGAGAGAGGAATCCCCATGAAGACCACCATCAAGCTGATTTCCGGCGCCGCCATTCTGCTGGCCAGCCTGTCCGGCCAGGCCATCGCCCAGGAAACCATCAAGGTCGGCATGTCCGGCAAGTATTTCCCGTTCACCTTCGTCAAGCAGGACAAGCTGCAGGGCTTCGAGGTGGACATGTGGAACCAGATCGGTGAGCGCACCGGTTACAAGGTCGAGTTCGTCACCGCCAGCTTCTCCGGCCTGTTCGGCATGCTGGAAACCGGTCGCGTCGATACCATCTCCAACCAGATCACCATCACCGACGAGCGCAAGGCCAAGTACGCCTTCTCCCAGCCCTACGTCTATGACGGCGCCCAGATAGTGGTGCGCAAGGGCAACAGCACCATCCACGGTCTCAAGGATCTGGAAGGCAAGACGGTCGCGGTGAACCTGGGCTCCAACTTCGAAGAGCTGCTGCGCAAGAACGACCCGAACAAGAAGATCGACATCCGCACCTATGACTCCAGCTTCGAGCAGGATGTCGCCCTGGGTCGCATCGATGCCTTCGTGATGGACCGCGTCTCCACCGCCCAGCTGATCAAGGAATCCAAGCTGCCGCTGCAACAGGCAGGAGCACCGTTCGAGACTATCGAGAACGCCCTGCCCTTCCTGAAGACCCCGGAAAAACAGGCCGTGCTGAAGAAGGTCGACGAGGCGCTGACCGCCATGCGTAAAGACGGCTCCCTGACCAAGATCTCGGAAAAATGGTTCGCAGCGGACATCACCAGCAAATAAATGATGGAATTTGATCTCGAGTACACGCTAGGGCTGTTTCCCATCCTGCTCAAATACCTGGGCACCACGATGGAGATGGCCCTGTGGGGATTCGTATTGGCACTCGTACTGTCGCTGGCCCTGGCGATAGTACGGGTGTTTCGCGTTCCCGCAATTCACTGGCTGGCGATGCTGTATATCTCGTTCTTCCGGGGGACTCCCCTGCTCGTCCAGCTGTTCCTGCTCTACTACGGGCTGCCGCAACTGTTCCCTGTCTTCGTGGGGATGGATGCCTTTACCGCCGCCATCATAGGGCTGACCCTGCACTTCGCCGCCTACATGGCCGAGTCGATCCGGGCCGCCATTCTCGGCATCCACAAGAGCCAGATGGAAGCTGCCCTCAGCATCGGCATGAGTCGATATCAGGCGATGCGGCGGATCATACTGCCGCAGGCGGCCCGCATCGCGACGCCGTCCCTGATGAACTACTTCATCGACATGATCAAGAGCACCTCGCTGGCGTTTACCCTGGGGGTGGCCGAGATCATGGGCAAGGCACAGATGGAGGCCTCCTCCTCCTTCAAGTTCTTCGAGAGCTTCATGGCGGTGGCCCTGGTCTACTGGGTGGTGGTCATCTTCTTCACCCGCTTGCAGCACCTGCTGGAAGTACGCCTCAATCGTGCTTACTAAGAGGATGCCAGCGATGATGAGCACGCCATTACCCACTTGCGGCACAGGCTGGAAGTACCTCTCAACAGCCGCGCCCATTGAAGGAGACCTGTCATGATCAAGTTAACGGGTCTTTCCAAGGCCTATGACGGCAATCAGGTATTGAACGGCATCGATCTGGAGGTAAAGAAGGGTGACATTGTCGTCATCATCGGTCCCTCCGGCACCGGCAAGTCGACCCTGCTGCGCTGCCTCAACCTGCTGGAGACCCCGGATGCAGGCACCCTTGCCATCGATGATCTGCAGCTGGATCTGGCCCGTGCCAGCGAGCAGCAGGCCATAGAGCTGCGCAAGCGCGCCTCCTTCGTGTTCCAGAACTACGCCCTGTTTGCCAACAAGACGGCGCTGGACAACATCGCCGAGGGGCTGATCACCGTCTGGAAACAGCCAAAGGCGGAGGCCCGTGCCACCGCCCTTGGCATCCTCAAGGACATAGGTCTCGCCGACAAGCAGGATGCCTACCCGGCGTCCCTCTCCGGTGGCCAGCAGCAGCGGGTCGGCATAGGCCGCGCCATGGCGGCCCACTCCAAGGTCATCCTGTTTGACGAGCCCACCTCGGCCCTGGATCCGGAATGGGTCGACGAGGTGCTGGGGCTGATGAAGGAGCTCGCCCGCCAGCACCAGACCATGGTGGTGGTGACCCACGAGATCGAGTTTGCCCGTGATGTCGCCGACCGGGTGATCTTCATGGAAGGGGGCCGGATCGTCGAACAGGGCCCGCCGGATCAGATATTGGTCGATCCGCAGGATCCCCGTACCCGGGAGTTCCTGCGCAAAGTCCTTAAATAGCTCTCTCTTTGGCGGCCTGGCCGCCTTTTTTCTTGGTGGATCCTTGTTTAACCCGGGGTTGCCAGTATAATTCGGGGCCCTTGATCCTCTGGATCCTGCCAGCTTCTCCTGCTTATTGTTGAGCCAGAAGAAGATGAGAGGGAACGGCGGATTGACGAGAAGCCGAACTCTGTTTAGAATTCGGCCTCTTTTGCTAGTCGTCACACGCTATAGCTGGCGCGTCGGCTAAGTGTGACAATCAAAACTGTACAGAAATACGGAATCGAATCATGAAACGTACTTTTCAACCGTCCAACCTGAAGCGCAAGCGCTCTCACGGTTTCCGCGCTCGCATGGCTACTGCCAACGGCCGCAAAGTTCTGGCCGCTCGTCGTGCCAAGGGTCGTGCCCGCCTGGTAGTCTAATGCCTACCCAGCACACCTTCTCTCGGGAGTTACGTCTGTTAACTCCCGAACACTTCAAACGCGTTTTCGCCGAGCCTGTCCGGGCCGCTTCTCCGCAAATTACGCTTCTTGCTTGCCCCAATTCCCTCGAACACCCCCGTCTTGGCCTAGCTGTGCCCAAAAAAGCACTCAAGCGTGCCGTCTGGCGTAACCGTGTCAAACGAGTGGTACGGGAGAGCTTCCGTCTCAATCAGGCCAATCTGCCCGCTATCGACATCGTCGTCATAGCCAAGGGTGGCGTAAAGGAGATGGATAACGAAGAGCTGTTCAAGTTACTGGAAAAGCTATGGCGCACTCTGTCACGCCGTTGCAATGGGTAGCTATCAAACTGATACGCCTGTATCAGCTAATCATTAGTCCCCTGCTCGGGCCGCGCTGCCGTTTCACCCCGACTTGTTCCCAATTTGCGATAGAAGCAATCCGACTTCACGGTTTCATAAAAGGCGTTTGGTTAGCCAGCAAACGTCTATTAAAATGCCATCCCTTATCCGAGGGTGGTTATGACCCGGTTCCGCAACCAAAGCGAAGAAACTGAAGACTATGGAATCACAACGCAATTTACTCCTGATCGGTTTGCTGTTCGTGAGCTTCTTGCTCTGGCAACAGTGGGAGTCCGACAAGGCTCCGAAGCCGGCCCCGACTACCGTGGCCCAAACCGAACATTTCGTACCTGAAGCCGGTCAGACCGGTGATATTCCTCAGGTTTCCGAGCAAGCCAACGCCACTACCGCACGCAAGCTGATCACCGTCTCCTCCGACGTGCTCAAGCTGACCCTGGATACCCAGGGCGGTGACATCGTCTCTGCCGAACTGCTGGCCCACAAGCTGGAAGAAGGCAAGGAACAGCCGTTCACCCTGCTGACCAGCCAGCCTGCGCACCTCTATGTTGCCCAGAGTGGTCTGGTGGGTCGCAACGGTCCTGACAGCCAGCCCCAGGGTCGTCCCACCTACGAAGCCGCCCAGACCAGCTACCAGCTGGCCGATGGTCAGGATCAAGTCGTCGTGCCGATGACCTGGACCGACAGCAAGGGCGTGGTCTTCACCAAGGAGTTCGTGCTCAAGCGCGGTGACTACGCCATCGGCGTCGATTACAAGATCGACAACAAGTCTGCCGAGCCGGTTCAGGTGCAGTTCTACGGTCAGCTGAAGCAGACCGTGACCACGCCGAAGGACCAGGAAGGCCATGCCATGGTGGCCAGCGCCTACCGTGGTGGTGCCTTCTCCAGCGAAGATACCCGCTACAAGAAGTACACCTTCGACGAGATGAAGGATGCCGACCTGAACAAGACCACCAAGGGTGGTTGGGTCGCCATGCTGCAACACTACTTCGTCTCCGCCTGGGCACCGAACGCCGAGGACACCAACAGCTTCTACAGCCGCGTGATCCCGGGTAAAGACCAGGCCATCATCGGCTACAAGGCGCCGCTGGTTGACGTGGCTGCCGGTCAGCAGGCCGAAGTGAGCGGCAAGCTGTGGGTCGGTCCCAAGCTGCAGGATCAGATGGCCAAGGTGGCAAACCACCTGGACCTGACCGTCGACTACGGCTGGTTGTGGTTCATCGCCCAGCCGCTGCACTGGCTGCTGACCGTGTTCCACGGTTTCGTCCAGAACTGGGGCCTGGCCATCATCATGCTGACCCTGCTGGTACGCGGCATCATGTTCCCGCTGACCAAGGCCCAGTACACCTCCATGGCCAAGATGCGCATGCTGCAACCCAAGCTGGCTGCGCTCAAGGAACGCTTCGGTGACGATCGCCAGAAGATGTCCCAAGGCATGATGGAGCTGTACAAGAAGGAGAAGGTCAACCCGCTCGGTGGCTGTCTGCCGATCCTGGTGCAGATGCCCATCTTCATCGCCCTCTACTGGGCACTGATGGAGTCTGTCGAGCTGCGTCACGCGCCGTTCGCCCTGTGGATCACCGACCTGTCGGTGAAGGACCCCTTCTTCGTGCTGCCGATCCTCATGGGTGCCTCCATGTGGTATCTGCAGAAGATGAGCCCGACCACCATCACGGACCCGATGCAGCAGAAGGTGATGCAGTTCATGCCGATCATCTTCACCTTCATGTTCCTCTGGTTCCCGGCAGGTCTGACCCTGTACTGGCTGGTGAGCAACGTCATCTCCATCATCCAGCAGACCATCATCTATCGTCAGCTGGAGAAGAAAGGCCTGCACTCACGCACTTGATGCGCAGCCCATCTTCCCTGATGACAAAAGAGGCGGCCTTCGGGCCGCCTTTTTTATTACAATGTCCCCCAATTACCGAACAGACGAGTCAAGCAAGATGACAACAGATACGATCGTGGCCCAGGCCACCGCCCCCGGCCGGGGTGGCGTCGGCATAGTCCGCGTCTCAGGCCCCGCCGCCGAACGAGTCGCCGAAATCGTGCTCGGTCGGCTGCCCAGGGTGCGCTATGCCGAATATCTGCCGTTCAAGGACGAGCAGGGCCAGCCTCTGGATCAGGGCATAGCCCTGCTGTTCAAGGCCCCCAACAGCTTCACCGGCGAGGATGTGCTGGAGCTGCAGGGCCACGGTGGTCCCGTCATCCTGGACATGCTGATACACCGCATCCTGCAAATCGAGGGCATCCGCCCCGCCCGCCCCGGCGAGTTCAGCGAACGCGCCTTCCTCAACGACAAGCTGGATCTGGCCCAGGCAGAGGCCATCGCCGATCTGATCGAAGCCTCCAGCGAACAGGCCGCCCGCAGCGCCATGCACTCCCTGCAGGGGCAGTTCTCCGGCAAGATCCAGCAACTTGTGGAGAGTCTCACCCGGCTGCGCATCTATGTGGAAGCTGCCATCGACTTCCCGGACGAGGAGATCGACTTCCTCTCAGACGGCAAGGTGGCGGGTGACCTCTACGCCATCATGGCGGAGCTCGACGACGTGCGCGGCGAGGCCAAGCAGGGGGCCCTGCTGCGGGAAGGGATGAAGGTGGTGATCGCCGGCCGTCCCAACGCCGGCAAATCCAGCCTGCTCAACGCCCTGGCGGGCCGCGAATCCGCCATCGTCACCGAAATCGCCGGCACCACCCGCGACGTGTTGCGCGAACACATCCACCTGGACGGCATGCCGCTGCACATCATAGACACCGCCGGCCTGCGCGATACCCAGGACAAGGTGGAGCAGATCGGCATCGAGCGTGCCTGGGCCGAAATAGAGCAGGCCGATCGGGTGCTCTTCATGGTGGATGGCACCACCACGGATGCGGTCGACCCACGGGAGATCTGGCCGGAATTTGTTGATCGGTTGCCAAAAAAGATCGGCCTCACCGTGGTGCGCAACAAGGCCGACCTGACCGGCGAGGATCTGGCACCTAGCCAGGAACTGGGCCACGCCGTATACCGCATCTCAGCCAAGACCGAGCTGGGGCTGCCCGCCCTGCGCGAGCACCTGAAGGCCTGCATGGGCTTCCAGGGCAACACCGAGGGGGGCTTCATGGCTCGCCGCCGCCACCTGGACGCCCTGGAGCGCGCCGCCGAGCGGCTGCTGGTGGCCAGGGAGCAGCTCGAGGTCTTCGTGGCCGGCGAGCTGGTGGCCGAGGAGCTGCGCCTGGCGCAGGAGTCCCTCTCCGAGATCACCGGCGAGTTCAGCTCCGACGATCTGCTGGGGCGCATCTTCTCCAGCTTCTGCATCGGCAAATAAACCTGCACGACAGACAATGAAAAGCCCGGGATAATCCCGGGCTTTTTTTGTGCATTTTTTATCCGAAAACCTAGAGGCGGCGCAGGCACCACATGAAGTAAGCGCCCCCTAACAGGGTGGAGACCAGCCCGACCGGCACCTCCTGCGGGAACAGGATCTGCTGGCCGACCCAGTCCGCCAATACCATGAGCAGGGCCCCGCATCCCGCCGCACCGAGCAGGTGCCAGCGGGCCCGCACCAGCCCCATCAGCTTGGCCATGTGGGGGGCCAGCAAGCCGGCGAAGGAGAGCGGGCCTATGACCATGGTCGCACTGGCGGTGAGCACGGCCACCAGCAGCAGTATGATGAGCTGGGCGCGGTTGAGACGAATGCCGAGCGCCGTCGCCACCGCCGGCCCCATGGGCATAAGATCGAGCCAGCGGCTCACCAGCAGGCAGGCCGCCAGCATCAGCAGCGCCAACCCGGTCAGGCCATAGGCCACCGGCAGGGTGACGTAATAGGTGGAGCCGGACATCCAGGAGAGCAGCTGCTGCACCCGCAGATCGCCGTTGGCCAGGGCGATGGCCTGCAGCGGCTCGAACAGTGCCGTGATGGCGATGCCGGAGAGCAGGATCCGCTCAGGCTGGAAGCCGTGCTTGCGGTTGACCAGCACCAGCAGCAGCAGGCAGCCGAAGGCACCAAGCAGACCCCCCAGCAGCATCATGGGCAGCGGCAAGGCGGGCAGCAGCAAGGCCGTCGCTATCACCCCCATAAAGGTGCCGCCGCTCACCCCCAGCAGCTCCGGGCTCGCCATGGGGTTGTTGCTGACCCGCTGCAGCAGGGTGCCCGCCAGGGCCAGCAGCACACCGGCAGCACCGGCAGCCAGGGTACGCGGCAGGCGCCACTCCAGCTGGGCCTGCCACCTGAGCCAGCTCGGCCAGCTCCAGCCCTGCATCCCCTGCCCGACCAGCAGGGACGCAACCACCGCCAATAGCAACCCCATCAACAGCAGGCCGATAAGGCGAGCGGGCGCCCCATGGCGCGCCACCGTCAGGCCGCTAGCGGCCTTGGGAGCGCCTGACTTGAAGGCAAGCCGAGGGATAAGCCAGAGCAGCAGAGGGGCCCCCAGCAGTGCCGTCATGGCCCCGGTCGGGATCAGCACAGGCCAGAAGCGGCTCAGGGATTGCAGCAGCAGATCCGTGGCCGCCAGCAGCAAGGCGCCCAGTATGGGGGCCCACAGCAGGCGCTGGCCGAGCTGCCTCACCCCCAGCAGTCGCACCATGGCCGGCGCCGCCAGCCCGATGAAACCGATGAGCCCCACCACGCTCACCACGCAGGCGGTGACGAAGACCGCCAGACCGAGGCCGGCGAAGCGCAGCTGCTTGAGGGAGACCCCCAGGCTGCGGGCGCTGGCATCATCCAGCTCCAGCACGCCCAGCGGGCGCACCAGCAGGACGGCCAGGACCCCAGCCAGCAGCAGGCGGGGCAGCAAGTAGCTCACGCCGCTCCAGCTGTTCTGGGCCAGGGAACCGCTACCCCACACCAGCAGGCCCTTGAGCTCCTCCTGGAAGAAGAGCAGCAGCCCCATGCTGATGGCCGCCAGATAGAGGTTGATCACCAGCCCGGCGAATACGATGACCACAGGGTTGAGCTGGCGACGCCAGGCCAGGGCAAACACCAGCCCCATGGCGAGGCTCCCCCCCGCCATGGCGATCCACTCGCGCCCGATCAGCAGCAAGGAGGGGGCGAACAGGGTCACCATCATCAGCGCCAGCTGGGCGCCGGAGGCCACCCCCAGCGTGGTGGGGGACGCGAGCGGGTTACGCAGCACCTGCTGCATCAGGGTGCCGGCCAGCCCGAGGGCGGCACCGGCCAGCAGGCAGACCACCAGCCGCGGCAGCCAGCTGAAGTGGATGACCGCCTGGCGGGCATCGTCCAGCCTGGGGGAGAAGAGCGCCTGCCACCAGAGAAAGTCCGGCAGCTGGCGCGCCAGCTCACCACAGGCCAGCACCAGGGTCAGCGCCAGCAGGCAGAGGCCCGGGCGCAGCAAGGGAGAGGAGACGAAACGATTCATTGGGCTTCTCCCTTGAGGGCCACGCCGCCCTGAGGCTGCAGGGCCTCACCGAGCAAGGTGGCGAAACGACGGGCGGCCAGCATGCCGCCGAAACTCCAGGTCGCGGGCAGATGCAGCACGGGCGTGTTCTGTACCAGCGGCAGGTGCTGCCAGAGCCCGGGTTCCTGCAGTTTTTCACTCACCCCCACGGGAATGGGATCCACCACCACCAGCCTGGCCTCGGGAATGGCCAAGAACTGCTCGAGACTGGCCACCGAGAAGCCCCAGGCATTGGTCTCCCCCTGCCAGGCATTGCGCAGGCCGAGCCGCTCCATCACCGCCTCGAACAGGCTGTGGCGGCCAAACACCCGTACATGGCGCTCGTCGATGAACTGCACCACCAGCAAGGGGGGCAGATCGGCGGGCAGCGTCTCCTTCATCTGCGCCAGATCCCGCTCCAGCGCGGCGAGCTGGCGCTCGGCCTCGGCGGTTCTGTTCACCAGCGCGGCTATGGTCAGGGTCGCCTCGCGCAGCCGCAGCCACAGCTCGGCATCGGGTTCATAGAGGGCGATGGACTGCACCGGCGCGATGCGGGACAGGGTCGGCGCCAGGGGGGCCGCCAGCGGGGAGATGAGGATGAGATCGGGTTTGAGCTCAGCCAGCAGTTCCCGGTTGGGCTGGGCCCGCAGACCGATGTCGATCACCCCGGCGGGGAGCCTGGGTTCGCCGACCCAGGCGCGATAAGAGTTCACATCCCCCATGGCCAGCGGGGTCACGCCGAGGGCCAGCAGGGTTTCGGCTATGGTCCAGTCCACGGTGGCGATGCGCGGAACAGTGCCGCCGGCAACAGGGGTTGCGGGCTGCGTCTCGGCCTGCGTCGCCAGCGGCAGCAGCAGGCTGACGAGGCAGGGGGCCATCTTCAATAAAAGGTTCAAGAGCTCCCCCGATCAGACGATGGCGATGGCGTGGTCATGAGCCGGATGGCGAATGACCTCCATGGGGATGCCATGGTGCATGGAGTGCAGGGTCTCGCCAGTCTGCGGTGATATGGGTACAAATAAACGCATCGGGATAACAAACCTTGTCTAAACGATGGCGATGGCATGGTCATGAGCCGGGTGGCGAATGACCTCCATCGGGATGCCATAGATGGCATGCAGGGTCTCGCTTGTCATGATGCGTGAAGGCTCACCGTGGGTCAGCAGACGACCGCCGTGCAGCGCCACCAGCCGATCGCAGAAGCGGGACGCCATGTTGATGTCGTGAATGACGATGATGACCCCGAGGTTGAGCTGGCGACTCAACTGTTTGACGAGGGTGAGCACCTCCACCTGATGAGCCACGTCCAGGGCGGCCAGCGGTTCGTCCAGCAGGATGAAGCGGCTCTCCTGGGCCAGCAGCATGGCCAGCCAGACCCGGCCCCGCTCGCCGCCGGAGAGGGTATCCACCAGCCTGTCGGCAAACCCCTCGGTATGGGTCAGCGCTATGGCCTTGTCGACCTGGCGGTGATCTTCCGCCCCCATGCGCCCCAGCAGGCCGCGCCAGGGATAGCGCCCCATCTCCACCAGCTCCCGGCCGAGCAGGTTCTCGGCGCTCGGCAGATGCTGGGGCAGATAGGCCACCTGACGGGCGAAGTCCCGGTTGCGCCACTCCTGCAGCGGCTTGTCATCGAACAGTATCTCCCCATCGCTCAGGGGCTGCTGGCGTGCCAGCAGCTTGAGCAGGGTGGATTTGCCCGAGCCGTTGTGGCCGATGAGGCCGTAGACCTGACCCTGCTCGAAACGCAGGCTGGTGGGTTGCAGCAGGGTGCGGTCGTTGACCACGAAGCTGGCGGCTTTCATCTCAAACATGATCTGCTCCCGTGCCGGCTCTGTGCTCGACGCTCGGGTCGGTGAGCGCCATGGCTCGGCGAGCGTTCACCATAAAACCGGCAGATTTCCTCTCAAACATGATTCATTCCTGTACTGAAAGGGGTTGGCGCTCGCCTCCCCCTTGCGGCCGGTATCAGACCGGCACCTCGCTATCGAGATGAGCGACCGCATCCCGGCTCACCTGCTCGCGCCGCTCGCCGGTCAGCTCGGTGAGCTGGCCCTGACGCATCTCCAGCAGGCGATCCGCCAGGGAGAAATAGAGATCGTCGTGGCTGATGGCGATCACCGTCTTGCCCATCTCCTTGAGGCGTGGCAACAGCACCTGATAGAAGATGCGGCGGAACTGGGGATCCTGATCCGCCGCCCACTCGTCAAACAGCATCACCTCGCGCTGCTCCGCCAGTGCCAGCAGCAGGGCGACCCGCTTGCGCTGCCCCTGGGAGAGATCGATGTTGGCGATGAAGTCCTCCTCGATGGCCAGCTTGCTGCCCATCTGCAGCCGCTCCAGCCACTCGGCCACCAGGGCCTCTTTCGGCTCAGGCCCCAGCAGGTGCTGGAACAGGTGGTAGTCGGTGAAGATGGCGGAGAAGAGCGCCAGGTAGGCGTTGCGATCGGCAATGGGTTCACCATCCAGCAGGATCCGGCCAGAGACCGGCTGATAGAGCCCGGTCAGCAGCATGGCCAGGGTCGACTTGCCGGAGCCGTTGCCGCCAATGATGAATATCTGCTCCCCCCGCTCAATGGTCAGATTGATGGGGCCCACGGCGAAGCCGCCCTCCCCCTGATAGTGAAAGCTCACCTGCTCCAGCTCGATACGTTGCCAGGCACTGGGGGCCGGCGGCAGCGGGAACTTGGGCTCCGGCTCGGCCAGATTCAGGGTCGCTATCTTGTCGAACGCCACCTGGGCCGAGATCAGGGTCGGCAGGGCCCCGATGCCCTGCAGCAGCGGGGTGCGCAGGAACAGCAGGGTCAGGGCGAAGGTGGCGGCCACATTGGTATTGGCCCAACCGAGGCCGTTGGCCAGGAAGAAGACCAGGCCTATGGCCCCCAGCATCATGATGTTCGACCAGTTCACCGCGCTCAGGTGATAGGTATCGGCACGGATGATCTCCCGGCGGTAGTCCCGGGCGTTCTGCTCATAGAGCTGGTGATAGACGAAGTGGGCCCGCTCGCGGTTGAGCGCCAGCTCCTTGCTGCCCGCGATGATGGACTGGTAGTTCTGGTAGAGCCTGTCCTCGGCCTGACGCATCCGGGCCAGGTGGCGATAGACCCGGTTCACCAGCAGCCAGCCCACCACCATGGTCACGGTCACCCAGAGGGCGGTGACACCGAGCAGGGCGGGAGAGAGCAAGCCGAGGTAGATGATGGAACCCAGGGTGAGCACCAGCCCCTGCACCAGCTCCGGCAGGCGCACGAAGGCGATGGTGATCTGGCCGATGTCGCTGGAGAGGGAGGCCAGCAGCGGCCCCTGCCCTATCTGGCGAATGCGGGCGACGTCGGTGTCCAGCAGTTGCTTGAGCAGGCGGCCGCGCAACCGGTAGACGAAATGATGACCGAGGGTGGTCAGGGCCAGCTGAGAGCCGAGCGTGATCACCAGCAGCAAAAAGATAAGGCCGACAAGCTGACCCAGGATCGGCAACGGATCGCCGACTGACTCGATAAGATATTGATTAATAAAGGCAATGACACCTATCCCGCTGACAGCACTGAGCAGGCTGAGCAGGGTAATGGCGATGAAGGGCCAACGGTATTGGCGGTAAACCAGTGACAAGAGTTCCATGACAGGCCTGTGTACAAAAAGAAGGAGGGCGGGAGCTTGAGGCTCCCGCCCGGCCTGTATCTTACCAGCGGTAGTTGACTGAGCCGACTATGCTGCGCGGCTCGCCGTAGTAGCAGTAGTAGTCACAGCTCGCTACATAGGTGTCGTTCAGCAGGTTGTTGACGTTGACCTGGGCACGCCAGTTCTTGGCGAAGTCATACCCGATCATCGCATCCCACACCGTCTGGGCCGGCACCTGGGCCGAACCGTAGATGGGGGTGTAGTCCGCATTCACGGCACCTATGCCGACGCTGGAGCCGATGTAACGCACCCCGGTGCCCACTTCCAGCCCGGAGACCGGACCCTGCTGCACCTTGTAGTTGCCCCAGAAGGAGGCCTGGTGACGCGGGATCAGGCTGGCCTGGCGATCACCGTTGCCGGTGTCGTTGGTCTTGGCATCGGTGTAGGTATAAGCAGCGGTCAGGCGCAGCGCCTCTGTAGCCTGCACGCTCCCTTCCAGTTCGATCCCCTGGGAGGTCACTTCACCGGCCTGGGTCTGCTGGCCGGAGCCGGTAGAGACGAGCGAGTTGGTCTGTTCCAGATCGAACAGCGCCAGGTTGATGTAGCCATCGAGGAAGCTGGGGGCGTACTTGATGCCGGTCTCATACAGCTTGCCTTCCAGCGGCTTGTAGGAGTTCTTGGTGTTCGGGTCTATGCCAGGCAGCACCTCGAACGACTCCGCATAGGCGAAGTACGGGGAGAGGCCGTTGTCGGCTAGGTACATCAGGCTGCCGGAGAGCGAGAGGTTGTCGTCATACTGCTTCTCGTTCTTGCTGGTGGCTTCGCTGATGTTGTGGGTCTCCACATAGTCGAAGCGGCCGCCTGCAGTCAGCAACCAGCGATCGTCCCAGCGGATCTGATGCTGGGCGTAGAGGCCGCTCTGACCCTTGGTGTTCTTCTGATAGGTGGCGGTGGACTCGTCGAAGCCGGGGAAGCCGCTGTAATCCGGGTTCATGGTGTCGATGGACCCCATGCCGTAGTTGTCGGCCTCGACCCCTTCGTTCACGTGGCGCTGCAGATCTATCCCCATCAACAGGGTCTGCTCGGTGCGATCCGTGTTCCAGTAACCCACCAGCTGGTTGTCCATGGTGGCACTCTTGGTGTCGCCGTCACGGTAGACCAGGCCGCGGTAGGCGGTGGTGCCTTCATAGGTCGGGAAGATATAGGTCTGGCGCAGCAGCAGATCGTTGTAGTTGAAGCGGACGTTCTGCTTGAACTCCCAGGTCTGGTTGAACTGGTGGGCCAGCTCGTAACCGGTGGAGATCTGGGTGTTGCGGTTGCGATCGTAATCCGGCTGACTCAGGTTGGTACTGGGATCGATCTGGCCGCCTTCGGTATTGAGGGTGCCATAGACGGGGAAGAAGCCGTTGGTGGGCACCCCTTCATCGTGCAGGAAGCTGGCCAGCAGGGTGAGGCTGGTGCGATCCGAGATGTCCAGGGTCACGCTCGGCGCCAGGTAGGCGCGCTCGTTGTAGGTGCCATCCAGCACGCCGTCGCGCTCTTTATAGAGCGCAACCATGCGATAGCGGCTGTCGTCGGTCAGATCGTCGGAGAAATCGACCCCGACCTGGCGCAGGTCCCGGTTGCCCAGTTGCAGATTGACCAGGCCTTGCGGGGTCGCGGTGGGGCGCTTGCTGATGGAGTTGATGACACCGCCGGGAGGCGCCTCGCCGTAGAGGATGGAGGCCGGGCCCTTGAGCAGCTCCACGCTTTCCAGACCAAATGGCTCCGGTGTCCAGACATAGTAGCCGGTGCCGAACAGGCGGTTGCCATCGAGGTACTGGGCGGCATCGAAGCCACGCACCTTGAACCAGTCGGTGTTGTTGTCCGAGCCATAGAAACCGGTCAGCACGCCGGAGCGGTAGCGCACGGACTCGTCGAGCTGCTGCACGGCGTGCTGATCCAGCTCTTCACGGTTGACCACGGAGACGGCGCGAGGAGTCTCGGCCATGGGCACCTCGACCTTCATGGCGGTGCCGGTGACCACCATGGTTTCAGCCGCCTTGGGCAGCTCTTTATCCACCGGTTCCGCGGCCAGCACCGGCAGGCTCGCCAGCAGGCAGGAGAGCTGCAATAGCTGGGCCCCCTTCTTTCGCATCACTGCATCTTGGGTATTTTTTTGCGCAATCATATAAGTGTCTCAAATATCAATGAGTTATAAATTGGTTTCTTATTATGGGTGCCCAATGCTGCCGGTCTGCCCGACTCCTTAGGCGAATAAATCGGCATAATGCTACTACAGGAGCCATGATCGAATCGATTCAATAATTGCTAATCATTTGCATCTCTATTGTTACCTGTTGTATCAACGGGTGCCTTTTCCGGCAGAAAGACTCATTCAGGAGGGTGATCAAGAGAAGGGAACACAGAGGAAGATGAAAAAAGATGGCGAGGGCCGCCTTTGCCATAAAAATCGTGCAGGATTCTTATCCCCAAGCTTTATCCATATTTATCCACATCCTTTGGCGGTAGAATCCCGGCTCTCCGTTTCTTTCGATGACATCAGGATCCATTCCATGGCCAAACTCAATCTTGTCGTCGGCTCCATGCTGGGCGCCGCCGAATATGTCGCAGATCATGTCGCCAGCCTGCTGGAACAGGCGGGCCACCAGACCCGGATCCACAACCCGGCCAGCCTGGCCGAGGTGCTGGCGGAGCCGGATGCGATCCTGCTGGTGATCACTTCCACCCACGGTGCCGGCGATGTGCCCGACAATCTTCAGCCCTTCGCCAAGGATCTTGCCGACCAGCATCCGGATCTCAACGCCTTGAAATATGGGGTGATCGGGCTTGGGGACCGCAGTTATGACACCTTCTGCCAGGGTGGCAAGACGCTGGATCGACTGCTGGCCGAGTGTGGCGCCAGCCGGATCGGGGATCGTCTGGAGATAGACGTGACCCAGTACGAGATCCCGGAAGACGCCGCCGAAGCCTGGATCCAGGACTGGATGCAGATGATCGCCTGATCAGGGCCTGGGAGATCCGGTAAAAACACCTTGATCTCCCCTCTTACCCCCAAATTCCTATCCACCAGGTTATTAACAGATAGATCCGGGAGAGTTGTTCTACAGGGTTACCCACAACGCCCAGGGGTAATGTGTATAACTACAGTGTTAAGCTCTGTAAAACCTATAGTTATCCATGTATGAGATCTAATCCAGTTCTGGTCTGTGTATAAAACCACTGGTTATCCCCCCGTTCACGGCCTTGGGATCCAAGCTTTTCCACAAGCTGGGATCGTCTTTAAACGGATGATCTTTATGATCAAAAAGGGCTTATCAACAGAAACCCCGGATCCTAATAAAAGATCCAGTAAAAGATCGATCTAAAGATCCTTAAGATCTACTAACGGATCCTGCATCCATACTGATCCTGAAGTAGACGTTCCCCTCAAGAGGCGAAACGGATAGAATGATCCGCCCTTCAGCCCAGGCAAATAAAGATCTTCAGGCGTGCAGATCAAGGTGATCCCCAATGCAATACCATGAACAATTTGATGTGATCGTCGTCGGTGGCGGTCATGCAGGAACCGAAGCAGCAACGGCGGCCGCCCGTATGGGCCTGAATACCCTGTTGCTGACCCATAACATCGATACGCTGGGACATATGTCCTGTAATCCGGCGATCGGCGGGATCGGCAAGGGACACCTGGTCAAGGAAGTAGATGCCCTGGGCGGGATCATGGCGCAGGCCATCGATCTTGGCGGGATCCAGTTCCGCACCCTCAACTCCTCCAAAGGGCCTGCGGTGCGTGCCACCCGTGCCCAGGCGGATCGCCTGCTCTACAAGGCCGTGGTGCGCCAGACCCTGGAAAATTACCCGAACCTGAAGATCTTCCAGCAAGCCTGTGACGATCTCGTCATGGACGGGGATCGCGTCGCCGGCGTGGTCACCCAGAGCGGGATCCGCATCAGCGGCAAGACGGTGGTGCTGACGGTAGGAACCTTCCTGAACGGTTTGATCCACATCGGGATGGAAAACTACAAGGGCGGCCGCGCCGGGGATCCACCCTCGATCGCCCTGGCCCAGCGTCTGCGTGAGCTGCCCCTGCGCATCGATCGGCTCAAGACAGGCACGCCGCCACGCATCGATGCCCGTACCGTCGATCTCTCCGTGATGCAGCAGCAGCACGGTGACGATCCTCGCCCCGTCTTCTCGTTCATCGGCAACGCCAGCCAGCACCCGCGTCAGGTGCCCTGCTACGTTACCCACACCAACGAGAAGACCCACGAGGTGATCCGCAACAACCTGGATCGCAGCCCCATGTACGCCGGGGTGATCGAGGGGATAGGCCCTCGTTACTGCCCGTCGATCGAGGACAAGATCACCCGTTTCGCCGACAAGACGGCGCACCAGATCTTCGTCGAGCCGGAAGGCCTGACCACCCACGAACTCTACCCGAACGGGATCTCCACCAGCCTGCCGTTCGACGTGCAGGTGCAGATCGTCCGTTCGATCCGTGGCTTCGAGAATGCCCACATCACCCGCCCCGGCTACGCCATCGAGTACGACTTCTTCGATCCGCGGGATCTCAAGGCCAACATGGAGAGCAAGTGCATTCCAAACCTCTTCTTCGCCGGCCAGATCAACGGCACCACAGGCTATGAAGAGGCGGCCGCCCAGGGGCTGATGGCCGGTCTGAACGCCGGTCTGCGCGCCCAGGGCAAGGATGCCTGGCATCCCCGCCGGGATCAGGCCTACATGGGTGTGATGATGGACGATCTCTCCACCCTGGGTACTCGCGAGCCCTACCGCATGTTCACCAGCCGCGCCGAATACCGTCTGCTGCTGCGGGAAGACAACGCCGATCTGCGCCTGACCGCCATAGGTCGCGAGCTGGGCCTGGTGGATGACCATCGCTGGAGCCTGTTCAACACCAAGATGGAGCAGGTGGAGCAGGAGCGTCAGCGCATGCGTTCGACCTGGATCCACCCGCAGCACCCGTCGCTGGAGGCAGTCAACGCCCTGGTGAACACGCCCCTGACCCGGGAGCAGAGCCTGGAAGAGCTGCTGCGTCGCCCCGAGGTGACCTACGATGCCCTGATGGCCATCGAAGGGGTCGGCCCGGCGCTGGAAGACGCGGCCGCGGCGGATCAGGTGGAGATCCAGATCAAGTACGCCGGCTACATCGAGCGCCAGCACGACGAGGTGGAGAAGCAGCTGCGTAACGAGAACACCCTGTTGCCGCTGGACATGAACTACCGCGACGTGAACGGTCTCTCCAACGAGGTGATCGCCAAGCTGAACGATGCCAAGCCGCAGACCATAGGTCAGGCCTCCCGCATCTCCGGCATCACCCCGGCGGCCATCTCCATCCTGCTGGTTCACCTGAAGAAACACGGCCTGCTGCGTAAAACCGCCTGAGGAATCCCATGCTGGAAAGATTGAACGGCCTGCTCATGCAGGCCGGTATTGTTATCACCGACACCCAAAAGACCCAGTTGGTGCAGTTGGTTGAGTTGCTGCACAAGTGGAACAAGGCTTACAATCTCACCTCGGTGCGGGATCCGGACGCCATGCTGGTCAAGCACATCCTCGACAGCCTGGTGGTGAGCCCTCACCTGCACGGTGAGCGTTTCATCGATGTGGGCACAGGCCCGGGTCTGCCCGGCCTGCCGCTGGCCATCATCAATCCGGACAAGCAGTTCGTGCTGCTCGACAGCCTGGGCAAGCGGATCAACTTCATCCGCCAGGTGATCCAGGAGCTGGGGCTGACCAATGTGACGCCAGTCAAATCCCGGGTGGAGGAGTATCAACCCGAGGTGGGCTTCGATGGCGTTCTCAGCCGGGCCTTCGCCTCCCTGGAGGACATGTTGAACTGGTGTCACCATCTGCCGTCACCCGAGGGCAGCTTCCTGGCACTCAAGGGACAATATCCCGAGCAGGAACTGGCACAGTTGCCTGCCAGCATTCGTCTGGTTGCCACCCATCAGCTGGTGGTGCCCGAACTGGAAGGTGAGCGTCATCTGCTGGAGTTTAAAGCCATCCAGCCCGAATAGGGCCGCCGTATTCATTTAGGGGATAGTGTGGGAAAAGTCATTGCCATAGCCAACCAGAAGGGTGGAGTGGGTAAAACCACCACCTGTGTGAATCTGGCCGCCTCCATGGCCGCCACCCGGCGCAAGGTGCTGGTGATCGATCTGGATCCGCAGGGCAATGCCACCATGGGCAGCGGCGTCGACAAGTACGAAGTCGAACGCACCGCCTATGAACTGCTGATCGAAGACACCCCCATCAAGGAGGTGATCATCCCCGAGACCTCGGGTGGCTATCACCTCATCGCCGCCAATGCCGACGTGACTGCGGCGGAAATCCGTCTGATGGAGTTCTTCGCCCGCGAGATCCGCCTGCGCAACGCCCTGGCCTCGGTACGGGACAAGTACGACTACGTCTTCATCGACTGCCCGCCTTCTCTCAACATGCTGACCGTCAACGCCATGGCCGCCGCCGACTCCGTGCTGGTGCCCATGCAGTGTGAGTATTACGCGCTGGAAGGGCTCACCGCCCTGGTGGATACCATCAGCAAGCTGGCGGCCGTGGTCAACCCGGAGCTGAAGATCGAAGGGGTGTTGCGCACCATGTTCGATCACCGCAACCGGCTGGCCAATGATGTGTCCGATCAGCTGAAACAGCATTTCGGGGACAAGGTCTATCGCACCATCATCCCCCGCAACGTTAGACTGGCGGAGGCGCCGAGCTTCGGTGCCCCGGCCATGCACTATGACAAATCATCGGTGGGGGCCAAGGCCTATCTGGCCCTGGCTGGCGAGATCCTGCGTCGCCAGGAGCAGGAGTCTCAGCCGATCACCGCAGACCGAGAGAGCATATGACGCCGAAGAAACGTGGGCTGGGCAAGGGGTTGGATGCCCTGCTCAGCACCAGCACGGCCGCCCGCCAGAAACAGGTGATGAGCGACCAGCGTACCGAACAGGCCATGGCCCCCACCAACCAGGGCGAGCTGCGCAAGCTGCCGCTGGAGTGGCTGCAGTCCGGCAAGTACCAGCCGCGCAAGGACATGTCTCAGGATGCGCTGGAAGACCTGGCCAACTCGATACGGGCGCAAGGCGTGATTCAGCCGATAGTGGTACGCTCCATCGGCGAGAATCGCTTCGAGATCATCGCTGGTGAGCGGCGCTGGCGCGCGTCCCAGCTGGCCAGGCTCGAGGTGGTGCCCTGCATCGTCAAGGACGTGCCCGACGAGGCGGCGGTGGCCATCGCGTTGATTGAGAATATCCAGCGCGAGGATCTCAACGCCATCGAAGAGGCGGTGGCCCTGCAGCGACTGCTGACCGAATTCGAGCTGACCCACCAGCAGGTGGCCGAGGCGGTGGGCAAGTCCCGCACCACGGTCACCAACCTGCTGCGCCTGAACCAGCTCAACGAAGACGTGAAGCGGTTCGTCGAGCACGGGGATCTCGACATGGGCCATGCCCGTGCCCTGCTTGCCCTGAGCGGCCCGGCCCAGTCCGAGCTGGCCAAGCTGGTCGCCCAGAAGGGGCTGACGGTGCGAGATACCGAGAAACTGGTGCAAAAAACGCTGGAACCGGCAAAAACCAAAGTCGAGCCAGTCCGCGATCCGCAGTTTGGTTACCTCGAGCGCCAGATTTCAGAAAAAATTGGCAATCAGGTACAGCTTCAGCCAGGCAAGAAGGATAGCGGCAAGTTAGTAATAAGTTACGATAACTTAGCGGACTTGGACCGGGTATTGGGCTATTTTGGTCTGTCAGAATCGTGATTTTTACGCTTTTTGTAGTAATAAAACATCCATTCCTTTCGATATGAACATAACCTTAATTTCGCGCGGAAAGCCGCAAAAATTAAGGATTTTTGCCATGTTGCAATAGCCGTCTTCACGGGTATAATTTGACCGGCTTTTCGAGCTGTGAACCTGGGGTCTTCGGATCCCGATTTTTTACAGTTCTGTAATGTTCAGGGGTAGGTTGGTGAAACAGAAAGTAGCCTTGGAAGGTTTGACGCTAGCCTTGGCTATGCTCGTTTGTCAGCTCATCCTGATCCTGGCGATCGGTTCCGTCTGGTTTTATCAGAGCGGGGCGCTTGCCGGACGTTCTTCCCTCTTCGGGGGGGGAATGTACTGGGTTCCTCAAGCCCTGTTCACGCTCTGGGTTCTGCGCCGCAAGGTGACGAAAGAGAGCGTGGGCCTGGTTTTGCGGGACTTTTATGGTGGGGCAGGGATTAAGCTCATTACTACAACAGGACTTTTCGCCCTGATGTTTGGCTCCGGGATCGAGGTCGACACCGTCTCGTTCTTCGCCACTTATATCCTCGCCCTCGTTGTACAGTGGATAGTTTCATTCACGCTTAACAACCACTATTAGGAAAACTCATGTCTGCAACCGGAGAAGTCCTGACTCCTCAGGGATATATCTCCCACCACCTGACCCACCTGCAAGTCGGGTCCGGGTTCTGGACGGTGAATATCGACTCAATGATATTTTCCGTCTTGCTAGGCGCCCTGTTTATCTGGTCGTTCCGCCGTGTAGCCGTCAAGGCCACCAGCGGTGTGCCCGGTAAACTGCAGTGCTTTGTGGAGATGCTGGTCGAGTTTGTGAATGGTAACGTCAAAGACATCTTCCATGGTCGGAACCCGGTCATCGCACCGCTGGGACTGACAGTGTTTGTCTGGATCTTCCTGATGAACTTCATGGATCTGATCCCCGTTGACTTTATCCCTCACGCTGCACAGTTGATGGGTGTTCCCTATCTGCGTGTGGTTCCCTCTGCTGACGTTAACATCACCATGTCCATGGCTTTGGGCGTGTTCTTCTTGATCCTGTACTACAGCATCAAGGTCAAGGGTATCAGTGGATTCGTGAAGGAGCTGACGCTTCAGCCTTTCAACCATCCCGCTGCCATCCCGGTTAACTTCATCCTTGAAACCGTCACGTTGATTTCCAAGCCTGTTTCATTGGGTCTGCGACTGTTCGGCAACATGTATGCTGGCGAACTGATCTTTATCCTGATTGCGGGTTTGTTACCCTGGTGGTCACAGTGGATCCTGTCCGTGCCTTGGGCAATTTTCCACATCCTGATCATCACTTTGCAGGCGTTTATCTTCATGGTTCTGACCATCGTCTATCTGTCGATGGCGCAAGAAGACCATGGTTGATGCAACTCAAATAATCCTTTTTATACAATCAATTACATCTAAATAAATGGAGATCCTCATGGAAAACTTGAACATGGACCTGCTGTACATCGCTGCTGCAATGATGATGGGTCTGGCGGCTATCGGCGCCTCCATCGGTATCGGTATCCTGGGTGGCAAGTTCCTGGAAGGTGCTGCTCGTCAACCGGACCTGATCCCTGTTCTGCGTACCCAGTTCTTCATCGTCATGGGTCTGGTGGATGCGATCCCGATGATCGCCGTTGGTCTGGGTCTGTATGTGATGTTTGCGGTTGCCTAAGTCGTCACGACTCACGCAGAACCCATTAACTAACTTAAGAGGACATCGGCTGTGAATATCAACGCCACCCTCCTCGGCCAAGCAGTTGCTTTTTTCATCTTCGTAGTGTTTTGCATGAAGTACGTATGGCCGCCGCTGATCGCTGCCATCGAAGCCCGTCAGAAAGAAATTGCTGATGGTCTCTCTTCTGCCGAACGTGCCAAGAAAGATCTGGATTTGGCCAAGGCCAACGCCACCGATCAGCTGAAAGAAGCCAAGCTTCAGGCTGCTGAAATCATCGATCAGGCCAACAAACGCAAGGCCCAGATCATTGATGAAGCCGCTGTCGGAGCTCAAGCAGAGCGGGAAAAAATCCTGGCTCAGGGCCGTGCAGAGATCGAAGCTGAACGTCATCGTGCCAAAGAAGAACTGCGCAAGCAGGTTGCTGCTCTTGCCATCGCGGGTGCAGAGAAGATCCTGGCACGCCAAATCGACCAGGCTGCCAACAGCGACATCGTCGACAAACTGGTAGCAGAACTGTAACGGGAACGGGGCTATGTCTGAACTGACTACAATCGCTCGCCCCTACGCCAAGGCTGCTTTCGAGTTTGCCGTTGAGCACAAGGCGGTTGACCAATGGCTGGAGATGCTCGGTTTCGCCGCACAAGTGGCAGAGAACGAGACCATCCATGACCTGGTAAACGGCTCCGTGGCCGCCGAAGAACTGGCAAATCTGTTTGTCGGTGTCTGCGGTGAGCAGCTCAACGAGCATGGTCAGAACCTGATCCGGGTGATGGCTGAGAATGGTCGCTTGGGTGTGCTGCCGGCTGTCGTTGCTGAATATGTCGCGCTCAAGGCTGAACTGGACAAAGAAGTTCAGGCTGACGTGATTTCGGCGATCGAACTGACCGACCAGCAGAAGGCCGCTATTCAGGCTTCTCTGGAACAACGTCTCGCGCGCAAAGTGAAGCTGAATTGCAGCACAGATGCGTCCTTGATGGCCGGGGTGCTCATCAAGGCCGGTGATCTGGTTATCGACGGCACGGTCCGCGGTAAGCTGGATCGCATGGCCGACGCGCTGCAATCTTGATTGGGGTATTAGAGCATGCAACTGAATTCCACTGAAATCGCCGAGCTGATCAAGCAGCGCATTGCGCAGTTTGATGTCAAAAGCGAAGCGCGTAACGAAGGTACCATCGTCTCTGTGAGTGACGGTATCATTCGTATCCACGGTCTGGCCGATGCCATGCAGGGTGAAATGATCGAGCTGCCGGGTAACCGCTTCGCTCTGGCATTGAACCTGGAGCGTGACTCCGTTGGTGCCGTTGTCATGGGTCCCTATGCCAACCTGGCTGAAGGGATGAAAGTAAAGGGTACCGGCCGTATTCTGGAAGTGCCGGTCGGTCGTGGTCTGTTGGGCCGGGTGGTCAACACCCTGGGTCAGCCGATCGACGGTAAGGGTCCGGTAGACAACGACGGCTATTCGCCGATCGAAGTCATTGCCCCGGGCGTTATCGAGCGTAAGTCTGTTGACCAGCCAGTCCAGACCGGTCTGAAAGCCATCGATGCCATGATCCCCATCGGTCGTGGCCAGCGTGAGCTGATCATCGGTGACCGTCAGGTTGGTAAGACCGCCATCGCGATCGACACCATAATCAACCAGAAAGACTCCGGCATTAAGTGCGTCTACGTTGCGATTGGCCAGAAGGCCTCCACCATCGCCAACGTGGTGCGCAAGCTGGAAGAGCACGGCGCCCTGGCCAACACCATAGTGGTCGTCGCCTCCGCCTCCGAAGCTGCTGCCCTGCAGTACCTGGCTCCCTATGCCGGTTGCTCCATGGGTGAGTACTTCCGTGACCGCGGTGAAGACGCGCTGATCATCTATGATGACCTGTCCAAGCAGGCCGTAGCCTATCGCCAGATCTCCCTGCTGCTGCGCCGTCCGCCAGGACGTGAAGCTTACCCGGGCGACGTCTTCTATCTGCACTCCCGTCTGCTGGAGCGTGCTTCCCGCGTCAACGTCGAGTACGTTGAGAAGTTCACCAAGGGTGCCGTGACTGGCCAGACCGGTTCTCTGACCGCGCTGCCGATCATCGAAACCCAGGCTGGCGACGTGTCTGCGTTCGTTCCGACCAACGTGATCTCCATCACCGATGGCCAGATCTTCCTGACCACTCAGCTGTTCAACTCCGGTATTCGTCCGGCGGTTGACCCGGGTATCTCCGTATCCCGTGTGGGCGGTGCCGCTCAGACCAAGATCGTCAAGAAGCTGTCCGGTGGTATCCGTACCGCGCTGGCCCAGTATCGTGAGCTGGCGGCTTTCGCCCAGTTCTCTTCCGATCTGGACGATGCGACTCGCAAGCAGCTGGATCACGGTCAGAAAGTGACCGAGCTGATGAAGCAGAAGCAGTACTCTCCGATGAGCGTGGCTCACCAGTCTCTGGTGCTGTTCGCCGCCGAGAAGGGCTACCTCGCCGATGTCGAACTGAGCAAGATCGTCGACTTCGAAGCCGCTCTGCTCTCTTACGCCAATACCCAGCATGCCGAGCTGATGGCTGAAATCAATGCCAAGGCCGACTACAACGACGCGATCGTTGGCAAGCTGACTGCGTTGCTGGATAGCTTCAAGGCAACCCAGACCTGGTAAGCGTGTGTGGCAGCGCAAGCTGCCACCTGATGGAGAGAAGAGATGGCCGGCGCAAAAGAGATACGTAACAAGATCGGGAGTGTGAAGAACACTCAGAAGATCACCAGCGCTATGGAAATGGTGGCAGCCAGCAAGATGCGCCGTGCGCAGGAACGCATGTCTGCCAGCCGTCCGTACGCTGAAACCATGCGCAAGGTGATCGGCCATATCGCTCAGGGGAACTTGGAATACAAGCACCCCTACCTCATCGAACGTGAGGTCAAGCGAGTGGGTTACATCGTCGTCTCCACCGACCGTGGCCTGTGTGGCGGCCTGAACATCAACCTGTTCAAAGCTGCCCTCAACGATATGAAGCAATGGAGCGCGAAAGGTGCCAAGGTTGACCTGGCACTGATCGGTAGCAAAGCCTCCAACTTCTTTGAACGGCACGGCGCCAAGGTGAAAGCCCATGTCTCCGGACTGGGTGACAACCCGAGCGTCAATGACCTGATTGGTTCAGTCAAGGTCATGCTGAAGGCTTACGACAACGGTGAGATTGACAGGCTGTATCTGGTGTACAACAAGTTCGTCAACACCATGGTTCAGCAACCAAAAGTCGATCAACTGCTGCCTTTGCCCGTAACAGAAGACAGCAAGCTCGCCAAGAAACACCACTGGGATTACCTCTATGAGCCGGATCCCAAGCAGCTGCTGGATACCCTGTTGATTCGCTACGTCGAATCCCAGGTGTACCAGGGCGTGGTAGAAAACTTGGCAAGTGAACAGGCAGCCCGAATGGTTGCCATGCAAGCCGCGACTGACAACGCCGGCAACCTGATTAACGATCTGCAACTGGTGTACAACAAGGCCCGTCAGGCCAGTATTACCCAGGAACTGACAGAGATCGTATCCGGTGCTGCTGCGGTGTAAGGCAAGGGTTATCAAAGGTTTAGAGGATTTGACATGAGTAACGGTTTCATCGTCCAAATCATCGGCGCTGTAGTGGACATCGAGTTCCCGCAGAATGCCGTGCCCCAGGTGTACGATGCACTGAAAGTCATCAGCGAAGGCCAAGGCCAGGGTCTGGTACTGGAAGTTCAGCAACAGATCGGCGGCGGCGTCGTTCGTTGCATCACCATGGGTTCCTCCGACGGTCTGCGTCGTGGGTTGGAAGTAGTTAACAGCGGCAAGGCCATCCAGGTACCGGTTGGTACCTCGACCCTGGGTCGTATCATGAACGTACTGGGCGAGCCCATCGACGAGAAGGGTCCGATCGGCGAAGAAGAGCGTTGGTCCATCCACCGCGAAGCCCCCAGCTACGAAGATCAGTCCAACAGCGCCGAGCTGCTGGAGACCGGCATCAAGGTTATCGACCTGGTTTGTCCGTTCGCCAAGGGTGGTAAGGTCGGTCTGTTCGGTGGTGCCGGTGTAGGCAAGACCGTCAACATGATGGAGCTGATCCGTAACATCGCGATCGAACACAGTGGTTACTCTGTATTCGCCGGTGTGGGTGAGCGTACCCGTGAGGGTAACGACTTCTACCACGAGATGATGGAGTCCAACGTACTGGACAAAGTATCTCTGGTATACGGTCAGATGAACGAGCCGCCCGGAAACCGTCTGCGCGTGGCGCTGACCGGTCTGACCATGGCCGAGAAGTTCCGTGACGAGGGTCGTGACGTGCTGTTCTTCGTGGACAACATCTACCGTTACACCCTGGCCGGTACCGAGGTATCCGCACTGCTGGGCCGTATGCCGTCCGCAGTAGGTTACCAGCCGACCCTGGCCGAGGAGATGGGTGTTCTGCAAGAACGTATCACCTCCACCAAGACCGGTTCCATCACCTCAGTCCAGGCCGTTTACGTGCCTGCGGATGACTTGACCGACCCGTCTCCGGCGACCACCTTCGCCCACCTGGATGCGACCATAGTTCTGTCCCGTCAGATCGCGGCACTGGGTATCTACCCGGCCGTTGACCCGCTGGACTCCACCTCCCGTCAGCTGGATCCGCTGGTGGTTGGCAAGGATCACTATGAGACCGCTCGTGGTGTGCAGATCGTGCTGCAGCGCTACAAGGAGCTGAAGGACATCATCGCCATCCTGGGTATGGATGAACTGTCAGAAGAAGACAAACTGACCGTATCCCGTGCCCGTAAGATCGAGCGTTTCCTGTCCCAGCCGTTCTTTGTGGCCGAAGTATTTACCGGTTCTTCCGGCAAGTACGTGCCGCTGAAAGAGACCATTCGCGGTTTCCAGGGCATCCTGAAAGGCGAGTATGACGATCTGCCCGAGCAGGCGTTCTACATGGTTGGCGGTATCGACGAAGTCGTCGAGAAAGCCAAGAAACTGTAAGCCTCGATAGGAGGGCCCATGGCTGAGATGATCTCATTTCACCTGGATGTAGTGAGCGCCGAAGGGAAACTGTTTTCCGGTCGCGTGCAATCTGCCCAGGTAACAGGCTCCGAGGGTGAGCTGGGTCTCCGCCACGGTCATGCTCCGTTGCTGACTGCCATCAAGCCGGGCCTGGTCCGCTTGATCAAGCAAAATGGTAGCGAAGAGGTGCTGTACATCTCCGGCGGCATGCTGGAAGTACAACCCGAAGCCGTGACCGTGCTGGCCGATACCGCCATTCGTGCCGATGACCTGGATGAGGCGAAAGCCCAGGAAGCCAAGCGTCGTGCCGAAGAGCGGATCAGCAGCTCCCATGGTGATATCGACTATGCTCAGGCGTCTGCCGAGCTGGCCAAAGCAATGGCCCAGCTGCGGGTTATCGATATCGTCAAAAAGAATTACCGCTAATCACGGTGATGCAAAAAGCGACCTTCGGGTCGCTTTTTTTTTGCCCGTTGGATAGACTCCGCCGAGCATTTCCTCATGTTTCAAAGGCTGGCTATGTCTCTCAACGTCGTGATCCTGGCTGCGGGTAAAGGTACTCGCATGCGTTCCGTTCTGCCCAAGGTGCTGCACCCTGTCGCCAACAAACCCATGGTGTCCCATGTGATCGACACCGCCCGCCAGATAGGTGCCGAGCAACTGCACCTGGTCTATGGCCACGGCGCCGAGCTGCTCAAGGAGCGGATCGCCGCCCCGGATCTCAACTGGGTGTTGCAGGCGCAGCAGCTGGGCACCGGCCATGCGGTCGCCCAGGCGATCCCGTTCTGGCAGGATGAGGATGACGTACTAGTGCTCTACGGCGACACTCCGCTGATCCAGCCCGAGACCCTGCAACGGCTGCTGGCTGCCAAGGCCGACGACGGCATGGCGCTGCTGACCGTGGTGCTGGACAACCCCACCGGCTACGGCCGCATAGTGCGGGAAAACGGCCAGGTGGTCGGCATCGTCGAGCAGAAGGATGCCAGTGCCGAACAGCTCGCCATCCGCGAGGTGAATACCGGTGTGCTGGTGGCCAATGGCGCCCAGCTGAGCGGCTGGCTGTCGCGCCTGGACAACAAGAACGCCCAGGGGGAGTTCTATCTGACCGACGTGATCGCCATGGCTCATGGGGATGGCTGCCTCATCGCCGCCGTCCATCCGGACAGCGCCATGGAGGTGGAAGGGGCCAACAACCGGGTCCAGCTGGCGGCCCTCGAGCGCAGCTATCAGCAGATGCAGGCCGAGAAGCTGATGATCGCCGGGGTCACCCTGATCGATCCGGCCCGCTTCGATCTGCGCGGCACCCTGGAGATCGGGGAGGAGGTGGTGATCGACGTCAACGTCATCATCGAGGGCAAGGTCAAGCTCGGCAACCATGTGCGCATAGGTGCCGGCGCCGTGCTGAAGGATTGCGAGATTGGCGATCACAGCGAGGTGAAACCCTACTCCGTCATTGAGGGTGCCCTGGTGGCGGATCAGTGCTCGGTCGGCCCCTTCGCCCGTCTGCGTCCGGGTGCCGTGCTGGAGCAGGATGCCCATGTCGGCAACTTCGTCGAGATGAAGAAATCCCGGCTCGGGGTCGGTTCCAAGTGTGGTCACCTGACCTACCTGGGGGATGCGGACATCGGCGCCAAGGTGAATATCGGTGCCGGCACCATCACTTGTAATTATGATGGGGTGAACAAGTTCCAGACCATCATAGAGGATGACGTCTTCGTCGGCTCCGATACCCAGCTGGTGGCACCGGTGCGCATCGGCAAGGGGGCGACCCTGGGGGCGGGTTCCACCATCACCAAGGATGTGGCCGAGCACGAGCTGGTGATCACCCGGGTGCCCCAGCGCCACATCAAGAACTGGGCCCGCCCGGTCAAGAAGAAGTGATGCCCGATCAATGAAATGAAACCGGCGCCCTGAGGGCGCCGGTTTTGTTTTCAGCTCTCCTGGTCCGGGGCTGGAGAAGGGGGCGGGTTGCCCATCATCCCATACCAGTCCAGCTTGCGGGTCAGCACCATGACCAGCGCCAGGATGGCGAACAGCAGCAGGGCGCCGAGCAGCAGGGCTATCTCCTCGGCTTGCAGCAGCCCGAACAGTATGGCGTAGACCAGCCCGAGCAGGGCCGCGAAGCCGAGGCCCTGACGCGGCCCCCCCAGCACATGGCTGAGGTAGAAGCCGTTGAGCGACACGCTGGCGAGGCTGGCAATCAGATAAGCCCAGCCAAAGCCGAGGTGCTCGGTCAGCGCCAACAGCACCAGATAGAAGATGGCCAGCCCCATGCCCACCAGGGCGTACTGGATCGGGTGTACCCGCAGCCCCCTGAGCAGCTCGAACATGAAGAAGCTGAGGAAGGTGAGGCCGATGAACAGCAGGGCGTACTTGGCGGCCCGCTCGTTCAGCTGGTAGTGATCCACCGGCTGCACCAGGCTGACGCTGAAGGTCGGCAACTCGGCCCCCGCCCCCTTCATCATGCGGGTGAAGCGCCGCTCCATGTCGGTGGCAAACCAGCTGGTCTGCCAGCTGGCGTCGAACCCCTGATCGTTCAGGGTGCGGTTGCCGGGCAGAAAATCGCCGATGAAGTTGGGATGGGGCCAGTTGCCACTCAGGTTGAACCTGCTGTCCTGGCCGATCGGCACCACCTCGAGTGCGTTCATGCCCTGCAGGTTCAGCTCGATGTGAAAGCGACCATCTTCCCCGGGCAGGCTGTCGAGCGGAGCATGGATGCCGGCCAGACCGTCACCCAGCAAGGCACCGGGGGCGAACGGAATGCGCCGCTCCCCCAGCTGCAGCTCGGGCACGCTGCTGATGCCGCGAGCATCGGACAGCACCAGGCTGAGGTAGGGCTTGCCCGGGATCAGGGCGGGATCCGCGGCGTCGAAGCTGAGATCCGGGTTGCCGGCCACCAGCGCCTTGTCGGCCAGGCTGGCCGGCAAGCGGCCGGAGAGGGAGAGCCGGCCGTGATAGACCTGGGCCTGATAGATGCCGAGCTTGCGCGGGGTGACCTCCATACTGGCCCGCACATCCAGCCTGTCCGGCAGCAGGTAGCGATAGACCCGCTCCTCGCGCACGAAGCGCTTGCCATCCTGCTCGACGGTGACGGCCCGGGTATAGGGTTGCACCAGCACAGGCCCCAGCAAGCGCTGCGGACCGCTGCTGCTGGCCATGATGCTGTGGATGGCCTGGCTGCGGTAGGCCTGGCGCTCCCGGTTCAGCTCCATGATGGAGTGAACCGGGATCATCAGCAGCAGGCTGAGCAACAGCAGCAGCGTTATCTTGTGGGTGAATATCTGTTTGACCATGACGCCTCTCCTTGTTGATGGGGTCGACTGTGCCCTGGTCGGGTGAAGCGGGGATGGGGCCCTGTGAAGTGGGAGTGAAGGAGGATAAAAAAAAACCGGCGCCTGGCGCCGGTTGGGGATCAGAGTTTCTTCAGCTCTGCTGGCAAGGCGGCAAACACCTCTTCCTTTGCCCTGAGGGACGCGAACTGCTTGCCGGGTTTTTGTACCACTGTGTGCACGAAGATGAGCTTCTTGTCCTGCTTGCTGGCCCAGCCGACGAACCAGCCGATCTGCTGATCCCGGTTGAGGCTGCCATCCAGCAGCTTGGGATAGCCCATGCCGGTCTTGCCGTGGATCTGCCAGCCATCGATGTCGGGCTGACGCAGCAGAGTGCTGGTGCGGCGCACCGCCTCGGCGGAGACCGGCAGCTTGCCGCTCACCAGCTTGCCGAGGAAGCGGGCCTGCTCCTGGGGGCTGATGGCGAGGCTGGAGCTGAGCCAGGCCTGGGTCAGGCCGTCGTGCTTGCCCGGGTTGCCCGACAACTCCCGGTTGCCGTAGTCGAAGCGGTCGACGTATTGCTGGAAGCGCGCCTCTCCCAGCCACTCGGTGAGGCGTTGGGAGTACCAGATCACCGAGAACTTCATCCAGTTGCTCGGGGTGGTGGTCTGCTTCCATTCCGGCAGGAAGTCAGGGTCACCGGCTTTGAATGGCAGGGCGGGCAGTTGTTCATCCACCAGGAAGCCGCTCTCATAGCCCATCAGCGCGAGGGGTATCTTGAAGGTGGAGGCGGGCGTCAGCTGGCTGGCGCAGTCACCCTGGGTGCTGAGGGGCTTGCCGCTGCCATCGGCGAACAGCAGGCAGCCCGTGGTGGCGCTGGCGGGCAAGGCACAGAAGAGGCCGGCGGCAAGCAGGCCGGACAACAGAATGCGGGACATGAACATCTCCTTGATTCATCAGAACGCGGGCAGACGGGTCCGGGCGGGACCCTATCCGAGGAGGCGCAGCTTAGCCCGGCTCTGTGTGTTCAGTGTGAAGTCTTCTGGCCGGCAGGCAGCCAGAGTTTGGCCAGCACCCCGCCTTCAGGCTGGTTGCCCAGGGTCAGCCGGCCGCCGTGCTGGCGCGCCACCTCGGCGGCAAAGCTGAGCCCGAGGCCGCTGCTCTTGCCCTTGTCGGGTCTTGGCAGGGAGTAGAAGCGCTCGAAGATCCGCGGCAGCGCATAGTCCGGGATGCCGGGCCCCTGATCCCGTACCCGGAAGCAGTAGCCCCCCTCCTCCATGGCGCCACTCAGCCGGATGTGACCCCCGGCGGGTGAGAAGTCGAGGGCGTTGTCCAGCAGGTTGCCCAGTGCCTGCTCCACCAGCAGGGGATCCCACTTCTGCCTGGGGGCGTCGGCGAGCTCTGCCCCCAGGGCCACCTGACGACGGGCAGCGACTATCTGGCGGGCATCCAGAGCCCGCCTGCCCAGCGTGGCGGGGGCTGTGGCCTGTCTGTCCAGCCCCTGCCCGGATTCGAGACGTGCGAGCTGCAGCATGCGCTCGATCAGTTGCTGCATGCGGGCCGTCTCCAGATTGATGTTGCCGATAAAGCGCCGCGCCACCTCGGGGGGCGGCGCCTCGGCGAGGATCTCCCCTGCCCCGCGGATGGCGGCCAGCGGGCTTTTGAGCTCGTGGGTCAGGCTGTGCACATAGGCTTCGATGTAGGATTTGCCGTCCAGCTGGCGGCGCATGGTCTCGAGGGAGTGGCCGAGCCGGTCCAACTCCGGGCTGTGGAGCCTCGGCAGGCTGGCGGGCTGGCCCTGGCTGACCGCATCGGCATAGTGCACCAGCTTGCCGATGGCGCGGGTGAGCCACCACACCAGCAGGGCGCCGATCAGCAGCGAGATGAACAGCAGCAGGGCCGCTCCCTGCAACAGCTGGTGCTCGCTTCGCTCTATCATGGGCAGCAGGGTGCGGTTGGGCTTGGCGACCGTGAGGGAACCCAGGATCTCGTCCCCCTCGCGCAGGGGGGCGGCCACGTGCATCACAGAGCTGGCGGGATCGTCGGGATCGCTGCGGGTGCTGCGGGCGCCATACTCCCCGCGCAGGGTGCGGTAGACGTCGTTCCAGCGGGAATAGTCCTTGCCCAGATCCACCCCGTCCGAGTCATAGACCACCTTGCCTTTGGCATCGACCACATAGATGCGGTACTCCGCCTGCTGCTTGAGGTGACCGTCGATCAGGGCGTTGATGGGGCTCTGGTTGAGGCGGGCGAAGGCGCTGGCCAGCCGGCCATCCGCCATCCTCCCCTCCTGCAGATCGTCCAGGGCCAGGGGGGCCAGCAGCTGGGCCATGTCCACCAGGGTATCCTCGGTGGCGCTGCGCACCCCGGGTTTGATCTCCTCGACGAAGATCTCCAGCACGAACCAGGCGGCCAGGGCGAAGATGAGCACCAGGCCGCACAGCAGTTGCAATCCGATTCTCATCTCATCCCCCGGCCGGTGCCCGGCATCCCTGAGTTCATGCCAGCTCCAGGCTGTAGCCCAGCCCGCGATGGGTCAGGATCAGATTGGCCTCGGAGTCCCGCTCCCGCAGCTTGGCCCGCAGGGTCTTGATGTGGGTGTCGACGGTGCGATCCAGGCTCTCTTCGGCCCCGCTCCACACCAGGTCCATCAGCTGCTGGCGGGAGTAGACCCGGCCCGGTGCCTGCATGAGGGTCTTGAGCAGCAGGTATTCGTAGCGGGTGAGGGTCAAAGGCTGACCGTGGAAGCAGATGCGGGCCCGCTCCTCGTCCAGTGCCAGCAGGGCGCTGGGCTGGGGAGCGCTCGGCTGGCTGCGGCGCAGTATCACCCTCACCCTGGCGCACACCTCCCGCGGCGAGAAGGGTTTGGCCACATAGTCGTCTGCCCCTATCTCCAGCCCGATCAATCTGTCTATCTCCTCGCTGCGGGCGGTGAGAAACATCAGGGGAGTGTCGGTCAGGGCCCGCACCTGCTTGCACAGCTCGAAGCCGCTGATGTCCGGCAAGCCTACATCCAGGATCAGAAAGTCCGGGCGCGACTGTTCCAGTCGCGCCAGCAACGGCTGGCCGAGGGGGAACCACTCCACCTCGAAACCGTCGGTCTGCAGGGCATAGATCAGGGTGTCGGCAATGCTGGCCTCATCTTCCACCAGCCAGATGACTCGTTTTTGCATGGCGTCCTCGTCACAAATCGGCCTGACCATTCTGGCATCGAACCAAATCGGATCCTATTTGCCGTTTGATTTTTCCCAAAAAGGTATTAATATTTCGCCATTCTTTCGAATCGAAACTTTAAGATGACCAAACGCAACACTCAACAGCGCCGTCACACCATAGTGACCCTGGTGCAGGAACAGGGCGAAGTCAGCGTCGATGCCCTGGCCAAGCACTTCTCCACCTCGGAAGTGACCATCCGCAAGGATCTGGCGGTGCTGGAGACCGGCGGTCTGCTGCTGCGCCGTTACGGTGGTGCCGTGCCTCTGCCGAGCGAGATGGTGGTGGACAGCAACCCGGATCAAGTTTCGAAACGAAAGCTGGCCATCGCCCGTGCCGCCGCCGAGCGCATCCGCGATCACAACCGCGTCATCATCGACAGCGGCAGCACCACCAGCGCCATGATCCCCATGCTGGGCAGCAAGCGCGGCCTCATCGTGATGACCAACTCCCTCAACGTGGCCGGTGCCCTGCGCGAGCTTGAGAACGAGCCCACCTTGCTGATGACCGGCGGCACCTGGGATCCCCACTCCGAATCCTTCCAGGGACAGGTGGCGGAGCAGGTGTTGCGCTCCTATGACTTCGACCAGCTGTTCATCGGCGCCGACGGCATAGACCCGGAGCGGGGCACCACCACCTTCAACGAGCTGGTGGGCCTCTCCCGGGTAATGGCCGAGGTGTCCCGCGAGGTCATCGTCATGGTGGAGTCGGAGAAGATAGGCCGCAAGATTCCCAATCTCGAGCTGCCCTGGTCCAGCATCCATACCCTGGTGACCGACGAGGGGCTGGACGACGAGGCCAAAGCACAGATCCAGGCCCGGGGGATAGCACTGATCTGCGCCCCCGTGGCGGTTTGACCCAAACATCTATTATCCAATCGAATTAACGTCTTACATTTCAAGGAGAAGTCTATGTGTGGCATCGTCGGGGCTGTGGCCCAACGTGATGTGGCTGAAATCCTGGTAGAAGGCCTGCGCCGTCTGGAATACCGCGGCTATGACTCCGCCGGTGTGGCCGTGTTCAGCGCCAACCAGCCGCTGCAGCGGGTGCGTCGCCTCGGCAAGGTGGCCGAGCTGGCCAAGGCACTGGAGGAGCAGTCCGTCCATGGCGGCACCGGCATAGCCCACACCCGCTGGGCGACCCACGGCGAGCCGTCCGAGCGCAATGCCCACCCCCATGTCTCCGAGCATATCGTCGTGGTGCACAACGGCATCATAGAGAACCACGAAGAGCTGCGCAGCCAGCTGCAGGGCATGGGCTACGAGTTCACCTCGGACACCGACACCGAGGTGATCGCCCACCTGGTGCACCACGAGCTGAAATCCGCCCCCAGCCTGCTGGCGGCCATGCAGGTCACGGTGAAGCAGTTGCGCGGTGCCTACGGCACAGTGGTGATGGACAGCCGTGACGACAGCCGCGTGGTGGTGGCCCGCTCCGGCTCGCCTCTGGTGATTGGTCGCGGCATCGGCGAGAACTTCATCGCCTCCGATCAGATGGCCCTGCTGCCGGTGACCCGCCGCTTCATCTTCCTGGAAGAGGGTGACGTGGCCGAGGTGACCCGCCGCGACGTGCACATCTTCGACACCGACGGCAATGCCGTGGTGCGCGAGGAGCTGGAGTCCGAGCTCTCCCACGACGCCGGTGACAAGGGCGAGTACCGCCACTACATGCTCAAAGAGATCTACGAGCAGCCCAAGGCCATCACCAACACCCTGGAAGGCCGTCTGGGCACGGATCACGTGGTGGTCGAGTCCTTCGGCAACGGCGCCCGTGCCATCTTCGACAAGGTGGAGCATGTCCAGATCGTGGCCTGCGGCACCTCCTACAACTCCGGCATGGTGGCCCGCTACTGGTTCGAGGAAATCGCCGGCGTCTCCTGCGACGTGGAGATCGCCTCCGAGTTCCGCTATCGCAAGTCCGTGGTGCGCCCCAACAGCCTGCTGGTGACCCTCTCCCAGAGCGGCGAGACCGCCGACACCCTGGCGGCCTTGCGCCTGGCCAAGGAGTCCGGCTACATGAGCTCGCTCGCCATCTGCAACGTGCCGGGCTCCTCCCTGGTGCGGGAATCGGATCTGGCCTTCATGACCCGGGCCGGGGCTGAGATTGGCGTCGCCTCCACCAAGGCCTTCACCACCCAGCTGGCCGGCCTGCTGATGCTGGTGGCCTCCGTCGGTCACTGCCGTGGCAACCTGAGCGCCGAGGCCGAGGCCGAACTGGTCAAGGCGCTGCAGGCCCTGCCGCTGCGCATCAAGGAGAGCCTGGCCCTGGCCAAGCAGATCGAGACCCTGGCCGAAGAGTTTGCCGACAAGCATCACAGCCTCTTCCTCGGCCGTGGCAGCCAGTACCCCATCGCCATGGAGGGGGCGCTCAAGCTGAAAGAGATCTCCTACATCCACGCCGAGGCCTATGCCGCCGGTGAGCTCAAGCACGGCCCGCTGGCACTGATCGATGCCGAGATGCCCATCATAGTTGTGGCGCCGAACAACGATCTGCTGGAGAAGCTGAAGTCCAACGTGGAAGAGGTGCGCGCCCGTGGCGGTATCCTCTATGTGTTCGCCGATGCGGACGCCGGCTTCAAGAGCGACGAGACCATGCGGGTGATGAGCCTGAATCACGTGGAAGAGATGATTGCCCCCATCGTCTATACGGTGCCGTTGCAGCTGCTCTCCTACCACGTCGCCCTCATCAAGGGCACCGACGTGGATCAGCCGCGCAACCTGGCGAAATCCGTGACCGTGGAATAAGTCGTTGTCAGACATGAAAAAAGAGCCGCTGTTGCGGCTCTTTTTGTTTGGCTGGCGGGGTTGCCGTTATGACAGCCGCAGGTTGGTGATGGTCACATCGTCCAGCGAGGGCACTATGATGCCGCTGGAGATGCTCTTGGCGATCGCCTGGTTGCGGTTCTTCGAATCCGTCTTGTTGGTGACCTGATTGAGGTGGAAGTTCACGGTGCGCTCGCTGATGCCGAGTATGGTGGCTATCTCCCAGGAGGTCTTGCCCTCGCTGGCCCAGAACAGGCACTCCTTCTCCCGATCCGACAGCTCGGCCAGATGCTTCATCAGGTCCGGCCTGCTCTTTATCAGCTGCAGCGCCGCGTTGAAGATGTAGCTGGCACAAAATGAGAGCATGGGAACGTTTTCAAACATCAGGTCAGAGTTGGACCTTTCCTTGCTGATGAAGGAGAGGATGCCGTGTTCCCCCTGAGGGGTGTGCAGCGGGAAGGAGACACCGTTTCGCACGCCAAAGTCGGCGGCGAGGTTCATCACTTCCCGGCTGGCGCTGGGCAGCCAGGGGGAGTCGCAGTCGAGCTTGTTCCAGAAGATGGGCTGGGTCTGCTTCAGGCCCAGGAAGACCACAGGATCCTGGGTCAGGTAGTGCCGCTCCGTGTAGGCATCAAACCAGCTGGTCGGGCAGTTGTTGAACAAGGCCACGTGTGATTTCTGCATACTGATGGGGAAAATGATCAGCAACCTGAAGTAATCAAATCCCATCTGATGGCTGAAGCGCTCCAGTTGTTGCTGGATGTCGCTGGTTTTCTTGGCCTTGGTGAACCGATCTATGTGTTCCCAGATCGCATCGTTAAACATGTAAGTCTCCTTTTTCGACCACTTATCATCCTGATCGAAAAGACATTTTTTAGTTATTTAAAATGGTGTTGTGACTACCAACGCCAGTTGTTCCCGTGCTTGTCTAAAAAGTATCCTGTTTTTTCAGCCACAGGCCAAGAAAATCATCTGATTGCCACTGACCCCACTCTTTGAGACAATGAGAATAGTTATCATTGTTAAGATTGTGTACCATGAAAAAGATCTGGGGTCTGGCCTTGTTGCCATTGGCCGTTCATTTCGTCGCCTCGGCAGACGATCTGGTCGCGCCCGCACTGAAAAACAGCATCGCGGATGGGAAAGCCTCCCAGCAGCGCGTAGAAAAGGCGGCCGATGCCGCCGTTGCCGCCCGGCTGGAGCTGCAAAATGCCCAGCTGCAACTGCGGGATCTGGAAGCCTACAACCGCTACATGCAGTCTCTGGTGGCCGATCAGCAGAATGAGCTGGGCAAGCTGACTCAACAGCTGGAAGCGGTTCAGGAGACCCGTCAGGGCCTGATCCCGCTGATGTTGCAGATGCAGGCGGATCTGGAAAAACTGGTGCAGGACGACATTCCCCTGCGCAAGGAGGACCGTCTGGCGCGGGTCGAGCAGCTGAAGGTGACCCTGGCCCGGGCGGACGTGAGCGAGGCGGAGAAGTTCCGCCAGCTGCTGCAGGCCTACCAGATCGAAGCCGAATACGGCAGCCGGATGGATACCTATCCCGCCCAGCTGGCGCTGGATGGTGCCGAGCGCCGGGTCGATGTGCTGGCGCTCGGTCGCGTCTCCCTGCTGGCCATGACAGCCGATCGCACCCAGGGCTGGCGCTGGTCCGCCGAGAGCAAGACCTGGTTGCCGCTGGATAGCGAGTGGCTCACCCCCCTTGCCGATGCGCTGGACATGGCGGCCGACAAGAAAGTCCCGCAACTGTTGCATGTACCCCTGTCTGTCGCGCGTAGCCAGGAGGCTCAGTCATGAAATGGTTCCCCCTTCTGATCACCCTCTCCCTCTGCTCCCAGCTGGCCCTTGCCAATGAAGAGTGGCAGCAGCAGGAACAGGCCCGCGAGCAACAGGCACAGCAGGATCTGGCGTCTGTCTCCACCGAATTGCACAGTGCCCGCGCCAGACTGGCCGAGGCTCAGCGCCTGAGCAAGGAGCTGGCCGGCCAGTTTGCCAGCAATGAAAAGCAGCTGGTCGAGCTCAACACCCGCTGGGAGCAGGCCTCCGGCGACATGAACGAGATCTTCGCGGTGACTCGTCAGGGGGCCAGCGATGCGGTCAAGCTGCTGGGTGACTCCTCGGTGCAGGGCCAGTATCCGGATCGCCTGACAGCCTTGAAGGCCATGGCCCAGGACAAGCAGGTGCCGGATCGCGCCGCCCTTGCCCTGCTGCCCGCCACCCTGCTGCAGGAGATTCGCGAGTCGGGTCGGGTTGTCCAGTTCGATGGCAAGGTGCTCAATGCCCAGGGCGCGGCCAGTGAGCAGGCGCTGACCCGGGTCGGCAGCTTCGCGCTGTTTGGCAGCGAAGGCTTCCTGCAACCGAGCGGCGAAGGGCTGATCCCTGTACTGGGACTGCCCGGCGGCTTGCTGTCCGAGCTGACCGCCTATCAGGGCAAGGAAGGCGAGGCGTTGCCGCTGGATCCCTCCCACGGTGTCCTGCTCGAGATGCAGGCCCAGGCACCGACCTTCTGGCAGCAAGTCCAGCAAGGGGGCCAGGTAGGCGCGATCATAGTGCTGCTGGCCGCCATCGGCCTCGGCATTGCCGCCGTGCGGCTCTGGACCCTCTCCCGCGAACTGACCCTGGTGCGTCGCCAGCTGAAGAGCGGCGAATACCACGCCGACAATGCCCTCGGTCGAGTGCTGACGGTGGCGGACAAGCACCCGGAGCTGAGCATGGAGACCCTCGAACTGAGGCTGGACGAGGCCATATTGCAGGAGACGCCCCGGATGGAGCGTGGCATCGGCATGGTCAAGGTGATCGCGGCCATCGCCCCCATGCTGGGGCTGCTCGGCACCGTGACCGGTATGATAGGCACCTTCCAGGCCATCACCCAGTTCGGTACCGGCGATCCCAAGATCATGGCGGGCGGCATCTCCATGGCGCTGATCACCACGGTACAGGGGCTGGTGGCCGCCATTCCGCTGATCCTGGCCCACAGCCTGCTGCAATCCCGTTTCACCGAGCTCTCCAACGTGCTGGAGCAGCAGGTCGCCGGCATTCTGGCCGAGCGGGCCGAGAATAACGGGGACGGGATGGAGCGGGTGGCATGATGGTCGACATCTGGCAACAGTTGCAGAGCTTCATGGGCCGTGGCGGCCCCGTGCTCTGGGTCATCCTGGCCTTGCTGGTGCTGATGTGGATTCTGATGATCGAGCGGTTGCTCTACCTCAACCTGGGCTTCGGCCCGCTGCAGCAGCAGCTGTTCGGCCGCTGGCAGGGGCGCAGCGAGCGCCACAGCTGGCACGCCAAGGCGATCCGCAGCCGCTGGCTGGCCGAGGCCGAACTCGAGCTCAACCGCCATCTCATCTTCATCCGCACCCTGGTGGTGCTCTGCCCCATGCTGGGCCTGCTCGGCACTGTGACCGGCATGATAGGCGTATTCGATGCGTTGGCCGCCGCCAACCGCTTTAACCCGGAGAGCATGGCGGGCGGGATCTCCCGCGCCACCATCCCCACCATGGCAGGCATGGTGGTGGCGCTCTCCGGCGTGTTGTTACTCAGTCGTCTCGAGAGCCAGGCCAAGCGTGCGCTGGCCAAGACCCGGGACGGCCTGCGAGAAGAGAAGGTAATGCAATGAGACGGCAATCCAAACGCCAACGTGATGAAGTGCAGATCGACATGACCCCCATGCTGGATATCGTGTTCATCATGCTGATCTTCTTCATCGTGACCACCTCCTTCGTACGGGAAGCCGGGCTAGAGGTGCACAGGCCCCAGGCGAGCCAGGCCAAGGCGCAGAAGTCCTCCAGCATCATGCTGGCGATCGGGGCTCAGGGGCAGATCTTCCTCGACCGCAAACAGGTGGATGTGGAGCGGGTGCAGGCCAGCCTGGCCCGCCTGCTGTCGGAGCAGCCCGAGGCCAGCCTGGTGATCCAGGCCGATGAGCGGGTGCCCCATGGCAAGGTGGTGAGGGTGATGGATGAGGCCAAGGCGGCAGGCATCGCCAATATCGCCGTGGCGGTGGCGCCGAAATGAAGTTCAAGCTGATGAGCCTGGGGCTGGGGATTGCCCTCAGCCTGGGGATCCTGCTGTTCATGGCCACGCTGGTGGAACCTCCCCGGGGAGAGAAGGCCTCGTCCGAGCAGAAAGCCATCGTCATCAATATGCAGACCGAGGTGAACGAGGTGCAGGTGCGCGAGCGCCCGGTACCCCAGGAGCCGGAACCCTTGCCGGAGCCTCCCGCCGCCCTGGCGTCCACACCAATGCCCATGCCGGCGGCGGCGCCGCTGCCCTCGGTGCAGCCCAGCCTGGATCTGGTATCCAGCCTGAGCGCGGTGCAGGTATCTGCCCCCGGGGTCGCAACCAGCCCCACCCCGGTGGCGAGCGGCAACTTCCATGGTCAGTCCCAAGGCGCGGGCATAGGGGTCGGCGACATGCTGACCCCCTTGCAGCGGGTCGAACCCGTCTATCCCTATCGGGCCCAGCAGGCCGGCATAGAAGGCTCGGTGACCCTGCGCTTTAGCGTCGATGCCGAGGGGCGGGTACAGGATGTGGAAGTGATCGACGCCAAACCCAAGCGGCAGTTCGAGCGGGCGGCGATTCAGGCTGTCAGCAAGTGGCGCTACCAGCCAAGACCGGGTGCCACCGACAAGCTGGTGCAAACCATCAATCTCAAATTCAAATTGGAGTCGTAACCATGTTGCGGATCTGGATCTGTCTGCTGGCCCTGGTCAGCCAAGCCTGTCTGGCCATGGAAGTGAGCCCTCATTTCTCCCGTCAGCTGGAGCCCGTGATGAAGCTCTATCAGTCGGGTCAGTGGCAACAGGCCCAGAACAAGGCGACCGGGCTCAAGCCTGGCTCCGATGCCGAGCGCGCCTGGCTGGCCCAGTTGCAGGCTTCACTGGCGGCCAACCTGCAGCAGACTGCACAGGCGAGTCGCTACGTGGAGCAGGCGCTGGCCTATAAAGAGTGGCCCGAGCAGCAGCAGCTCCAGTTGCTGCGTCTGCGTGGGGATATCCAGGCGCAGCAATCCAACTGGTCAGGCGCCATCGCCAGCTACAAGGCCGCACTGGCACTCAAGTCCGACGATGCCTTGCGTCTGCGCCTGGCCGGCCTCTATTACCACAACAAGCAATATGGCGAGGCGGTCAGCCAGAGCGAGCAGTTGCTGAAGAAAGGCTGGCACAAGCAGACGGCGATCATTCGCCTCTCCGCCCTCACTGCCCTGCAACGTTATGGGGTGGCGGCGGATCAGGCGGAAGAGCTGATCCGCCACGAACCGAAAGAGAGCAAGTGGTGGCAGCAGGCGGTATCCCTCAACCTCTCCGCCAAGCGCGGGGACCAGGCGCTGGCGCTGTTGCAGACCGCCATCGATAGAAAACTGATGGATGATGCCGCCGCCCGCGACCAGCTGATCCGGCTCTATGCCTGGCAGGGGCTGCCCTATCGTGGCGCCCGTCTGCTGGAAGCGGCCATGGCCAAGGGACAGATGAAGGGGAGTGCCGAGAACCAGCAACTGCTGGCCCAGTTGTGGGAAGGTGCCCGCGAGTGGCCCAAGGCGGTAGATAGCTGGCAACAGCTCGCCAAACAGCATGCCCAGCCCAAGGCGGCTATGCGCGTCGCCGAGCTGTTGCTGCAACAAGGCAAGACAGAAGCCGCCATGACCCAGCTGGTGGCCATGAAGTCAGCCAAGGGTGAGCAGGGCAACAGAGCCAAGGCACTGCTGGTGCAGGCACATCTTAATAAGGAGCAGTATGCCCAGGCGCTGGAGCTGGCTCGCGAGCTGCAACAGCAGGACAACTGGCAACAGCGGGCGACCAGCTGGGTCAACTACATTCAGTCCCAGACCGATGGAGTGAACAAAAAAGCGGCATGAAACGGAGCTAAAACTCGCATTTCATGAGGTTCAGCCTGCTTTTTCAGCAAACGAACGCGTTTTTACAAAAAGCCCTTGTCATCCCGGCGCGGCTCCCTATAATGCGCCCCTACCAGCACGGCGGAACACGTCGGACTGATGAGCCAGCTTCCTAGCGAAGTGGGCGCCGAAAGAAAAGCGAAAACAACCGCTTGACTTTCGAAGTGAGGAGTGTAAGATGCGCCTCCTCAACGCGATAAGCGTGACGCTCTTTAACAATTTGAATCAAGCAATCTGTGTGGGCACTCAC
>NZ_JBYTDH010000013.1:125175-125722 GCF_058791175.1 Aeromonas sp. EU05-FHT14A05 | reverse complement strand
TGCTGAAATAAACTGTGACAACCGAAGTTGTCTTGGTCACTTCACCAGACATTGAAAATCAAAAATTGTTTTTGATGTTCGATGCTGTGAGTGCCCACACAGATTGCTTGATTCAAATTGTTAAAGAGCGACGCAACAGTGTGTTGCTGCGGGAGTGGAATTCTACTCAACCGCCTTCTCGAGTCAAGCCTTATTTTCAAAGGCTTTTCGAGGTTATCGACTTGGCTTTCTGCGTTGCCGCTTGCCCTGTCGATGGAGGCGCATTATAGGGAGCTGAAACTTTCTGACAAGCCCCTCAAGGCAATAAAATTGCAAAAAATGGCAATTGTTTAGTTATTCATAACCAAGCACAGCTTTTATACAAACTTATCCACAAAATGAACCTAAGTTAGGAGCAAGTTGGTAGCGTTCCTTGTATAGGTCTCTGCATCTTGTTGGTACTTACACCCCCGCACCAGGTAAATGAAGGCTCGCCTCGCAGAAGAGGAATACCTATATAAGGAAGAAGTAGACGAAGGGCTAGGTTAATAGCCACAGTACAGTTGAG
>NZ_JBYTDH010000013.1:0-125075 GCF_058791175.1 Aeromonas sp. EU05-FHT14A05 | reverse complement strand
GCAGTTGAGGCAGTTGAGGCAGTTGAGGCAGTTGAGGCAGTTGAGGCAGTTGAGGCAGTTGAGGCAGTTGAGGCAGTTGAGGCAGTATCAGAATCCATTAAAAGAAAAGCCGGGACAAGCCCGGCTTTTTCTTTATCACTCAGCAGCTGCTTCAGCAGCGGCCGGGCGGTCTACCAGCTCAATGTAAGCCATAGGGGCGTTGTCGCCTGCACGGAAACCGCATTTCAGAATGCGAGTATAACCGCCGGCGCGCTCCAGGTAGCGCGGGCCCAGTTCATTGAACAGCTTAGCCACGATCGCGTTATCGCGAGTACGGGCAAATGCCAGGCGACGATTAGCAACGCTATCAGTCTTGGCAAGGGTGATCAGCGGTTCAACTACACGACGCAGCTCTTTTGCCTTAGGCAGAGTCGTCTTGATGATCTCATGACGAACCAGGGAGCTGGCCATGTTGCGGAACATAGCCTGACGATGGCTGCTGTTCCGGTTCAGTTGACGACCACTCAAACGATGGCGCATGACCTTATCCTTCTAACTAAATCTGTGAAACCCGTAATCTGGATTACTCGTCAGCGATGCTGGCGGGCGGCCAGTTCTCAAGGCGCATGCCAAGAGACAGACCACGGGAGGCCAACACGTCCTTGATCTCAGTCAGGGACTTCTTACCGAGGTTAGGAGTTTTAAGCAACTCAACTTCGGTACGCTGTACCAGATCACCAATATAGTGGATAGCTTCTGCCTTCAGACAGTTCGCTGAACGAACTGTCAGCTCCAAATCATCGACAGGACGTAGCAGAATCGGATCAAACTCGGGTTTCTCTTCTTTCTTCTCGGGCACGCTGACATCGCGCAGATCCACGAAGGCTTCCAGCTGCTCGGCCAAAATAGTGGCAGAACGGCGAATGGCTTCTTCCGGATCCAGAGTACCATTGGTCTCCATGTCGATAACCAGCTTGTCCAAGTCGGTGCGCTGTTCCACACGTGCCGCCTCAACATTGTAGGCGATGCGAACGATGGGGCTGAACGCGGAGTCCAGCAGCAGGCGACCAATAGGACGCTCTTCATCATCGTTGTGAACACGAGCAGAAGCAGGCACATAACCACGACCGCGCTGAACTTTCAGACGCATGCTGATCTCAGCATTGGCGCCTGTCAGGTGGCAGATTACGTGCTCCGGGTTTACGATCTCGACTTCATCACCGTGAGTGATATCACCAGCGGTAACGGGGCCTGTTCCAGACTTGGTCAGGGACAGAGTTACCTCGTCCTTGCCTTCCAGCTTCACAGCGATACCTTTCAGGTTGAGCAGGATTTCAAGAATGTCTTCCTGCACACCTTCTTTGCTGCTGTACTCGTGCAGTACTCCGTCGATCTCGACTTCAGTAACTGCACAACCGGGCATAGATGACAGCAAAATACGACGCAGGGCATTACCCAGCGTGTGACCAAAGCCACGCTCAAGCGGCTCGAGAGTCACTTTCGCGTGAGTCGGGCTAACTTGCTCGATGTCAACTAGCCGCGGTTTAAGAAAATCTGTTACAGAACCCAGCATTGTGTCCTCTCTTTAGAAGCTAGCTTTACTTGGAGTAAAGCTCGACGATCAGCTGTTCGTTAATGTCGGCAGACAGGTCGGAACGCTCTGGCAGGCGCTTGAAGGCACCTTCCATCTTAGCAGCGTCAACCTCTACCCAAGTCGGCTTCTCGCGCTGACCAGCAACTTCCAGGGAAGCTTTGATACGCGCTTGCTTCTTAGCCTTCTCGCGAACGCAGATCACGTCCTCAGGGGATACCTGGAAAGAAGGAACATTCACAACGCGGCCGTTTACCATGATGGCTTTGTGGCTCACCAGCTGACGAGACTCAGCACGAGTGGCGCCGAAGCCCATGCGGTAGACGACGTTGTCCAGACGACCTTCCAGCAGCTGCAACAGGTTTTCACCGGTGTTACCCTTTTGACGGGCAGCGTCGCGGTAGTAGTTGCGGAACTGTTTTTCCAATACGCCGTAGATACGACGTACTTTTTGTTTCTCGCGCAGTTGCACGCCATAGTCGGACAGACGCGCTTTACGCGCACCGTGTTGACCAGGAACGGTGTCAATCTTGCACTTAGAATCAATCGCACGAACACCAGACTTCAGGAAGAGGTCGGTGCCCTCACGACGGCTAAGCTTAAGCTTAGGACCGATATATCTTGCCATCTTCTTTCTCCAACAATCCTAGACCAAGTAGCTACAGCGTTATACGCGGCGCTTCTTGGGAGGACGACAACCGTTGTGCGGGATCGGAGTCACATCAGTAATATTAGTGATGCGGAAACCAGCCGCGTTCAGAGCGCGGATGGAAGACTCACGACCGGGACCCGGACCTTTGACCATGACTTCCAGGTTCTTCACGCCGTATTCTTTGGCGATCTCACCAGCGCGCTCAGCAGCTACCTGGGCAGCAAACGGAGTGGACTTACGGGAACCACGGAAACCGGAACCACCAGAGGTGGCCCAAGACAGAGCATTGCCCTGACGGTCAGTAATGGTCACGATTGTGTTGTTGAAAGATGCATGAACGTGCGCAATACCGTCGCTCACTTGCTTTTTAACGCGCTTGCGAGCACGAGTCGGAGTTTTAGCCATTTTCTACCTTCCCGTTACTTCTTGATAGCCTTGCGCGGACCCTTACGGGTACGAGCGTTGGTCTTGGTACGTTGACCACGAACAGGCAGGCTACGACGGTGACGCAAACCACGGTAGCAACCCAGATCCATCAATCGCTTGATGTTCATGGAAATCTGACGACGCAGGTCACCTTCAACGGTGAATTTACCTACTTGTTCACGCAGACTCTCGATCTGAGCTTCGTCCAGGTCTTTAATTTTCACATTCTCAGCGATACCGGCTGCGGCACAGATGGCCTTGGAGCGGGTACGACCGACGCCATAAATCGCAGTCAACGCAATGACTGCATGCTTATGGTCAGGAATGTTAATGCCAGCGATACGGGCCACTATTCACTCCTACATATAGTAGATAACGACCACCACAAAGCCCGTGAGCGGATACGTGGCGGTCAACCAATACACAACAAAAGTTGGCTGGCTATATTAGCCAGCACAACTATTTGTTGCAAGTACTAACCGTAAAAAATTAGCCTTGGCGCTGTTTATGCTTTGGCTCGCTGCAAATCACACGCACCACACCGTGACGCTTGATGATTTTGCAGTTACGGCAGATTGCCTTAACGGAAGCACGAACTTTCATTGCTTAACTCCGTAACTACGCCGACCTTTAGCGGCCGTAGCCCTTCAGGTTGGCCTTCCTCAGGACGTCGCCATATTGATGAGACATCATATGGGTCTGAACCTGAGCCATGAAGTCCATGATAACTACCACGATAATCAGCAGCGAAGTGCCACCGAAGTAGAACTGTACGTTCCAGGCAGTCATCAAGAACTGGGGTACCAGACAGATAAAGGTTATATAGAGCGCACCTGCCAATGTCAGGCGAGTCATAACCTTATCGATGTAACGTGCTGTCTGCTCGCCCGGGCGGATCCCCGGGATAAAGGCTCCACTCTTCTTCAGATTATCTGCTGTCTCGCGGGGGTTGAACACCAGCGCGGTATAGAAGAAGCAGAAGAAGATAATGGCTGCTGCATAGAGCATCTCATACAAGGGTTGACCCGGCTGCAGGACCATAGAGACCTGTTGCAGGACATCAGCCACCTTGCCCTCGCCCTGACCAAACCAAGAGGTAATGGTCCCTGGGAAGAGGATGATGCTGGATGCGAAAATCGCAGGAATCACACCGGCCATATTCACTTTCAACGGCAGGTGTGTGCTTTGCGCGGCGAATACCTGGCGGCCTTGTTGACGCTTGGCATAGTTAACGACGATACGACGCTGACCACGCTCCACGAACACCACAAAGTAAGTCACTGCGAAAACAATCAAGCCCAGCAACAACAACAGCAGGATGTGCAATTCCCCTTGACGTGCCTGTTCGGCCGTAGCGCCAATGGCATGAGGCAGACCAGCAACGATACCCGTGAAAATAATCAGCGAGATACCATTACCAATCCCACGCTCGGTAATCTGTTCACCCAACCACATCAAGAACATGGTACCGGTGACCAGACTCACAACGGCTGTGAAATAGAAGCCCAAACCCGGATGAGTCACGAGTCCTTGCATCATATTCGGCAGACCGGTTGCAATACCAATGGCCTGGAACGTTCCCAAAACCAGCGTGCCCCAACGGGTATATTGGCTAATCTTGCGACGGCCGGATTCACCCTCTTTCTTGAGTTCAGCAAGAGCAGGATGAACCACAGTCAGCAGCTGGATAATGATCGACGCCGAAATGTACGGCATGATCCCCAGCGCAAGAATAGAAGCACGCGAGAGTGCACCACCACTGAACATGTTGAACATCTCAATGATGGTGCCCTTCTGTTGTTGGAACAACTCGGCCAGTACGGCGGCGTCAATACCAGGAATCGGCACATAAGAGCCTGCGCGGAACACGATAATTGCCCCGAGAACGAAGAGCAGACGGCTCTTCAGTTCACTCAGACCACCTTGTGCTTTAACATCCAATCCTGGTTTCTTAGCCATTGTACTGATTATTCCTCGATTTTACCGCCAGCGGCCTCGATGGCTGCACGTGCACCTTTGGTGACGGACAGACCACGAACGGTCACAGCACGGTCAATGTTGCCAGACAGAACAACTTTAGCGAAAACGATGTTCTTGGTAACAACACCGGCTTGCTTCAGAGTGCTCAGATCGACCACATCACCTTCTACCAGGGCGATTTCGTTCAGGCGCACTTCGGCAGAAACCAAAGATTTGCGAGAGAAGAAACCGAACTTCGGCAGACGGATTTTCAAAGGCATCTGGCCACCCTCGAAACCGTTGCGGACTTTACCGCCACCGGAACGAGAAGTTTGACCTTTCACACCACGACCACCGGTCTTGCCCAGACCAGAACCGATACCACGGCCCGGACGGTGCTTAACACGCTTGGAACCAGCGGCCGGAGACAGAGTATTCAGACGCATGCTTAGCCCTCCACCTTAACCATGTAATAAACCTGGTTGATCATGCCGCGTACGCAGGGAGTATCTTCCAGCTCAACGGTGTGACCAATGCGACGCAGACCCAGACCACGCAGAGTCGCCTTGTGCTTTGGCAGACGGCCGATAGAGCTGCGAGTTTGAGTTACTTTTACAGTGTTAGCCATGTCGCATTACCCCAGAATTTCTTCAACGCGCAGACCACGCTTGGCAGCGATCTGTTCCGGTGATTGACCGTGAACCAGAGCGTCTACAGTTGCGCGAACAACGTTGATTGGGTTGGTGGAACCGTAGGTCTTAGCCAGCACGTTGTGGATACCGGCCACTTCCAGCACGGCACGCATGGCGCCGCCTGCAATGATACCAGTACCTTGTGAGGCCGGCTTCATGAACACGGTGGAACCGGAGTGAACACCGCGCACCGGGTGGTGCAGAGTGCCATTGTTCAGCTCAACCTTGTTCAGGTTACGCTTAGCCTGTTCCATTGCCTTTTGAATGGCAGCCGGAACTTCACGGGCTTTACCGTAACCGTAACCTACACGGCCGTTACCATCACCCACCACGGTCAACGCGGTGAAGGACATGATACGACCACCTTTAACAGTTTTCGAAACACGGTTTACTGCAATCAGCTTTTCTTGCAGTTCGCCGGCTTGAGATTCGACTTTAGCCATCTTCGACTCCTAGCTTAGAACTGAAGACCAGCGTCACGAGCAGCGGCAGCCAGAGCGGCTACACGACCGTGATACTTGAAACCGGAACGATCGAAAGATACGTTCTGAACGCCTTTGGCAATAGCACGCTCAGCGATTGCTTTACCTACAGCGGTAGCAGCATCTGCGTTACCGGTGTATTTAATAGCTTCACTGATGGCTTTCTCTACTGTAGAAGCAGAGGCCAGAACTTCGGAACCGTTGGCTGCGATAACCTGCGCATAGATATGACGCGGGGTACGGTGAACAACCAGACGGGTAGCTCCCAGTTCCTGCATCTTTTTCCGAGCACGAGTAGCACGACGGAGACGAGCTGCTTTCTTGTCCATAGTGTTACCTTACTTCTTCTTAGCTTCTTTAGTACGCACTTGCTCGTTGGCATAGCGTACACCCTTGCCCTTGTAGGGCTCCGGAGCGCGGTAAGCACGGATATCGGCGGCGACTTGGCCAACCAGCTGCTTGTCCACACCACGCAGAATGATCTCTGTGGCGGACGGACATTCAGCGGTGACACCAGCCGGCAGCGCATGCTCAACCGGGTGAGAGAAGCCCAGAGCCAGCGCGACAGCATTGCCCTTGATGGAGGCTTTGTAGCCTACACCAACCAGCTGCAGCTTACGCTCGAAGCCTTGGGTAACACCGATTACCATGTTGTTAGCCAATGCACGTGCAGTACCGGCCTGAGCGTCAGCACCAGCGATGCCGTCGCGCGGGGCGAACTTCAGTACATTGTCTTCTTTGGTCACTTCTACACCGGCGTGGATGGAACGAACCAGAGAACCTTTACCACCTTTGATGGACAGTTCCTGACCGTTCAGAGTCACCTCTACGCCAGCAGGAATAGTGACGGGTGCCTTAGCAACGCGAGACATTTCCGACCTCCTATTAAGCGACGTAGCAGATGATCTCACCACCCATGCTTGCCTTACGGGCAGCACGGTCGGTCATCACACCTTTAGACGTGGACACGATAGCAACACCGAGACCGCCCATGACTTTCGGCAGATCAGTAGTGCGCTTGTAAATACGCAGGCCGGGACGGCTCACGCGTTGGATCAGTTCTACAACCGGCTTGCCCTGGAAATATTTCAATTCAATTTCCAGTTCCGGCTTCACGTCACCAGCTACGTTGTAGCCAGCGATGTAACCTTCTTCCTTCAGCACTTTGGCGATAGCCACTTTCAGCTTGGAAGAAGGCATGGAAACCGCAACTTTGCTCGCCGCCTGACCGTTACGGATGCGGGTCAGCATATCCGCGATCGGATCTTGCATGCTCATAGTCTAACTCCCGAGATTCTTACCAAGAGGCCTTTTTGAGGCCCGGAATTTCGCCCTTCATGGCATGCTCACGCACTTTGATGCGAGAGAGGCCAAACTTCCGCAGGAAACCGTGCGGACGACCAGTGATGTTGCAACGGTTACGCTGGCGGGACGGACTGGAATCACGGGGCAGCTGTTGCAGTTGCAAGACAGCATCCCAACGCGCTTCTTCAGAAGCGTTCATATCAACGATGATAGCTTTCAGCTCGGTACGCTTGGTCGCGAACTTGGCTGCCAGCTTCGCACGCTTTGCTTCACGTGCTTTCATGGATGTTTTAGCCATAACCCTAACCTTACTTGCGGAATGGGAAGTTAAAGGCAGCCAGCAGAGCACGGCCTTCTTCGTCGGTATTCGCGGAAGTGGTGATGGTGATATCCAGACCACGGACGCGATCGACCTTGTCATAGTCGATTTCCGGGAAGATGATTTGCTCACGCACGCCCATGGAGTAGTTACCACGGCCATCGAACGCCTTGGCGTTCAGACCACGGAAGTCACGGATACGCGGTACGGAGATGCAAATCAGCCGTTCCAGGAACTCCCACATACGCTCGCCACGCAGGGTTACTTTACAACCTATCGGGTAGCCTTCACGAATCTTGAAGCCCGCAACAGATTTGCGTGCTTTGGTGATCAGCGGTTTCTGACCGGAAATGGCAGCCATATCGGCAGCAGCATTTTCCAGCAACTTCTTGTCAGAGATCGCTTCACCAACACCCATGTTCAGGGTGATTTTCTCGATCCGAGGGACTTGCATGATAGTCTTGTAACCGAACTGCTTGGACAGTTCATTTACTACATCGGATTTGTAGTAATCATGCAGTTTCGCCATCGTTAAACTCCAATTACTTCACAAGTTCGCCGGTGGATTTGAAGAAACGGACTTTCTTGCCGTCTTCAATCCGGAAACCAACGCGGTCAGCCTTGCCAGTGGCAGAGTTGAACAGCGCGATGTTAGATACATCGATGGGGGCTTCTTTGGTGACGATACCGCCAGCCTGACCCAGTGCGGGTACCGGCTTCTGGTGCTTCTTCACCTGGTTGATGCCTTCCACGATTACCTTACCTTTTGCAATCAGGACTTGAGTGACTTTGCCACGCTTGCCCTTGTCTTTGCCGGTAAGAACAATTACTTCGTCTTCGCGACGGATTTTAGCTGCCATCGTTCGACTCCTTACAGTACTTCGGGTGCCAGGGACACAATCTTCATGAACTTCTCATTACGGAGTTCACGGGTCACCGGGCCAAAAATACGAGTACCGATTGGCTGTTGGTTGTTGTTAAGCAACACAGCCGCATTGTTGTCGAAACGGATGACAGAGCCGTCCGGACGACGAACGCCTTTACGGGTGCGTACGACCACCGCGTTATACACATCACCTTTCTTCACTTTACCGCGAGGAATAGCTTCCTTGATGGAAACCTTGATGATGTCGCCGATGCCGGCATAACGGCGGTGCGAACCACCCAGAACCTTAATACACATTACACTGCGAGCGCCGGAGTTGTCGGCAACACCCAGCATACTTTGCATCTGGATCATCTTAGTGCTCCGCTTTGTTTACTTCTTATCCCTGATGGGATCTGGCTGCCTTCAAAAGGCGCGAAACTATAACACAGGTATTTTTGAAAAGGTAGCCTAAAAAACAAACGGCCCCGATGGGGGGCCGTTTGGGCTAGAAAGTACCGAATTAGGCCTTTTCTACGACAGCAACCAGGGTCCAGGACTTGGTCTTGGACAGCGGGCGGCATTCGCGGATTTCCACGAGATCGCCAGCTTTACACTCGTTGTTCTCGTCATGTACGTGCAGCTTGGTAGTGCGCTTGATGATCTTACCGTAGATCGGGTGCTTTACCTTGCGCTCGATAGCGACGGTGATGGACTTGTCCATCTTGTCGCTGATTACACGACCTTGCAGAGTACGGATCTTGTCAGTCATTACGCACCTGCCTTCTCAGTCAGTACAGTCTTGATACGTGCGACGTCACGACGCACTTGTTTCAGAGTGTGAGTCTGAGCCAGTTGGCCGGTGGAAGCTTGCATGCGCATGTTGAATTGCTCACGCAGCAGACCCAGCAGCTCCTGGTTCAGTTCTTCGACGCTCTTTTGACGCAGATCTTGGGCTTTCATCACATCACCGTCTTAATTACGAAAGTGGTCTGAACGGACAGCTTAGCTGCGGCCAGGGCAAACGCTTCACGCGCCAGAGCCTCAGGTACACCATCCATCTCGTACAGAACCTTGCCAGGCTGGATCGGGCAGACCCAATATTCCACGTTACCCTTACCTTTACCCATACGAACTTCGAGGGGCTTTTCGGTGATGGGCTTGTCCGGGAACACACGGATCCAGATCTTACCTTGACGCTTTACGTGACGGGTCATGGCACGACGGGCTGCTTCGATTTGACGAGCAGTCAGTTGACCACGAGATGTCGCCTTCAGGCCAAAGGTACCGAAGGATACTTCGTTACCAGAGTTGGCCAGACCGCGGTTACGACCCTTATGGGTCTTGCGGAATTTAGTACGCTTAGGTTGCAACATTTACCGAATCTCCTTACTTAGCAGCGCGGCGCTTGTTGTCACGCTTGGGCTTTGCAGGAGCTTGCTCTTGAGCAGCGGCAGCGTTAACAGCAGCCAGACCGCCCAGAACTTCGCCCTTGAAGATCCAAACTTTGACGCCGATCACACCGTAAGTGGTGTGGGCTTCAGAAGTTGCGTAGTCGATGTCGGCACGCAGGGTGTGCAAAGGCACACGACCTTCACGGTACCATTCGGTACGCGCGATTTCAGCGCCGCCCAGACGACCGGACACTTCTACTTTGATGCCCTTGGCACCCAGGCGCATGGCGTTCTGTACGGCGCGCTTCATAGCGCGACGGAACATTACGCGACGTTCCAGCTGAGAAGTGATGCTGTCGGCAACGAGTTTGCCATCCAGCTCCGGCTTGCGGACTTCGGAAATGTTGATCTGAGCAGGCACGCCAGCAATAGCGGCTACAGCTTTGCGCAGTTTCTCAACGTCTTCGCCTTTCTTGCCGATCACGACACCCGGACGAGCGGTGTGAATGGTCACACGGATGCTCTTGGCCGGACGCTCGATGGTGATCTTGGACAAGGAAGCGTTTTTCAGCTCCTTGGTCAGGAACTGGCGTACTTGGAAATCGCTGTACAGGTTGTCAGCGAAGTCTTTGGTGTTCGCGAACCAGGTAGAATTCCAAGGCTTGGTAATACCCAGGCGAATGCCATTAGGATGTACTTTCTGACCCATTGCTTATCTCCCAGCCTTAGCGTCGGATACCACTACAGTGATGTGAGCGGTACGCTTGAGGATACGATCCGCGCGACCTTTGGCACGCGGGCGGATGCGCTTCATGGAGGGACCTTCGTCTACCATGATGGTGGCAACACGCAGGGCGTCGATGTCGGCGCCTTCGTTGTGCTCAGCGTTTGCAATGGCAGATTCCAGCACTTTCTTCACCAGAACCGCAGCCTTTTTCGGGCTGAAGGTCAGGATGTTCAGAGCCTTGTCTACGGACAGACCACGTACTTGATCGGCTACCAGACGAGCTTTCTGGGCAGAAGTACGGGCATAACGGTGTTTAGCGATAGCTTCCATCATTTATCCCTTAGCGCTTCTTAGCCTTCTTATCAGCAGCATGGCCGCGATAAGTACGAGTCGGTGCGAATTCACCCAGTTTGTGACCGATCATTTCTTCGGTAACGAAAACCGGAACGTGCTGACGACCATTATGGACAGCGATGGTCAAACCGATCATGTTCGGGATGATCATTGAACGACGGGACCAGGTCTTAACCGGCTTTTTATCCCCGCTTTCCACCGCTTTCTCTACCTTCTTCAGCAAGTGCAGGTCAATAAATGGACCCTTCTTGAGAGAACGTGGCATGGTGATTCCTCTATGTTAACAATTACTTGTTACGACGACGTACGATGTACTTGTCGGTACGCTTGTTCTTACGGGTCTTGAAGCCCTTAGCCTTCTGGCCCCATGGGGACACAGGCTGCATGCCCTTGTTACGACCCTCACCACCACCGTGCGGGTGATCAACCGGGTTCATCGCCATACCGCGAACGGTCGGACGAATACCACGCCAGCGGTTTGCACCGGCTTTACCCAGTTGACGCAGCATGTGCTCGGAGTTACCCACTTCACCAATGGTGGCGCGGCACTCGGCCAGAACTTTACGTACTTCGCCGGAACGCAGACGCAGAGTTACATAGTTACCTTCACGAGCCAGAATCTGGATGAAAGTACCAGCGGAACGAGCCAGCTGAGCACCTTTACCAGGCTTCATTTCTACGGCGTGAACGGTAGAACCAACCGGGATGTTACGCATCGGCAGGGAGTTACCTACCTTGATCGCAGCATCAGCACCAGAAGCGATAGCATCACCTGCTTTCAGGCCTTTCGGAGCCAGGATGTAACGACGCTCACCGTCTGCATACAGCACCAGGGCGATGTTTGCGGTACGGTTAGGATCGTATTCCAGACGCTCTACTTTGGCCGGAATGCCGTCTTTGTCGCGTTTGAAGTCGACGATACGGTAGTGTTGCTTGTGACCACCACCGATATGACGGGTAGTGATACGGCCGTTGTTGTTACGACCACCGGACTTGCTTTTGCTGTCCAGCAGAGCGGCGAAGGGCTTGCCCTTGTACAGCTCTTGGTTGACGATCTTGACGACGTGGCGGCGGCCCGGAGAAGTAGGCTTGCACTTAACGATTGCCATTTTTGAGAACTCCTCTTACTCGGCTGCGCCCATGAAGTCGATGTCCTGACCAGCTTTCAGGGTCACATAAGCCTTTTTCCAATCGGAACGACGGCCTACACGCGCACCTGAGCGCTTGGTCTTACCCTTCATGTTCAGGGTACGGACGGTCTCAACTTCGACCTCGAACAGTTTCGCAACTGCAGCTTTGACTTCCGCCTTGGTGGCATCAACAGCAACTTTGAACACGATAGTGTTCTGCTTTTCTGCGACCATGGTGCTCTTTTCAGAGATGTGCGGAGCCTTCAGAACTTTCAACAGACGTTCTTCGCGGATCATGCCAGCATCTCCTCGATTTGCTTAACTGCGTCAGCAGTCATCAGAATCTTGTCGAAAGCGATCAGGCTGACCGGGTCGATACCGGCAACATCACGCACGTCGACCTTGTACAGGTTGCGAGCAGCCAGGAACAGGTTCTCATCGACTTCAGCAGTCACGATCAGAACATCAGTCAGTTCCATTTCTTTCAGCTTGGCGATCAGTTCTTTGGTCTTCGGCGCTTCGATGCCGAATTTCTCGACAACGATCAGGCGCTCTTGACGTACCAGCTCGGACAGGATGCTACGGATAGCGCCGCGGTACATCTTCTTGTTTACTTTCTGGCTGTGATCTTGCGGCTTAGCAGCAAAGGTCACACCACCGGAACGCCAGATGGGCGAACGGATGGAGCCAGCACGGGCACGACCAGTACCCTTCTGACGCCACGGCTTTTTGCCGCCACCAGACACTTCAGAGCGAGTCAGCTGCGCACGAGTACCCTGACGGGCACCAGCGGCATATGCAACGACGACCTGGTGAACCAGAGCTTCGTTGAATTCGCGCCCGAAGGTAGTCTCGGAAACTTCAAGAGCGCTCTTGGCGTCTTTCATTACCAATTCCATTACTATCTCCTCAGACGTTACGCTTTGACGGCAGGTTTGACGATCACGTTGCCGTTGGTTGCACCCGGTACTGCGCCTTTGATGAGCAGCAGGTTGCGTTCAGCGTCAACACGAACCAGTTCCAGGTTCTGAGTCGTTACACGCTCAGCACCCATGTGACCAGCCATCTTTTTGCCCTTGAATACACGGCCCGGGGTCTGGTTTTGACCGATGGAGCCAGGTACACGGTGGGACAGGGAGTTACCGTGGGTCATATCCTGGGTGCGGAAGTTCCAGCGCTTAACAGTACCGGCAAAACCTTTACCCTTGGATGTGCCGGTAACGTCTACCAGCTTAACGTCAGCGAGAAGATCTACTTTCAGCTCGCTACCAACAGTGAAAGTTTCACCGTTGTTCAGGCGGAATTCCCACAGACCGCGACCGGCTTCTACACCAGCTTTGGCGAAGTGGCCAGCTTCCGGCTTGGTCACACGGCTGGCTTTTTTGGCGCCAGTGGTAACCTGAATAGCGTTGTAGCCGTCGGTTTCTACAGATTTGACCTGAGTTACACGGTTAGCTTCAACTTCGATAACAGTCACCGGGATAGAAACGCCATCTTCAGTGAAGATGCGAGTCATACCCACTTTGCGACCTACAAGACCGATTGTCATTGTTATCAACCTCTTTCCGTAATTAACCCAGGCTGATCTGGACGTCTACACCAGCTGCCAGATCCAGACGCATCAGGGCGTCTACGGTCTTGTCAGTCGGCTCAACGATGTCTACCAGACGCTTGTGAGTGCGGATCTCGTACTGATCACGCGCATCTTTGTTGACGTGCGGGGAGATCAGGACGGTGAAGCGCTCTTTGCGAGTCGGCAGCGGAATAGGACCGCGAACCTGCGCGCCGGTGCGCTTTGCAGTTTCAACGATTTCCGCAGTGGATTGATCGATCAGGCGATGATCAAAAGCCTTCAGGCGGATACGGATTCTTTGGTTCTGCATTGACAGAGCTCCAATAGATAAAAGAACATAAATCAACACCGCCCGACCGGGAATACTCCCGCCAGAGGTGCGATTTTTCACGTTTCCTCCCATATCGGGAGGACTGTATGGCTGGCGACTCGTAAACGGGAAGCTCAGCAAGCAGACATATCGTCTGGCATGCCTCATGGGCAAGCGGAGGGGATTATACGGATTTTTTCAATTCGCGCAAGAGAAGGCGGACAGATTGTGCGCAATTTTGTGTGGCGGATGGATCTCGCCCGCGATCGCTCCCCTGCCCGCCAAAAAGCGGTAACGACAATGTTGCAAACAGGCTGATAGACTGCCCCCTTGCCTCAGTCAGCGGAACGACCCCGATGCTCAAGAATCAGAAGAAAGCCTATCAATACGGACTCTGCGCCGTCGCCCTCTGGTCGACGGTGGCCACCGCCTTCAAGATCTCCCTCGCCTACTTCGAGCCGGTGCAGCTGCTGCTGGTCGCCGCCATCACCTCGACCCTGACCCTGGGGTCCATCGTGGCGATCCAGGGCAAGCTGCCCCTGCTGCTGAGCTATCTCAGGGCCCGCCCTTTCTACTATCTGGCCCTGGGAGTGTTGAACCCCTTCCTCTACTATCTGCTGCTGTTCAAGGCCTATGATCTGCTGCCGGCCCAGCAGGCCCAGACCCTCAACTACACCTGGGCCATCACCTTGAGCTTGCTGGCCGTCCCCTTCCTCGGCCAGAAGCTCCGTCGCCGTGACGGCGTGGCCATAGTGCTGGGCTACTTCGGCGCCCTGGTGATCGCCACCAGGGGGGATGTGTTCGGCCTGCAATTCGACAGCCCGCTCGGCGTGACGCTGGCCCTGGTCTCGACCCTCATCTGGGCGGGCTACTGGATCCTCAATACCCGCAATCAGGGGGATCCCATCGTCAGCCTGCTGCTGGGTTTTCTCATCAGCCTGCCTCTCATCGTGGTGGCGACCTGGCTGCTCGCCGACTTTGCCATGACCGCCTGGCAGGGCTGGCTCGGTGCCATCTATGTGGGGCTGTTCGAGATGGGCTTCGGCTTCGTGCTCTGGCTGATGGCCCTGCGCCACGCCACCAACACAGCCCCCATCAGCAACCTTATCTTCATCTCGCCGTTTGCGTCACTGGTACTGCTCAACCTGTTGATCGGCGAGAGCATCCACCCGGCCACTCCCATAGGGCTGGCGCTGATCGTCGCCGCCCTGCTGATCCAGCAACTCAAATACGGCAAGCGCTACCGCAAGACGGCCGAGCCACAAGCCTGACAATGCAGAAGGGCGCATCCACAGATGCGCCCTTCGTTCAATCCATCCACTCCAGCGGCTGGTGCTTGGGTAGCCGGATCTCCACCAGCAAGCCTCCCAGCTCGGAGCGGCCCAGCCTGATGGTGCCGTGGTGCTGGGAGACTATCTTGGCGACTATGGCCAGCCCCAGGCCACTGCCGCCACCGGTGCGCGCCACATTGCCCTGGGTAAAGGGCTTGAGCACCCGGGAATAGTCCTGTTCTGCTATCCCGGGGCCATTGTCGGAGAGCCGCAACCTGACCCAGTGACCATCGTCCTTCAACTCGGCCTGCAGCCGGGTCGCGCCGTAGCGCACCGCATTGCCCGACAGGTTGTTGAGGATGCGCCGTATGCTGATGGGATGGCAGGCCACCCGCACCGCCTGCTCCGGCAGGAGCAGCTCCACCTCCAGCCCCTGATCGGTCTGCATCAGCAACGCATCGTGGATGAGCTGGGTCAGATCGATGGGCTGGGCATCCAGCCCCTCGTTCGGGCGTATGTAGTCGATGAACTGGTCTATGATGCCGTTGGACTCGTCGATGTCCGCATTGATGCTCTCCTTGAGATACTCATCCCCGGAGGACATCATCTCGGTCGCCAGCCGGATGCGGGTCAGAGGGGTGCGCAGATCGTGGGAGACCCCGGCCATCATCAGGTTACGCTCTTCGATAAGGCCCTTGATGGAGTGCGACATGTGGTTGAAGGTACGGGTCAGGCGGCGCACCTCCCGCGAACCGTGCTCTCCCAGGGCATCGGGGAAGTTGCCTCGCGCCACCGCCACGGCCCCCGCCTCCAGATCCTCCAGCGGCCGCACCAGCTGGCGGGCGAAACGCCAGGCGGCAAACAGGGTCACCACCAGCAGCACGCTCATGTAGATGATGAGGGGCTCTATGTCGTCATCCTCTATCTCGGTCAGGGGGATGCGCACCCACATCTGGCTAGCCTGGGGCGGCTGGATCCAGATGATGTAGTGGTCCTGGATCTCGACCCTGACCCTGGTTTCCCCCTTCAGCTCCCGACTGATGTTCTCCTCCAGATAGGGGTAGGGCTTGGACTCCTTGAGTCCATGCTGCGCCGCCTCGCTCTGGGTGTAGATGTCGCTGCCCGTGGTCACATAGACCAGCGCCTCGGCATCCTCGCTCAGGGCAAGCTGGTTGCTGTCGACCGGGAAGATGAGCTTGACCTGATTGGCCAGCAGGTGACTGATCTGCTTGACGGTGGGCGCCAGTAGATAGTTGTAGAAGGTGGCGTAGGAGACAACCTGATAGACCACCAGCACGGCGGCCAGGAACCAGAGCATGCGGGAGAACATGCTGCCCACTTTTTTCATTCCCCGTCACCGTCCGGCACGAAGACATAGCCCAGGCCCCACACCGTCTGCAGGTAACGGGGCTGGGCCGGGTCCTGCTCCAGCAGGCGGCGCAGGCGGGAGACCTGCACATCTATGCTGCGCTCTGTGGCTGTGTACTCCCGCCCCCGGGCCAGGTTCATCAGCTTGTCCCGGGAGAGCGGCTCGCGAGGGTGGCTCACCAATACCTTGAGGACGGCAAACTCGCCGCTGGTGAGGGCGACCGGATCCCCGTCGCGGCTCAGCTCGCGGGTCGCTAGGTTGAGTTGATAGGCGCCAAAGCTCACCATCTTCTCGGCGGTGGACGGCGCACCGGGCAGCTCGACGGTATGACGGCGCAGCACGGCGCGGATCCGGGCCAGCAGCTCACGGGGGTTGAAGGGCTTGGGCAGATAGTCATCGGCCCCCATCTCCAGCCCGACGATGCGATCCACTTCATCTCCCTTGGCGGTGAGCATCAGCACCGGGATCTGGTTGCCCGCCTCCCGCAGACGGCGGCAGATGGAGAGCCCGTCCTCCCCCGGCAGCATCAGGTCGAGCACCATCAGGCTGAAGTTCTCGCGGGTCAGCAGACGATCCGCCTGTTCCCCGTTGGCAACGCCTCGCACCACAAATCCCTGTTCGGTGAGGTAACGCTCCAGCAGGGAGCGTAGTTTCAGGTCGTCGTCGACCACCAGGACCTTGTATTGCTGACTCATTGCCGCCTCTCCTCTCTGTCTCCTCCCAATACTAGGGCCCGCTCTGGCAACCACAAAGCATAAATATGTTACCGGTTATTACCCTTGACCGGGGGATCCCGGGGATAGCGCGGTGCCGAACGAGCCGCTTTGCATGCATTTCTGCTCGACACTCGGACGCCAATGGCTAAGATCCCGAGCAAGACGACGCAACCCGCCACACAGGCAGCAGGGACTGATAAGCCCATGAAAACCAAACTCATCACCCGTGAAGGCTATAACCTGCTCCGGCAGGAACACGACACCCTGTGGCGCGAGGAGAGACCCGAGGTCACCAAGAAGGTGGCCTGGGCGGCGAGCCTCGGGGATCGCAGCGAAAACGCCGACTACCAGTACAACAAGAAGCGGCTGCGGGAGATAGACCGCCGGGTCCGCTACCTGCGCAAGTGCCTGGAGGAGCTGACCATAGTCGATTACTCCCCCTCCCAGGAGGGCAAGGTGTTCTTCGGCGCCTGGGTCGAGGTGGAGAGTGAAGAGGGAGAGACCAAGCGCTTTCGCATCGTCGGCTATGACGAGATCTTCGGTCGCAAGGATTACATCTCTATCGACTCCCCCATGGCCCGCGCCCTGCTCAAGAAAGAGGTCGGCGACGAGGCCATAGTGCGTACGCCAGTGGGTGACGCCTGCTGGTATGTCAACGACATCAGCTACCCCAAGTGATCCTGCCGGGGAGCGCGGGCCAGCCCATCCCCTCGGGGTCAGGCTGGCGCCTTGCCCGGGGTGGCATCCCCAGCGTCGACCTCATATAGTGCTCACACCCGGCGCCGCAAGGCGCACACCGGCCGCAGAGGCGCACCGGGAGTCAGCTGGCGAGCCCGCCGCGACCATTCCCAGCCACTGCCGGCCCGTTGGACAGACCCGACCACAGAGACCCCAGATGCACAGCCATGTAATTGAGAGACAGATTGCCGGTGAGCTGAATGCCCGCCCGGAACAGGTGCAGGCCGCCGTGCGCCTGCTGGATGAAGGCTCGACCGTTCCCTTCATCGCCCGTTATCGCAAGGAGGTGACCGGCGGTCTGGACGACAGTCAGCTGCGTACCCTGGAGAGCCGCCTCGGCTATCTGCGTGAGCTGGAAGATCGCCGCCAGGTGATCATTCGCTCCATCGAGGAGCAGGGCAAGCTGACTCCCGAGCTGGCCCGCGAGCTGAACGGTGCCGACAGCAAGACCCGGCTGGAAGACCTCTACCTCCCCTACAAGCCCAAGCGTCGCACTAAGGGGCAGATGGCCATCGAAGCCGGGCTGGAGCCGCTGGCCAACCTGCTGCTCACCGACCCCATGCAGGATCCGGAGCAAGTGGCGGCCCGCTTCCTCAATGCCGAACAGGGGATCACCGACAGCAAGGCGGCCCTCGACGGCGCCCGCTACATCCTGATGGAACGCTTCGCCGAGCAGGCGGATCTCCTTGAGAAGCTGCGGGACTACCTGTGGCAGAACGCCACCCTGCGCGCCCGGGTGGTGGCGGGCAAGGAGCAGGAAGGGGCCAAGTTCAAGGACTACTTCGAGCACGACGAGCCCCTGCACAAGGCCCCCTCCCACCGGGTGCTGGCCATGCTGCGCGGCCGCAACGAGGGGATCCTCAATCTGGCGCTGGTCACAGGTGACGATGAGAGTGCCAGTCCCTGCGAAGGGATCATCGCCCACCACCTCAGACTCAATCTGCAGAACCGCCCGGCGGACAAGTGGCTGCAAGGGGTGGTGAGCTGGACCTGGAAGATCAAGCTGTCGCTCCAGATGGAGACAGAGCTGATCGGCCGCATCCGTGAATCGGCAGAGGAGGAGGCAATCAAGGTGTTCGCCATGAACCTCAAGGATCTGCTGATGGCGGCCCCGGCCGGCATGCGCTGCACCATGGGGCTGGACCCGGGCATCCGCACCGGGGTCAAGGTGGCCGTGGTGGATGCCACCGGCAAGCTGGTCGATCACGCCACCATCTATCCGTTCGAACCGAAACGCCAGATTGATCAGAGCCTCAAGACCCTGAGCGAGCTGTGCCAGAAGCACAAGGTGGAGCTCATCAGCATAGGCAACGGCACCGCCTCCCGGGAGACCGACCGGCTGGTGAGCGATCTGTTCGAGCGCTACCCCGCCTCCAAGGCGCAGAAAATCGTGGTGAGCGAAGCGGGGGCCTCTGTCTACTCCGCCTCCGAGCTCGCCTCCCAGGAGTTCCCGGATCTCGACGTCTCCATCCGTGGCGCCGTCTCCATCGCCCGTCGCCTGCAGGACCCCCTGGCCGAGCTGGTCAAGATCGATCCCAAGAGCATCGGGGTGGGCCAGTATCAGCACGACGTCGGACAGAGCCAGCTGGCCCGCCGACTGGATGCCGTGGTCGAGGATTGCGTGAACGCGGTCGGTGTGGATGTGAATACCGCCTCGGTCGCCCTGCTCAACCGGGTCTCCGGCCTCTCCCAGACCCTGGCCCAGAACATAGTCGCCTACCGGGATGAGCACGGTGCCTTCAAGAGCCGTCAGCAGTTGCTGAAGGTGAGCCGGCTCGGGCCCAAGGCGTTCGAGCAGTGCGCCGGCTTCCTGCGCATTCGCGGCGGCAGCAATCCCCTCGACGGCTCGGCGGTGCACCCGGAGTCCTATCCGGTGGTGGAGCGGATCCTCGCCCAGCTGGAAAAGACAGTGGAGAGCCTGCTCGGCAACAGCAGCCTGCTGCGCAGCCTGAAACCGGCCGACTACACGGACGAGCAGTTCGGCGTGCCCACAGTCACCGACATCATCGGCGAGCTGGACAAGCCGGGCCGCGACCCGCGCCCCGAGTTCAAGACCGCGACCTTCAAGGAAGGGGTGGAGAAAATCAGCGACCTGGTGCCCGAGATGGTGCTGGAAGGGGTGGTCACCAATGTCACCAACTTCGGCGCCTTCGTCGACATCGGCGTCCATCAGGATGGCCTGGTGCACATCTCCTCCCTGACCGACCGCTTCGTCAAGGATCCCCGCGAGGTGGTCAAGGCGGGGGACATTGTGCGGGTCAAGGTGCTGGAGGTGGATGCACCGCGCAAGCGCATCAGCCTGACCATGCGCCTCGACGAGAAAGCGGGACAACCCGCCCGCAAGCCGGCGGAATCCCGCCCATCGGGTACAGGCAGCGCCAGACCCAGGCAGGAGCCGAAACAGGGCGCCCCTGCCGGTGGTGCCATGGGCAACGCCTTCGCCGCCGCCCTCTCCAAGCTGAAGAAATAGGATCCCGACAATGCAAAAAGCCCCGAAAGGGGCTTTTTCTTGTCTGCACCGCGCTGGCACGGGACGGGATCAGGCGTCCTGACTCAGGCTATGTGGGGAAGCCGGCCTCACCGCTTGCTGATAGTGCCTGGCAATCACCTGATTTCGGTTGTCCATATAGGCACCGAGCGGACCTGTGGTTTCCTGCCTGAGGGTCATCAGCTCCTTACGGGCCTTGGCTTCCTTGGCAGAGGCGGCGCGGGCCACGCTCAGATCCTGTGACGAGGGTTCTGCCGGCGCCAGGGCGGCGGCACGCACCTGCTGCATCTTGGCGAGGGTGGCAGCCGGATCGCCCGGGATGGTGCCGATGTCGATGGCCACCTCACCCCCGGTGGCGTAACGCTTGCCATCCGGCCCCTGGGAAAACTGGTAGCTGGGGCTGCCCGCATGCTCGCCGCCTGCCATCTGGTGCGCCTGCTCGTGCTTGCGCACCTCGAGATCCCGCTCCACCAGCGCAGCCAGCTGGCGTTGCTGCCTCTGTTGCTCCTGCTGTTCGGGATCCTGCTGCTGCCGGCGCTGGCTCTCCTCCCCCGTGGCCTCGACGAAGCGATGGGACGAGGTCGTCGGGCCGGCCTGCGCGTTATCCCGGGTCGAAGCGGCAGACGGATTGGAATTGGCCTGGGCGGCTCTGGACTTGTCTTTCTGGGAGGCGACGCCGGACTCGGCGTTGGAGGCCTCGCTCTGGCGGCTGGGAGGCACCAGCTCTGCGCGGCGGTTGTCAGTCTGCGCCGATTCCGTCTGCGGCTGCAGTTGATTGGGGATCAGAAGTGGCAGACTGACGTTGACGTTCATCTCACACCCTGATGTCGATCAAGGTCCCCAACCATGCCAGCCTGCGGTTGCAGACGATGGAGGATGAAGGACGGCAGAGCGACGTTGACGTTCATCTCACACCTTGATGTCGATCAGGGTGCCCAGCATGTCGCTGGCGGTCTGGATCACCTTGGCGGAGGCGCCGGCATGCAGCTCGGCCACCTTGAGATTCACCAGCTCGTCCGTCACCTGTACCTGGTCGCCCGACGGGGTGTTGAGGCGTGCAAGCTGGCCGGATGCCTGGCCGGCCAGTTGCTCGGCCCGCTGGAATCCCTGTACGCCCGTGGTCATGGCAGAATCGATACGCATCGGCTCACTCCTTTCATGGTTGGCTGATTATTCACCAGCTTGCGGAATTATTGAAGCCTTCCGCTCACTTTTCAGCCGACAAACTGCCGCACCATGTCGATGAACTGGGCCGGGTGGGAGATAAAGGGGGCATGGGAGGCCTTCTCCAGCACCAGGCTGCGGCTCGCGGGGTAGCGCTCGTCCAGCAGCGGTATGGCCGCCTTGGGTACCAGGGAATCCAGCCGGCCATAGATGCGCAGCCAGGGCAGATCCAGACCGACCAGCGCATCCCGCAGATCCACGTCGGCCAGCAGACCGAGACCCGCCTCCAGCGCGGCAAGCCGGGGAGCCGGACGCTCTGCCAGCCATTGGCGCAACTGGCGAATGTCGTTTCTGGCATGTTCGCTACCCATGGCCTGGATCGCCAGGAAGCGCTCTATGGTCTGCATGAAGTCCCCCGCCAGCATCTGGTTGAACCCCGCAAGCACCTTGGGGGCTATCCCGGGCCAGTCTTCGCGGGCCATGAAGCAGGGGGAGCTGGCGACAGTGATGAGGGAGTGGAGGCGCTCAGGCCGGGTCAGGGCCAGCTGGCTCGCCACCAGGCCGCCGAGGGACCAGCCGAGCAGATGGCATTTTTCCGGCAGGACGGTGGCGACCTGCTCCGCCAGCCAGGGCAGGGAGTAGTCACTCCCCTCCTGCAGGGGGCTGTTGCCAAACCCGGGCAAGTCCACCAGGTGCAACCGATAGTGGGCCGCCAACTGCTGGGCAATACCGTGCCAGACAGCACCATTCATGCCCCAGCCATGCAACAACACCAGGTCCTGCCCCTGGCCAAACCGCTCAACCGATACGCTCATCTAGACTCAAGATCCCTGTTCATCTGCTTGGAGCCTGCATGTTAAAGCGGCTGCTCGCCAAAGCAAGTCCGATCCTCGGCTCCCGGTCCGACTGGCTCGGCCTCTGCCTGCTCTGTCGCCAGCCCTGTGATGATCAGCCTCTGCTGTGCCGCTGGTGTCAGCAGTCCCTGCACCAGCCTTGCCGCAAATGCAGGCTGTGCGCGACCCCCTTGCCAGAGCACCAGGCAGGAAACGAGCTGCTGTGCGGACGCTGCCAGCGCAGGCCCCCTCCCTGGGAGCGGCTGCAGGTGATAGGTGACTATCAGATCCCCTACTCCCTGCTTATTCCCCGGCTGAAATACTCGGGCCAGATCCTGCTGGCGCCGCTGCTCGCTCGCCTGCTGGCCGACCATCTGGAGGGAGACGATCCTCCCGAAGCCATCATCCCCGTCCCCCTGCACTGGTGGCGCCAGTGGTGGCGCGGGTTCAATCAGGCAGAGGAGATAGGAACCGCCCTCGGCGAGCTCACCGGCATCCCCTGCGACACCCGGCTGCTGCGCAGGATCAGGGCCACTCCGCAGCAAACCCGGCTCAGTGCCGGCCAGCGGCGGCGCAACCTGCGCGGCGCCTTCCAGATAGCGCCCCACCATTACCGCCACGTGGCCCTGCTCGACGACGTGGTCACCACGGGAGCCACCGCAGGTCAGCTCACCCGGTTGCTTCATGAGAGTGGCATCACAGAGGTGGAGGTGTGGGCCATCTGCCGTACCCTCAGACACCTCAAATAACCTGGCAGGGATACGGCCAAGCAGGCCGATGGCGGCATGATTCCGATACGCCCGGGCTCACAAGCTCGCCATCGACACGCTACCCAAGCCCCGCCAAGCGAGTTATCATGAATACCCTAGTCGTACACTCAGGTTTATGAGGATAGTGATGATCAGCATTTCCGACACCGCCCAGGCCCACTTCCGCAAGTTGCTGGAAAAGCAGCCTGATGGCACCAACATCCGGGTGTTTGTGGTCAATCCGGGAACCCAGAATGCCGAGTGCGGCGTATCCTATTGCCCACCCGACGCGGTCGATCCGGAAGATCAACACCTGCCCTTCAGCGGCTTCGACTGCCTGGTCGATCCCCTGAGCGCCCCTTACCTGGTCGATGCCACCATCGACTTCGTCACCGATCAGATGGGCTCCCAGCTCACCCTCAAGGCGCCCAACGCCAAGATGCGCAAGGTGGCCGACGATGCGCCCCTGGCCGACCGCATCGAGTATGTGCTGATGTCTGAAGTGAACCCCATGCTGGCCGGTCACGGTGGCAAGGTGACCTTGATTGACATTACCGACGACAAGCTGGCGATTTTGCAGTTTGGTGGTGGTTGCAACGGCTGTTCTCAGGTGGATTACACCCTGAAAGAGGGGATCGAGAAGCAGCTGCTGGAGAAATTCCCGGGCGAGCTCAACGGCGTGAAGGATGCCACCGAGCACCAGCGTGGCGATCACTCCTACTATTGATTTGCTGCCCTGCGGCAAAGAAAAGGCCCCGCCAGCTGGCGGGGCCTTTTGCATTCTGCGGCGGGCAGATCACTCGTCCTTCTTGTCTCGCGACAGCAGGGCGATGGCCGCCTCTTTCGGGTTCTTGCCTTCGTACAGCACCTTGAAGATCTGCTCGCAGATGGGCATCTCGACGCCACAACGGGCCGCCAGCAGATGCACCTCCTTGGTGTTGCGATAACCTTCCACCACCTGACCTATCTCGGTCATGGCGGTTTCCACCGACTTGCCGGCCCCGAGGGCCAGACCGAAGCGACGGTTGCGGGACTGGTTGTCGGTACAGGTCAGCACCAGATCCCCGAGCCCCGCCATCCCCATGAAGGTCTTGGCATCGGCCCCCAGTGCGGCACCGAGGCGCTGCATCTCCACCAGACCCCGGGTGATGAGCGCGGTTCGGGCGTTGGCGCCAAAGCCCAGCCCGTCGGAGAGACCGGCGCCGATGGCGATGACGTTCTTGACCGCCCCCCCTAGCTGCAGACCGATGAAGTCCGGATTGGTATAGACCCGGAACGAGCGGCCGCAGTGCAGCAGTTGCGAGAGATCGTCGGCGAAGTCGTCGTGGGTCGACGCCACAGAGATGGCGGTCGGCAGGCCGGCGGCCAGCTCCCTCGCGAAGGTCGGACCCGAGATCACCGCCAGCGGGATAGTCTCCCCCAGCACGTCACGGGCCACGTCCTGCAGCAGGCGGCCGCTGTCCGGCTCCAGCCCCTTGGTGGCCCAGGCGATACGGGTATCGGGGCGCAGGAAGGGTTTGACCCGGGCCAGCACCTGGCCGAACACATGGCTCGGCACCACCAGCAGCAGCACGGGAGCGGCCTGCACTGCCGCCTGCAGATCCGCAGTCAGCTGCAGATCGGCGGGGAAAGGGACATCAGGCAGAAACGCCTTGTTGCAGCGATCCTGTTCCAGCTCGGCGACATGGGCGGGATCGTGACCCCACAGCAGGGTCGGATGGCCGTTGCGCGCCAGAGAAATGGCAAGGGCGGAGCCATAAGACCCCGCCCCCAAGACCGAGATTGCGATCTGGTCGGCCATTATCAGGCTTCCGCAGTCGCCTGCTGGGCCTGAACCTGTGCCATGTGCTGGGCAAACAGGGCGTCGAAGTTGACCGGTGCCAGGTTCAGCTGCGGGAAGGAACCCTTGCTCACCAGGTTGGCCACGGCTTCGCGGGCATAGGGGAACAGGATGTTCGGGCAGAAGGCGGCCAGGCAGTGTGCCAGCTGCGGCTCCGGCAGGTTGCCGATGGTGAAGATACCGGCCTGCTGCACTTCACACAGGAAGGCGGTCTCGGTTTCCAGCTTGCAGGTCACGGTCAGGGTCAGCACGACCTCGTACACGCCGTCAGCCAGGACATTGGTCTTGGTGTCCATGTCCAGCTTGACGTCCGGCTGCCACTCTTTCTGGAAGATGTGCGGAGTATTCGGGGCTTCGAAGGAGACATCCTTGGTGTAGACACGCTGGATGTGGAATTCCGGTTGCACTTCCTGATTGTTGATTTCGTCAGCCATTTCGTTTGATTCCTTTTTAAGAAAATGAGTGGGCGCAGGCCCTTAAATCAGCGTTTTTTGGTCACCGGCAGATTATCTGCACGCCATTGGGCCATGCCACCGCTGAGCACATATACCTGTTTGAAACCGGCTTTGCTCAGTTGGCGACCCGCGCCACCAGCGGTCATCCCCGACTCGCACACCACTATGATGGGGGCATCTTTGTGCTTTTCAACCGGCCCCAGATTGTTCGCCTGGATCTGGGTGAGGGGCAGGTGATGGGCGCCGGCCAGATGACCCTTGGCAAACTCATCCTGACTGCGAATGTCCACCACAGTGGCATTTTCACGGTTGATCAGCAGGGTGGCGCCGTGATTGTTCACCGCCTTCACCGGAGAAAAACGAGCACGCACAGTGGTATACACCAGGGTGCCTGCCAGGCCCAACCAGGCTGCGGTCAGCAGCGGGTTGCGGGCCGCAAAATCCAAATACTCTTGCATCTTCTACTATCCAGGGACCAAGACAAGGGCCCGAGTATACATGGGGCCCTTGATAAGATCAGCCATCTTGGCGGCAAAGCGAGAGCAAGCTCCCATCAGGGATTGCCCGCCCCCAGACCGCCTTGGGGAAGGGGCCGCCAGCCGCTTCGGAAGAGAGGCGCCAGGGGGTGAATCGTGCACAAAGACAAGCCGGCAACATGCCGAAAACAGTGGGATAACAGGTAAAAACAGAGGTGAAAGAGGGACTTGGCTATCAGGTGACTATTTCGGCAGATGTAGTAATATTACGCTAGTTTCACTTCCCGCAATTCATTCCTATCCGAGAGGACATAGTCTTATGTCAACAGCTAAGAAACCTTTGGTTCTGGTCATCATGGACGGTTGGGGCTACAGCACCAAGCAAGAGCACAACGCCGTTGCCGCCGCCAAGACCCCGAACCTGGACCGCCTGGCCCGCGACTACACCAGCACCCTGATCTCCGGCTCCGGCCTGGATGTGGGTCTGCCGGACGGCCAGATGGGCAACTCCGAAGTGGGCCACGTCAACATCGGCGCCGGTCGCATCGTCTATCAGGAGCTGACCCGCATCTCCAAGGACATCCAGGACGGCGACTTCTTCCAGAACGTCGAGCTGGGCAAGGCTGTTGACGCCGCCGTGACCAAGGGCAAGGCCGTGCACATCATGGGCCTGATGTCCCCGGGTGGCGTACACAGCCACGAAGAGCACATCATGGGCATGATCGAGATGGCCGCCAAGCGTGGCGCCGAGAAGATCTACTTCCACGCCTTCCTGGATGGCCGCGACGTCCCGCCGCGCTCCGCCCAGTCCTCCATCGAGCTGTTCGACGCCCTGTTCACCAAGCTGGGCAAGGGTCGTTTCGCCTCCATGATCGGCCGCTACTTCGCCATGGACCGTGACAACCGCTGGGATCGCGTGCAGCAGGCCTATGACCTGATGACCCAGGGCAAGGGCGAGTTCACCGCCGAGAGCGCCAGCGAAGCCCTGGCCAATGCCTACGCCCGCGACGAGAACGACGAGTTCGTCAAGGCCACCCGCATCGGTGACGCTGCCCCCATGGAAGATGGCGATGCGCTGATCTTCATGAACTTCCGTGCCGACCGTGCCCGCGAGATCACCCGCGCCTTCGTCGACAGCGACTTCACCGGCTTCGCCCGTGCCGCCACCCCGGCGCTGAACTTCGTGATGCTGACCGAGTATGCGGCCGACATCAAGACTGCCTGCGCCTACCCGCCCACTGCCCTGGTCAACACCCTGGGTGAATGGCTGGCCAAGCAGGGCAAGACCCAGCTGCGCATCTCCGAGACCGAGAAGTACGCTCACGTCACCTTCTTCTTCAACGGTGGCGAAGAGTCCTGCTTCACCGGCGAAGATCGCGAGATCGTCGCCAGCCCGAAAGTGGCCACCTATGATCTGCAGCCGGAGATGAGCTCCGAAGAGCTGACCGACAAGCTGGTCGGCGCCATCAAGAGCGGCAAGTACGACGTCATCATCTGCAACTACCCGAACGGCGACATGGTTGGCCACACCGGTGTGTTCGATGCGGCCGTCAAGGCCTGCGAAGCCGTTGACCACTGCATCGGTCGCGTCACCGAGGCCCTGGCCGAAGTGGGTGGCGAATGCCTGATCACCGCCGACCACGGCAACGCCGAGAAGATGCTGGACGAAGAGACTGGTCAGGCGCACACCGCCCACACCAATCTGCCGGTTCCCCTCATCTATTTCGGTCGCAAGGCCGAGGTGCTGGAAGGGGGCAAACTGTCCGATCTGGCCCCGACCATGCTGACTCTTATGGGTCTTCCTGTCCCGCCGGAAATGACTGGCAAGCCCCTGATGATTCTGAAATAATCCTGCCCCATGCGGGGATGCGAAGTTATTTCACAGAAAACCAGTCGCGTCGGCCTGTTGGCCGGCGCGCTGTTTTTTTGCCTGGTCGGCGGCGCCGGCACGGCCCAGGCTGCGAACCAGCAGCTGGGGGCCATGCAGTCCGAGATCAAGGAACAGCAGAAGACCCTCAAGCTCAGCAAGCAGGAGCTTGCCAAGCTCAACACCCAGCTCAAGGCTGACGAGCAGGCCATCTCGGCCGCCGCCGCCAAGCTGGATCAGACCAGACTGCAACTGAAGCAGAACCAGCAGAAGCTGGCCGAGCTGCAGCAGGACAAGCTGGCGCTGGAACAACAAGCGAAACACCAGAAACAGTTGCTGGCCAAGCAGGCGGAAAGCGCCTTCCAGGCGGGCAACCACGACTACCTCAAGCTGCTGCTCAACCAGCAGGATCCGGCCAAGCTGAGCCGCTCTCTCGATTACTACGACTATCTCAACAAGGCTCGCATCGAGGCCATAGACGCCCTGCGCGCCACCCGCAACAAGCTGGCGAAAAACCAGCTGGCCACCAAAGAGACCGAGAGCAGGCTGCAAGCCCTGCTAAGCGAACAGCAGCAGCACCATCAGGCCCTGCTTGCCAGCCAGCAGAGCCGGGCCAAGGTGCGCAACCAGTTGCAGCAATCGGTGCAAAACGACGAGCAGAAGCTCACCAAGCTGGTCAAGGCGGAGAAGGCCCTGAAGGCCCGGCTTGAAGAGCTGCGCCGCCAGCGGGAAGAGCAGGAACGGCGCGAACGGGCCGAGCGGGAGCGCCTCGCCAAGATCAAGGCCGAGCAGGAGCGCCAGCGCCGCCTGGAGGCCCAGCGCCTGGCCGCGGAGCAGAAGCGGATTGCCGAGCAGCAACGGATCGCGGCCCAGCAACGCCAGGCCGGCGAGCAACAAAGGCTCGCCGCCGAGCAGCAGAGAGTCACCGAACAGCAGAACCGGGTGGCGAAGCAGCAAGCCGCCGCGCGCAGCAGCGCCAAGGCGAGCAGCAACGGCTACGGCGGTCTGAGCACGGGTGGCAACCTGCGCTGGCCGGTACAGGGCCCCATCCTCATCTCCTACGGCTCGCCGCGCACCGCCGAGCTCAAGTGGAAGGGCACCCTGATAGGCGCAAGCGAGGGAACCCAGGTCAAGGCGGTGGCACCGGGCCAGGTGGTCTATGCGGACTGGCTGGACGGCTTCGGCATGCTGCTGGTGATCGACCACGGCCGCGGCTACATGAGCCTCTACGGCCACAACCAGTCGCTGCTGCGTCAGGTGGGCCAGAAGGTGGAACAGGGCGAACCCGTGGCCCTGGTCGGCGACAGCGGCGGACAGGAGCGCTCCGGCCTCTACTTCGAGATCCGCTATCAGGGCGAGGCGATCAACCCGACCAAGTGGCTGGCCAGACGCTGAGTCCCTGCTGATGGGCCAAACGCCTATCACTCTGCAAACAAAAAGCCTGCATCACGCAGGCTTTTTGTTTGGCAGGGGAAGCGCCACACCGCCCCCGTTGATGAAAACTTACCTCTTTTCCACCCCGCTCAGGGGAAGACCACCAGCCCTATCTGTTCCAGCAGCCCCTGCTGCTGCTCCTCGTTTATCTGCACGCCGTCCAGGTTGACCCGGCGCAGATCCAGCCCGGGCAGGTCGCACTGACGCAGATCGCAGCCCTGCAGGTTGAAGCTGGTCCAGTCGATCTGGCCAAACTCGGAGCCGCTGAGATCGGATCCCGCCAATGAGGCCCCCAGCAGGCTGGCCCCCTGCCAGCGGTTGCCGCCGAGCTCGCACTTCTCCAGCAGGCAGCCGTCGAAGTTGGCGTAGCTGAAATTGTTTCCCGTAAGATGGGCCTCGCAGAAGTAGCTCTTGACGGTGATCTGATTGGCAAAGCTGGCGTGGGCGAAGTTGATGCCCATGGCCTGGCAGTCGCGCATCTCCAACCCCAGGCACTGGCTGCGGCTGAGGTCAGCCAGGGTGAGATCGCAGCGCAGGAAGCGCGCCTCCCGCAAATCGCAGCCCTGAAACTGGCAGCCGAGCTCGCGCTCCCGATCAAAGAAGCTGCAGTCGACGAAGCGGCTCTCCCCCAGATCCAGCCAGGAGAAGTTGCAGTCGATAAAGCGGCAACCATCAAACTGCTGCTCGGCCACCTCCTGCTGCTCGAACCTTTTCCCCTCGAAGCACTTGCCCTTGATCATCCCCAGCCTCTCCTGTGATGGCGTCATATGCTGACTTTGTTGCGCGAAAACGGTAATGTTACCTGTAACATTCTTTGCCGGACCCCGAGATGAACGACACCCGCAAGCGCCGCCCCACCCTGCAGGACATCGCCGACCTGACCGGAGTCACCAAGATGACCGTCAGCCGCTACCTGCGTGACCCGTCCGCCGTGGCCGAAGGCACCCGTGAACGGATCGCCGCGGCGGTGGAGGAGCTAGGCTACATCCCGAACCGGGCGCCGGACATGCTCTCCAACGCCACCAGCAAGGCGATCGGCATACTGATCCCCTCCCTCTCCAACCAGGTCTTCTCGGCGGTGATCCACGGCATAGAGGCGGTGACCCGGCCCGCCGGCTACCAGACCCTGCTCGCCCACTACGGCTACAGCCCGGAGCGGGAGGAGGAGCAGGTCGCCTCCCTGCTCTCCTACAACGTGGATGGTCTCATCCTCGCCGATACCCAGCACACGGATCGCACCCGCAAGATGATCGCCACCGCCGGCATTCCGGTGGTGGAGACCATGGACTTGCCGCTCTCCCCCATCGACATGGTGGTGGGCATGGATCACCGGGCCGCCGCCCGGGCCATGGTAACAGAGATGCTGCGCCGGGGACGGCGCAAGGTGGTCTACCTGGGGGCGCGCCTCGACGTGCGTACCCAGCTGCGGATGGAGGGCTACTACCAGGCGATGGCGGACTTCGGCCTGGATGGCCAGCACCTGCTGACCGAGCAGTCCTCCAGCTTCACCCTGGGTGGCCAGCTGCTGGAGCAGGCCATGGCCCGCTATCCCGATCTCGACGGTCTGTTCTGCACCAACGACGACGTGGCGGTCGGTGCCCTGCTGCAGTGCCAGGCCAGGTGGATACCCGTGCCCCAGCAGATCGCCATCGCCGGCTGCAACGCCCTCGACATCGGCCACGCCATGACCCCCAAGCTCGCCAGCATCAGCACCCCGCGCGAGGCCATCGGCCGCGAGGCGGCCGCCATGCTGCTGGCCAGGCTCAATGGGCAACCCCAGGCCGAGCACCGCAAGGACATGGGCTTCTCCCTCTATGAGGGGGAGAGCCTGGGCTGATCCCGCCCCTTCATCCCCCGGCGCCACCTTGGCGCCTGTGACCGCCATGATGGCGCGTCCTCCCGGGATCCTCCCTGCTCACTGACTTATGCTGGCGCAGCTTGTCCCACATTCAGGAGCAGAAGATGAACCACACCGAAAGATTGAAGACCTGCCTGCAGCGCGTCATCTGCGATCCCGGCTTCACCCTGGCCGAGCTCGACGCCTGGTTCAGCCCGGACTATTGCCAGCAGGTGAATGGCGAGACCCTCGACTACGCCGCCTTTCGCCAGCATATCGCCACCTTGAGAAGCCATCTGGCCGAGGCCACCATCGAGTTTGTCGCCACCCTGGAGCTGGGCGAGCGGGTCCACTCCACCCACCTGGTTCGAGCCACCCGCCAGGATGGCGGCACCCTGGCCTGCAAGGTGAGCGGCCTCTTCACCTTTCGCGAGGGCCGGCTCTGTCACACCGAGGAGGTCACCTGCCTGCTGGCGGGGGACAAGGAGGACGCAGACATAGGCTCACGGCGCTGAGCCGCGGCCCATCACCCGCGCCAGGGCCGCCGAGAAGGCGTCGGGATCCTCATAGCCGAGGATCCCGGCAATCTCGACAGGAACCATCCCCTGATGCTGCAACTGACGGGCCCGCCCCATCAGCACCCGCTCCCGCCACTGGCGAAAACTGCACCCCAGCTGCCGGGCAAAGAGGCGATTGAGGGTGCGCACCGAGGCGCCGCAATCGACCGCCAGTGCCTCCAGCGTCACCTTGACGGAGGGGGTCTGACACAGCCTCTCCAGCACCCGCAGCAGGCGCGGATCCAGATCCGCGGCCAGGGGGAGCTGCCCCGCGAGCGGAGCGGCGAGTGCCAGCTCGTGGCGCAGCACCTTCAGATAGGCATCCCGCGTCTCCCCCTCTTCCAGCTCGGGCAGACGGGCGAAGAGACCCGCCAGCATGGGGCTCACCTGAAACTGGCTGAAAGTGGTAGATGCCGATTGCGAGGTATAGAGCAGCGAGAGCCCGGAGTGGCGCAGCACGCGAAACTCGTGTGCCCAGCCGGCGGGGATCAGGCAGAGCTGGCCGGCCACCAGCAAGCCGCCGCCGTCGCAGCCTGTGATGACACCGCCGCCCTGGTGCAGGTAGCAGTACTGGGCCTGGGGGTGGCTGTGCAGCGCGGTGAGGTGCCCTAGCGGGTAGGCGTGATGAAGAAAGCTCATAAGGGGCGACAGCGTGGAGGACAGGCCCCCGACCTTAAGCCAGCCGGCGGCTCAGTGTAAATGGCCTTCCTGCCTCCCGGAGGCGGAAAAACAACAGGCCACCCAAGGGTGGCCTGTTCAATTTATCTAAACGATGTTCGCTTAGCGTTTAACCATTTCAACCGCTTCCCGGGAGAGGCGGGTCACCTCTTCCCAGTTGCCGCTCTTGACCGCATCGGCGGGCAGCATCCAGGAGCCGCCGACGGTGGCCACGCATTTCAGCGCCAGGTAGTCGGCGACGTTTTTCGGGCCTATGCCGCCGGTGGGGCAGAACCGTACCTGGGGCAGGGGGGCGGCGATGGCGGCCAGCGCCTTGGTGCCGCCGTTCGCCTCGGCCGGGAAGAATTTCAGGTGGTTGTAGCCCGCTTCCAGCGCCTGCATCACCTCGGACGGCGTGGCGACCCCCGGGATCAGCGGCGCCGTGCTCTTGGCCGCATGAGCCAGCAGGGCCGGGGTCATCCCCGGGGAGATGACGAAGCGGGCACCGGCGGCCACGGCGGCGTCAAACTGCGCGCAGTTGAGCACGGTGCCGGCACCGACCATGGCATCCGGCATCGCCTTGGCGATCAGGGCGATGGCATCGAGGGCCACCGGGGTGCGCAGGGTGATCTCGAACACAGAGATGCCGCCATCGAGCAGGGCCTTGGCCATCGGCAGGGCCTGCTCCAGGTCGTTGATGACCATCACGGGTACCAGGGGGGAGGCGGCAAACACCTCGGCAGGGGTCACTTTCCAGTTCTGCATAGCTCTTCCTCAGTCAAAGATGGTGGCGCCGCACTCGGCGCTCGATACCGCGCGACGCATCACGCTGAACAGTTCACGGCCCCACCCCTCTTGTTCCAGAGTGAGGTCGATCTCGGCCTGGGTGCGGCCGCTCAAATCGGTCAGGCAGTCGAGGCTGCCGGTCACCGCGTCCACCCGCAGCAGATCGCCATCGACAAGCAGGCCTATGGCCCCGCCGTGCAGCGCTTCCGGGGTGACGTGGATGGCGGCCGGGATCTTGCCGGAGGCGCCGGAGAGACGACCGTCGGTGACCAGGGCCACCTTGTGACCCGCCTTCTGCAGGTTGCCGAGCACCGGCATCAGCTTGTGCAGCTCCGGCATGCCGTTGGCCGCCGGACCATTGTGGCGCACCACGATGACGGCGTCCTGGTTCAGCTGACCGGCCTTGTAGGCCGCCTCCACCGCGTGCTGGGAGGAGAAGACCCGGGCTGGCGCTTCGATAACACGATACTCGGGGGCGACCGCCGAGACCTTGACCACGGCGCGGCCCAGGTTGCCACTGAGCAGCTTGGTGCCGCCGGTGGCCTGGAACACGCTGCCAGCGACGGACAACACGCTCGGATCCGTGCTCTCCCCCACCGGCTGCCACACCAGCTTGCCCTCCACCAGCGCGGGGCGGCTGAGGTAATCCTGCATCTCGCCAAACACCGGGGTGGCGTCCAGGTGGATCAGGTCCGCCTCCGCCAGCCGGCGCATCAGGCCGGGCACGGCCCCCGCCTGCTCGAAGGCGTTCACGTCCGCCGGGCCGTTCGGGTACATGCGTACCAAGAGCGGCACCACGTCGGAGAGATCGCTCAAGTCGTCCCAGGTCAGCTCCAGGCCGGCGGCGCGGGCCAGCGCCACCATGTGGATGCTGTGGTTGGTGCTGCCGCCGGAGGCGAGCAGGGCCACCAGGCCGTTGACCAGGGCGCGCTCGTCCAGCACCTGGCTCAGGGGGCGGTAGGCCGGGGAGCCCGGGATCATGGCGCTGATGCGACGAGCCGCCTCCTCGGTGAGGGCGTGGCGCAGCTCGCTGTGGGGGTGGACGAAGGCGGAGCCCGGCAGCATCAACCCCATGGCCTCGAACACCAGCTGGTTGGTGTTGGCGGTGCCGTAGAAGGTGCAGGTGCCGGCCGAATGGTAGGCGCCGCACTCCATCTTCAGCAGGGCATCGCGGCCCACTTCGCCGGCGGCGTACTGCTGGCGCACCTTGACCTTCTCGTCGTTGCCTATGCCGCTCGCCATGGGGCCGGCAGGCACGAAGGCGGTGGGCAGGTGAGCGTGGGAGAGGGCCCCCATGATCTGGCCCGGGGCTATCTTGTCACAGATGCCGAGCAGCAGGGTGGCGTCGAAGGTGTTGTGGGAGAGGGAGACCGCGGTGGCCTGGGCGATGAGATCCCGGGAGAAGAGGGACATGTCCATCCCCGGCTGGCCCTGGGTCACGCCGTCGCACATGGCGGGCACGCCGCCGGCGACCTGGGCGCTGTGGCCGAGCCCGGCCAGCGCTCCCTTGATGATGTCCGGGTAGCCCTGATAGGGCTGATGGGCGCTCAGCATGTCGTTGTAGGCGGTGACTATGGCCACGTTGGCGCGGGTCATGTCGAGGATGCGCCCCTTGTCGTCACAGCTGGAGGCGGCCACGGCGTGGGCCAGGTTGCCGCAGGAGAGGGAGGCGCGGGTCTTGCCCTGCTCGGCCTGGCGCTGGATGCGGGCCAGGAAGGCCTGGCGGCGGGCGACACTGCGCTCGCGGATGCGGTTGGTCACCTCGGTGATCACGGGATGGGTCATAGGATTGTCTCCAACACGGAAATACGGGCGCGATCGACCGGGGCCGGGCGCGCGAAATGGCTCATTGCACCTGCGCCAGGGCGGTGACGGCGCGGTCGACCACCTGCTCGAAGGTGCCGTCTATGTCGACGCGAAACACACCGGCCTCGCCATCCGGCCGCTCCAGGGTCTCAAACTGACTCTTTACCATGCCTTCCCGCATGAAGTGGCCCTGGCGTGCCCGCATCCGGTCGAGAATGAGGGACTGGCTGCCGTCCAGAAACAGGAAGTGCACCGATTCGTTGCCCTCGCGGATCTGGTCGCGGTACTGCTTCTTGAGGGCCGAGCAGACGATGACGCCCAGCTCGTTCTTCTGCTCCAGGCTGTAGGCCGCATCGCGGATCCGCTCCAGCCAGGGTGCCCGGTCTTCGTCGTTGAGAGGGTTGCCGCCCGCCATCTTCTGGATGTTGGCGCGGGGGTGCAGATCATCACCGTCGATGAACTTGGCGCCCAGGGCGCTGGCCACCTTGAGGCCTATGCTGGACTTGCCACTGCCACACACACCCATCACGATAATGCTCTTGCCCGCCATTATTTGACCTCTCTCTCACTTTTCAAAAAACGTTTACCTGATGGGTTCTAAGTTAGCACGTTACCGGTAACATGTTACCGGTAACGTTGCGCAATGTGAAGTGGAGCACAGAAATGTGCAGAACAACTACTAGAACCATTTGAGGACATTTTATGGACGGAGCGATGAACACACCCGATGTCGCCTACCTGCTCTCGGTAGCCGCTGGCGCTATCGTCATGCTGCTGGTGCTGATCATGCGATTCAAGGTACATGCCTTCGTGGCATTGACCCTGGTCAGCATGCTGACAGCCCTGGCCACCGGGGTCACCTATGACCAGGTGATCCCCACCATGCTGACCGGTTTCGGCGGCACCCTGGCCTCGGTCGCGCTGCTGGTTGGCCTGGGGGCCATGATAGGCAGGATCCTGGAGATGACGGGGGGCGCCAAGGTGCTTGCCGACACCCTGATCAACCGCTTCGGCTCCCACCGCGCCCCCTTCGCGCTGGGGATCGCCTCCCTGCTGTTCGGCTTCCCGATCTTCTTCGATGCCGGCCTCATCGTCATGCTGCCCATCATCTTCAGCGTGGCCAAGCAGTTCGGCGGCTCAGTCCTCAAATATGCCCTGCCCTCCGCCGGTGCCTTCGCGGTGATGCACGCCTTCCTGCCGCCCCACCCGGGCCCGGTGGCCGCCAGCGAACTGCTGGGTGCCAACATAGGGCTGCTCACCGTCGTGGGTCTGCTGGTCGCGCTGCCGACCTGGTACCTGGGTGCCTATCTGTTCGGGCTCTGGTCCGGCAAGAAGTTTGAGCTGCCACTGCCCCCGAGCTTCACCGAGACCGCAGAGCGACTCTCCGACAAGGCGCCGAGCTTTGGCCAGGTGATCTCCATCCTGCTGCTGCCGCTGGTGCTCATCTTCATGGATACCGGCCTCAATACCCTGGGTGTCATGGGTGTCATCGACAAGGGTGCGGACTGGGTCAACGTGCTGCGCATGGTCGGCAAGACCCCGGTGGCCCTGCTCATCACAGTGCTCTATGCCCTCTGGCTGTTCCGTCAGACCCAGGGCAAGGTGCAGCTCGAGAAGTTCTGCAACGACGCCCTGGCCCCGGTCTGCGCCGTCATCCTGGTGACGGGTGCCGGTGGCATGTTCGGCGGCGTGCTGCGTGCCAGCGGCATCGGCACGGCCCTGGCCGACGTGCTCTCCGACACCGGCATGCCAGTGATCCTGGCCGCCTTCCTGGTCTCCACCGCCCTGCGGGTGGCCCAGGGGTCTGCCACAGTGGCCCTGACCACCACGGCCGCCCTGATGGCGCCGACGGTCGCGGCCACAGCCGGGCTGAGCGATCTGGACCTGACCTTCATCGTCATCGCCATCGCCGGTGGGGCCACCGTGCTCTCCCACTTCAACGACTCCGGTTTCTGGCTGGTCAGCCGCTTCCTCAACATGGACGAGAAGACCACCCTCAAGACCTGGACCGTGATGGAGACACTGCTCGGTACCATCGCCTTCCTCATCGTTGCCATGGCAAGCATCGTCTTCTAACTCCCCCATATCGGGGCCCCATCCGGCGGCCCCGATATGGCGTTCCATCGACATTTTTACGGATTCTTGCTTGGGCCCGTCGCCACAGATTGCTAGAATTGCCTATTCATCGCCCCGAGTGGAACGCTTCATCCCGTGATTTCAGGCTTCTCTATGCATTCATCGGCACATTATCGACAGTTGCTGGCACGTTTACCCCAGATCGCGGTTGCCGCAGATCAGTTCCAGGTACTCAACAGCGCCAAGGATTTCAAGAGCCGTATCCTCTCGCTCATCGCGGGCGCGACCCAGCGTATCTATCTGATCGCCCTCTACCTGCAGGATGACGAGGCGGGACGGGAGATCCTCTCTGCCCTCTACGCCGCCAAGCAGCGCAACCCCGCCCTCGACATCAAGGTCTTCGTCGACTTCCACCGTGCCCAGCGCGGCCTGATCGGCAAGGGCAAACAGGGGGGCAACCACCTGATGTATCAGACCATGGCCGCCCGCCATGAACACCAGATCGAGATCTACGGCGTGCCGGTCAAGGGCCGCGAGCTGCTCGGCGTCCTGCACCTCAAGGGCTTCATCTTCGACGACATCCTGCTCTACTCAGGTGCCAGCCTCAACGACATCTACCTGCACCAGCAGGAGCGCTACCGCTTCGATCGTTATCACCAGATCCACAGCCAGGCCCTGACCCGCAGCATGGTCAACTACGTGGATGACGTCTTCCTCAAGAGCGAGGCCGTGCAGCGGCTGGATCGCCCCGGCATCCCGGGCGCCAAGCAGCTCAAGGGGCAGATCCGCCGCTTCAAGCACAACCTGCGCACCAGCCAGTACCGATTCGAGAGCATACCGGCCAACAGCCAGGAGATCGCCATCACCCCCATGGTGGGCCTGGGCAAGCGCGGCAACCAGCTCAACCGGATGATCCGCAATCTGGTGCGGGCCGCCGAGCGGGAGATCTTCATCTGCACCCCTTACTTCAACCCCCCCAAGGAGTTGAACAAGGACGTGGAAGCCCTGCTCAAGCGCGGCTGCAAGGTGACCATAGTGGTGGGCGACAAGACAGCCAACGACTTCTTCATCCCGCCGGAGGAGAAGTTCTCCACCATAGGCGGCCTGCCCTATCTCTACGAGACCAACCTGCGCAAGTTTGCCGAGCGCAACCAGCACCACATCGACAGTGGCCGTCTCAACCTGATGCTCTGGTGCTGTGACAAGAACTCCTATCACCTCAAGGGGATCTTCGTGGACCAGGAGTGGGCCCTGCTCACCGGCAACAACCTCAATCCCCGCGCCTGGGCGCTGGATCTGGAGAACGGCCTGCTGGTCCATGACCGCCATCACCATCTGCGCGAGCGCTTCCAGGAGGAGCGCGACTGCATCCTGGCCCACACCCGTCGCATCAGCCACTTCGATCAGATCGAGCAGATCAAGGATTACCCCGAGCAGGTGCGCAAGCTGCTTGCCAGGATCCACAGGGTCAGGGCCCATATCCTGCTCAAGCGGATCATCTAAACCCTGTCCGCCTCCCCTCTCTGCCCCTCCAAAGGCCTCCCGTGTTCGGCAGGCCTTTGTCGTATGCGCCCTCTCGCCCCGCCCGGGGAGCCCCTGCCGCTGCAACGCGGCTTGCATCGAGACAGCAACAACCCCTATCATCTGGACATATTTACAGTGTTTTCGGGCATCTAATTGATGAAATTGGATAAAATTCCTCTCGATAGCCTCAAGGGCGTCGGCAGCAAGATGCTGGAGAAGCTCGAGCGGCTGGGGCTGGCCACGGTACAGGATCTGCTGTTCCACCTCCCCCTGCGCTACGAGGACCGCACCCAGGTGTGGCCCATCGGCGATCTGCCCCCCGGGCTGCACGGCGCCGTCGAGGGCGAAATCCAGGACACCCAGCTGGTCATGGGACGCCGCCGCATGCTGGTGTGCCGCATCAGCGACGGCACCGGCAGCCTGACCCTGCGTTTCTTCAATTTCACCGCCGCCCAGAAAAACAGCCTGGCCCAGGGCCGCCTGATCCGCTGCTTCGGCGAGGCTCGTCCCGGCAAGTACGGGCTGGAGATGGCCCACCCCGAGTACAAGCTGCTCGGCGAGGAGCAGGCCGGCCAGACCGAAGAGGCGCTCACCCCCGTCTACCCGACCACCGAAGGCCTGCGCCAGCTCAGCCTGCGCAGCCTCACGGATCAGGCGCTGGCCCAGCTCGACCTCTATGGCGTCGAGGAGCTGCTGCCCGCCGGTCTCTACCCCCAGCAGATCGAGCTGGCCGCCGCCCTGCGTCTGCTCCACCGCCCGCCCCCCTCGGTGGCGCTGGCCCTGCTGGAGAGCGGCCAGCATCCGGCCCAGCAGCGACTGGTGCTGGAAGAGCTGCTGGCCCACAACCTCTCCGTCCTCAAGGTCCGCGCCCAGGCACAGACCCAGCTGGCCCGCACCCTCAAGCCGGCCCCGGCTCTGGTGGAAAAGCTGCTAAGCGCCCTGCCCTTCACCCCCACCGGCGCCCAGAACCGGGTGGTGGCGGAGATAAGCCATGATCTGCAACGCAGCCACCCCATGATGCGGCTGGTGCAGGGGGACGTGGGCTCCGGCAAGACGCTGGTGGCGGCCTTGGCGGCGCTGCAAGCCATAGGCAACGGCTGCCAGGTGGGGCTGATGGCGCCGACCGAGCTGCTGGCCGAACAGCATGCCATCAACTTCGCCCACTGGCTGGAACCACTCGGCATCAAGGTGGGCTGGCTGGCGGGCAAGCAGAAGGGCAAGGCGCGGGAGGAGGCGCTGGCCGCCATTGCCGACGGCAGCGTCAAGATGGTGGTGGGCACCCACGCCATCTTCCAGGAGCAGGTGGTGTTCCAGCGCCTGGCCCTGGTGATCATCGACGAGCAGCACAGGTTCGGGGTGCACCAGCGCCTCGCCCTGCGCGAGAAGGGGGAGCGGGAGGGGGTGCATCCCCACCAGCTCATCATGACCGCCACCCCCATTCCCCGTACCTTGGCGATGACCGCCTATGCGGATCTCGACACCTCCGTCATCGACGAGCTGCCGCCCGGCCGTACCCCCATCACCACGGTCGCCCTGCCGGACAGCCGCCGTCAGGATGTGATCGAGCGGGTCAAGCTCGCCTGCGAGGAGGGCAAGCAGGCCTATTGGGTCTGCACCCTGATCGAGGAGTCCGAGGTGCTGGAGTGCCAGGCCGCCGAAGACACGGCCGCCGAGCTGCAAGCCAGGCTGCCCGGCCTGCACATAGGCCTGGTCCATGGCCGGATGCGCCCCATCGAGAAGCAGCGGGTGATGGAGGAGTTCAAGGCGGGCATATTGCAACTGCTGGTCGCCACCACCGTCATCGAGGTGGGGGTGGACGTGCCCAATGCCAGCCTGATGATCATCGAGAACCCGGAGCGGCTGGGGCTGGCCCAGTTGCACCAGCTGCGCGGCCGGGTCGGCCGGGGGTCTGTGGCCTCCCACTGCGTGCTGCTCTACCATGCCCCCCTCTCCAAGACGGCCCAGAGCCGGCTCGGGGTGCTGCGGGAGACCAACGACGGCTTCCTGATCGCCCAGCGCGATCTCGAGCTGCGCGGCCCGGGGGAACTGCTCGGCACCCGCCAGACCGGGTTGGCGGATCTCAAGATCGCCGATCTGGTGCGGGATCAACCGCTTATTCCCCAGGTGCAGAAGATGGCGCGCTTCCTCATGGATAGGCATCCGAGTCATGTCGAACCCTTGATACGACGCTGGCTCGGCTTACGGGATCACTATTCCAATGCCTGATCGAGGTAGATGCAGAAGATGGGCACATGTCCTCATGGACCGCCATCCGAGTCATGTCGAACCGCTGATCCGCCGCTGGCTCGGCCTGCGGGACCACTACTCAAACGCCTGACAACAACCCCCAAAACAGGAGGAAAGCATCCATGAATTCCTGGCTACGCGCCCTGCTCTATCTGTTTGCCTTCCTGCTGCTATTCGTCTGGGTCGGCCTCGGCCTGTTCGACGCCGAGCGGGCCAAGGGCCCCATCGCCAGCTGGATCAGCCAGCAGACCGGCGTGCCTGTCACCATAGGCCGGCTGGTGTTCAACCCGCTTCACCCCTACACCCTGCTGGCGGAGCAGGTGCAATACGGGGATGCGGTGCAGCTGGAGAAGATCTATCTGGAGATAGACAACATCGACTGGCTGAACCGGGACGTGCGCATCGCCCACCTGGATCTCATCCGCCCCGTCATCAAGCTGCCGCTGCCGAACCAGCTGCCGACCCTGCCGGTGCACTCCCTCACCATCAGCGACAGCACCATAGACAACCTGAGCCTGCAGAGCGAGGCCCTGACCCTGCGCGGCCTGAGCGCCACCCTGAGCGACTGGGAGCTGATCGATCCGAAACGCCAGCCCCAGGCCAACCTGACCCTGGGCATCAACCAGCTGGAGACGCCGCAGCTCACCCTGGCCCGCCTCAGCCTCCAGGGGAGACTGGAGGGGCAGGTGCTGAGCACGGACAAGCTGACCACCAACCTGTTCGAGGGTCTGCTGGAGACCGGCATGGTGCTGAACTGGCCGGATCGCAGCCTGCAACTGCACGCCTTGAAGGCCCGTGGCATGCGGGTCGAGCTCGGTGACATCCCCCCTGGCGAGCTCCCCCTGCACCGCATCACCCTGGATCGGGGCCAGCTCGATCGGGTCAGCGTCAATGCCATAGAGCAGGAGCTCTCCCTCAACAACTTCAGCGGTCAGCTCACCGCCTTCGACTGGCAGGCGGGCAGCCAGCCAAGCGGCTATCTCTCCGGCACCCTGGCGGATCTGGGCCGCGGCCTGTTCCAGCTGGAAGCCATCGAGGGCAAGCTCGCCTTCTCCCCCCGGCAGATCGAGGCCGAGCTGCAGGGCAAGGCATACGAAGGGGAGTTCAATGTCGAGCTTGCCCTCGACCCCCAACTGCAAAAGCTGACCCTCAAGAACATGGCCCTGAGCGGCATGGACATCAGCCTGCCGGAAGGGTGGTGGCAGGAGTGGCAGGGCTGGCGCCCGCAGCAGATCGACCTGCGCAAGCTGGCCTTCGACAGGCTCAAGGTGCTCTCCTTCGACGACACCCTGCCCCTCTCCCTGACCGGCTGGCAGCTCTATCTGAGCGATCTCAGCCTGAGGAACAACCAGCCGGGCCCGCTGCTCGGCCGTACCCGCATCGAGAGCAAGTGGTTCGAGCTGGTGTGGGATGGCCTGAGTGCCCGCAACGGCGTGCTGGACGGGGAGCTGACCCCGAGCGCCTGGCAGCTCAACAGGCTCAGCAGCGAGCTGCCGGATGAGGGCTCTCTCAGCCTCAGCGGCCAATGGGGCAAGGTGCCCGGGCAGGAGAGCCGTCTGCAACTGCAGGGCAAGCAGCTGGATCTGGAGAAGTGGGGCGAACTGCTCCATGCCCCCGTCTCGCTGGCGGGCAAGGTGGATCTGGAGACGGATCTGCAAGCCGATCTGGCCCCGCAGCCGGAGCAGGCCCCCGGCAACTGGCGCCACACCCTGCAGGGCAGCCTGAGCCTGGAGGCCAGGGATCCCTTCTGGGACAAGGTCGGGATAGACCCGCTGCTGGACAACTGGTTCAAGGAGGCGACCCCGCCCACTCTGACCCCCGAGACCCTGTGGCAGGCGATGCAGCAGGGGGATACCCCCTTCTACCACATCAGGCTGAAGGCCAGGGCTGAGCAGGGCAAGCTGCAGATCGATCAGGGCGGGGCTTCCACCATCACCCACCTGCTCGGCTTGCAGGGTGGGGTCGATCTCGCCAGCGACCAGTGGCAGCTGGATCTCGGCGTGCTGAACAAGCGGCGCTGCGCCGAGCTGCTGGCGCGCTGGCGCGGCCCCCTTGAGAGCCCGACCCTTGAATGGCGCTTCCCGAGCGGGGAAGCCACTTGCGACTGGGAGACTGGCGTACGCTACCCGGCCCAGGGGCGCAGCGGCCCGCTCCGGCGACCCCAGACTCCCCCCGCCACCGCGGCGCAATGACGAACAAGGCCTCATCATGAGGCCTTGTTGCTAACGGATGCCCGACGACGGGGTCAGTGTCCCGCCCGCTTGATGGGCAGCACCACGTACTGGCCGACAAACTCCACCGCCAGCTTGCGGCCGCTGAACAGCTGCACCCGCAGGCTGAACTTGGCGGACTCCCCGTTCTTGAGCGGCGCCAGCACGGCGGGCATCCCCTCCCGGGCGACCCTGGCCTCAGGCTCCTCGCTCACCGGTCTGTAGTATTTGATGTTGCCCTCCGCCAGCACCGTATCCCCGCCCAGACCGGCCTCCTTGAGTTGCAGCCAGATGAGGCCCCAGCCCGCCAGCACACACTGGCTGTAAATGCTGCCGGCGAACATGGTGTCGTGGACGTTGAGGTTGGCCGCCAGGTTGGCCTTGAGGTGGAAGGTCTGGCCATCGTAGTGGGTGATGTGTACCCCCATCTTCTCGCTGATGGGGATCCCCCTCGACCAGCGGGTGGTGAGATCCTGACACCACTCGGGGCGATACTGTATGGTCTGCAGCGGACTGATGGATTTGATCATCTGACGATGGGGAATGCGGCCGAAGGAGACGGGCCCCTCACCCACCTCGAGAAAGCCGCACCTGCGATAGAACTCCACCGCCTCCTGGCGTGCGTTCATCACCAGCCGTTTCACCTTCTCGTCCCGGGCCAGCTGTTCGAGATCCTCTACCATGCGGGCCCCCAGCCCCTGACCGCGAAACTCAGGACGCAGCGCCATAAAGCGGATCTGGGCCTCGTCACCCCCGATGAAGAGGCGGCCGACGGCGATGGGGGTGCCGTCTTCGGCCAGCATCAGCCGATGAATGGCGACGGTATCGTATTCGTCACGCTCGGAGCCCACGGGCAGATTGAAAGGCTTGCGTAGGAGTTCCCAGCGCAACTGGTAGTAGGCATCCAGCTCCGCTGGCGTTTCTGGGGTGACTACCCGATGCATAAAGCGATCCTTGAGTTTGCGCCGACGGGCAGATGGAAGGGCTTGCGCACCAATGCCTCCCGACGCAGCGGGTAGCTGGCATCCAGCTCCGCTGGCGTTTGAGGGGTGACCACCCGGTACATAGCGACATCCTTGAGTTACACTGGTCGAAAGCCATCTTGCCGTGCAAATTCATGGACTTCAATCTGCAAGCGTACCAAGCCGATCACTTATTGCACCTCAGCGCCAAACCCGAACGCCGCCTCTCCATCCTGGAAAATGCCCGCCACCGCTGGCTGGAAATGGACGGCGTGGTGCAATCCGCCATGAGCCTGAGCCAACCGGAACACCTCTGCCTGCCCCATCAGCAGAGCATCGCCGAGCGGCTGCCCGCACAGGCGAGCCGGATCCTGGAGCTGGGATTGGGAGGGGGGGATCTCACCCGTCATCTGGGTGCGCGCTGGCCCGAAGCCCGCCACGACTGCGTGGATCTGGACGCCGAGATCCTCACCCTGTTCCAGCAGTTTTTCCTGCCCCCGACTGGAGGTGCGCCACGGCTGCACCACGCCGATGCACTGCACTTCCTGCTGGAGAGTCGGGAGCAGTACGACCTGGTGCTGCTGGACCTGTTCAGCCAGGACGGCAATCCCCTGCTGCTGTTCCAGGCTCCCATCTATCAGGCGCTGGCCAGATGCCTGCGCGGCACCCTCATCGTCAACCTGCTGCCACGGACCCATCTCGAACTGGCACAGGCCAAAAGGCTGGCCGAGGAGTGGATCGGCCCCACCAGCGCCAACGGGGTGCCGGGCTATCGCAACGTCATACTGCACGCCATCAGCCAGGGGGCTTAACGCCCCTTGGCGAGCTGTTACTGTTGCCCTACACCTGCAGCCAGAAGGTCACGGGACCGTCGTTGAGCAGCCTGACCTTCATGTCGGCGGCAAAGCGCCCCGTCTCGGTCGGCACGCCGCTCTCCCTGGCCCGGGCAACGAAGTAGTCATAGAGCCGCTCGGCATCGCTCGGGTGGGCACCACCGGAGAAGCTGGGTCGCATCCCCTTGCCGGTATCCGCCGCCAGGGTGAACTGGGAGACCACCAGCAGACTGCCTCCCACCTGGCCCACATTGAGGTTCATCTTGCCGTTCTCGTCACAGAAGATGCGATAGCCGCTCACCTTGTGCAGCAGCTTGTCGGCCTTGGCCTCATCGTCCCCCTGCTCCACCCCGAGCAGTATCAGCAGCCCTTGCTCTATGGCCCCGGTCACCTCCCCCTCGACGGTCACGCTGGCCTCGGATACCCGTTGGATCAATGCAATCACCCGCAACTCCTTTGTCTTGTCAGAAACGCACGACCGCCCGAAGGCGGTCGTTGATGTTAGCAATAAGCGAGGGGATCAGCCCAGCTCCTCGGTACCCGGCTTCTCGTATTCCCCCAGGCAGGCGGTGGTCTCTGCGCCGAGCAAGACCACCAACCAGCTCAGGTTTACAAATGCCCAGACGAACAGAATGAATATCGGTGCCAACAATGAGTGGCTGACTCAGCCCAGCTCCTCATTGCCGGGTTTCTCGTACTCTCCCAGGCAGGCGGTGGTCTCCGCGCCGAGCAAGACCACCAGCCAACTCAGATAGACCCAGACGAACAGAATGGGGATGGTCGCCAGGGCACCGTAGATGGCCTGATAGGAGGGGAAGTTGGTGATGTAGATGGAGAAGCCGCGCTTGGCCAGCTCGAACAGGGTGGCCGCCACCAGGGCGCCGATCAAGGCGTGGGTCAGCCGCACCTTGCAGTTGGGCACCACCGTATAGATAAGCAGGAAGCCGAACACAGAAAACAGGAACGGCAGGCTGCGCAGCACCAGGTAGCCGGCGCCAAACAGGCTGTCAGCGGCAAACAGCTTCAGCGACAGTATGTAGGAGGAGATGGCGAGGCTGGCTCCGATGAGCACGGGGCCCAGGGTCAGGATCATCCAGTACATGGCAAAGGCCTGGGCCAGCGGTCGATTCTGGGTCGAGCGCCAGATGTAGTTGAGGTTCTTGTCGATGGCCGAGATCAGCATCAGGGCCACCACTATCAGGGCGCCTATGCCGACCGCTGTGGTGTTGGTGGCATTGGCCACGAAGCCGTCTATGTACTCCTTGAGCATCTCGCCGGCGGTGGGCACGAAGTTGTGATAGACGAACTGTTCCATCTGCTGTTTCAGGGTCTGGAACACCGGAAAGGCCGACATCATGCCGAACACCACGGCCACCATGGGCACCAGGGAGAGCAGGGTCACATAGGCCAGGTAGCCGGCGGTGACCGTCAGCCTGTCCTGCTGGAAACGACCCCAGACAAACTGGGCGAAATGGGCACCATCGTGGCGCAAGAAGGAGACTGCGTGGGCCAGGCGGCCGCGGATTTGCTGCTGCATCTTGATTCTCGTAAGCGTCATCATGCAGATATTGTGTCAGATAGGGTGCCCATCTGACCACCCATCAGCCGGTTCGCGGCCATCGCATCGACCATCCAAGAGGCAAGAGACCGCCGCGCGACCATAAAAATCGACCATGCAGGAGCAAGAGACCACCGCGCGACCATAAAAAAAGAGGCCATAAGGCCTCTCTTTGGTCTGTCGATGAACAGCTATCGATCAAGCACGACCGGCGCGCTTGCGATCCATCTCGGTCAGCAGTTTCTTGCGGATACGAATGGCCTTCGGAGTGATCTCGACCAGCTCATCGTTGTCGATGAACTCGAGAGCCTGCTCCAGGGTCATGCGGATCGGCGGAGTCAGCACCTGGGCTTCGTCGGTACCGGAGGCACGCATGTTGGTCAGCTGCTTGCCTTTCAGGCAGTTGACGGTCAGGTCGTTGGAACGGGAGTGGATCCCGATCACCTGGCCTTCGTACACTTCGGTCGCGTGACCGATGAACAGACGACCACGGTCTTGCAGACCGAACAGGGCGAAGGTCAGTGCCTTGCCGGTAGCGTTGGAGATCAGCACGCCGTTCTGACGCTCACCGATGCTGCCACCCTTGTGCGGACCGTAGTGGTCGAAGGTGTGGTACAGCAGGCCGGTACCTGAAGTCATGGTCAGGAACTCGGTCTGGAAGCCGATCAGGCCACGGCTCGGGATCATGAAGTCCAGACGGACACGGCCCTTGCCATCCGGGGTCATGTTGGTCATCTCGCCCTTACGCAGGCCGAGTTGCTCCATCACTGAACCCTGGTGGATCTCTTCCACGTCGACGGTAACGGTTTCGAACGGTTCTTGCAGAACGCCGTCAACGGTACGCAGGATAACTTCCGGACGGGATACCGCCAGCTCGTAGCCTTCGCGACGCATGTTTTCGATCAGAATGGAGAGGTGCAGTTCACCACGGCCGGAGACGCGGAACTTGTCCGGATCTTCGGTCTCTTCCACGCGCAGGGCCACGTTGTGGACCAGCTCCTGGTTCAGACGCTCCAGGATGTTGCGGGAGGTGACGAACTTGCCTTCTTTACCGGCGAACGGCGAGGTGTTGACCTGGAAGGTCATGTTCACGGTGGGCTCGTCAACGGAGAGCGGCGGCAGGGCTTCGACGGCATTGTTGTCACAGATGGTGTCGGAGATCTTCAGCTCGCCCAGACCGGTGATGGCGATGATGTCGCCCGCTTGCGCGTCGGCCACTTCGGTACGGGACAGACCCAGGTAACCCAGCACCTGACCGACCTTGCCGGTACGGTTCTTGCCGTTGGCACCAACGATGGTGACCTGCTGGTTGGTCTTGACGCGACCACGGGTGATACGGCCGATGCCGATGACGCCCACGTAGGAGTTGTAGTCCAGCTGGGAGATCTGCATCTGGAAACCGCCTTCGGTATCCGCAGCAGGGGCTTCGACGTTGTCGACGATGGCCTGGAACAGGGGTTCCATGTTGTCGGACGGTACGTCTTGGTCCAGGGTGGCCCAACCGTTCAGTGCAGAGGCGTAAACAACCTTGAAGTCCAGCTGCTCATCGGTGGCACCCAGGTTGTCGAACAGATCGAAAACCTGATCCATTACCCAGTCAGGACGAGCACCCGGACGGTCGATCTTGTTGATGACCACGATGGGCTTCAGACCCTGGGCGAATGCCTTCTGGGTCACGAAACGGGTTTGCGGCATCGGGCCGTCAACGGCGTCAACCAGCAGCAGCACGGAGTCAACCATGGAGAGCACGCGCTCAACTTCACCACCGAAGTCGGCGTGACCCGGGGTATCCACGATGTTGATACGGTAGTCGTTCCAGCGGATCGCAGTGTTCTTGGCGAGAATGGTGATGCCACGTTCCCGTTCCAGATCATTGGAGTCCATGATCCGTTCCTGACCTTCGCTGGTGCGATCCAGAGTGCCGGATTGCTGCAGCAGCTTATCAACCAGAGTCGTTTTGCCGTGGTCAACGTGCGCAATAATCGCAATATTGCGTAAATTCTCTAACATTCTCGCCTCAAATCACCGGGTAAAATTGGGCGCTAATTGTACTCTCGCCTTTGTGATCTGCCTAGCAGAATTGCAGACCATTCGCGTACAACAGGGGATCTGGATCATGGACCCCGCGCCAAAAGCCTGCTTAGATGGCCTTGGCACGTAGGCGCACCACGATGGTGCACCAAAACGATCCAAGGTTGCACCACTTTGAGGCGCAGCCAAGCATGAAAGCGGGTGTCCCGACAGCCTGAAAGGGTGCAAATGCCCTGAAATCAAGCTGTCACAAACTTGGCACGATACTGGCTTATGTGAATGTGATGACGCATTCACCCAAAGAGTTTTAACACCGGAGGTTACTTAGCATGTCAGCCCAGAACGTTTTGGCCCTGATCCAGGAACACGAAGTCAAGTTTGTTGATCTGCGTTTTACCGACACCAAGGGTAAAGAGCAGCACGTATCCATTCCTTCCCACCAGGTCGACGAAGACTTCTTCGAAGACGGCAAGATGTTCGATGGCTCCTCCATCGGCGGCTGGAAGGGCATCAACGAGTCTGACATGGTGCTGATGCCGGATCCGGCCTCCGCCAAACTGGACCCGTTCACCGAAGAGACCACGCTGAACATCGTCTGTGACGTGCTTGAACCTGCCACCATGCAAGGCTATGACCGCGATCCGCGCTCCATCGCCAAGCGTGCCGAAGATTTCCTGAAAGCCAGCGGCATCGCTGACACCGTGCTGTTCGGGCCGGAGCCGGAATTCTTCATGTTCGACAACATCACCTTCTCCAACACCATGGGCCACAGCTTCGTGAAGATCGAATCCGAAGAAGCTGCCTGGAACTCGGGTACCGAGTACGAGCACGGCAACAAGGGTCACCGTCCCTTCGTCAAGGGTGGTTACTTCCCGGTTGCGCCAGTTGACTCCTCCCAGGACATCCGTGCCGCCATGTGTCTGGTGCTGGAAGAGATGGGCCAGGTCGTTGAAGCTCACCACCACGAAGTGGCCACTGCCGGTCAGAACGAGATCGCAACCCGCTTCAACACTCTCACCCTGAAAGCTGACGAAGTGCAGGTGCTGAAGTACGTGATCCACAACGTGGCCCACGCCTACAACAAGACTGTCACCTTCATGCCGAAACCCATGTTCGGTGACAACGGCTCCGGCATGCACTGCCACCAGTCCCTGGCCAAGAACGGTGTCAACCTGTTCGCCGGCGACCTGTACGGTGGTCTGTCCGAGATGGCGCTGCACTACATCGGCGGCATCATCAAGCACGCCAAGGCCATCAACGCCTTCGCCAACCCGACCACCAACTCCTACAAGCGTCTGGTGCCGGGCTATGAAGCCCCTGTCATGCTGGCCTACTCCGCCCGCAACCGCTCTGCCTCCATCCGTATCCCGGTTGTGCCGAGCCCGAAAGCCCGCCGCATCGAAGTGCGCTTCCCGGATCCGGCTGCCAACCCCTACCTGGCCTTCGCTGCCCAGCTGATGGCCGGTCTGGACGGCATCATCAACAAGATCCATCCGGGCGATGCCATGGACAAGAACTTGTATGACCTGCCGCCGGAAGAAGCCGCAGAAGTGCCGACCGTTGCCGGCTCCCTGGACGAGGCCCTGTCCGCACTGGATGCTGATCGCGAGTTCCTGACCCGTGGCGGCGTCTTCAGCGACGACTTCATCAACTCCTACCTGGAGCTGAAGCAGCATGACGTGGATCGTGTCCGCATGACCCCGCACCCGCTGGAGTTCGAGCTGTACTACTCCGTCTAATCCGGTGTCCTTGCTTCATCATGACAAACCCGCCATCTGGCGGGTTTTTTATCTAAGGGGCTGAAATACCATGATTCATGGCCTCACACCGCATGGGGCATACGGCTTGTCGAGCCCATTCTGCACCGCGGATCCGACAATAGGCCCGACATTTTTTTCTCTGATAGGATTAAGGTGAACCCCGTCAAGGAGAGATGGATGAAAACAGTACACCCGACATGGACGCTGGGCCTCTTGCTGATGATCTCCTGCACCGCCCAGGCGGCCAGAGTCTATTCCTGGATAGATCCCCAAGGGGTGACCCATTACACAGACGCCCCTCCCCCCGGCAAGAACGCCAGGGAAATCGACTTGCGGGTCTCCCCCCTCATCGGCACCTCGCCCCACTCGGTCCAGGTCGACGACTTCAACAGCCTGACCGGCGTCGATGCCAGGAAGGCCCTGGAGGCCGCCCCCCTGGAGATAGAACTGCTCTCCCCCGAGCCGGGCAGCACACTGCGCGACAACACGGGCAACATCGTCTTCCAGGCCCAGGTCCATCCCCAGGCGCCGGTGCAATATGACGTACGCCTGCTGCTGAACGACCAGGCCATTCCCCTCGTTCACAACAGCCTGGCCATCCGGGTGGAGAACCTCCCTCGCGGCGCCTACGAGGCGCGGCTCGAGCTGCTCGCCAAAGACGGTACGATCCTTGCTAAATCCAAAGCAGCCACCTTTTACCTGCATAGAACGACTGTGAATCAGGCTCCCAAAGCCACCCCCAAGGCCAATTAGGGGTGATGTGACGCACCGATGCGGGTAAACTCAATGCACCATATCGGTGCATAACAGGTGTAAAGCACCGTTTTAGGGAGAAACCTGTGCCAACCCGCTTGGATCACGCCAAGACACTCTTGGACAACCTGCTGACCGCCGTCATCCTGATGGATGAGCGGCTCTGCATTCAATTCGTCAACCCGGCGGCCGAACAGCTGCTTTCCCTCAGCGAACGGCGACTGATCGGGATCGAACTGCCCCATCTGCTGGAGCACATTTCCCTCGACCTGCAACGATTCAAGCAGTGCCTCATTTCAGGGCAGGGCTTCACCGACAGCGAAGTCACCCTGGTGGTGGAGGGAGAGCCCAGGCTGGTGGAGATCAGCGTGAGCCCCATGGCCGACCATGAGCAGCGGCTGATGGTGGTGGAGCTGCGCAAGATCGATCAGCAGAAGAAGATCAGCCAGGAGCTGCAGCAACATGCCCAGCAGCAGGCCGCCAAGGAGCTGGTGCGCGGGCTGGCCCACGAGATAAAGAACCCCCTCGGGGGATTGCGCGGCGCGGCCCAGCTGCTGCAAAAGGAGCTGCCGGACCCGGCCCTGCGTGAATATACCGGCATCATCATAGAGCAGGCCGACCGCCTGCGGGTGCTGGTCGATCGTCTGCTCGGCCCCCAACGACCGGGACGCCATCAGATGCACAATGTGCATTCGGTGCTGGAGCAGGTGCGCCGTCTGGTGGATCTGGAGCTGCCGCCCCAGATCCGCATCGAGCGGGATTACGACCCCAGCATTCCCGAGTTCGAGATGGAGCCGGACCAGCTGCAGCAGGCGTTTCTCAACATAGTCCGCAATGCCGCCGAGGCCCTCGGCGATCAGACCGGGCTCATCCGCATCAAGACCCGCACCGCCTTCCAGATCACCATCCACGGTCAGCGCTACCGCCTGGCCGCCGAGATCAAGATCGTCGACAACGGTCCCGGCATTCCCGATGCCATTCGCGACACCCTCTTCTACCCCATGATCACCGGCAAGGAGGGGGGCACAGGCCTCGGCCTCTCCATCGCCCAGAACCTGATCGATCAGCACAAGGGACGCATAGATTGCATCAGCTGGCCCGGCCACACCGAATTCACCATCTACCTACCACTTCGCAAGTAAGGGAACCTCATGACAGCAAAAGTGTGGATCGTCGATGACGACAGCTCCATCCGGTGGGTCCTGGAGCGCACCCTTGGCAGCGAAGGCTTCGAATGCGAGAGCTTTGCCGATGGCGAAGCCCTGCTGAGCTCGCTGGAGATACGCTCACCGGACGTGATCCTCTCCGACATCCGCATGCCTGGCATAGACGGCCTCAGCCTGCTGGAGCAGATCCACCGCCGCCAGGCCGATCTGCCCATCATCATCATGACGGCGCACTCGGATCTCGACAGCGCGGTCAACGCCTACCAGCGCGGCGCCTTCGAATACCTGCCCAAGCCGTTCGACATCGACGAGGCGGTCACCCTGGTGCGCCGCGCCGAGAATCATCTGAAAGAGCAGCGCACCAAGCGCAAGGCACGCCAGCAGGAGGCCACCACCACCCCGGAGATCATCGGTGAGGCTCCCGCCATGCAGGAGGTGTTTCGCGCCATAGGCCGGCTGTCGCGCTCCAGCATCTCGGTGCTCATCAACGGCCAGAGCGGCACCGGCAAGGAGCTGGTCGCCCATGCCCTGCACAAGCACAGCCCGCGCGCCCACAAGAATTTCATCGCCCTCAACATGGCGGCCATCCCCAAGGATCTCATCGAATCCGAACTGTTCGGCCATGAGAAGGGGGCCTTCACCGGCGCCAACAACATACGTCACGGCCGCTTCGAACAGGCCGACGGCGGCACCCTGTTTCTCGACGAAATAGGCGACATGCCCCTGGACGTCCAGACCCGGCTGCTGCGGGTGCTGGCGGACGGCCAGTTCTACCGGGTCGGCGGCCATCAACCGGTGCAGGTGGATGTGCGGATCATCGCTGCCACCCACCAGAATCTGGAGAAACGGGTTGCCGACGGCGAATTTCGGGAGGATCTGTTCCACCGCCTCAACGTCATCCGCATCCATATCCCCGCCCTCAAGGAGCGCCGGGAGGACATACCCCAGCTGGCCCAGCACTTCCTGCTCAGAGCCGCCAAGGAGCTGAACGTGGAGGCCAAGAGCCTGCACCCGGATACCCAGACCTACATCAGCCGCCTGCCCTGGCCCGGCAACGTGCGCCAGCTGGAGAACGTCTGCCGCTGGCTGACCGTGATGGCCTCCGGTCAGGAGGTACTGGTCGGCGATCTGCCCACCGAGCTGCTGACCCCCATCACCAGCACGGCGGAGCCGGGCCAGCCCGCCCTGACCGGTGGCTGGCAGCAACAACTGCAGGACTGGGTAGCCGCCAAGCTGGCGCTGGGGGAGACCGACATCCTGGCGGATGCCATGCCCCAGTTCGAGCGGATCATGCTGGAGACGGCGCTGGAGCACACCCATGGCCACAAGCAGGAGGCCGCCCGCCTGCTTGGCTGGGGTCGCAATACCCTGACCCGCAAGCTCAAGGAACTCGACATTCCCTGAGTCCTCGGGAAAAACGATTCCCATCACGCCTTGAGGGAAAGCCTGACCAATCAGACCCCGTTTGCCTGCAAACGGGGTATCTTTTTCAAGATCCCCGCCTAGAATGACAGGCTTTCCAACCCGACTCGCAGAAGGCGCCACCATGATTGACAGATCCCTCCCCCTGACCGACCTGCACCGCCATCTGGATGGCAACATCCGTCCGCAGACCATTCTCGAGCTGGGTCGCCTGCACAACATCCAGCTGCCGGCCGATGAGCTGGAAGCCCTGCGCCCTCACGTGCAGATCGTCGAGAACGAGCCGAGTCTGGTGGCCTTCCTGAAGAAGCTGGATTGGGGCGTGTCCGTGCTGGCCGATTACGATGCATGCCGCCGGGTCGCCTACGAGAACGTGGAAGATCTGCTGCGTGCCGGCATCGATTATGCCGAGCTGCGCTTCAGCCCCGCCTACATGGCGATGGCCCACAAGCTGCACCCGCAGGGCGTGGTGGAAGCCATCATAGACGGCGTGGCCGCCGGCAGCCGCGACTTCGGCATCAAGACCAACCTCATCGGCATCATGAGCCGCACCTTCGGCACCGAACAGTGCAGTCAGGAGCTGGCCGCCTGTCTGGCCCATCGCGACAAGCTGATCGCCATCGATCTGGCCGGTGACGAGCTGGGCTTCCCGGGCACACTCTTCACCGAACATTTTCGCAAGGTGCGGGATGCGGGCATGCGGGTGACAGTGCACGCCGGTGAAGCGGCGGGCCCCGAAAGCATGTGGCAGGCCATTCGTGATCTCGGCGCCGAGCGTATCGGCCACGGCGTCAAGGCCATTCAGGATCCGGTCCTGATGGCCTACCTGGCGGAGCACCGCATCGGCATCGAGTCCTGCCTCACCTCCAACATCCAGACCACCACGGTCGCCAGCCTGACCGAGCACCCGATCCGCCAGTTCCTGGCCGCTGGCGTGCTGGCCTGCCTCAACACCGACGATCCCGCAGTGGAAGGCATCGACCTGCCCCACGAATACGAGGTGGCCGCCCCCGCCGCCGGCATGACGATGAGCGAGATCCGCACCGCCCAGCAGAACGGCCTGACCCTGGCCTTCCTGAGCGATGGCGAAAAGGCCGAACTGAGTGCCCGCGCGGCTCAACGCTGAGCAGGGGCAGGCCCAATAAAAAAAACCGCCGAAAGGCGGTTTTTTTTATGTAGAGAACCTGGTCGAGGGCTCAGATCACCCGGGAGAACTGCTGCTGGCGCGCCTTGCTGCGCAGGTAGACGTCGAAGCACATGCAGATGTTGCGAATGAGCAGCTGACCGGTGGAGACCACCTCAAGGCCGTCGTCTGTCAGGCGCACCAGACCATCGTCGATGAAGGTCTGCAGCAGCTTGAGATCCTCGGCGAAGTACTCCCGGAAGACCAGGCCATGGGCCTGCTCGACGGCGGCGAAGTTCAGGGAGAAGTCGCAGATGAGGCGCTTGATCACCTCGCGGCGGATCAGGTCGTCCCGATTGAGGGAACACCCCTTCCACTGGGCGTGGCCGAGCGTCTCCACCTGGGCGTAATAGGTTTTGAGATCCTTCTGATTCTGGGAATAGGCATCCCCCATCATGCTGATGGAAGAGACCCCCAGCCCCAGCAGATCGCAATCCCCCTGGGTGGTGTAGCCCTGGAAGTTGCGGTGCAGCTTGCCCTCGCGCTGGGCCACCGCCAGCTCGTCATCTGGCTTGGCGAAGTGATCCATGCCGATGAACTGATAACCCTGACCGGTGAGGAAGGCGATGGTGTCCTGCAGCATGGCCAGCTTCTCCCGGGGGGCCGGCATGTCCTCCTCCTTCAGCTTGTGCTGGGCGGCGAAGCGGCTCGGCAGATGGGCATAGTTGAAGATGGAGAGGCGGGCCGGATCCGTTTTGAGCACTTCCTCCAGGGTGTGGTGGAAGCTCTCCCGGTTCTGGTGCGGCAGGCCGTAGATGAGATCCAGGTTGGTGGAGCGGAATCCCAATGCCCGGGCGCGCTCCAGCATGGCGCGGATGAAGTCGTTGTCCTGCTCCCGGTTGACCGCGACCTGCACCGCCTTGTTGAAATCCTGCACGCCGAGGCTGATGCGGTTGAAGCCCAGCTCCCGCAGCACGTCCAGCATGGAAAGCTCGATCTCGCGCGGGTCCACCTCTATGCTGATCTCCCCCTCCTCGGCGAAGTGGAAGTGCTCCCGCAAGATGGCCATCAGGCGACGGGTCTGCCCCTCGCTCAGATAGGTGGGGGTGCCGCCACCCCAGTGCAGCTGGGTCACCAGCCGGTTCTTGAACAGGGGGGCTTGCGCCTTGATCTCCTGCTCGAGGTAATCGAGATATTGATCGGCCTTGTGCTGGTGACGGGTGATCACCTTGTTGCAGCCGCAGTAGTAGCAGAGCTTGTGGCAGAAGGGGATATGCACGTAGAGCGACAGATTGCGCGCCGGATACTGGCCCGCGGCCTGGACGAAGTCCGGATAACCGAAGCCCTCGTTGAACTCCAGCGCGGTGGGATAGGAGGTGTAACGCGGGCCGCTGTAGTTATATTTCTCGATCAGGGCCTGATCCCACACAATCTGTTCTGCTTGCACGCTTGCTTCCTCTTTCTTTGTTATCCAGGGCTCACCGGCTTAGCTGAAAGTCCTTCAGTCGGGCGACATCCTTGAGGATCTGCGCCTCCAGCTCGGCCTCGTAGCCGCTGCGCTCGAGATCCATCTTCATCACTTCGTTGCGCTTAAGGGCTCGCCTCGCCTCGTGAGTCGGCATCTCCTTCACCTTCTCGTAGAGGCCATAGAGACCGGGGAATTCACTGGCGAAGGCCCGTCCACCCTTGATCTGCAAGGCGTCCAGCAGGTTGGTCAGCCGGATGGCCCCCTCCGAGTAGTCGCACTGACCATCCCGTACCGCATGGGCGATCACCCTGACGCTGTCGAGGATGCGCTCGTTGCGGGCCGCGATGGCCTGCCGCTGCATGTCGTGCTGACGCTTGAGACGCGCCAGCAGGGTGCCGGCATAGACAGCCAGCCCCAGCAAGACAAGGCCCCCCAACAGGGCGGCCAGCATCCATCCACTCATCACTTCTTCTTCGGCTCTGGCTTGGGCTCGGGCTGATAGTCAACCTGGCTGAAACGCTCCCACAGCTCCTCCTCGGAGGCTGGCTGTCTCGGCTCTTCATACTCGACCTCGTCAAAATCACCGTCGTCATCTTCGTCGGTGTCTATAATGCCGAGCTCGTCCATCAGCTCCTGATAGCGATCGACGCGCTGATCGACCCAGGCCTGCTCGGCCGCTTCCAGGGTTTCACCGGCATCCAGTCGATCCAGCAGATCGTTCAGGCGATCATCATTCTCGATGGAGGCCAGCTCCTGCTCGGGCGTCATCACCAACTTCTTCTCTTTTTGCGGCTTGGGCGCCACCGGCTTGCTCTGCTTCTCTTCCACGATCAGCACGACCGGCTTGCGGGAGCCGATGCGCGGATCCTTGGCCTGCTTGCCACTACCGCCCTTCTTGCCCTGCTCGACCTGCTGACGGGAGCCCGCCTTCAAGCCCTTGCGCTTGGCGGCGCGTTTGCGCTCGCGGCCTTCCAGGGCACTGGCATCTGATTCTTTGCGCTTGCCGGTAGGCTTGCGGGTGGGTTGTTTGGCCGACATGAATGACTCCGACAAATAACTGGATTGAAACCCCCGGGATTGTTTCGTCCGGGGAGGATGCTGAAGCGGGGAACAGTAAATCTGGAACAAGAGTGGGATCCCGCACCAATTCGACCATATTCGGTCGCTGAACACCGCAGGATCGGCATCCTCTGGGCATGTTGCTGGTATTTTGACACAGAATGCCTTGGCGGGTTAATGACCCAGCAGAAAAAAGGCAGCCGAAGCTGCCTTGATCCTGTCATGCGAGTCCCATTCCCTGGCTGCAAATCGCCTTATCCCTGGGCGTACCTCTGCGCATCATGTCGTTAGGTCTTCCTGACCCTTGTTGCTCGATCCTGAATGTGCGTGTGCTTGTCTGACCCATGCGGACAACATCCGGTCGTCTTTCTGGGGTGGTTGCCTCCCGCAGCCCCGCTCATCCCTGGCGGTCACCATCCTGGTCTCTGACTCTCCTGCTCATCACTTGCCTGCTGAGCCGACTCCCTGTCCAACCCGGACGCCAACAGCTCGCCCGGTCATTCCATGGGCTCACTGTAACAATTTCGCTGCGGGGCTCAATCCACCCGGCATGCTTTCAAACGAAGATAAGTGGCTATCTCATTTTTAACATATTGAAAGTTATAGCTTCTGCGTCGAAGGCCGAACACTGTTTCAGCCCCGACCGGACTCGGAAATGGGGGATCTCTTACAACAATGCAGGGCATTTGCAGACATGGCACCGGAAGCCCCAAAAGAGAACAGGGAACCTTGATAGTTCCCTGTTATTTTCAACAAGCTAGATTCAGGACCTTATCAGTGCAGACCCGCCACGTATTTGGAGAGCGCCTCAATGTCCTGATCCGTCAGCTTCTTGGCCACATCCCGCATCATGCCATTGGGGTCATTGTCACGGGCTGCCGCACGGAAGGCGGTGAGCTGCGCCTTGATATACGCAGGGTGCTGCCCCGACAAGCTGGGATACTTGGCCTGCTCGACGCCGGAACCGCGCGGACCATGGCAGGCGGTACAAGCGGCCAGACCACGTCCCATGTCGCCTCCCATATAGAGCGCCTTGCCTGCGGCAACCACGTCATCGGGCACGGCAACCGGAGTCACCTTCTGGCTGGAGAAGTAGGCGGCCAGGTCGTCCATGTCCTGATCGGACAGAGGCAACGCCATGGGTCCCATGATGGGAGCAACCCGACCAGTTTGGCCAGAAGCTGCAGCCTTCAGTTCAACTAATTGTTTTTTGATATATGATGCGTGCTGACCAGCAATCTTGGGATACATGTCGACTGGGCTGTTGCCGTCCGGTCCATGACAGGCCGCACAGACGGCAGCCTTGGTTTGTCCCGCAGCGGCATCGCCCTTGGCTTGTGCCATCCCAGTTACGCCAACCATCAGAGCAAGTGTAATGACTAGGTTCTTCATGGCGTTCCAACTTTCTCGTTATTAGGCTTCCAGATCCCATGCCGCCGAAGGCATGTTAAAATAAACGCGTTTAAGCGACGCCATTTTACACGATTTCACAAAAAAGTAACTCTATAACCCTCTATCTCTATGGGGAATTTACGTTGGATACACAAACTCTGAATTTCAATAAGGTGCATTTTGTGACCAGCGCACCCGACATCCGCCACCTGCCAAATGATGGGGGTGTCGAGATTGCGTTTGCCGGGCGTTCCAACGCCGGTAAATCATCTGCATTGAATACCTTGACCAAACACAAGAACCTGGCACGGACCAGTAAGACACCGGGTCGTACCCAGCTGATCAACCTGTTTGAACTGGAGCCGGGCAAGCGCCTGGTCGACTTGCCGGGCTACGGTTATGCGCAGGTTCCGCTGGAAATGAAACTCAAGTGGCAAAAGTCACTGGCTGAATACCTGCAGCGCCGCGAATCCTTGAAAGGTCTGGTGATCCTGATGGACATTCGCCATCCCCTCAAAGAGACCGACATGAACATGCTGGAGTGGAGCTCACACCGCGAACTGCCTGTGATGCTGCTGCTGACCAAGGCAGACAAACTGAGCCCGGGTCCCCGCAACAACCAGGTGATCAAGGTGCGCCAGGCAGTAGCCGAGCTGGGTCCGCAGATCCAGGTTGAAGCCTTCTCTTCCCTCAACAACATAGGCGTCGAGAAGCTGGCCCAGACCCTGAGCGGCTGGTATCTGTCCAATGCCGAGGCAACTCCGACCGACACAGAAGAAGACCACCAGATCGAGGAGTAAATCGCTCCTCTTCTTGCTGCAATGAGCGGAGTTGGCCCTCCGCTGATTGAAAGACTTTCAGTTTTCCCCTGCCCGGGCCAGCCCCCACTCCCCCTTCTGTTACAACCCATCTCTATTTCTTATAAGTCTTTCTAATCAGAGAGATAGAACGTTAGGCTGTTGTGAAAATTAACTTACCCCTCCTTGACACCGTTTTCATCTCTCCCGCCAGACAAGCCGGGAATAATGCCGAACATCAACGAAACTGAAAGTTTATTACAGCAAGGGGATAGAAAGGGATAAAAATGAGGCCAGTCTCGCTGTCGCGAACCGGCCCGAAGAAATGAGTTCAAAAAATTGGGAAAAAGCGAGTTCTCGAGAACAAAGACGATTGGTTTTCCTCAAGAAACATCCCTATTCTAACAAAAGATCGCCCAATTTAAAGCATTTACTCTAAATGATTCGCATAAAAAAACACCCCGACGATGACTCATCGGGGCTGCTATTCAGCCACATTCAATTACGTGAAATAAAAGGTCTGAAAGATAGAACATCTTACCTCTGTACCCTACGCTGATAACTGTACAGCAAAGCAGCAGAAAGTGAAAGTAATTTATGTAATTTAGTTTCACTTAGAATGGATGAGGTAAATTTCTATATTTTTCAAAAAGATAAAAAAATCCCCAGTATAAATACCGGGGAGTTATAAAGGTGACTAGCTAGCACTTCCTCAACTATCTAGTTAGTCAGCACCATTTCGCACAAGTTCCGCTGCTTTGAGAAAAAACTTGATAAACGCGAACAACACTAGCTTGAGCGCATCGTAACGCATTGTTATTTATCGCTTTAAATCCCATTTCAAAATAGTGGCAATTTCACTCTCCTGCTCGAGGGGAGCACTTTTCCCCGAGGATGAGAGAGGTTCTGCCCAGATACCAGAGGGTGAGGTTGCCAGAGCCCGTCTGCGGGACTGCACATTCGCGGTTGTGCCACTCCCAGCCAGTTTGATAAGCAAACCTACTTACAAGGTGCCCAGGTTGCGCTTCAGCTCTCTCAACACCTGTTTGGTGCCAGGCCGGATGCCGCGCCACACGGTAAAGGCTTCGGCAGCCTGTTCCACCAGCATGCCGAGCCCATCCATGGTCTGACGGGCACCATGCTGCTTGGCCCAGCCAATGAAGGCCGTGTCCGTCGCACCGTACATCATGTCGTAAATGGCGATATCGGCGTGGATCAGGGCAGGCGCCAGCGGCGGCAGCTCCCCTTGCAGACTGGCGGAAGTGGAATTGATGATGAGATCGAACGGCCCCGCCAACTGCTCGTAAGTCTTGGCACTGAGCGCACCCAGATCCTGAAATTCGGCAGCCAGCTGCTGCGCTTTTCCATGAGTGCGGTTGGCGATGACCAACTCGCCCGGCTTCTCCGCCAGCAGCGGCGCCAGCGCACCGCGAGCCGCCCCACCGGCCCCCAGCAACAGGATCCGGCTGCCTGCCAGCGTCACCCCATGGGACTTGAGATCGGCTACCAGCCCGGTGCCATCGGTGTTGTCCCCCAGCAGCACGCCATCATCGGTCAGCTTGATGGTATTGACCGCGCCTGCCCGCTTGGCCCTTGGACTCAGTCGATCGACCAGGGCGAATGCCTGCTCCTTGAAAGGCACTGTGACATTGCACCCCTTGCCTCCCTGGGCAAAGAAGCTGCGCAGGGTAGCGGCAAACTCATCGACGGCGGGCTCGGCCAGCCCATACACCAGCTCTTGCTGAGTCTGTCTGGCGAACAGGGTATGAATGAAGGGGGACTTGCTGTGGCGCACCGGGTGGCCAAAAACCAGATAACGATCCATCAAAGAGTTCCATCAGAGGGTGATCACCCGATTTAACGGGTTTTCTCAGTCGGGAACAAGCCGAATATCGGCCAGTAAAAAGGGGCCCGTCAAGGCCCCTCGAGTCACAGCCACTCTCGTGGCGTGAGGTAGTCGGTATAGAGCAAGGCCTCGGGGCTGCCCGCCTCCGGCTGCCAGTCATACTCCCAGCGAGCCAGGGGGGGCATCGACATCAGGATCGACTCGGTACGTCCGCCGGTCTGCAACCCGAACAGGGTGCCCCTGTCATACACCAGGTTGAACTCCACATAACGGCCTCGACGATAGAGCTGGAACGCCCGCTCCCGCTCGCCATAGGGCAGCGCCTTGCGTTGCTCGACAATAGGCAGATAGGCATCGAGATAACCCCGACCTACCGCCTGCATGAAGGCGAAGCAGTCGGCAAAGGGCCAGCGGTTCAGATCATCGAAGAAGAGGCCACCCACACCCCGGGTCTCGTTGCGATGCTTGAGGAAGAAGTAGCGATCGCACCAGGATTTGAACTCGGGGTAGATCTCATCACCAAAAGGCTGGCAGAGATCACGGGAAACCTGATGCCAGTGCTGCACATCCTCGGCAAACGGATAGAAGGGCGTCAAATCGAAACCGCCGCCAAACCACCAGATGGGCGCCTCGCCCTCTTTCTCGGCGATGAAGAAACGGACGTTGGCATGGCTGGTCGGTACATAGGGGTTGTGCGGATGGATCACCAGCGAGACCCCCATGGCCTCGAACTTGCGGCCGGCCAGTTCGGGACGGTGAGCGGTCGCCGACGCCGGCATGGCATCGCCATAGACATGGGAGAAGTTGACCCCGCCCTGCTCGATCACGGCGCCATGGCGCAGCACCCGGGTACGGCCTCCACCACCGCCTTCGCGGTGCCAGGCATCCTCCACGAAGTGTCCGGCGCCGTCAGCCTGCTCCAGTCCCCGACAGATCTCGTCCTGCAACTGCAGCAGGAAGGCCTTGACCTGGGCCACATCCGGTTTGCTCATCTTGTCTCCAGTCAGGCAGGATCTTGATCGTCCCGTCCATTTTATATTGTGGTGTCACGCCATGAGCACATCGCCCGTCATGACCGCAAATCAGGCACTTGCCGCCCCTCAGGAGGGACGAATGATGGCGCCGGTACGGGCGTCCTTGATCTCGGATGGATTGGCTTGTCCCCCGACTTCGCCGGGCAGGACATAAGCCAGCTGGCTTGCCAACAGCTCACCTATCTCGGCCACCCGACGGGCAGGCTCCTCGCCGGTCAGGTTGGCACTGGTCGAGACCAGGGGTTTGCCAAAGGCGCGGCACAGGGCCTGCACCTGAGGATGGGCCGTGACACGCACCGCCAGGGTATCGAACTGACCCGTCAGCCAGGCCGGCGTGGTCGCACGGGCAGGCATGATCCAGGTGAAGGGGCCTGGCCAGCTCGCCTGCACGCGAGCAAGCTGCTCGCTGCTGAGCTGGCCCAGGTCGATGTAATCCTGCAGTTGGGCCAGATCGGCGGCGATCAGGATCAGGCCCTTCTCCACCGGACGCTGCTTGATGGCCAGCAGGCGCTGAACCGCAGCCTCGGAGTCGGGATCACATCCCAGGCCAAAGACGGCCTCGGTGGCATAGGCGATCACCCCTTCGCGGTGCAGGGCGGCGATCGCTTGTTCAAATTCGTTTGGCATAGAAAAAATGCGACAGCCGGGCTGCCACCTCTCATCACTGGGTTGTAAGTTGAACCGACATTAGGGACCTTGGTGCCCTCACCTCTTCAGTACATTCGGACGTTTGACCCGCCAGGGCGCCGGCTCATCATCGGCCAGTGCAGCGCCTGCGATGCCGGGCAGGTCAAGAGGCTGGCGGTGCGGCAACATCGGGATCGGCGCCCAACGGCACGGCCATAAAGGGGCGGTTCACGGCAAGGTGATAAATCCAGATGAAACACTCCCTTGCCAGCAAGCTGCCTGCCGGCTTATGGCGGCAGGATTATACCCGCTCAATCTGATGACAGCATTTCTTTTGCGGACAGACCCAGCGCAGACTCCCCCTCACTTTCTTCTCGATCATGATGCCCCAGCCACACGCGGGGCAGGGCATGGGGATCGGCTTGTCGTTCACCACATATTTGCAGTGTGGATAGGCATCACAGGAGTAAAACTGTTTGCCATAGCGGGAGGTGCGGCTCACCAGATGACCCTTGCCGCACTCGGGGCAGAGGATCTGGGTATCGTCGCTCTCCTGCAGGGACTCGATATGCTGGCAGGCCGGATACTGGGTACAGCCCACGAACAGACCGTAGCGCCCCTTCTTGATCGCCAGCGGCTGGCCACAATCGGGGCAGGCCGATCCTTCGAGCACCTTTTCGATGTCGCGGCCGGAGGGCGTCAGGGAACGAATGTAATCACAGGAGGGGTAGGCCGAACAGCCCAAGAAGGGGCCATGCTTGCCCTGACGGATCACCAGCTCGGCACCACACTGCGGGCACGGCTCCCGCTCGAATACATGTTCGTGGGCAGAAAAGAGGTGATGATCGATTTTTGACATGGGCCGCGCCTTGGAATCCAGATGACCTGAATTCTACCAGCGCGGCACCGGACTGTCAGTGAATGACACCGTCTGACTCGTCAAACACCAGCTCCTCCATCTGCTGGTAGGCATTCTCACTGCCCGGGACGTTGAACAGCACCATCATGACGACCCACTTCAGGTCATCCAGCTCGATATCCGGCTTGTCCAGCTCCAGCAAGCGCTCGATACAGATCTCGCGGGTTTCGGCGTTAAGCACCTGGGCCTGTTCCAGGAACAGCAGGAAACCACGGCACTCTGTGCTGAGGCGAGCCAGCTCTTGCGGGGCGTAGATCCGCATCGAACCTTGCGCGCTGGCGGTGACATACACCTCCCGCTCGCTGTCATGCAGATTGGCCAGTCGTTCCAGCCAGTTGAGCGCCTTCTCAATCTCGTCCTGATTGAAACCGGCCCGGCTAAGTTCGTCGGTGAGTTCATCCTGCTCGACCATCACATCTGCATCGCTGTGGATGTAGGTCTCGAAAAGGTACATCAATACATCAAACATGATTCGCCCTCCTCGCTCTGACGTATCCACCGGCTACCGCCATCACTGCACCGGCCAGCTCCAGCTCTACCAACCTGCCCAATACCACTTCGACAGGAAGCTGGGCCCGCTCGGCAACGGTATCCACGCTCGTGGTCTCATAATCTACGTTATCCAACAAATCGGCATAAGGCAATTCGCTATTATGCAATGGCTCGGGAGAAGGGCCCGTCGACCTCTTTAACGGCACAAGGGCAGGCAGCTCTTCCATGACATCTGCCGCATTCAATACCAGCTTGGCCCCTTGCTGAAGCAGGCGATTGCACCCCGCAGCCTGGGTATTTTGCGGGGCACCCGGTACGGCAAAGACCTCGCGGCCCTGCTCCAGCGCGTAGCGGGCCGTGATGAGTGAGCCGCTCTGCTCGGCCGCCTCCACCACCAGGGTGCCCAGCGACAGGCCACTGATGATGCGATTGCGGCGAGGGAAATGTTCCGCCAGCGGCCCCTGGTCCGGCGCCAGCTCGGAGACAAGCAGACCGCCGTGCTCGAGGATCTGCATCGCCAGGCCCTGATGGCGCTTTGGGTAGAGACAGTCAAGCCCGGAGCCCAGCACCGCCAGCGTCACACCGCCCGATGCCAAGGCGTGCTGGTGACAGATGCCATCGATGCCCAGCGCCAATCCGGAGGTGATCGCCAGGCCGCTCTCCACCAGCTCGGCACACAAACGGGCGGCGTTGTCCTTGCCTGCATAGGTGGGGTGACGAGTTCCCACCATCGCCAGCTGTGGCAGGGAAAGGGCAGCGAGATCCCCGCGGCAATAGAGCAGCAAGGGGGCAGCGGGGATCTCTTTAAGCAAGGCAGGATAGGCAGAGTCATCGAGACAAAGGAGGTGATTGCCAGGCGCTTCGGCCCAGCTCAGCCCCTGATCCACAACCGGCAGGGGCCATCTCATCTGCTGAATTTGGGCGCTCTGCAGACCAAGCGATCGCAGGGTGCCATCGTCTGAGTCAAACAGAGCGGTGATGTCGCCACCAAAATGGGCCAGCAGGCGCGCGGCGGTGACCGGGCCTATGCCGGTCACCGCATCCAGCGTCAGCCACAGCGACAGCCGCCCGAGTGGAAGTGGCACGTCAGAAGTTACTGACCTGATAACCCGAGCTGACCAAGTCCTGGCTCTGCAGGATGAGGCCATAGCTCAGCTTGTCATACACCTTGAACAGCATGACCCTGGCAACCGCTTCGGCGGGCAGGGACGACTTGCCAGCAGAGTGGAATGCCTTGTCATAGACGGAAGCATATTCCCGATACGAGACCTTGCCATTCTTTTCCACCATTTCGGCTCCCGGACGCAAAATCTCGAGCACATCGCCTGGCGCAATCTGATCCCGCTGCCCCTTGTTGATGAGCACAACGTCGAACTTGCCTCCTCCGCGCACCTTGCTCGGCAGCTCTATCACATAACCGGGGGAAATCACCGGCGCCGCCTTTGGCATGAAGACGGCAGAGAGGCTCTCCTGCGGTGGCAACGGGATGACCTTGTCTCCCTGATACACCTCGCGCCTGCTGTGCGTCAGCGTGACTCTGGTGCTGTCGTTGCCCTGGCGATCCTCCGCCCGCACAGTGCCGACAAAAATCGCCTCCTGGCCGAGCAGCTCACCGGTCAGCTTGTCCTTGTAAGTCACCCCGGGGCGATAGATGCCGTAACTCTGACCCGGATTCAGCGCCCCATGTACATAGAGGGTGTCCCCCTCCAGCATGCCGATATGCTTGTCGTTATTGCCAAGCACATAGGGCAGATCCTTGCTCTGCTGGCTGTCGGCCAGAATGTGATCGGTTTGCAGAAAGGGCACTATCTCGCTGAGGGGCAGGGTTGGAATGGGATTGGCCTTGTTCTCGTAGCGATTCTTGGGAGACAGGTGAATAACCTGCTTGCCGCCCTGGCTGGCCTTGCCCAGACGCGGCTCGCCGTTGACCCAGCTCAGTTGCAGCACGTCACCTGGGTAAATCCAGTGTGGATTGGCAATCTGGGGATTGATGTTCCAGAGACGTGGCCAGAGCCAGGGTTCGGCCAGATACTGGCCCGAGATATCCCAGAGGGTATCCCCCTTCTGCACCACATAACTCTCGGGATAGCCGGATTTCAGCGTCAACTGCTGTGCCATGGCACCATTGGCCAGGGCTGTCGCCAGACAGGCGAGGATGATTTGCTTCAGATGCATAACACTCCCTGTTACTTCTGCACGCAAAGTGTTGCTGTTTTTTGTCGACGTAAATGACTAGAATTACGTCAATATTGACTGCGTTTACATGAAACTAAAGAAAAAACTATGGCCATTCTAGATGTATTGCGTTTCCCCGATGAGCGCCTGCGCACAGTCGCAGCCCCTGTCGAGACCATTACACCCGAGTTACAACAGATTGTAGATGATATGTTCGAAACCATGTATGCGGAGGAAGGCATAGGCCTGGCCGCGACTCAGGTCGACGTTCATCAGCGCATCATCGTCATCGACGTCTCTGAAGACCGTGAAGATCAGCTGGTGCTGATCAACCCGGAGATCCTGGAGCAGTCAGGCAGCACCGGCATCGAAGAGGGTTGCCTCTCGGTCCCCGGCAGCCGCGCCCTGGTGCCGCGCGCCGAGTGGGTCAAGGTCCGGGCGCTGGATCGCCACGGCAAGCCATTCGAGCTGGAAGCGGACGATCTGCTCGCTATCTGCATACAGCATGAGATGGATCATCTGGTCGGCAAGCTGTTTGTGGATTACTTGTCCCCGCTCAAGCGCCAGCGCATCCGTCAGAAGCTGGAAAAGATGGCCCGTGAAGATCGCAAAGTCCTCTGAGGATCTGCCCCATTGAACAAGCTGAAACTGATTTTTGCCGGTACCCCCGACTTCGCCGCCCGTCACCTGGCGGCGTTGTTGTCTTCCGACCATGAGGTCATCGCCGTTTACACCCAGCCCGACAAGCCCGCGGGCCGCGGCCAGAAACTGACCGCCAGCCCGGTCAAGGAGCTGGCGCTGGCCCACGATCTGCCGGTCTACCAGCCGGCGTCCCTGCGCAATGAAGAGGCCCAGGCCGAGCTGGCTGCCCTTGGCGCCGATCTCATGGTGGTGGTGGCCTATGGCCTGATCCTGCCCAAGGCGGTGCTCGACACTCCGCGGCTGGGCTGCCTCAACGTGCACGGCTCCCTGCTGCCCCGCTGGCGCGGCGCGGCTCCCATCCAGCGCGCCATCTGGGCGGGGGATGCCGAAACCGGCGTCACCATAATGCAGATGGATGTGGGGCTGGATACCGGCGCCATGATCCGCAAGGTGAGCTGCCCCATCGCCAGTGATGAGACCTCCGCCAGCCTCTACGACAAGCTGGCCGAGCTGGGCCCGCAGGCGCTGGTCGACACCCTCGATGCCATGGCCGCCGGTGACACAGCTGCCGAGGCGCAGGACGATGCGCTGGCCAACTATGCCCAGAAGCTCTCCAAGGAAGAGGCGCGCATCGACTGGTCCATGGAGGCCGTCGCCATCGAGCGCTGCATCCGTGCCTTCAATCCCTGGCCCATCAGCTGGTTCGAGGTCGCGGAGCAGACCATCAAGGTGTGGCAGGCCGAGGTCATCGACAGCGACCATGGCCAACCCGCCGGCACCCTGCTCAAGGCCGACAAGCAGGGGATCGACGTCGCCACCGGCAAGGGAGTGCTGCGTCTGCTGACCCTGCAACCGCCCGGCAAGAAGGCCATGTCCGTCCCGGATCTGCTCAACTCTCGCCGCGACTGGTTTGAACCCGGCACGCAATTGCATTGAACTGGATTGAATTGACACAAGCGGGGCCCAGGCCCCGACTTGCGCATCTAAGGTAACTCTATGAAAACACGTGCACAGGCCGCTCTCGTTATTCAACAGGTGCTGGATCAGGGCCAATCCCTCTCCGCTGTTCTGCCTGCTGCCCAGGAGAAGGTGGCGCCTCGCGATCGCGCCCTCCTGCAAGAACTCTGCTACGGCACCCTGCGCTGGTTGCCCCGTCTCGACGCGGCGGTGAGCGAGATGATGGACAAGCCGCTCAAGAACAAGAGCCGCATCTTCCACTATCTGATCCTGGTCGGTCTCTATCAGCTCATCTACACCCGCATTCCGGCGCATGCCGCCGTGGCCGAGACCGTCAATGCCGTCAAGCTGCTCAAGGGCACCTCACTGCGCGGCCTCATCAACGGTGTGCTGCGCAACTTCCAGCGCAGCGCCGAAGTCATACTGCTGCGCATCGACCGGGTGCCCAGCATCCGCCTCGGTCACCCCGAGTGGCTCACCAAGCGTCTGCGTCAGGCCTATCCCGAAGATTGGGAGTTCATCATGGAGGCCAACAACCAGCGCCCCCCCATGTGGATCCGCAACAACAGCCTGCGCCAGAGCCGCGAGCAGATGCTGGCCCGCATGGCCGAAGTGGGCATCAATGCGGTGGCTGGCGAAGAGGGTGAGGATTGCATCCTGCTGGAGCGCCCTTGCGATGTGACCAAGCTGCCCGGCTTCGAAACCGGTGACTGCTCGGTGCAGGACGGTGCCGCCCAGCAGGCCGCACGCCTGCTCGATCCCCAGCCGGGTGACTGGGTGCTGGACGCCTGCGCCGCCCCCGGCGGCAAGACCGCCCACCTGCTGGAGCTGCAGCCCGCCCTCGCCGGTGTGGTGGCCGTGGATGCCGATGAGAACCGCCTCACCCGGGTGCAGGAGAACCTGGATCGCATCGGCCTCACCGCCCGGGTGATCCACGGGGATGCCAGTACGCCGGATCTGTGGTGGCCAGAGGGTCAGTTCGACCGCATCCTGCTGGATGCCCCCTGCTCAGCCACCGGCGTCATCCGCCGCCATCCGGACATCAAGTGGCTGCGCCGGGATCAGGACATCCGTGAGCTGGCCGAGCTGCAACGCCGCATTCTCAATGCCCTCTGGGCGAAGCTGAAGAGCGGCGGCACCCTGCTCTATGCCACCTGCTCGGTGCTGCCGGAAGAGAACCGCGACCAGATCCGCGCCTTCCTGGCTGACACCAAGGATGCCCGTCTGGTGCCGCTGCACCAGCAGGACAACCCGGATTGCCCGGGTCGTCAGTTCCTGCCCGGCGAGGCGGAGATGGACGGCTTCTATTATGCCAAGCTGATCAAGCTGTAGGCCGTGCAGCCGGATGCCGAGTCCGGGCGACAGGCTGGCCTGCCTCGTTTCGAAGCAACAATCTTGAGTAAGATGTCCATATGAAAATCATCATTCTGGGTGCGGGTCAGGTGGGTGGCACCCTGGCGGAAAACCTCGCCGGCGAGAACAACGACATCACCATAGTCGACACCGACAGCGACCGCCTGCGGGAGCTGCAGGACAAGTTCGACCTGCGGGTGGTGAACGGCCACGGCGCCCACCCCAGGGTGCTGCGGGAGGCGGGGGCCCAGGATGCGGACATGCTGGTCGCGGTCACCAACAGTGACGAGACCAACATGATCGCCTGTCAGGTGGCCTACTCCCTGTTCAACACCCCGAACAAGGTGGCGCGGATCCGCTCTCCCGCCTATCTGGTGGAGCGGGATCGCCTGTTCCTGCCGGAATCCGTGCCTGTGGATCACCTGATCGCCCCCGAACAGCTGGTGACCGACTATGTGCGTCGTCTCATCGAGTATCCGGGTGCACTGCAGGTGGTTGATTTTGCAGGTGGCAAGGTGGGCCTGGTGGCGGTCAAGGCCTACTACGGCGGCCCCCTGGTGGGCAATGCCCTCTCCACCCTGCGGGATCACATGCCGAACATCGAGACCCGGGTAGCCGCCATCTTCCGCCAGGGTCGCTCCATCCGCCCGCAAGGCACCACCATCATAGAGGCGGATGACGAGGTGTTCTTCGTCGCCGCCGCCGGCCACATCCGGGCCGTGATGTCGGAGCTGCAACGCCTGGAGAGCCCCTATCGCCGCATCATGATAGTCGGGGGCGGCAACATAGGTGCCGGCCTTGCCCGCCAGCTGGAGAAGCGCTACAGCGTCAAGCTTATCGAGCGCAACCAGAAGCGGGCGGAGCAGCTCTCGGAGAACCTGGAACACACCATCGTCTTCTGCGGCGACGCGGCGGATCAGGAGCTGCTGGCGGAGGAGCACATCGATCAGATCGACGTCTTCATCGCGGTGACCAACGAGGACGAGGCCAACATCATGTCGGCCCTGCTCGCCAAGAAGATGGGTGCCAAGAAGACAATGGTGCTGATCCAGCGCGGCGCCTACGTGGATCTGGTGCAAGGCGGCTCCATCGACATCGCCATCTCGCCCCAGCAGGCCACCATCTCGGCCCTGCTGACCCATGTGCGCCGTGCCGACATCGCCAACGTCTACAGCCTGCGCCGCGGCGCCGCCGAAGCCATCGAGGCCATCGCCCACGGTGACGAGAACACCTCCAAGGTGGTGGGCAAGACGGTGGGCGAGCTCAAGCTGCCGCCGGGCACCACGATCGGCGCCGTGGTCCGGGGGGATGAGGTGCTGATCGCCCACGATCGCACCCAGATCCAGCAGGATGACCATGTGGTGATGTTCCTGGTGGACAAGAAGTACATCCCGGAAGTGGAACGCCTGTTCCAGCCAAGCCCTTTCTTCCTGTAAGCACCCCATGCAACAGGCTGCGACATTCAGACCCGGACACTTCCCAGAGGGAAGGTCCGGGTCTTTTTTCAATCAACGACCAGGTTATCTTGCATGATCAAGCTGCGTCCCATCGTCTTCACCCTCGGGCTGGTGCTCTCCAAGCTGGCCCTCTTCATGTGGCTGCCCACCCTGCTGGCGCTGCTCACCGGCTCCGAGGGTTTCGTCGAGTTTCTCAAGTCCGTGCTCATCACCCACGGCGCCGCCCTGCTCTGCCTGCACTACGGGCGCAAGGCCGAGTTTCACCTCGGGGTAAGGGAGATGTTCCTGCTCACCACCTCGGTCTGGGTGGTGGCCTGCATCTTCGGCGCCCTGCCCTTCGTCTTCATCACCCATATCGGCTTTGCCGACGCCTACTTCGAGACAATGTCAGGGGTCACCACCACGGGATCCACAGTGCTGTCGGGGCTCGACGGCATGGCCCACAGCATCTTGCTGTGGCGCTCCATCCTGCAGTGGCTCGGGGGCGTGGGCTTCATCGTGATGGCGGTGGCCGTGCTGCCCTACCTCAACGTCGGCGGCATGAAGCTGTTCCAGACCGAGAGCTCGGATTGGTCGGACAAGAGCGCGCCCCGCGCCAAGACGGTGGCCAACAACATAGTGGTGGTCTATCTGGTGCTCTCCATGCTCTGCTTCCTCGCCTACTGGGTGAGCGGCATGACGCTGTTCGAGGCGGTCAACCACGCCATGACGACCCTCAGCACCGGGGGCTACTCCACTTCGGACCAATCCATGTCCCACTTCTCCAACGAGGCGCACTGGATCGGCACCCTCTTCATGTTCCTCGGCGGCCTGCCCTTCCTGCTCTATGTGCAGGCCCTCTCCCGCCGTGACAACAGCCTGCTCAAGGATGCCCAGGTGCAGGGCTTCTTCTGGCTGGTGGTCTGGGTGACGGTGGTGGTCACCTTCTATCTCTGGATAAGGGACATTTACGGTTTCATGGATGCTCTGCGCATCAGTAGTTTCAATATTGTCTCGGTGATTACCACCACAGGCTATGGCCTCGGGGACTTCGGTACCTGGGGCCCTCTCACCAGCATCATCTTCATGATCCTGCTGGCGCTCGGCGCCTGCTCCGGCTCCACCTCGGGCGGCCTCAAGATCTTCCGGGTGCAGGTGGCCTTCGCCCTGTTCAAGAAGCAGATGCGCCAGCTGATGCACCCCTCCGGTGTCTTCCCCCAGAAGTACAATGGCCGCCCGGTGAACGACGCCATCATCCGCTCCCTGATCTCCTTCGTGCTGGTCTACTTCGCCGTCATATTGCTGATCGCCGCCCTGCTTGCCGCCATCGGCCTGGATCCCCTGACAGCCATCTCGGGCTCCATCACGGCGGTGGCCAACGTGGGCCCGGGCATGGGCCCCGTCATCGGGCCCAGCACCAACTTCGCCAGCCTGCCGGACTCGGCCAAGTGGATACTGTCGTTCGGCATGCTGCTGGGGCGGCTCGAGATCCTGACGGTGGCGGTGATCTGCTTCCCCTCGTTCTGGCGGCAATGAGGCTGGCGTCGCGGATCACCATGACAAAAAGGGCAGCCCGCGGGCTGCCCTTTTTGTCTGAGTTCGACCGCCGCCGTTGCGTCAGTCGGCGGAGTCTTCCCGCTCCAGCGCACGGTTGACCAGGGGCTCCGGCAGGGGCTTGGTGACCTCGACCCCCAGCTCGCGAAAACGCTCGGCCTGGGCGATCAGGTTGCCACGGCCGTTGACCAGCCGCCCCATCGCCTTGTCGTAGCTCTCCTGCGCCTTGTGCAGGCTGCCCCCCATCTGCTGCATCTCCTCCACGAACAGCCGCAGCTTCTCGTAGAGACGACCGGCCCGCTCCGCTATCTGGCGCGAGTTCTGGTTCTGCCGCTCGTAGCGCCACAGGTTCTCTATGGTGCGCAGTGCCACCATCAGGTTGGTGGGGCTCACCAGCAGAATGTTGTGATCCAGCCCGTAACGCACCAGGGAGGGATCGGCCTCCAGGGCGGTAAGGAAGGCAGGCTCCACCGCCACGAACATCAGCACGTAATCCAGGGTGCGCACCCCGGGCAGTTGCTGGTAATCCTTGCGGCCCAGCTCGCGGATGTGGTTGCGCACCGAGGCGACGTGCTCCTTGAGCGCCACCGCCCTCTCCAGCTCGTCCCCCGCGTTGTACCAGCGTTCGTAGGCGGTCAGCGACACCTTGGCGTCTATGATGATGTCCTTGTCCTGGGGCAGGTGGACGATGACGTCGGGCTGATAGCGCTTGCCCTTGTCCACCTCGATATTGACCTGGGTGTGGTACTCGTGGCCCTCCCGCAGGCCGCACTCGGAGAGGATCCGCGCCAGCACCACCTCCCCCCAGTTGCCCTGCTGCTTGCTGTCCCCCTTGAGGGCCCGGGTCAGGGCCGCGGCCTCTTCGGTCATGCGGGCATTGAGCTCGGCGAGGCGCTCCAGCTCGAACCTGAGGCTGTGGCGCTGGGCCGTCTCCTGGGCGTGGGTCTCCCCCACCTGGCGACGAAAGCCCTCGAGCTGCTCCTTCAGGGGGGTCAGCAGCAGATCCAGGCTGTTCTGGTTCAGTTCGCGGAAATTACCGGAGTTTTGCTCGAAGATACGGTTGGCGAGGTTCTCGAACTGCTGGCTGAGGCGAGCCTCCGCCTGCTGTTGCAGTTGCAGCTTCTCGGCGCTGGCGATGCGCTCGCTGCGCAGGGTGGCTTCGGCATCCTTGAGGCGGGCGGTGAGCTTGAGCAACAGGGCCTGCTGCTGCTCCAGCTTCTGCTGGCCCAGCATCTTCTCGTCCTGCAGCTCGTCGAACCTGTCCTGCAGCGCCTGATGGCGCTCCTCAATGAGCAGTGCCTCCTCACGGGCCGTGCGACGCCCCGCCAGCCAGCCGAGGAGCAGGGCGAGCAGACCGGCCAGCAAGGCAGGCAGCCAGGTCGTCATCGGGATCATCGCCGACTCCGCCGACGCAGGAAGCGCTGGAGATCAACTCGTGCAGACAACCCTGTCATCGGCGGCTCCGCTGGCGCAGAAAGAGTTCGAGGTAACGGTTGAGCAGCAACCAGAACAGGACATAGATGAGGTAGGCGGCCAGCACCACCCACTTGTGACTGTTGACCCCGGTGTCGAGCTCGGTGAACTCGATCTCCTTGATGTGGCAGTAGGCCCACATCAGCAGGGGGAAGATATACAGCAGAGAAGCACGCCACAGAAATAACCACATGAGTTCATCAGATCCCGCAAAAAGACCCGCCTAGCTTACACAAGGGCAACCCGGCTTGCGATCCTGGCCGGCGCTATTCTCTGGCTTGCCGACGGAAAACTGGATAAAATTAACCCCTAATAGGTATAGGGGTGGGCATGACTCATTTTTTCTGTCGCTGGCTGACGCACGCACTGGGGGGCACCCGCAAACCGGACATGGTTTGCCACGAGGCGCGCCCGCCCTGGGCCATCGAAGAGTCGCAATTCCTCGCCCTGTGCCGCCGCTGCGGCGACTGCTTCAAGGCCTGCCCCAACGGTCTGCTCAAACCCGCCGACCAGCCCGAATATGTCGGCACCCCCATCGCCGGCACCCCAGTGCTGGATCTCGCCTGCGGCCAGTGCAGCTACTGTGGCAGCTGCGCCAGAGCCTGTCCCACCGGGGCGCTGGATCTGAGGCTCGGCCGTCAGGTACAGACCCGGGTCAGGATAGAGGCGAGCTGTCAGGCCCGTCAGGGCTTCTACTGCCTGCTGTGTGAGGATGCCTGCCCCCAGCAGGCGATCAAGGCCAGCAGCGAGGGGGTGAGCGTCAACATGGCGGCCTGCGACGGTTGCGGTGCCTGCGGCCTCGCCTGCCTGCACGGCGCCATCACCCTGATCCCCCAGCTCTGACGGCACCGGCATTCCGACGCCCCCAGCTCCGTCCCCAGCATGCATGCCAGACAGCAAAAAGGGCCCTCGGGGCCCTTTCATCGTCATGACCCTCAGGCCATGGTCAGGATATTGTCCTGCTCTATCCCCAGCAGGTGGCACAGCCGGGTCGGATCCCGCACCGCATCCGCCAGGGTGTACTCCCCCAGCACCTCGAGGAAGGCGTTCATGGCGCGGCGCAGTATGCCCTGGATGCGGCAGCCGCCGGAGAGGCGGCAGTTCTCGCGCTTGCAGTCCACCGGGCAGAGCACGTGTTCCATGTCCATCACCACGTCGCGCAGGTTGATGGAGACGGCGGAGCGGCCGAGACGGATGCCGCCATGCTTGCCACGTACCGTTTCGATGTACCCCTTGATGCCGAGCTGATGCACTATCTTGACCACGTGGTTGCGGGAGATGGCGAAGGTGTCGGCCACTTCCGTGATGGTCGACAGGCGATCACCGGGCTGGATGGCCAGAAAGGTCAGGGTACGCAGGGCATAGTCGGTAAATCGTGTGAGTTGCATGGTCGCACTTGCCTCTTACTACAAGCCAGAAATCAGGACGACAGCCAGTGGCCAGAGAGGTGAGACTGCACGTGCGCCCGCACAGGTGTCGCGTCTTCAGCCGGGTCGTGGAGTGACAAGGTTAAGAGCAGCTCTGGCGGGTGTCGACGAAGATGTACATAAATCGACACTTTCTTTGATTGATCGCAAACTTGCCGGCTCGAGGCGGGGTTTTGGCCATTTCCGGCGGCTAAATTCCATCGGCAGGCACAGGGCCACAGTCCGGCGAGCGGGCCGGTGCGCGGCTGTCAGTGGGGATGCTTCAACCAGGTTTTCAGGGCCTGGGAGGGGATGGAGCTCTCGGAGGCGACCGCGAAGGCGCCCCAGTCCACCGCACACTGCAGGGCATCCCTCATCGCCATGCCGCGGGCCAGACCGTGGATAAGGCCGCCGGCGAAGGCATCCCCCGCCCCCGTGGTGTCGACCACGGACACAGGCCGCGCCGCCACCCGCACCTGCTCCTCGCCGTGGATGGCCACGGCCCCCGCCTTGCCCTCGGTCAGCACCAGCCATTCGAGCTGATCTCCTGCGAGTTGGCGGGCATGCTGCCAGGGGTCGCCCACCTCGGCGAGATCGGCGCGGGAGGCCACCAGCACGTGGCAGGGGCGGCGAGCCTGCCCGCCCTTGGGATACTGGGCCACCACGAAACTCTTGCCCAGCATCTGGCGCATGTAGCCGATGATGGCGGTGCCGGGGTAGTTCACATAGAGGCAGTCCACCCCCTCCAGCGGCAGGTCGCCGGGCAGATCCGGGCGACGTGGCCGCCTCAGAATGGTGCGCTCCCCGGTGGAGTCCACCAGCACCAGCAGCTCCCCCGTCTCGCCGCCGAAGCGCTCCACATGGGAGCAGTCCAGCCCATGGCCCGCCGCCTGCTCCAGCAGCCAGTCGCCGGTCTCGTCCAGCCCGATGCGGGAGGCGATGATGACCTCGTGCCCCGCCCACACCAGCCCTATGCCGGTGTTGGCGGCGCCGCCGCCGAGCCTGCGTCCCTGATCCACGTATTGCAGGCGCGCCCCCGCCACCAGAGGTTCGGCCAGGGAGAGCACATGATCACAGTTGAGATTGGCAAGCAGCAGGATGCGGGACATGGGGACCTCGGCAGGGCGGGCAGGATCCGGCACCCAGCGGCACCGGATCTGTCACGGAAGACGACTCAGTAGACGGGCAGCTCCACCCCGACCAGCAGTTCGTCGATGCGCGCCTGGGTCGGCTGCTGCATCACGTTCTGGATCATCTCCTTGGTGAGATGGGGGGAGAAGGAGCTGATGAAGTCATACATGTAGTTCTGCAAGAGGATGCTCTTGCTGAAGCAGAGCTGGGCCGGGCAGGGCTCGAACAGGTGCTCCAGATTGATGGCCACCAGGCCGGGGGCGTCGGTGTCGTTGGCCACCAGCGACGAGATGATGCCGATGCCAAAGCCCAGCTCCACGTAGCGCTTGATGACCCCCGCATCCATCACCGTCATGTAGTAGTTGGGGCTGAGGCCGGCCGCCTGGAACACCCTGTCCTGCACCTGACGCCCGGTGGCGCCACTCTCGTAGCTGAGGATGGGATACTGGCAGAGCTGCTCCAGGGTCGGTTTCTTCACCTTGGCCAGGGGGTGATCCTGGGGCACCACCAGCGACAGGGTCCAGAGATAGGCGGGCAGCGCGATCAGCTCCTTGTCGAAGCCGATCTCGTGGGCCACGATGGAAAAATCCGAGTAACCCTTGCTGATCTGCTCCTTGGTGGCTGACATCACGGGGTGCAGGTGGAACGAGATCTTGGGGTACTTCTTGGTGAAATAGGTGACGCTTTTCGGCAGCAGGTAACGGGCTATGGTGTGGGTGGTGTGGATGTTGAGGGTGCCCACCGTCGGGTCCAGGTACTCCCGGGAGATGGCCTTGATCTTGCTCTCTATGTTGAGCATGGCCTCGGCACACTTGATGATCTCCTCCCCCACAGGGGTGATCCTGTGCAGGTGCTTGCCGCGACGCTCGAAGATGCGCACCCCCAGCTCGCTCTCCAGCAAGCCGATCTGCTTGCTCACCCCAGGCTGGCTGGTATAGAGCGCATCGGAAGCGACGGAGACGTTGAGATTGTGGTCCCGCACCGCGATCAGATACTTCAACTGCTGTAGTTTCAAGGTTGCACCCTCACAGGCTGGCGCGGCTGTCGTCAGATGGACAAGGCCGCCACAAATGGCGGCCAGTGTACCATCCGAGCTCGGCATATCACCGCTTGATCCTTCATTTTGCTACAAAATCTAGCATCTGCAGGGTGGATATGACAAACGGACGCTCAGCGCACGGCAGGCCCGACCGGCAGCATGCCGAGGAACTGCAGCAGCCACTGCATCATGGTGGCCGAGTCCACTTCTCCCTCCAGGGAGGAGAGGCTGCTCTGGTAGTGTTCGTCGGGCAACCGATCCCGCCGCCGCTCGATCAGCGCCCGGTTGTACTCCACCGAAAACTCCGGATGACCCTGGATGGCGACTATGTGATCCCCCTGCAGGAACATGAAGTTCGGGCAGAAATCGTTGCCCGCCAGCAGGGTCGCCCCCGGTGGCAGCTGCTCCACCTGATCCTGATGACTGGCCAGGATCCGTATGGTCTCGAGCCCCGGCTGCATCCAGGGTTTCGCCTCCTGCATGGGGTGAACCGAGACCCCCAGCCCCCAGCCCTTGGTGGACTTCACCACCTCTCCCCCCAGCGCCTGGGCGATCACCTGATGACCGAAGCAGATGCCGGCCAGCTTGACGTTGGCATCGTGGGCCCGCCGGATCCAGTCGCGCAGCGCCAGGATCCAGGGGATGTCGCTGTAGGCATCGTGGCGCGAGCCTGTGATGAGCCAGGCATCGCACTCGTTCAAGTCGCTCGGCAGCTCGCCGTCGAGCGCCGACCAGACCCTGTATTCCAACGCCGGGGCCAGCGCCCGGAATCCCTTGATAAACATCTCGGAGTAAACGGGGCCGAAACTCCCAACCAAGTCGGGGTCCAGCCGGTCACAATCGAGAATTCCCAGTCGCATCTGTCACTCCTTCACAGGGATAGCGGGACACGCCGGCGGACTCCTTCCGCCGGGCCATGCCAGGGCTAGCTGCTGCATGTTGATCATTTCATGGTCGGCATGGAGAACTCGGCGCCGGCCCGCAGGCTCTGGGGCCAGCGTGCAGTCACCGTCTTCATCCGGGTATAGAAGCGCACCCCGTCCGGCCCGTGCATGTTGAGCGGCCCGAAGATGGATCGCTTCCAGCCACCGAAGCTGTGAAACGCCATGGGCACAGGGATGGGTACGTTCACCCCTACCATACCGACCTGAACCCTCGTGGTGAAGTCCCTTGCGGTATCCCCGTCGCAGGTAAAGATGGCGGTGCCGTTGCCGTACTCGTGTTCGTTGATGAGGCGCAGGGCCGTCTCGTAGTCCGGCGCCCGCACTATGGCGAGCACGGGGCCGAAGATCTCCTCCCGGTAGATGCGCATCTCGGGGCCGACCCGGTCGAACAGGCTGCCGCCGATAAAGTAGCCCTCACCGTGGCTGACACCGCGACCATCGACCACCAGTTCGGCTCCCTCGGCCACCCCCTGATCCACGTAGCCGCGCACCTTGGCCAGGTGCTCGCGACTGATGAGGGGGCCCATCTCGTTCTCCGGGCTCTGGCCGAGGCCGGGTCCGACCCGCAGGGCCGCCACCAGGGGCGAGAGTTTCGCGACCAGGGCATCGGCGGTGGCATCGCCGACCACCAGGGCCACCGAGATCGCCATGCAGCGTTCGCCGGCCGCGCCGTAGGCCGCCCCCATCAGGGCGGAGACCGCTTGATCGAGATCCGCATCCGGCATCACCAGCATGTGGTTCTTGGCGCCGCCCAGGGCCTGCACCCGCTTGCCGTGGGCCGAGGCGGTGGCATAGATGTACTGGGCGATGGGGGTGGAGCCGACGAAGGAGACCGCCTGTACCCGCGGATCGGTCAGCAGCACGTCCACCACCTCCTTGTCGCCGTTGACCACGTTCAGCACCCCGTCCGGCAGACCCGCCTGCTTGAGCAGTTCGGCCATGCGCAGGGAGAGGGAGGGATCCTTCTCGGACGGCTTGAGGATGAAGCTGTTGCCGCAGGCCAGCGCCACCGGGAACATCCAGAGCGGCACCATGGCCGGGAAGTTGAACGGCGTGATGCCGGCGCAGACCCCCACCGGCTGCATCATGGAGTGGCTGTCCACCCCGCGGCCCACGTTGAGGGAGTGCTCCCCCTTGAGCAGATGGGGAATGCCGCAGGCAAACTCCACCACCTCCAGCCCCCGGGTCAGCTCCCCCTGGGCGTCGGAGAACACCTTGCCGTGCTCGCGGCTGATGAGGCGGGCCAGCTCGTCCCTGTGCTGCTCCATCAGCTCCTTGAAGCGGAACATCACCCGTGCCCGCACCAGCGGCGGAGTCTGGGACCAGTCGGCGAAGGCGCGCTCGGCGCTGGCGATGGCATCGAGGCACTCGGCGGCGGTGGAGAGGGCCACAGTGCCCTGCTGCTGGCCGGTGGCCGGATCGAAGATGGCGCCGAAACGCTCGCTGCGACTCTCTGTGGTTTCGCCGTCGATGAAGTTGTCGATCCTGTAACTCATAAATCCTCCGTGATGGGTCATTCGCGTCATTCCTGCGCGCGGCCGTGGGCATCAGGCACAGGAAGAGGGCGCCCGGCGGGCGCCATGCAATCGGGTGAAACGTTATTCCTGGCTCTGCAACACGTCCTGCAGCAGGGTGAAGAGGTCATCGATCTCGCTGCGCTCGATGATGAGGGGGGGCGACAGGGCGATGATGTCGCCGGTCACCCGGATCAGCGCCCCCTTCTCGAAGCAGCGCACGAACACCTCGTAGGCGCGCTTGCCCGGCGCATCCGGCATGGATTCCAGCTCTATGCCTGCCACCAGGCCGTAGTTGCGCACATCCTTCACATGCTTGCAGCCCTTCAACGAATGGGCCGCCTCCTCCCAGTAGCCCGCCAGATCGGCGGCGCGATGGAGCAGGTTCTCGCTGCGGTAGATCTCGAGGGTCGCCAGACCCGCGGCAGCGGCCACAGGGTGGCCCGAGTAGGTGTAACCGTGGAACAGCTCGATGGCGCCCTTGCCGGCGGCCATCATGTCGTCATAGATGTGGTTCTGGACCAGCACCGCCCCCATGGGGATGGCGCCGTTGGTGAGGCCCTTGGCGCAGGTGATAAGGTCGGGAATGACGTCGAACTCCTGGGCGGCAAAGGCGGAGCCCAGACGACCGAAGCCGGTGATCACCTCGTCGAAGATCAGCAGGATGCCGTGTTTGGTGCAGATCTCCCGAAGGCGCTTGAGGTAGCCCTTGGGGGGCATGATGACGCCGGTGCTGCCGGCGATGGGCTCGACGATGACGGCCGCTATGTTGCTGGCATCATGGAGGAAGACGATCTTCTCCAACTCGTCGGCCAGGGAGAGATCTTCCTCGGGCAGCCCCTTGGTAAAAGCATTTTTCCCTATGTTGAGGGTGTGGGGCAGGTGATCCACCCCCCCAAGCAGGGAGCCGAACCACTTGCGGTTGCCGGGAATGCCCCCCACCGAGATGCCGCCGAAGCCGACCCCGTGGTAGCCGCGCTCGCGACCTATGAGCCGGGTGCGGGTGCCCTGACCGCGGGCCCGCTGCCAGGCCAGCGCTATCTTGAGCGCAGTGTCGACGGACTCCGAGCCGGAGTTGGTATAGAAGACGTGGCCGAAGCCCTTGGGGGCTATCTCCACCAACCGGTTGGCCAGCTCGAACGGTAGAGGATGGCCCATCTGGAATGTGGGGGCGAAATCGAGGTGGGAGATCTGCTGGGAAACCGCCTCGGCAATCTCGCGCCGACCATGGCCCGCGTTGCAACACCAGAGCCCGGCGGTGCCATCCAGTATCTTGCGGCCATCCTCTGAGTGATAATACATCCCCTCTGCCGACTTCAGGATGCGCGGCGCCGCCTTGAACTGCTGGTTGGCGGTGAAGGGCATCCAGAAGGCGGACATGTCGGAAGGGGTATTGATGTCGCTAATCGGTTTCATGGTCACCTCATCCTTAAGGCGTTTAGTAACACTTGGCTGATGCCTATTAAATTAAACACCTGAATCCATAAAAAAGGGCCTTTCATCGCCCTGCTTGGTGTCACCCCCCAGGGGTGGTATAAGATATTTAACACAATTTTAATAATAGTAAACAGTCAAGGAGTGTCTATCGATGGATATCGGTCACCGCCTCAAGGCGGTTCGCACCAAGGCGGCCCTCTCCCAGCGCGAGCTGGCCAAGCGCTCCGGTGTGACCAACGGTTTTATCTCCCAGATCGAGAAAAATCAGGTGAGCCCCTCGGTCGCGTCGCTGCGCAAGGTGCTGGAAGGCATCCCCATGTCGCTGGCCAGCTTCTTCACCGATGAGACGGAGATGGATTCCGAGGTGATCTTCCGCGCGGACGACATGCCGGATCTCGGCACCCACCCCATCAGCTATCGACTGGTGGGTCACAGCCGGGCCAACCGCGCCATCGGCATGATGCAGGAGGTACTGCCCCCGGGGGCCGACACCGGCGACGACATGCTGAGTCACGAGGGGGAAGAGTGCGGCATCGTCATCAGGGGACAGGTGGAGGTCACCGTCGGCGAGCAGGTACACCTGCTGGCCCCCGGGGATGGCTACTACTTCGACAGCCGCACCCCGCACCGCTTCCGCAACGTGGGGGAGCAGGAGTGCATGCTGATCTCAGCCAACACCCCGGCCAGCTTCTGATCCCCATGGGTGGCCAGGGCCGCTCGCCCCTCCACGAAACGGCCCTGCTGCCTGGATGAGGTCCGCCGCAGATCGGGGCCTTTCCTCGGGCACGGAGCGGCAAGTGTTTAATGAATTGTTACAAGATGGATTTACAAGCGGCAGGATGTTTAGCATATTGATACGCGAAGACGTTTTTTGCCGGTTCAAGGAGTGAACATGAGTGACCTGACCCTGGCCCAGTGGCAACACAAGGCCGCCCATCTGACCCTGCCCTCGCAAGCCTTTATCGACGGCAGCTACCGGGATGCCGTGAACGGCGCCACCTTCGATTGCATCAACCCGGCCAACGGCCAGCTGCTGACCAAGGTGGCCTCCTGCGATGCCGCCGACGCCGAACTGGCGGTGCAGGCCGCCCGCGCCGCCTTCGATGACAAGCGCTGGAGCGGGCTCTCCCCGAAACAGCGCAAGCTCGTCATGCAACGCTTCGCCGAACTGATGCGCCTCAACCAGGTGGAGCTGGCCCTGCTGGAATCGTTGGATATGGGTAAACCCATCGGCGATGCCATGGGTTATGACGCCCCCGCCGCCGCCAACTGCATCGCCTGGAACGCCGAGGCCATCGACAAGATCTACGATCAGGTCGCCCCGGTGGAAGAGTCCGCCCTGGCCCTGGTGACCCGGGAGGCGCTCGGGGTGGTGGCCGCCATCGTGCCCTGGAACTTCCCCCTGGTGATGGCCTGCTGGAAGCTGGGGCCAGCGCTGGCCACCGGCAACTCCGTCATCCTCAAGCCGTCCGAAAAATCCCCTCTCACCGCCCTGCGCATCGCCGGCCTTGCGAAAGAGGCGGGCATCCCGGACGGCGTCTTCAACGTGCTGCCGGGCTTTGGCCATACAGTGGGCGAGGCGCTGGCCATGCACATGGACGTGGACTGCATCACCTTCACCGGCTCCACCAAGATCGGCAAGCATCTGGTGCAGTGCTCCGGCAAGTCCAATCTGAAACGCGCCTTTATGGAGTGTGGCGGCAAGAGCCCCAACATAGTGCTGGCGGATGCGCCGGATCTGGACGCCGCCGCCAGGAGCGCCGTGGGCGCCATCTTCTACAACCAGGGCGAGGTGTGCACCGCCGCCTCCCGCCTGCTGGTGCAGAACAGCGTCAAGCCGCAGTTCATGGAGCGCCTGCTGGCCCATGCCCGCGAATGGATAGCCGCCAACCCGCTGGACCCCGCCACACGCATCGGCGCCATGGTGGACGGCATCCAGATGGAGCAGGTACTGAACTACATCGCCATCGGCCAGCAGGAGGGCGCCAGACTGCTGCTGGGGGGCAAGCGCACCCACACAGAGAGCGGCGGCTTCTATATCGAGCCCACCATCTTTGACGACGTGACCCCGCAGATGCGCATCTTCCGCGAGGAGATCTTCGGCCCTGTGCTGGCGGTGACCGGTTTCGACACCCTCGAAGAGGCCATTGCCCTTGGCAACGACACCGACTACGGCCTGGCGGCGGCGATCTGGACGGCGGATCTCAACAAGGCGGTCAAGGGCTCCCGCGCCCTGCGCGCCGGCACCGTCTTCGTCAACAACTGGGATGGCGGCGACATGACGATGCCGTTCGGCGGTTTCAAGCAGTCCGGCAACGGCCGCGACAAGTCACTGCACGCCCTGGAGAAGTACACCGAGCTGAAAAGCACCTGGATCCAGCTCGATTAGCGTCGAATATGACGAGATCAGACAACAAAGGGGGAGAAATCCCCCTTTTTCATTTTTACCCTTTCTTCAACGGCCTCAATCGATATAATCATCAAATAGACAAGCCCTTAAATATAAAGATAAAAATGCTATTTTTTCTGGGAAGTGTACTGTTTCTGGTGGTGGGTCTGCCGCTGCTTTTCTTCATGCTGGGCCAGGGTGAGGCCTATGTGACCTGGGGTCCCTGGATCTCCGCCATCGCACTCATGCTGTGGTTGCTCATGGATGTAGAGAAGATCCGCCGTGGACGTTGATCATTCCTACTCATCATCAACCAGTTGTTCGGCAATCTGTTTTTGCAAACCCAAGTTCAATGGTGTCAGCCTCATCTTCAATCCAAATGGCCGGAATACTTGATCGACCGTCTTCATTGAAGGAGTGGCAGTATTGCGTTCGATTGCTGACAAGGTGCGTCGACTGATACCAATTAGACTGGCATAGCCCTCCTGATCCATCCCTAGCATCTCTTTGCGCAACTTGCGTAGCAGGTCGCCTTCGTGGATGACGCCACGATGCAACTTGACCAACAGTTCACGCAGCAGCTCCTCACGCTCCTCTATAGATAGTTTCTTCATCCTCATGCCCCCCACTGCTCAATCCAGACCGTCAGTCTTTCATCGAGCGTATTGAAATTGAATGTCGGCATATTCAGGATGGAAACGGGCACTCCACGTCGAGCCAAGCGTTCCGGTAACCCCTTGAGCCTTAGTGCCAGCTCGGTCAACGATGCCAACAAGATGTCAGGCTCAACCCTGTGTGACAGGCGTTGCGCAATGGCCACCCAATCAAACTGCCCTCCCTCTTCGAGCCCCAACCCCCACTGTGTCGTGCGACGGATCCCCTCTGGATCGGCTTTCATGGGGGCAAAGTCGTAGACTGGCGCGAGCCAGATCCCCTCGTCGCTCTTGAGCAATGCCGTATTGCGGCCATGGTTGTCCGAATTTCCAAAGACCACGTTGAGCAAGTCGCGTCTGACCCACTCGATCACAAATGCAGCGCTGTTGAAACGAGTGTTACGCTGTCGGGCCTCCCCCTCCAGCATGGGCAGCAAGGTATCGAGAATATCCAGATGGTTAAGGTCCGAGCCTGGGGCTGCGTCCATCACGCTATAGACAGATTCCACTCCGAAGCGAACCAATTTTTGCTCCTGCACCGCTACATCAAAGCGGGGAAGCCACAACGAAGGGTATTTGCTCCCTTCGTCAAGACGCATGCCATGAATCGGTATCGTATCGATCCCCAAGGCATTAAGTTCTTGATAATAGTGATACTCAGCTCTGAGGATATCCTGATCAATGGCGCTGCGATTGTTACGCGGGAACTTGACCAGATAGAACTCATCCAGGCAGTAGGGGTCATCCTGAAAAGTGTCTATCCACACCTCCTGATTGCGATTTTGCCGCAACAGCAGCTTGGGGGCCTCTCCACCGGCCCCGGTCGCACCACCGCTGGCGGCCCCCATCTGCTGGGCATATTCCAGAAAGTCGGTATCACGTTCCAATACCGTCGCCACAGGGAAGCGCAGTTGTGTGACCCGGCTCTGCTCGGGTATCTGAGTCGCGACTCTCTCTACAGCCTCCTTGATGCGCAAGTTTCCGATCGGAGCAATAGTACCGAGAGCCAGAAGGGTACGGTCTTGTCCCTCTTCACCCAAATGTCCGATGTCGAGCTGCCTGACCCAGTAACGGCGCGCACTGCCCGCTGGCATAATGTCATCGAGAAAACGAAACCAGCCACCATCATGAGGGATCATCAGCTCAATGGGGTACCTCAAGGCACAGGCGTGCCATCCCTGTGTTTGATGCAGATGTTCAAGGGCATAATCAAACTCATAGGCGAGCCGGGCCGAGCGCTTCCCTCCCTCATTCAGCCGCAAACGGGCTGCATCACACCACCCCTTTTCACCATAAATCTGGATAGTCAGTTCCATCACACCTCACCATGTGAGTTATTTTGCTCAAAATTATGACGTCCTTCATATTTTGAGAATTATATTACTCAAAAATAGATCCTTCAGTAAATTTTGAGCAAAATAATTCACATCAAAACATGGTTCTTTGTTCCCGCTACGGTACTCGTTACACTCATTACCCCGTGATCTCCAACACCCACAACAAGCCATAAGGCAACATTCACGCATGCAGCAACAGATCCAGCGCCAGGGCATCATCTATGCCCTGTGCGCCTATACCCTTTGGGGCCTGGCGCCCATCTACTTCAAGACCATTTCCGCCGTCCCGGCCGCCGAGATCCTGACCCACCGCATGATCTGGTCCTGCGCCCTGCTGATGGTGCTGACCCTGATCGGCCGCCAGTGGCACAAGGTGCAGGCGGTGTTGCGCCAGCCAAAAGTGCTGCTCACCCTGGCCTTCACCTCCATCACCGTCGGTGGCAACTGGCTGCTGTTCATCTGGGCCATCAACAACGGTCACATGCTGGATGCCAGCCTCGGCTACTACATCAACCCACTGTTCAACGTGCTGCTCGGCATGGTGTTTCTGAGCGAGAAGCTGCGCCGCCTGCAGTGGTGGGCGGTGGGACTGGCGGTGATAGGGGTTGCCGTCCAGCTCATCGCCTTCGGCTCCCTGCCCTGGATAGCCCTGGTGCTGGCCTCGAGCTTCGCCATCTATGGCCTGATCCGCAAGAAGCTGGCTCTCGATGCCCTCACCGGCCTGCTGATCGAGACCATGATCATGCTGCCGCCGGCGGCCATCTACCTGTGGGGATTCGCCGACAGCCCCACCAGCCACCTCACGCAAAACGACTGGCACCTGAACCTGCTGCTGATCGCCGCCGGGGTCGTGACCACGGCGCCTCTGCTCTGCTTCACCGCCGCCGCCACCCGGCTCAAGCTCTCCACCCTGGGCTTCTTCCAGTACATAGGCCCCAGCCTGATGTTCATCCTGGCGGTCACCCTCTACGGGGAGGCGCTGGCACTGGACAAGATGATCACCTTCGGCTGCATCTGGAGCGCCCTTGTGCTGTTCAGCCTGGACGGGTTGCGCAGCGGCAAGCGGCGCCAGGAGGCTGGCTGAGACGCCGGCGCAATAATCTACAAGCCAAGGGGCGGCTTTCGGGTTATCAATAGGGGATGAACGCCCCCCAATCCCGCATCCACTACTGGCAATCCCGGCTGCTGCCGGGGGTTGAACTCTCCCACTCCCATCACAGGGAGTTCAGCTATGGCCGCCACGTGCACCTGGACTACCACATTGGTCTGGTGCAGCAGGGCGGCCAGAAGTTCATCCACAAGGGCAGCAGCCACAACCTGGTGCGCGGCCAGCTCTCCACCGTCAACCCGGACGAGATGCACGACGGCCTCAGCCTGCTGCCGGAAGGGTACGAGGTGCGGGTGTTCGCCATCGCCCCCGAGCAGCTGGCCCGCTGGCTGCCAGACAAGCCAGAACCCTTCTTCGACAAGGGGCTGCAGAGCCGCCCCGACCTCTATCAGGGCTTCGCAAGGCTGCACATGTATCTGGATCAGCCCGAGCCCGACGCCCTGCTGGCGGAGAGCCAGCTCCTGGCCCTGCTCGGCGAGCTGCTGCACCTGGCACCGGAGCGCCATGCCCTGGCGGATCCCCAGATAAGATTCCTGCGCGACTACCTGCTGGGCCAGCTGGACGGGCACCACAGTCTGGAGGATCTGGCCGCCCTGTTCGGGCTGGATCGCTTCGCCTTCCTGCGCCAGTTCAAGAAAAAGACCGGCATGACCCCCTACGCCTGGCTCAAGCGGCTGCGTCTCGAGCGCGGCAAGCACCTGCTCGCCCGCGGCCTGCCGGTGAGCGAGGTGGCGCTGGCGGTCGGTTTCTTCGATCAGAGCCACTTCCACCACGGCTTCCGCCAGGCCTTCGGACTGACCCCGGCGGACTACCGTCAGCAGATGCTCCCCGGCTGACCGATCCAGCTGCAATCTTTTACAAGCCAGCCCCTGCCCCCATCCCCCATGCTGCTGCCTCATCTTTGTAGCGAGGTATGCCATGTTCACCAGCCTGTTTCTGACCATAGGTCTCATCCACCTGATCGCCCTGGCGAGCCCGGGCCCGGATTTCGCGCTGATCCTGCGCACCAGCCTGCACAGGCCCACGGCGCTCGGGGCCGCGCTTGGCATCGCCCTCGCCATCCTGCTGCACGCCACCCTCAGCCTCACCGGCATCAGCCTGCTGATCGCGAGCCAGCCCTGGCTGTTCCTGGCGGTGAAGGTGGTGGGCGCCCTCTATCTGGGCTGGCTCGGCTGGGGGGCCATCAAGGCGGCGCGCCGCAGCGCCGCCACTCAGGCACTGCGGGCTGGCGGGGAGTTGCAGGGCTGGAATCGGGGGCTGAGAGCCGGGATCGCCACCAACCTGCTCAACCCCAAGGCGCTGCTGTTCTTCATGGGATTGCTGGCGGCCATGGTGACGCCCCAGGTGGATGGCCTGACCCGGGGCCTGCTGATCCTGGAGCTCTTCCTGCTCTCCCTGGCCTGGTTCGGGCTGCTGGCCTGGAGCCTCTCCACCGCCCGGGCCCAGCGGCTGATCGGCCGGGTGCAACGGCCCCTGAACCTGGTCACAGGGCTGCTGTTCGGGGCGGTCAGCCTCTCCATCCTCATCGACCTTCAGGCGCACTGGCCTGGGCTCGCGACATAAACGGGGCTGGGCGGACGAGCGGCTGCGAAGCGGCGACCTCAGCGAGCACAGTCAGAAGCGGGAGATGCCAACGTGATGCGGCGCCGCCCGGGTCACTCCCCCCGCTGCTTCACCTTGCGCAGGTAGAGATACCCCTCCCCTGGACTGCCCCAGCGCTGGCGGGCGCCGTTGTCATAGGCCCTGTCCAGCAGCCTGACGCTGTTGGGGCCTATCCAGAGGTACTGCACCAGGGTAGTGGCGCCGCCAAAGTCGGTGGCGCAGCTGCCGACCTTGCTGTGGCCCGCGTACTCTCCGCTGGCCTGGCGGGTCAGCCAGATCTCGCAGCCCTGGCGCAGGGAGAGCTGTTGCGGGGTGAGGGTGTCGAGCAGCTCGGGCTGACGCCAGGCGCCGGCGAAATCCGTGGCCCTCGGCATGGTCAGCTCGGCCATCAGGATGCGGCCATCGGGCAGCGGGGAGAAACGGTAGATGCGCTGACGGAACGGGCGCACCGCCCGCTCGGTCAGGAACTGTTCGGCATAGACCCAGCGAAAGGGGCCTTCTCCGGGCCAGATCTCCACCAGGCGCAGCTCGGCGCTGGTGAAACGCGGGTCGTAACCGGCCTGCTCCTGGCTGGAGAACTCGCCGGTGAACCAGGAGAGCAGCGGCTCCATCTTCCCCTGCACCGGTGACGGACTGGCCACGAAGGGAACGGGGTTGGCCCACACCAGGCAGCCGTAAAACAACCCCAGCAGGGCCACCATCAGCTTTGTCATCGAATCCTTCCGAGTCGCTTGCATGGCGGCGATTATATGAGCGAACGGCGGCAATAACCTCTACCTTGATCAACTCCTCGCCAATCCGCTGAAAAATCACTGTGTTAGCGAAGAAGTACGACGCAGGACAGGGATCATGACCGCAGCAGGGGCCATCCGCTGCGCCAGGCTTGACGGCACCTGGCTGGCGCACCGGGTCTCCTTGATCTTGCCGTGGGCCGCTTCCATGCTCATGTCTCAGCGTCCATCCAGAGACAGCCCCATGAACCCACCCCGTTTTTCCCCCATAGACCCCATCTCCCGCTACTCGGAGATCCTGTTCGGCCTGCTGATGGTGCTCACCTTCACAGGGTGCTTCAACGCGCTCGAGGCGGGGCGCACCGAGATCAGGGATCTGCTGATCGCCGGCATCGGCTGCAACATCGCCTGGGGCATGATAGATGCCATCGTCTACCTCATCACCACCCTGACCGAACGAAGCCGAGCCCTGCGGTTGTTGCAGCAGTTGCGCCTGTTGACACCCGGTGACGAGAGGGGGATAGCGGCGCTGCGAGACGCCCTGCCCGGCCCGCTGGCGGCGATCTGCCGCGACCCTGAACTCAGGGAGTGGCAGGTGCGTCTGCAACAACGCCCCGAGCTGGGTCAGGGGGGCATCTGGCGCTGGAATGATCTGCTCAACAGCCTGGGGGTCTTCCTCATGGTGTTCCTCTCCACCTTCCCCGTGTTGCTGCCCTTCATCTTCATGCAGGATCCCGTTCCGGCCCTGCGCCTCTCCCACGCCATCGCCCTGCTGATGTTGATGGGGATTGGTTACGGACTCGCCCGCTATGCCGGCTCCCCCCGCCCCATGCTGATAGGCGTGCTCTTCGCCGCCGCAGGCGTCGCCATAGTACTGGCCACCATAGCCCTCGGCGGCTGAAAAAGCCCGGCAGCGGCCAACATCGCCGTGGGCGACTATTCTTGCTGCGGACCCACCGAGGAGGTATCCCTCATGACGACTGGAACCGTGACACTGCACCGCGTACTCAAGGCCCCGCCGATGCGGGTATACAGAGCCTTTATCGAGGCGGACGCCCTGGCCAAATGGCTGCCGCCCCATGGCTTCACCTGCAAGGTGGCGCAGCTGGAGGCCAGCGTCGGCGGCAGCTTTCGCATGGCGTTCTCGAATTTCGCCACCGGCCACAGCCATGCCTTCGGCGGCGAGTATCTCGAGCTGGAGCCGGGCAAGCGCATCCGCTACACGGATCGCTTCGACGACCCCAATCTGCCTGGGGAGATGCGGGTCACCATCACCCTCACCCAGGTGCTGTGCGGCACCGATCTCGCCATCGAACAGGCGGGGATCCCGGCGGCCATCCCGGTCGAGATGTGCTACCTCGGCTGGCAGGAGTCCCTGACCCAGCTCGCCGCCCTGGTGGAGCCGGAGCTCCCGCCGGGCTGAGTGGCGCCCACGAAAAAGCCTGCCATCTGGCAGGCTTTTTATTGATGGCGACCCCGGTGCACCCAGCCGCCATCCGGGATCAGTGGCCGAGTGCGTTGTCCAGCGGGAAGGCGAAGAGATCACGGCGATAGGTCTCGACCACCAGGCTGAACGGCACGCCATCACCCCGCGAGAGGAGGGCGCTATGCTGCAGCACCCGCTCGGGGATCGCCAGCGGCTGCTCACTGCTGGTGAGGGTGGGCATCTGCATCTCCCAACCGGCCGGCAGGGGCGCCCAGAGCAGGGTGGAAGAGAGGGTCCGGCGGCTGAAGTTCAGCGCCTTGACGGCCAGGCCAAACGGGGTATCGCTGGTATCGAGGAGCCGGTTCATCTCGGGTGTGAGGCGGCTTTGCACGTACCAGTTGTCCGCTTCGGAGAAGACATGATCACCGCAGGCGAGCTGCACCCGGCGATAGCCGACGGGCTCATCGGTCGCGATCTTGAGCTGCTCACGAACGGTGGCATCGGCCGGTTTGCGGGTGCGCTGATCACGCAGGGCGCGGATGCGCGGCTCACCAGCCATCCGGTGGTCGGCGCACCAGTTTTGCAGGGTGACGGTGGCGCTCGGGTTGCTGAGCAGGGTGGCATTGAGGGTCTGCAGCAGCGCCTGCGCCTTGAGACGGGTGACGGGCGTGTCAGGCCAGCTTGCGGCGACGCTTTCCTGCGCCTGTACGGCACCATGGCACAGTAAGGCTGCCAGCATCATTACTCGAATCTTCATGTTTTTATTACCCTTTCCACTTTTACGCCGGATTGTAACCACGGGAGGGCCGAAGACCACGCCTTTATGCCCTGAGCCGTCTCCAGCGGTCAGGCAGAGGGCTCTGGCTCGACCCCCGGGCGCTCCCGTTCGCGTATAAAAAAGCCTGCCGGATGGCAGGCTCTCTCTATTCCCGGCGTTATGACCTTATTGCAGATTCAGGCCGCCCAGATAATCCCGCTTGCCCAGATCCACCCCGGCCTGGCGCAGCAGGGCATAGGTCATGGTCAGGTGGAAGTAGAAGTTAGGGATGCCGTACTCGTGCACGCAGCTGTGGCCATCCATCCCCTTGCCACCGGCCCAGTAGGGGTAGTAGTGGCCGCTCGCATACTGGCTGAAGTCGGCCTCCAGCTTGCTCTGCAGATAGGTGAGGGTCTTGGCCACGTGGGCGCGCAGATCCGCCATGGTCTTGGGATCATCCCCCAGCACCGGCGGCTCGCTCAGGCTGGCGGTGGCCACCAGGGCGCGGGCGCTGTCACAGCAGATCAGCACCTGCTTGCTCAGCGGCAGCATGTCGACGATGAGGCGCTCATTGAAGAAGTTCTCCACATTGAATTTCTTCGCCTCGGCATGGGCCTCGGCCTTGGTCAGGCACTGGTCCAGGTTGGTCAGCATCTTGATGAACTGGGCGGCAATTTCACGATTCATAATGCACTCTCGGTTGGTTGAAGGCAGTTAAACGAGCGGCTCCACTATAGCGCATCCCCCTTGCAGTTCGAGCCCGGGGGGGATGAAAAGCGGAGGTGCCCTCCCCGCCCTGCGACAGGCAGTGGCGGCCTCGGCGACCCCCTTGCCAGCGCACCAGCGCCGCGTCGAGTCCCTCTTTCCCCTTTTTTTTGATCTGTGACAGGCATACCGTTTTTCGAGGGGCGTAGTCTGGGGCCCGTTGCCCCGGCACGGGCCGGGGCGCCCATCCCACAAGGAGAATGCCATGAAGATCTACGACAGAAACCGCAATGTGCTGACCCTGGGCCAACGGGTGATGATTGCCGCCACCGGCGCGGTCGATACCCTGAAGGAGGCGCACACCGACAACCTGACCCCCTATGAGGCGGAGCACGAGAAGTGCGTGCTGCTGGCGAACAGCCAGGAGCGTTACGCCCCCATCGAGTTGATTAGACTAGGCTGATCCCGCTTTCCGTCACCCTACTCTTTACAATTCACCCGGCCGCCGCGCCCCAGCTGACGGCCGGGTTTCTGAATGCCCTGGCTCCCCCTCCTTCCCAGACAGCCTTATCCCGGCGATGTTGACGGCACTCCTGCCGCCCGCGGCAACGCCAACTGGCCCGGTTTCATGACGGCGAGGCGATGCAGCTTGCCGGTATCCAGCCTGAGCCCCCCGCGTCGTTGTGAACCCAGAGCCAGCCTGCCAGCTCCCGCTCCACCCTGACCCGTTCACCCACCGCCACGTCCAGCTCCCGGGCGCTATAGTCCTGGCGCGCCAGCGCCTCCCCCGCGCCGGTCGGGGTCAGCAGCGACAGGGGCGCCCACCCCTCGTTGCCGTCTGCGGTAAAGGTGCGCACCCAGCCCGGAAATTCGTCGTCCTCGTGGCCGGTGCGCACCCGCTCCCCGGCCCGAAAGGCGATGGGATTGGGATAACAGGTTTGGTGAGCCAGGGTGATCAACGCCAGCATTGTCTCTTCCTCCGACAGGTTCTGTTTGGTGACGCCCCGAGTCATACCACAACCCGGGCCTTGCGGCTCGATGCTGGCAGCATCTTTTGGATCGCGACCCCGGATAGCCAGGGTTCCAGTTCCGCCAGGATGTCGACAGGCCATAAAAAGACCCAGACTGAAGGGCTCAGTCTGGGTCAGATTGCGAGTCGGCTGGCTCGCAGAGGAGCATCACTTGCTGCTGACGTCGTTCAGGATCAGCAGCTCGGGATCCACGCCACCGACGCTGTCAGACAGGGCCGCGGCTGTCAGCACCTGACCATTGGCCAGGGTGACCGGCAGGGGGCCGATGACCGGGCTCTTGTCACCCGAGGCGGTGACGGTGACCTGGTAATCCCCGGCGGCAACCGCAAGATAGCCGCTGTCCGCCTTGAAGGGCACGGCCTTGAGTACTGGGGTGGCGCTGCTGATATCCGACCCCGTCGTCAGATAGACGTCCACCGCAGGTGCCGTGGGGGCGGCATGGAGCACGCGCAGTTGTGCCTCCGTCGCCACCGCGCGACCGCTGTCGGTCAGCAACAAGGGCTCTATGGTTTCACCGGCGGGATCCAGCAACTGGCCCACGGCAAACAGGGAGTAGCGAACCCCCGCCTTGAGCGGCACGTCGCCGGCATTGATGACTTCCGGCGTAGCGGCCCCGGTTGGCGTAACCACAAAGTCATAATCGGCGGCGGCCAGCTCCAGATACCCGGTATTCCCCTTGAACGCCAACCCCTGCAGCGGGGCTGCGGTCGGCGCCACGCCATTGACCCGGATATCCACGGCCGGGGCGTCGGCCACGGCATGGATCACCCTCAACTGAGCCTGCTCATCGGCAGACAGCAGGGGGGTGGCGCCAGCACCGTCTATGGCGAGCAACTGCACCGGGCTTGGCCCCGCTCCCAGGTTGTCGATCGCCGCGATCAGCAGATCAGCCCCGGCATTGAGTGGCAGTGGGCCTGAGTCATAAACCACATCCACTGTCCCCGGCAGCGTCAGCCTGATCTGGTATTCGCCTGCCGGCAGGGTCAGGGGGTCGCTATGGGTCTTGAACGGAATATTGGCCAACGTCGGGCTGGTCAGGGCGGCCCCCGGCGCGGTGACATGGATGTCGACGGCCGGAGCATCCGGTGCGGCATGCAGCACCTGCACGCGAATATCGCCCCCCGTTGGCCCCTGGTTCGGTCGCTCAATCACCAGCGGGCCGAAGGCGGTATCACCACTGCCAGCCAGCTTGCCCACTGCCAGCACGTCGTACTGGGTGTCGGGTTTGAGGTCGAGGGAGACCGGACCTATGACGGTCGAGGTGCCGCTCGGCAAGATCCCGTCCACCGCCACCTCGTGGCTGCCAGCGGCAACCGGCTTAAGCCCGCTGCTTGAGCCATAGTCGACGGCCGTCAGCAAAGGCGCACCGTCGACATTGACATTCACCTTGGGGGCATCAGGAGCCAAGTGGCTGATCCTGATGGCGGCATTGGGCGGGCTGCTGTCATTTTCACTGCCTCCGCATGCGGCCAGACCCAATACCATAGCCAGTGCGGCACAACGTTGAATCCATTTCATCTGGTCATTCTCCATTGGTTGGTCCCCACGGGCATATGCAACTCGCTAATGACTGGATCATCACCCTTTGCTTTTTATTTGACCTGGCGGTGGCGCGGCATGAACGGCAGACCTCCTCTTCCCCCTTCCTGCCCCCGCCACGCCGGCAGAGAGCGCCTCGCTCACATAGCGGGCGTTCCTGCCCCCTCTCCCCCTGCCATTCATTACTGCTAGTGAATTTTCATATCAACCGAGTGCCATTTCAGTGAACACTGCACCGCCCTAGACTGCTTCTCGAACCTTAACGAGGAGTCTGATATGAAATTCCCCCAAGTCGCTTTGCTGGCCGGCGCCATCGCCTCGGCAATCTCTTTCAACACCTTCGCCGGTGACCTTGTCTCGGTGCAGTTCAGCGATGGCCGCCCCGCCGTGACCGGGGTCGAGGCGGTCAACAAAGCGCTCAACCCCATCGGCGTCAACGTGGTCACCGTCGACATTCCCGAGACCGCCAGGCCGCTGCTCGAAGCCTCCCACCGCCGCGCCTTGACCCGGGCTGAGCACGGCGCCCTGATTGCGGCCTTCAACCTGAGTCAGGCCGAGCTGCTGGAGCAGGCTAGGCTCGCAGGGCGCGAACCCGCGGTGCAAGGGGGCGGCGTCGCCACCGAAGAGACCGGCGTCGGCCCCTACCCCAAGGTCTATGACCTGATGGCGCTGGACGAGCGCACCCGCAGCGCCGTGCTCGGCAAATATGGCCGCATGCACGTCAACTCCGCAGAGGACGGCACCGACATCGACGAGGTGATGACTGTGGTCAGCGGCGGGCCCTTCCGCTGGGGCTTTACCCTGAAAGACGGCAGCATTGCCCGCTTCCAGATAGACAAGGTGGGCCTGGAGGACAAGGCCGTGCGGATCAGCTATCACGGGCTCGGCATGCACGCCGGGCTGATGGATGCCAGACAGGGGCTGCTGGTGGCCTTCGCCCATGGCCCAAAGGCGTTCACCATGCGCTACCAGGCCGACGTGCCCCACGCCCAACTGCTCGGCACCAACCCCTGGGCCGATGTCGGCATCACCCTGCCCCCCGCACCGGGCAAGGCGCAATAAGCCTCCTCCATGGATCGGGCGGTCGGGCAGCAGCCCGGCCGCCTCGTCTTGCCCCGCGTTTCCATGATGGCGGGCTGCCGATGGCCCTCCTTGCAATCCGCACTATCGCGATTAAAGTGCGCAATGATGGCAGCATCATTTACCAGTGGTGAATTAACGGGGGCAGGATGAATAAGATCACGGCGCTGAACGTCTTTCGCCGGGTGGTGGAGATGGGCACCTTCAAGGCGGCGGCGGATGACCTGCACCTCTCTCAGGCGGCGGTCAGCAAGAACATCAACGAGCTGGAAGCCTTTCTCGGCATTGCGCTGATCAACCGCACCACAAGGCGGCTGAGCGTCACCGAATCCGGCATGGCCTACTACGGCCAGATATGCGCCGTGCTGGACAGCCTGGAGGCCGCCGACCAGTCCATCATGGCCGCCTCCTTCACCCCCAGGGGCAGGCTGAGGGTCGGCGTGCCCATGTCCTACGGGCTGATCCGCCTCAACCCGCTGATCTGCGAGTTCCAGCGCCGCTATCCGGCGATCAGCATCGAGGTGATCCTGAGCGACGCCTATATGGATCTGGTGGATCAGGGGCTGGATGTGGTGATCCGGGGGGCTGCAGCGCTCGATGACTCCACCCTGCGCGCCAAACCCCTGTGCGAGGTGCGGCGAGTGCTCTGCGCCGCCCCCGACTACCTCGAGGAGGCGGGCCAGCCTGCCAGCCCTGAGGATCTCAAGACCCACAACTGCCTGCTCTACAGCCTCTCGTCCTCCCCCCGCAAGTGGTTCTTCACCCGGAACGCGGAGAGCGTGGCGGTGGAATTGAAGCCCACCAGCTTCTGCGCCAACAACGGCATCGCCTTGAAACAGGCGGCGGTGCAGGGGCTTGGGGTGATCCTGGTGCCCAAAGAGTTCGTGTCGAGCGAACTGGCGGACGGCACCCTGGTGAAGCTGCTCCCCGACTGGCAACCCGACCCCCACGCCCTGTTCGCCGTCTACCCCTTCCACAAGGAGCAGTCCCCCAAGGTGCGGCTCTTTATCGAATTTCTCGTCAAGGCGTTTCAGCTGAGGTGAGCCAGACAGGCGGGAGCTTGGGGTTTGTGCCTCTCGGCCACGACACCTGTATGCAGCGTGTAGGTTCGATTAGCGAAGCGTAATCGGACGATCGCGTAATCGGACGTTCTCGTGATTGGCTATATAGACAACAAGGCTATGCTTGGCTTTTCTGCCGACGCGAGGAGAAAGACATGGCCAACTGGCGGCGGGCATGGTGGCCCGGAGGAACCTGGTTCTTTACCGTCAACCTGCTGGAGCGGCGCAACAACCGGTTGCTGGTGGAGCAGATCGATCTGCTGCGCCACAGCGTTGCCAAGGTGCAGCAGGCTCACCCCTTCGCCATTCATGCCTGGGTGGTGTTGCCCGACCATCTTCACTGCATTCTCTCTTTGCCGGAGGGAGACACCGATTTCCCCCTGCGTTGGCGACTGATCAAAAGCCACTTTTCCCGCGCCTTGCCGGTGAACGAGCGGCGAAGCCAGACCCGGTTACGCCACGGGGAGCGGGGCATATGGCAACGCCATTATTGGGAACACCTGATCCGGGATGAGCAGGATTACCGCCGCCATATGGATTACGTCCATATCAACCCGCTCAAGCATGGTCATGTCACCCGGGTGGCCGATTGGCCGTATTCCACCTTCCATCGTTATGTGGCGAGTGGCGTCTATTCGCAGGATTGGTGCGGGTCGGTGGATGGGGTATTGCAGGGATTGGAGTAAACCTCTCAAGGATTGTTCCGTTGTAAGCGTCCGATTACGCGATCGTCCGATTACGCTTCGCTAATCGAACCTACGGCTATTAAAAGGTAACCACCTTTATATAAATATAACCTTTTATAATTCGGCTAAATTACAATTAAGACTATATTAAAATGCTGGGTAAATATGTTTATAATTGAAAAAAAATGTTTTTAGTATATCATACATGTATATTATCTATGTTGTGCCAGCATAGACTTAAGCAATAATGGGGTGAGTATGAAAAAAGTATTAATAACAGATCTTGATAACACATTATTTGATTGGTTTAACATTTGGTATCATAGCTTTAGCGCTATGTTAAATGAAATATCTAGGGTTAGTGGTTTTTCCGTCGAAGAATTGAAACCACAGATTAAAAAAATTCACCAGAAACATGGAACCGCTGAATATGCATTTGTATTAGAGGAAATCCCTCTACTGAAAGATAAATATGGAGATAGAGACGCCATACTAAAGGCTTTTGATTCTGCCATTCATTTATATCGAAGTGAAAGAAAAAAGAATTTGATTCTTTATCCTACGGTACATGAAACGTTATGTACGCTCAAGGAAAAAGGGGTGTTAATTATTGGTTACACAGAATCTAAAGAGTTTTATTCTAATTATAGGATTTCTAATTTAGGTTTGGATGGGGTAATCGATATTTTATTTTCCCCTGAGGATCATGATATACCGACAGGGGTTGTGCCTCAAACAAAATACAATCTTAAAATTACAAAAAATATGCACACACCACGCGGTGAAATAAAACCGAACCCTAAAATACTAAAGGAAATAATATCTTCTATAAATGCAACCTCTGATGAATGTGTTTATATCGGAGATAGTGAAATGAAAGATATAGCAATGGCAAAAGACGCTGGTGTAGATGCCGTTTTCGCGCGATACGGAACTACCCATTTTACCAATAATAAGGATGGGTATAATTTACTTCGCGATGTAACCCATTGGACTGATCAGGATGTGGCACGAGAAATAGAAATAAAGAACAGTAAAAAAGATATTCATGCAGATTTAGCTGTTGATAGCTTTGGTGATATATTGTCGTTGTTTAAGTTTGAAGGATTCCAAAAGCATGGCAAATGAAGTCGAAGAAAAAAGAAAAAATGATATTGAGCTACTGAAAGTAAAGGTAGACATATGGAAACAGGTCATTAATACTCAGCAGCACTTTAATGACCTAGAGATGAAAGTAAGAAATTTTGCGATATTGATTCTATCTGCATTTATTGGTGCTATCGGGGTCAGTTTTAAGTCTGGTTTTTCTCTCGATATAATGGGACATTCTACCTCTATAGCTACAATTCTCTCATTGGGTGCCGCTATTATTTGGATGCTATTCTTTTTTGTAGACGTTTACTGGTATCACCCTCTTTTAATAGGTGCAGTGAAACAGGGAATGAAAATAGAGAGAGAGCTTGAACATGAGTTGCCTAATATTATTGGGCTAACCAAAACAATTGGTGATGAAAGTCCAGTAAAAATAAAATTTTGGAAATGGAATACACATCTCCATAGTAAGGGAAAGGCCAACATATACTATATTGGTGTTTTTGTCATTCTTATAGTGTCATCAGTGATTTTGTTTTTTGTGGATACACCAAAAAATAGTGATGCTATTAACAAACAAAATAAGTCGGCAACTATAAATTGTACAAAACAAAAATATAACACTATTGAATGTGCATTTAATCTTCCGTAGTTTTTCAAAGTAAAGACCTATAACGTATGGATTGTCATCTCGGAAACATATTCAGACGGTCGTGAATTTAACGTTGTCGCGATACTTTATATAAAAATCAACCCGGCCTAAGCCGGGTTGGTTGTATCAAAAGACGGGAAAAATCACAGCGCCTCAAGGCGGGCATACGCCGTCACCAGCCACTTGGCGCCGACGTCATCGAACTGGATCTGCACCCGGCTCTGCTGGCCGACCCCTTCGAAGTTCAGCACTATGCCTTCCCCGAATTTCGGATGGAGCACCCGCTGGCCGAGCTTGATGCCGCTGGCGTCGAAGCTCTGCTGCACCTCGTTCTGGCTGAAGCGGCCGTACTGGGTGGGTCTGCTGACCTGGGTGCGCAGCCGGATCTCCTCCAGACACTCGGCGGGCATCTCGCGGATAAAGCGGCTCGGCTTGTGGAACATCTCGCGGCCGTAGATGCGGCGGCTCTCCGCATAACAGATGTAGAGCTTCTCCATGGCGCGGGTCATGCCGACGTAACAGAGGCGGCGCTCCTCCTCCAGCCGGCCCGACTCCTCGGTGGATTGCTGGCTGGGGAACATCCCCTCCTCCACACCGACCAGCAGCACCAGGGGATATTCCAGCCCCTTGGCGCTGTGCAGCGTCATCAGCTGCACCGCGTCAGCATATTCGTCCGCCTGATTCTCGCCGGATTCGAGCGCCGCGTGGGCGAGGAAGGCGGAGAGGTCGCTCATCTCTTCCAGCTCATCCGGGCGCTGGTACTGGCGGCAGGCGGTGACCAGTTCGTCCAGGTTCTCCACCCGCGCCTGGGATTTCTCGCCTTTTTCCGCCAGATACATGGCCTTGAGGCCGGAATTCTGGATGGCGATATCCGCCTGCTGGTGCAGGGGCAGCATGCCGACTTGGCTCTCCAGCGCGTCGATCAGATCGACAAAGCCGCGCACAGCGTTGCCGGCGCGACCGGTCAGCACCTTGTCGTTGAGCAGCGTCTTGGCCGACTGCCACAGGTTCTGCCCCTGATCGCGGGCGTTGCCGCGCAGGATCTCCAGAGTGCGATCGCCGATGCCCCGGGTCGGGGTGTTGACGACCCGCTCGAAGCTGGCGTCGTCGCCTCTGTTGTTGATAAGGCGCAGGTAGGCCATGGCGTCCTTGATTTCCTGGCGCTCGAAGAAGCGCAGGCCGCCGTAGATGCGGTAGGGCATGGCGTCCTGCATCAGCGCCTCTTCCAGCACCCGGGACTGGGCGTTGGAGCGATAGAGGATGGCGCAGTCGGCGAGCAAACCGCCTTTCTCTTTCCAATCCTTGAGGCGGCCCACCACGAAGCGGGCCTCGTCCACCTCGTTGAAGGCGGCGTACAGCGAAATGGGATCCCCCTCGGCCCCTTCGGTCCACAGCTCCTTGCCGAGCCGCTCGGCGTTATTGGCGATGACGCAGTTGGCGGCTTTGAGGATATTGGCGGTGGAGCGGTAGTTCTGCTCGAGGCGGATGGTCTGCGCCCCCTGATAGTCGGTCAGGAAGCGCTGGATGTTCTCTATCTTGGCGCCGCGCCAGCCGTAGATGGACTGGTCATCGTCGCCGACGATCATCACCCGGCCGGTGTCGCCGGCCAGCATCCGCAGCCAGGCGTACTGGATGCCGTTGGTGTCCTGGAACTCGTCCACTAGGATGTTCTGGAAGCGGTCGCGGTAGTGCTCGAGGATGTGGGGCTTGTTCAGCCACAGCTCGTGGGCGCGCAGCAGGAGTTCTGCGAAGTCCACCAGCCCGGAGCGATCGCAGGTCTCCTGATAGGTCTTGTAGATCTGCTGATAGGTGCGGGTGACCGGGTCGCCGTAGAGGTCGATGTCGCCGGGGCGCAGGCCTTCGTCCTTCTTGCCGTTGATGTAGCCCATCACGGCGCGGGGGGCCCAGTGCTTCTCGTCGAGGTTGAGCGCCTTGAGCACCCGGCGAATGAGACGGTACTGGTCGTCGGAGTCGAGGATCTGGAAGTCCTGCGGCAGCCCCGCATCCAGATGGTGGGCCCGCAGCAGGCGGTGGGCGATGCCGTGGAAGGTGCCTATCCACATGCCGCGCACCCCGTCGCCGATCACCTTCTCGACCCGGCCGCGCATCTCGGCCGCCGCCTTGTTGGTAAAGGTCACGGCGATGATGGAGAAGGGTGAGCAACGCTCCACCTGCATCAGCCAGGCGATACGGTGCACCAGCACCCGGGTCTTGCCCGAGCCGGCGCCCGCCAGCACCAGCAGATTGCTGCGAGGGGCCGCCACCGCGTCTCTTTGCTTGTCGTTGAGCCCGTCGAGCAGGGTTGAAACGTCCATCACCACTCCTGTTTATTTATACAGGCGGCGATTATACGGCCTGAGCGGCCAGAGACCAAGTCGAGGTGCGGCGCCTGCGCGCCCCTGCCGAGAGAGGCGCTCTGGCCGCCGGATTTGGTGCCGATGGAAACCACTTTTTTCATCGCCGGAGGAAAACGCTTGCGTATAACCTCATGAATAGAAACACAAATGTCATTTGGCGCCTATTAATCGCAGAATTTAACTCTGCAAACAAACCTAAAAACAAACACTTATAAAGCAATTTGCTTATATTTCAAACCGTTAACGCAAACGTTTTTCCTCTATGATCCCCTTGACCCACAGGCTGGCTCACTTACAGTTAGCCAGCGTGCTTTATGACCTGCCAAGACAGGTTGTGGACCCTCACATAACAATCAAGGATACGATCGTGACTAAAGTGCTCAAGCTGGCCACCGTGGCCGCCCTCACCCTCGCTGCCCTTTCTGCCCAGGCAGCCTCCGAGCCCGCCGTCATCTATGACACCGCTGGCAAATTCGACAAGTCCTTCAACGAAGCCGTGTTCCGCAACGGCGTCGAAGTCTACAACAAGGACAAAGGCGTCAAGGTCAAGGAGTTCGAACCCCAGAACGAAGCCCAGCGTGAGCAGGGTCTGCGCCGTCTGGCCAGCCGTGGCAACGGCCCCATCGTCGCCGTCGGCTTCAACATGGGTTCCGCGGTAGAGAAAGTCGCCACCGAGTTCCCGAAAACCCAGTTCACCATCATCGACATGGTGGTCGACAAGCCGAACGTCCAGTCCCTCATCTTCAAGGAGCATGAAGGCTCCTTCCTAGTGGGTGCCCTGGCGGCCATCGCCTCCAAGAGCGGCAAGGTCGGCTTCGTGGGCGGCATGGACATCCCGCTGATCCGCAAATTCCAGTGCGGCTACGAGCAGGGCGCCAAGTACATCAATCCGAAGATCGACGTGTACCAGAACATGACCGGCTCCACCCCGGCGGCCTTCGCCGACCCGGCCAAGGGTGCCGAGCTCGCCAAGTCCCAGTTCGCCAAGGGCGCCGACGTTGTCTATGCCGCCGCCGGCGGTACCGGCATCGGTGTCTACCAGGCTGCCAAGGACGAAGGCAAGCTGGCCATCGGCGTGGATTCCAACCAGAACCACCTGCAACCTGGCACCATGCTGACCTCCATGGTCAAGGATGTTGGCCTGGCCGCTTACAAGTCCTGGGATGACGCCGCCAAAGGCAGCTGGAAGCCGGGCATCCAGACCCTGGGTCTGGCGGAAGGCGGTGTTGACTGGGCGCTGGACGAGAACAACGCCAAGCTGATCACCCCGGAGATGAAGGCCAAGGTCGAAAGCATCAAGGCCGACATCATCGCCGGCAAGATCAAGGTGCACGACTACATGAGCGACAACTCCTGTAAGTACTGATACTGCGAGTACCGAGTCTCTGCTACGACTCTCAACCCAGACCGGCCCGCACGGGCCGGTTTTTAGTCTCTACTTCATGACCCGCAAGGACTGCATCATGGACCAGACAGATCGCTATGCCATCGAATTAAGAGGTATCGATAAGCGCTTTGGCGAGGTTTACGCCAACAAGCAGATCGACCTTCAGGTTCGTAAAGGCAGCATTCACGGCATCGTCGGCGAAAATGGCGCCGGCAAGTCGACCCTGATGAGCATCATCTACGGTTTCTACCACGCCGACAAAGGCGAGATGCTGATCGACGGCAACCCCTTCAAACCCCATGGCTCCCAAGATGCGATTGCCGCAGGGGTGGGCATGGTGCACCAGCACTTTATGCTGGTGAACAATTTTACTGTTTTAGAAAACGTGATCCTCGGCGCGGAAAACGGCTGGCACCTGGGCAAGAGCCTGGCGGCGGCCGAGAAACTGCTCGGCGAGCTGGCCAGGGACTATGGTCTCGAGGTACCGCTGCACGAGAAAGTCGAGGATCTGCCGGTGGGCCTGCAACAGCGGGTCGAGATCCTCAAGGCGCTCTATCGCGGCGCCCGCATCCTGATCCTCGACGAGCCCACCGGGGTGCTGACCCCGCAGGAGGCGGATCACCTGTTCGAGGTACTGAAAAAGCTGCGGGATCAGGGGGCGACCATCATCCTCATCACCCACAAGCTGCGGGAGATCCTGGCCATCACGGATCAGGTCTCCATCATGCGCCGGGGGGAGATGGTGGCCCACGTCGCCACCAAGGACACCGACAAGGAGCAGCTCGCCGAGCTGATGGTGGGCCGCAAGGTGCGCCTCAAGGTCGACAAGGGCACCGCCCAGCCGGGCGAAGCCAAGCTCAAGGTCGATGGCCTCTCTTACGTCGATGACGCCGGGGTGGAGCGGGTCAAGTCCGTCAGCTTCGCGGTGCGCGCCGGGGAAGTGGTCGGCATCGCCGGGGTTTCCGGCAACGGCCAGTCCGAGCTGCTCAGCCTGCTCGGCGGCATCCTCAAGCCCAGCAAGGGCAGCTTCACCATCGCCGGAGCCCAGAACCACGAGGTGAGCCTGAGCCATCCGGCCGATCCGGAGCGGGTGCGCAACTTCGGCCTCGGCCACATCCCGGAAGACCGCCACAAGATGGGGCTCATCAATCGCTTCGAGGCGAAAGAGGCCTTCATCCTCGGTTATCACCGCCGCACCCAGTACAACAAGGGCTGGCTGCAGGACAAGGAGGCGATCCGTCAGGATTGCCAGGCCAAGATGGAGAAGTGGGACGTGCGCCCGCCGAGCCCGGAGCACAAGACCGCGAACTTCTCCGGCGGCAACCAGCAGAAGCTGGTGATCGCCCGGGAAGTGGAGCAGGACCCGGATGTGCTGCTGGTCGGCCAGCCGACCCGGGGCGTCGACATCGGCGCCATCGAGTACATCCACCAGCAGATCATCGCCATGCGCGACAAGGGCAAGGCGGTGCTGCTGGTGTCGGTGGAACTCGACGAGATCATGAGCCTGTCCGACCGCATCCTGGTCATCGCCGACGGCCGCATCGTCGGCGAGCTGGACGGCGCCAAGGCGGATGAGCGCACCATAGGTCTGATGATGGCAAATATCGTTCCCGACGAGGTGGCGGCAAGCCAACCCGAAGGAGCCGCATCATGAACCAGGTATCCTGCCGTGAAACAGGGGGTCTGATGATGGTCAACACACCCGTGCCTGACGAGATTGCCAAGGAGGCCCACTGATGAGCCAAGTACGTATTCCTGCCTGGATCTCCGTGGGCGTGCTGCCCGCGGTCAACATCCTGCTGGCCTTCCTGGTGTCGGCCATCCTGTTCTACTACCTCGACATCAATCCGATCGATGCCGCCGAGATCATGTGGTACGGCGCCTTCGGCACCGGCGAGGGGATAGGCTTCACCCTCTACTACGCCACCGGCTTCATCTTCACCGGTCTGGCGGTGGCGGTGGCCTTCCACGCCGGCCTGTTCAACATCGGCGGTGAGGGGCAGGCCTATATCGGCGGCCTGGGTGTGGGGCTGGTCTGTCTGCTGCTCGGGGACGTGCTGCCGTTCGCCCTGCTGCTGCCGCTCGCCATCATAGCCGGTGGCCTGTTCGGTGCGGCCTGGGCCTTCATCCCGGCCTGGCTGCAAGCCAAGCGGGGCAGCCACATCGTCATCACCACCATCATGTTCAACTTCATCGCCGCCTCCCTGATGGCCTACCTGCTGGTCGACGTCTTCAAGCCGCCAGGATCCATGGCCACGGAGAGCAAGGTGTTCGCCGTGGCGAGCTGGCTGCCGAAGATGAGCGAGCTGGCGGCCGGTTTCGGTGTGGAGATGCCGAACAGCCCCCTCAACATCAGCTTCTTCTGGGCGCTGATCTGCGCGGCCCTGGTGTGGGTCTTCATCTGGCATACCCGCTGGGGCTACGAGATCCGCTCGGTGGGCGCGAGCCAGAGCGCCTCCGCCTATGCGGGCATCTCCTACCCCAAGGTGGTGATCCTGGCCATGGTGATCTCCGGCATGCTGGCGGGCTTCTTCGCCCTCAACGTACTGCAGGGCGAGCTGCACCAGATCAAGCTCAACTTCGTGGAAGGCTTCGGCTTCACCGGCATAGCGGTGGCCCTGATGGGTCGCAACCACCCGGTCGGCGTCATCATCGCCAGCCTGCTGTTTGGCTTCCTCTATCAGGGTGGCGCCGAGCTCAGCTTCGAGTTCGGGGTGGACCGCAACATCGTCGTGGTGCTGCAGGGTCTGGTGATCCTGTTCTGCGGCGCCCTTGAGCACATGCTGCGTCCGCGCATCGAGCAGGCCTATCTGGCCTTTGCCAACCGCTCAACCGCACAAGTGAAGGGAGTCTGATCATGTTCGAAATGCTGATCCTGATGCTGGACGCGACTATTCGTACAGCGCCGCCGCTTATTCTGGCGGCCATGGCGGGCATGTTTTGCGAGCGCTCCGGGGTGGTCAACATCGCCCTGGAGGGCAAGCTGCTGGCGGCGGCCTTCGCCAGTGCGGCCGCGGCCGCCGTCTCCGGCTCCGCCTGGATTGGGCTGGGTGCCGGGGTGGGTGTCTCCATCCTGTTCGCCCTGCTGCACGGCTTCGCCACCATCACCCACCGCGGGGATCAGGTGGTGAGCGGCATGGCCATCAACATACTGGCGGCCGGTCTGACCGTCACCCTGGGCCGCTACTGGTTCGATCAGGGCGGTCAGACTCCGGCGCTCTCCGGCGATGCCCGCTTCGCCCCCATCGACCTGCCCTTCGCCAAGGAGCTCTATGACGTGCCCGTCATCGGCCAGCTCTACAGCGAGCTGCTGAGCGGTCACTCCCTGCTGGAGTACGTGGCGTTCGCCGCCGTGCCCCTGGCCTGGTGGGTGCTGTTCCGAACCCGCTTCGGCCTGCGGCTGCGGGCGGTGGGCGAGGCCCCGGCGGCGGTGGATACCGCTGGTATCTCCGTGGTGCGGATGCGCTACACGGCGCTCATCATCGGCGGCCTGCTGGCGGGGATCGGGGGCACCTATCTGGCGGTGGCCCAGACCGCCCAGTTCATCCCCAACATGAGCGCGGGCAAGGGCTTCATGGCGCTGGCGGCCCTGGTGTTCGGCAAGTGGCGCCCCTGGAACGCCATGGCGGCCTGCCTGCTGTTCGGCTTCCTCGACGCGGTCGCCATCCGGTTGCAGGGGGTCAGCATAGGCGACTTCCCGATCCCGGTGCAGGCCATAGAGGCGCTGCCCTACATCTTGACGGTCTTCCTGCTGGCCGGCTTCATCGGCAAGGCGGTGGCCCCCAAGGCGCTTGGCACCCCCTATGTCAAGGAGCGGGAATAGCGCTCCGCCCATACCAAAAATGCAAGAAGGCCCACGAATGTGGGCCTTTTTTTGCGTGCTTCACCCCCCCAGGCGCCTCAGTTTATCTTGCCCATCTCGATGGCGAAGCTGGTGGCCAGCTGGGCGAACTTGAGGGCGTGGGCGGCCGAGGGATCCGAGTTCTGCAAGGTGTCCTGGGCGGTGTGGATCTTGGGGTTGTAGTCGTTGAAGCGCGACTCGAACGGCATGGCGGCCGGGTAGCCCTGATTGTGCCAGGAGGCGTGATCCGAGCAGCCGTAACCGCAGCTGTCGTAGCCGTAGCGGATCTGGGGCAGATAGGCGTCGAGCAGTTGGGCCAGATAGCCGGTCAGCCCCTGGTCGGTGTAGTCGGTCATGAAGACGATATCTTCCGCCGAGCCCTGATAGTTGGTCATGTCCAGCTGCAGCGCCGCCAGCACCTTGGTATTGGCCGCCTTGTAGCGGGTGGCGATGTCCTTGGAGCCGCGCAGCCCCACCTCTTCCGCCGCATAGCCGATGAACTGCAGGGTGCGCTCCGGCTGGCGGCCCTGCTCGGCGATGACCCGCAGCACCTCGGTCAGGGTGGCGATGCCGGAGGCATCGTCGTCGGCGCCGGGGGCCAGGGTGCGGCTGTTGGGGGCCGAGCCCGCGGTGGAGTCGAGGTGACCGCCGAGCACCACCACTTCGTCCGGGTAGCGGCTGCCCTTGAGGGTCAGCACCACGGATTGCTGCGGATAGCCGCTGTGCTTGACCCGGCTGACGCTGGCCCAGGGCAGGGTCGCGCTCAGGCTCTGCCACTGGCCGGCCACCCAGTCCGCCGACTGCACCCCTGTGGTGGTGGTGTAGTAGCGGTTGCGCCAGCTCGAGAGCTGGCTGATGGTGCCGACTATCTTGCCCTGATCCAGATGGGGCAGCAGCCGGTTGACGCTGGCCCCCTGGGTCATCGGCGGGGCACTGAACAGGTTCTGGCTGATGGGCTGGGCCATGCTCTGCAGGGCGTCGGCCAGGGTGCTGTGCACCACGTAACCGCCGCAGCGCTGGTGCCCTTCGTGCATCAGGTGGGAGAGAGTGCCGAGCTCGCTCGCCTCGACCTGGGCCAGCTGGATGGGGGCGCCGCTGGCGCTGAACAGGGGGGCCAGCCTGGCCTTGACCTGCTTGAGTTCGACGCCGCTGTCGGCACCGACCGTGATCCAGACGGGGTCGGCGGCCTGTGCGGCGAGGGGCAGCAGGGGGAGCAAGAGGGCGGTCAACAAGGGTTTCATATCGGATCCTTCCAGATAGAGTGGCGGGCAAAAGTGCCAAATGGGTGTCATAAGACGACCGGTCCAGTCTAGCCAAGGAGGCTGACCGGCGAATTTGCCCGTCTGGTGCGGCCGTCCCCCCGTCCGGTGGGGGCCGCTGCAGGATCTGCTGTCTACTGCGCCGGTATCAGGGGGGCGGACGGAGCTTTGTGCTGGCGAGGGGGTTCCACAGGGCGTGCCCGCCGGACAGAACGATGACAGCCCAGGCTGGGGGGCTGACAAAGGGAGTCAAACTGTGCCATGTCGGTGCGGATAGCCGAGGGTGCATCCATGATGATGCCCCTTGCAGCGATGACGTGCCTCAGGACTGGCCTTCCAATACCCAATTGGACAGCGCCTTTTTTATGAGGCGCATGTTGTCATCCGGGCGTCAACCTATGGGGCGCACCAGCGCCGGCTGGGCGGGATCGCTGAGCCGCTCGGCGAGGTAGTCCACCAGCAGCCGCACCTTGGGGGAGAGGTGGCGGTTGTGGGGATAGAGGGCCCAGATCCCCTCCTCTGGCGCCCGCAGCTCCGGCAACAGCTCGATGAGATCCCCCCGGGCGAGGTGGTCGCTCACGTAGTAGTCCGGCAGCTGGATGATGCCTATCCCCTTGAGCGCCGCGTCCAGCAGGGCGTGGCCGCTGTTGCAGTGGAGCAGGCCGCGCACCCGCACGCTGTGGGGTTTACCGTCCAGAGTGAAGTGCCACTCGTCGCCGTTGCCCACCAGGCAGTGGTGGCGGGCCAGCTCGGAGAGGCTGTTGGGGATGCCGTGACAGGCGGTATAGGCCGGCGAGGCGCACACATAGGGCACCCGCTGGGCCAGCTTGCGGGCCACCAGGGTCGAGTCCTTCAGGTGGCCGAGGCGGATCGCCAGATCGAACCCCTCGTGCACCAGATCCAGCAACTGGTTGGTGAGGTTGAGGGTCACCTCCAGCTGGGGGAAGCGCACCATGAAGTCGTTCACCAGGGGGGCGATGCGGCTCTCGCCATAGGAGACGGGGGCCGTGATGCGCAGGGACCCTTGCGGCACCGCCTGATGGCGCCCCAAGGCCAGCTCCGCCTCGTAGAGGTTGTCCAGCAACTGGCGACAGTGGCGAAAGTAGATCTCCCCGAGCTCGGTGAGCCGCACCTGACGGGTGGTGCGCAGCAGCAGCTTGGCCTGCAGCCTGTCTTCCAGCTGCGCCACCTGGCGGCTGACTTGCGCCACCGACACCCCCAGCTTGCGCGCCGCCGGGGTAAAGCCCCCCTGCTCCGCCACGCTGACAAATTCACAGACCCCTTCCCAGCCGAACATTATTACCTGTGTGTAAAAGTGATTTGATATTTAGCCTTATTATCACCAAATCGGCGGGAAACTACACTGAATGTCCGAACTCATTTCCGTTCACCCACACAACCACGAGGACATCATTCATGGCACAGGTTCAGAGCATCAAGTGTAAAGCCGCCATCGCCTGGGGACCGGGTCAGCCCCTCTCCATCGAAGAGGTCGAGGTCATGCCGCCCCAGGCCGGCGAGGTGCGGGTGCGGATCGTCGCCACCGGCGTCTGCCACACCGATGCCTTCACCCTCTCGGGTGAAGATCCGGAAGGGGTCTTCCCCTGCATCCTGGGCCATGAGGGGGGCGGCATCGTCGAGTCCGTCGGCGAGGGCGTCACCAGCGTCAAGGTGGGGGATCACGTGATCCCGCTCTACACCCCGGAGTGCGGCGAGTGCAAGTTCTGCAAGTCCGGCAAGACCAACCTGTGCCAGAAGATCCGCGCCACCCAGGGCAAGGGGCTGATGCCGGACGGCACCACCCGCTTCTCGAAAGACGGCCAGCCCATCTATCACTACATGGGCACCTCCACCTTCAGCGAATACACTGTGCTGCCGGAGATCTCCATCGCCAAGGTGGACCCGGCCGCCCCCCTGGAAGAGGTCTGCCTGCTGGGCTGCGGCGTCACCACCGGCATCGGCGCCGTGATGAACACCGCCAAGGTGAAGGAGGGTGAGAGCGTCGCCATCTTCGGGCTGGGGGGCATAGGCCTCTCCGCCATCATAGGCGCGCGTCTCGCCAAGGCCGGCCGCATCATCGCCATCGACATCAACGAGAGCAAGTTCGAGCTTGCCCGCAAGCTGGGCGCCACCGACTGCATCAACCCGAACAAGTTCGACAAGCCCATCCAGGAGGTGATCGTCGAGATGACCGACGGCGGCGTCGACTTCTCCTTCGAGTGCATCGGCAACGTCAAGGTGATGCGCGCGGCGCTCGAATGCTGCCACAAGGGCTGGGGCGAGTCGGTCATCATAGGCGTGGCTGGCGCGGGCCAGGAGATCAGCACCCGTCCGTTCCAGCTGGTGACAGGCCGGGTCTGGCGCGGCAGCGCCTTCGGCGGCGTGCGCGGTCGCAGCGAACTGCCGAGCTATGTGCAGCGCTACATGCAGGGTGAATTCCGCCTGGACGACTTCATCACCCACACCATGCCCCTCGAGCAGATCAACGAGGCCTTCGATCTGATGCACGAAGGCAAGAGCATCCGCACCGTCATCCACTACTGATCCCATGAGAGCCCCACCCATCGATGCATGGGCGGGGCAAGGAGTCCTTCCATGAATCTGGACATCATCAGCAGCAACAAGAGCTTCGGCGGCTGGCACAAGCAGTATCGCCACCCCTCCACCGTGCTCGATTGCGAGATGCGCTTCGCCATCTATCTGCCGCCCCAGGCCCTCACCGGCCAGAAGGTGCCCGTGCTCTACTGGCTCTCCGGCCTCACCTGCACCGACGAGAACTTCATGCAGAAGGCGGGGGCCCAGCGCATCGCCGCCGAGCTCGGCATCGCCCTGGTGGCACCGGACACCAGCCCCCGCGGCGAGGGGATCCCGGACGACCCCGGTTACGATCTCGGCATGGGGGCCGGCTTCTATGTCAACGCCACCCAGCACCCCTGGCGAGCGCACTATCAGATGTATGACTACGTCACCCGGGAGCTGCCCGAGCTCATCGAGACCCACTTCCCGGTCTCGACCAGGCGCGCCATCAGCGGCCACTCCATGGGGGGCCACGGCGCCCTGATCGCCGCCCTGCGCGAACCCGGTCGCTACCGCTCGGTGTCGGCCTTCAGCCCCATCAGCCACCCGAGCCGCGCCCCCTGGGGCCAGAAGGCCCTCGGCGCCTATCTCGGCAACAACCCCTTGCTGTGGCAGGAGTGGGACGCCTGCCAGCTGCTGCGCCACCACGACAGCCAGCCCCTGCCGACCCGGGTGGACGTGGGGCTGGACGACCCCTTCCTGACGGAACAGCTCGGCATAGACGCCCTGGCCGAGATCGCGACCGCCAAGGAGTGGCCCCTGGCGCTTCATCGCCATGCCGGCTATGACCACAGCTACTACTTCGTGGCGAGCTTCATCGAGGAGCACCTGCGCTTTCACGCCAGCCACCTGGGCGAGCCGGCCCAGGGCTGACCAGGGCCGGACAGGCCCCCATGGTCGCCCGACCGCCATTAGGCGGGCGGCCATAAACAAGGGAACAGGGAGACAAGGATGACGATCTTCACCACGCTGCTGGCCATGCCGGACCAGTTCGCACGACTGCTGGCACAGGTGCCCGCCGACCAGCTGGACTGGGAGCCCGCCAACTGGGCCGGGATCCCCTCAGAGCGCTTCAGCGCCCGGGGACACCTCTGCCACCTGCTGGACATCGAGACGCAGGGCTACCAGGTGCGCTTTCGCCGTACCCTGGAGGAGAGCCTGCCGGCGCTCGCCTCCCTCGATGGCTATCAGCTGGCGCTGGACCATGATTACCCCCGGCAGGATCCTGCGGTGCAGCTCGACCGCTTCCGCACCGCCCGTATGCAGACGGTGGCGTGGCTCAAGGCGCTGCCCTCCAGCGCCTGGCAGCGGCGTGCCCGCTATGGCGGCTATGGGGAGGTGACCCTGGACGGTCTGGTGCGCCTGCTCGTCAGCCACGACCACCAGCACCTCGCCGGCATGCAGTGGCTGCTGATGCGGCTCAATGCGGATCTGGAGCTCGCGCTGCCCCTCGAGTGAGAACCATGGATAACAAAACAGGCCCTGCATGGGCCTGTTATTTAGCTGTCATCGCGCCGGCTACTCAGCTTCCTGCCCGGGAGATGGCGCCGGACCCTGCGATCTCGCTCTCCAACCTGGGGTTGCCCAGATAGCTGACCGAGCCGGAGCCGGCGATGCCGACCTTCAGCAACGCGCTGGCATTCACTGTCACGTCGCCACTGCCGGCAATATTGACCTCGACCTCCTCTCCTCTGAACTGCGCGCCCGACACGCCACCGGCACCGGCGATGTTGAGCTCCACCTCCCTGGCCGAGCCCTGCCCCAGATCCAGGCTGCCCGCACCGGCAATATTGCCCTCCAGTCGACCCAGTGCCAGCTGGCTGGTGACTATATCCCCCAGGCCGGCCACCGACAGTACCAGCTCGTCTCCCGAAAAACCGCTCAGATCGCCGCGAGCCAGGCCCGCCAGCGCCAGTTCATGGAGCTCGGGCAGGGTGATGGTGATCTCGATGGGCTCGGGGGGATCGAGCCGGTAGCCCTCCTTCACCTCTATCTCCAGCTTGTCCTCCTGCTCGGTCAGCTCCAGGTAGGGCAGCAGGTTCCCCTGCCCGCGGATCAAGATGCTCCTCTCTTCCCCCGCCACCAGATGGATATTGGCGGGCACCCCGGCCAGCACCCGGGTCACCTCCCGGCCCAGGGGGTGCTGCTGCTCTACCAGAGCCCCGGTCCCGCTCACCTTGACGTCATCCTGCCAGCTGCAACCACCCAGCCCCAGGGCCAGCACGGCTCCCATCATCCATTTCATCGCCACTCTCCTCGTTGTGTGTTGGCAAACGCGACCCCTGGGTCCGCACAGCCTGGTGCAGGGGCGATTGCAAGCCACATGCCACAGATCCAAGACTATGATTTTCAAATGAAAATCAGATTTCATCTTCACCACAGCCTTCATCTTGGAGAGCCATTCAGACCATAAGTTGGTCAAACTCACCATGCCCGAACGGGGGGAGACAGCCCACCGGCAGGGCCAGTCGCCACCGGAGGAGCAAGTTTTTGGTTGCCGCCCCGGTCTGTTGAGCCAATAGTGATACCTTGTGCGTATAGAGCTCTCCACCGTGCATTTGTCACCGCCAACAAGGAGTCAGAGCGTGACCCAAGTCAGCCACCCATTCGCCAGCCCAGAGGGCCTGCCGGCCCCGACCCGCACCCCGCTGCTCGGCGGCGACAATCCCGAGCACAAGCGCCGCGAGCTGCTCGACTACTTCTGTCAGACCTTCGATCTCTACGACAGCCTGTTTGACTGCCTGGCCGACGAGCGGGCCTGGTTCAACAAGGCGATCCCCCTGCGCCACCCCCTCATCTTCTACTACGGCCACACCGCCGCCTTCTTCGTCAACAAGCTGCTGGCGGCGCGCCTCATCGAGAGCCGCCTCGACCCCCGCATCGAGGCCATGGTGGCCATAGGGGTGGACGAGATGAGCTGGGACGATCTGGACGAGACCCACTACGACTGGCCCGCCGTCAGTGAACTGCGCGCCTACCGTGGCCGCGTGCGCGCCCTGGTGTGTGATTTCATCGAGCGGATGCCGCTCGCCCTGCCCATCGACTGGCAGAGCCCGGCCTGGGTCATCCTGATGGGGATAGAGCACGAGCGCATCCACCTGGAGACCTCCAGCGTGCTGATCCGCCAGCTGCCCCTGGCCTGGGTGCAATCACGGCCCCATTGGCCCGCCTGCACCCAGGCCCGCCACAGGCGCGACCAGGTGCCCGCCAACAGCCTGCTGCCGGTGGCCGGCGGTCGGGTGCGCCTCGGCAAGCAGGACGCCACCTACGGCTGGGACAACGAATATGGCGAGCGCCACATAGCGCTGGCCCCCTTCCAGGCCAGCCGCATGCTGGTGAGCAACGCCGAGTACTTCGCCTTCGTGCAGGCGGGCGGCTACCAGACCCGGGCCTGGTGGGACGACGAGGGCTGGGGCTGGTGCCAGTATGCCAGGGCGCGCATGCCCAGCTTCTGGGTCGGCGACCCCAGCGAGCCCGAGCAACTGCAACTGCGGCTGATGACCGAGCAGGTCCCCCTGCCCTGGGACTGGCCGGTGGAGGTGAACCAGCTGGAGGCCGCCGCCTTCTGCCGCTGGAAGGCGGATCAGACCGGCCTGCCCATCCAGCTGCCAAGCGAGGGGGAGTGGGCGCTGCTGCGCGAGCAGGTGCCCGGGGATCAACCGAACTGGATCGAGGCACCCGGCAACATCAACCTGGCCCGCTTCGCCTCCTCCTGCCCGGTGGATGCCTGCCCCCAGGGCGACTTCTACGATCTGGTGGGCAACGTCTGGCAGTGGACCAGCACCGCCATCGACGGCTTCGAGGGGTTCAAGGTGCACCCCCTCTACGACGACTTCTCCACCCCCACCTTCGATGGCAAGCACAGCCTCATCAAGGGCGGCAGCTGGATCAGCACAGGCAACGAGGCGCTCAGGTCCTCCCGCTACGCCTTCCGCCGCCACTTCTTCCAGCATGCGGGCTTCCGCTATCTGGTCTCACGCTATCAGGAAGCCATCACAGTGAATCCTTATGAAACCGACGCCCTGGTGGCGCAATACCTCGACTTCCAGTACGGCCCGACCCACTTCGGGGTGGCCAACTACGCCCAGACCCTGGCCAGCCTCGCCAGCGAACTGTGCAGCCGCCATGAGCGGGCGCTGGACATCGGCTGCGCCACCGGCCGCGCCAGCTTCGAGCTGGCCCGCCACTTCCAGCACGTGGACGGGGTGGACTACTCGGCCCGCTTCATCGACGTGGCGCTGGCCCTGGCCAGCCAGGACAGCTTCCGCTATGCCCTGCCCCTGGAGGGGGATCTGGTGGAGTATTGCGAGGCGCACCTCTCCCGCCATGATCTCGGCCGCGAGCAGAGCGATCGGGTCCACTTCAGCCAGGGGGATGCCTGCAATCTCAAGCCCAGGTACGAGCACTACGATCTGGTGCTCGCCTCCAACCTGATCGACCGGCTGCGGGAGCCCGCCCGCTTCCTGCGGGACATTGCTCCGCGCCTTCGCAGCGGCGGCCTGCTGGTGCTCACCAGCCCCTACACCTGGCTGACCGACTACACCCCCAAGGCGAACTGGCTCGGCGGCATCCGTGAAAATGGCGAGGCCCTCTCCACCCATCAGGCGCTGCAACGGCTGCTGGCGGCGGAGTTCGAGGAGCTGTGCCCGCCGAGAGACGTCCCCTTCGTCATCCGCGAGACCGCGCGCAAGCACCAGCATACGGTGGCCCAGCTCACCGTCTGGCGTAAACGCTGAGGGAGCGGCAAACGAGAGAGGGAGGCCAGTGGCCTCCCTCTTCTTTATCCGGGCATCTTACCCCTCCTGAACCTGGGGCAGGGCCTCCTGCTCGCGGTAGCGGCGGGCCAGCACGGCGCACACCATCAGCTGGATCTGGTGGAAGATCATCAGCGGCAGCACCATGACCCCGACGCTGGCGGCGGGGAACATGACGTTGGCCATGGGAACACCATTGGCCAGGCTCTTCTTGGAGCCGCAGAAGACGATGGTGATCTCGTCCGCCCTGTCGAACCCGAGGCGGCGGCTGATCCAGACGTTCCAGCAGAGCACCAGGGCCAGCAGCACGCAGCTCAGCAGCACTATGCTGGCGAGATCGTACCAGCCGACCTGATGCCAGATCCCCTGCACCACGGCCTCGCTGAAGGCCACATAGACCACCAGCAGGATGGAGCTCTGATCCAGCTTGCCGATCAGCGGCCGGTGGCTGTCGACCCAGCGGCCGATGAGGGGCCGCGACAGATGGCCCACCACGAAGGGCAGCATCAGCTGCACCATGATGGCCTGGATGGAGTGCCAGGTGTCGACCCCCTCCCCCTGCACCTGGATCATCAGCCCCACCAGCACAGGGGAGAGGAAGATGCCGAGGATGCTGGAGGCCGAGGCGCTGCACACCGCCGCCGACACATTGCCCCCGGCCATGGAGGTGAAGGCGATGGCCGATTGCACCGTGGCGGGCAGGGCGCACAGATAGAGGAAACCGAGGTAGATGGCCGGGCTCAGCCACTGGGGCACCAGCGGCGTGAGCAAGAGCCCCAGCAGCGGAAACAGCAGGAAGGTGCTGGCCATCACCACCAGGTGCAGCCGCCAGTGGCCGAGGCCCGCCAGCAGGTTCTGGCGCGACAGCTTGGCGCCATGCATGAAGAACAAGAGCGCCACCGCCAGCTTGGTCAGCAGCGCGAACCAGACGGCCACCTGGCCCTCGCAGGGGAAGAAGGAGGCCAGGGCCACCACGGCAATCAATACAGAGGTAAAGGGATCCAGACGCACGGGAAGTCTCCAGGGAAAGCGCGTCCCGCACCGTATGGGGACGACAGGGCACTCGAGGGCCATCCTCAGACGGCGACCCTCGACACGAAACCCCAGCTTACCCCGAACACAGGGTGGCGCAAAGTTGAGCGGCGTATCCAAGCATTCAGTGAAATTAAACGAGTGGGATTTTAGCGCTTTAAAACTGAACACCCAGGGGGGCCACGGCGGGCCGCAGAGACAAAAAAACGGGTGGCCAGAGGCCACCCGCGCTGCACCGCAGTCGATGCTCAGCTCTGCCGGGCCAGGGCGTCGCCCCCCGCCTTGCCCCCGGCCGCCAGCTTGCGGGCCTGACGCTTCTCGAAGCGGGAGATCCACCAGTAGGCCAGCGCCGAGAAGACCGCGGTCATGAAGACGTTGATGAAGAAGGCGCGCACCAGATCCACCCCGGCCGGGAAGGCGGAGGCGCTCATGCTCACCACGAAGATGGTGATCAGCACCGACACCACGCCCATGCCGAAGGTGCGCGACCCCATGCGGAACTCGCGGGGGGTGTCGTCATGTTTCCAGCGGAACACGAAGTAGGCCACCATGATGAAGATGGGCGGCAGCATGGCGGTCCCGGCGGTGAGGTTGATGGCGGTGTTCATCATCTGCTGCACCGACTCGGAGCCAAAGCCGTTGACCACCAGCATCACGAACACGAAGGCAAACTGCCACCAGGCGGCGCGCACCGGCACCCCGTGCTCGTTGAGCCGGGTGGTCTTGTTGCCGTAAACCCCCTGGGGGATCTCGGAGAAGTGGATCTTCACCGGCGCCGAGGTCCACATCATCATGGAGCCGAACATGGCGATGAAGAGCACCACTCCGACCGCGCGGCCCACCAGCGTCTCGGAAAGCCCGAAGTACTGGGCCATGCCGGTGAAGATCTCCACCATGCCGCCGGCATAGGTGAGGCTCTCCCTCGGCACGAAGACGTTCACCAGCAGGGAACCCAGCGCATACATGGCGCCGATGACCACACCGGCGATGATGATCACCTTGATGAAGGACTTCTGGCCGCCTTTCACGTCGTTGAGATAGGCCGCCGCCGTCTCGGCACCACCGGCCGCCTGGAAGATCCAGCACATGATGCCCAGCGTCGCCCAGTTGACGGTGGGGGTCATGGCCTCCAGGGTGATGGGCTGGGCCGCCACATGGTCACCGCCGAGGGCCATCAGGGCACCCAGCACATAGATGGCGAACAGGGCAAAGACGCCGTAGGCCACCAGTTCGGCAATCTTGCCGAGCCAGCTCGCCCCCTTGGTGGAGATATGGGTCGCCGCCGCGAACAGCACGATGGAGATGATCGAGGTGACGGTCGGCGAGAAGCTGTACTCGTACCCCAGCATGGCGTAGGAGGCGTAGGCGATGACGTTCGGCAGCAATGAGACGAACCAGAACAGGTTCACAAACCAGTAGAGGAAGGAGCCCAGATAGGCCATCCGGGTGCCGAGCGGTTTCTTCAGCCAGTCGTACATCCCCGACTCGGAGTTTTTGTTGGCCGAGACGAACTCGGCGATGATGAAGACGAAGGGGATGAAGTAGACGAGGGTCGCCAGCAGGAAGATGGGGGCGGAGCTAAGCCCCAGTTCGATGTTGTTGTTGACGATGTTGCGCACGTTGAACACGGCGGCAAAGGTCATCGACAACAGGGCAAACTTGCCTATGGTGCCGCGTACGGATTCAGACATGGTGTCCTCCAATGGACTCGCGCTCCCTGCGGGCAACGCTGTGACTCTGTGATGTGTTCGGCAAGGGTCTGTCGGCCCCGCGCTTTACTCTCTTGTTATGATCGGGCCGCTTGGACGGCCTCCTTGGTGAACCGGTGCAATCTCCCCGCACCGGCTCGCAATACCAGTCAGACGATGGGGGTGCCCGGCGCCATCGGCACCCGGGGTTGCAACAGCACGCTCTGGCTCTCGTCCGGAGTCTCGGCGCAGAGCAACATGCACTCGGAGCGCTCGCCGCGCATCCTGGTGGGTTTGAGGTTGGTCAGCACCACCACCTCGCTGCCCAGCAGCTCCGCTTCGCGGTAATGGGGCACCAGGCTGGTGACGGTCTGCAGCGGCCGCTCGCCCCCCACGTCGATCTGGACGATATAGAGTTTGTCGGCCCCGGGGTGGCGCACCACCTCCAGCACCTTGCCCACCTTCATCTCGACCCGTTTGAATTCGGCAAACTCGATCGTCTCGCTCATGCTCTTCTCCTTTTCTGGTTCAAGGGTTTGCGGGTGGCCAACGGCCACCCGGCTTGATGGGGTCATGACGGCTGGATGACCGCCTGCGCCGCCGGCTGGGCCTCTTTCGCGCGCGCTTCGGCGCTGAGGGAGGCTTCGTAGCGGTTGTACTTCCACCAGGCGAAGCCGAGGAAAATCACGATCCCGCCGACGTTGTAGAAGATGATGGTCACTATGTCGGCGCCGGTCGGGAAGGTGGAGGCGAGGAAGCCCACCGAGAAGATGGCGATCAGCACCGAGACCACGGCGATCCCCGTGGTGCGCGAACCCATCCTGAAATCCCGCGGCAGGTGATCGAGCTTCAGGCGCAGATTGAGGTAGGCCAGCATGATGAACAGCGGCGGCAGCATGGAGGCGGCAGCGGTCATGTTGATGACGGTGTTCATCAGATCCTGCGCCGTGTTGGAGCCCAGAGTCGGGATCACCATCAGCGGCAGCACGATGAGGTACTGGATCCAGGCTGCGCGGGCGGGCACGCCGTTCTCGTTCAGCTCGACCGTCTTCTTGCCGAAGATGCCGGCCGGAATTTCGGAGAAGAAGATCTTCACCGGGGTCGCCGTCCACATCAGCAGGGAGCCGAACATGGCGGTGAAGGAGACCAGCCCGACGAAGCGGTTCATCAGCACGGTGGGCAGACCGAAATGGGCCGCCAGTCCCTCGAACACCTGCACCGAGCCACCGGTAAATTTCAGGGTGTCGCTATGGACAAACACGTTGATCAGCAGGGAGGCGATGGAGTAGAGCACACCAATGAAGAGCCCGGCGACGATGATCACTTTCACGAAGGACTTGGAGCCCCCTTTCACGTCATTGACGTAGACCGCGACCGACTCGGCACCACCGGCCGCCATAAAGATCCAGGTGGTAATGCCGAGGAAGGCCCAGCTGAAATCGGGGACCATGGCTTCGACCGTGATGGGGTCAGCCGGTTGTACACCGCCGACTAACGCCACACCTGCCAGCAGAATGTAGGAGAGGGTCAGCAGCAGCATCAGGGACGAGGTCACCGAGGTGATGGGGCCAAGCAGCTTGGCGCCATTGGTGGAGACATAGGTGGCAAAGGCAAACAGCACCATGCTTAAGAAAGTGGTCGCCAGCGGGGTGAAAATATATTCGTAGCCGAGGAAGGCATAGGAGGCGTAGGCGATGACCCGCGGCAGCAGCGAGGTGAAGAAGAAGAGGTTCACGAACCAGTAGGTGTAGGCCGAGATAAAGGCCCAGCGACCGCCGAGGGAGCTCTTCACCCAGGCATAGACGCCCGCTTCGGAGTTTTTGTTCAGTGACACAAATTCCGCAATGATCAGGCAAAACGGAATGAAGTAAAAAAGGGTGGCCAGAAAGAACATCGGGGCGGACGCCAGACCGATCTCGATGTTGTTGTTGATGACGTTGTTGAAGCTGAATACCGCCGCGAAGGTGAGCGACAGCAGACCAAACTTGCCTATCGTATTACGTTTGGAATCAGACATGGTGCATCTCCAGACCTGTAGTTATTTCCGCGAAAGGGCGGGGCATGATTTGTAGGGTGAGCCCCGCCCTTCCGGCTTTGTCAGTGCAAAAACAGCGGCTTGTTATTTGTTTTTGAAGTAGCCGCCTTCGACGGTGACCTTGATGATCAGCTTGCGCACCGGCCCGTCGCCGACGAACCGGTAGGCCTCGTCGTTCTCGAAGATCACCACCTGACCGTTGCCGACTTTCTGGCGCTCACGCACCTCACCGGCCAGCCACTCGCGATCCGTGGTGTCGTCATAGGGCTGCTCGACCCCCAGCTCGCTCTTGGCAGCCCACTCCACCGTCTCTGCCCCTTCCAGGTAGTAGTGGACGTCGAAGTAGCGGCGCTGCCCCTCGAACAGGGAGGTGGCCGGACTGGCCCCCTCCTGCAAGCGGTAGATGAGGGAGTCACCGATGGAGTGGCAGATGCCGGGCTTGAGGTTGGCCAGGTTGTCGATGGCCTCCACGCAGCGCCCCCACTTCTTGCCCTCCCGGTAGATGTTTTTGAACAGGGTCAGGTTGCCTAAGGTGATCATGCGAGGTTCCTCCCGCCGTTGATGGTGAGATCGAGCCCGGCCAGCGCAGCCGGATTGAGATTGCCACGGGCGATGGGCAGCAGGGTCAGGCCGAAGCTGAACGGCTCGAAGCGCACCCGCCAGGAGTCCAGCACCTCGGAGCCCCAGGAGTTGGAACCGAGCCCCAGCACCTTGTGATCCAGATTGAGGGTGAGATAGCCGCAGGGCTCCAGCTCGTTGATGTGCTGGGCGGCGTGGATATGCTCCCAGCTGTAGGGCCAGACGCTCAGATTGATGGGGGCATCGGGGCGCACGTAGAGACCGGCGCCGTGGCGGTTGGTCAGGGTTGCCCAGCGCACCTGCTGGCGGTTGCCGTTGTCCTGCGGGAAGGGGTAGTGCTCCCACATCTCGCCGACTGTGCTCTGGAAGCTGTCGATCCAGTTGCTCTGGCGACTGTCCTGATAGTTCTCCCCCGGGCCCATGCCAAGGTAGTGCACCCGATCGAGATCCTGACGAATGCCCAGCTCGAAGCCGATCTTGGGGATGATGTCGTCATAACCGCCGTAGGGCTGACCGGACAGTGCCACATGCAGCTGACCATTCGGGCTCAGGGTGTAGACGTAGCGGCAGCGCATGCCGAAGTCGAACACCGGCGGCGCGATCAGGCTCTCCACCGTCACCTCGACCGCGTCACCCAGCTGACGCCAGCTAAAGGTGCGGAAGTGCTCCTGCATGATCTGCAGGTGGTTCGGGTGCCACAGGCTCTCGTACTCCTGCTTGTGGTTGTCGATCATCGGCTTGAAGAAGGTGAGGCGCGGCGCCCGCTCGATGAGCTCGATGCCATCCTGCTGCCAGCTAACCAGCTTGCCGTCGAGGCGCGAGAAGCGCAGGACGAAGCCGCTGCCGCTTAAGGTCAGGTCGAGGCGCTCATCGGCGATCTGCAACGCCGTGGCATTGGGATTGGCAAAGGGCTGCAGCTGGCGAGTCGATGCCTTCAGCTGGAACTGGTACTGGCCCAGCTCGTGCTCCGCCGCGCTGTAGCGGGTGGCGGTGGCCTTGATGACCCGCAGCTGGACGAAGGTCTCCCGCCCATCGAGGGATGGCAGTTCGAGCTGCAGCTCGGTATTGGCACCGGGAGCCACCCCTTCCAGCCGGATTTGCTGGCTGGCTAACAGCTCGCCTTCTGCCTTCACTTCGATCAGCAGGCGGATGTCGTCGAGAGTGGAGAACCAGTAGCGGTTTTCCACCGCCAGCTTGCCGCTCGCCAGATCCAGGGCCCGCACCTTGACCGGGCAGATCACCTGCTTATATTCACGCAGGCCCGGCCCCGGGGTCTGATCCGGATAGATGAGGCCATCCATGCAGAAGTTGTAGTTGTTGGGGTAGTCGCCGTAGTCGCCACCGTACTTGTAAACGGGGCGACCCTGCTCGTCCTGATCCAGGATGCCGTGATCGCACCACTCCCAGATGTAGTGGCCCTGAATGTGGGGATGGCGGTCGAACACCTGTTGGTATTCGCTGAGGCCACCCGGGCCGTTGCCCATGGCGTGGGCGTATTCGCAGAGGATGCGCGGCTTCTCCATCGGGAACTCGCCGAAGCAGTTCATCTGGGAGACGCGGGAATACATGGTGCTCACCACATCCACCACCTCGGCATCGCGATCCTCTTCGTAGTGCACCAGCCGGGTCGGGTCGATCCCCTTGCAGCGCTGGTACATGGCTCGGATGTTGCAGCCGTAACCGGACTCGTTGCCGAGCGACCAGATGATGATGGAGGGGTGGTTCTTCTGGGCATGAACGTGGCGCTCGATGCGATCCACAAACACCGGCTCCCAGAAGGGATCGTCAGTGATGCGGCTGAGATCGCCGACGTTGGCAAAGCCGTGGGTCTCCACGTCGGTCTCCGCCATCACGAACAGACCGTACTGGTCGCACAGCTCGTAGAAGCGCGGGTCATTCGGGTAGTGGGCGGTACGTACCGAGTTGAGGTTGTGCTGCTTCATCAGCACGATATCGCGTTCCACCCGATCCATGCCGACCGCACGGCTCTTGAGGTGGTCGTTGTCGTGACGGTTCACCCCGTGCAGCTTGAGGTAGTGGCCGTTGACGTAGAAGAGGCCATCCTTGACCTTGATTTCACGCACCCCGACCCGCTGCGGGATCACTTCCAGCAGCTCGCCCTGACCGTTGTAGAGGGAGAGTTGCAGCTGGTAGAGGTAAGAGTCTTCAGCGCTCCACAGATGGGGGTTGGCCAGATCCAGCGTGAAGCGGCAATCACACTTGCCATCGATGGCGAGATGGTCGAGCGAGCCGCTGGCGATCTCGCAGCCCTGATCCAGCAGCGACCAGACCAGACGGTGATCACGGGCGGGAGCGCCCAGATTTTCCAGCTGGATATCGCAGCTCAGGGTAGCGCTTTGATTGTCATCAGCCAGCGCGGTGCGGATGAAGAAGTCCTGCACATGGACAGCCGGTTTGCCCACCAGATAGACGTCGCGGAAGATCCCCGCCATCCACCACATGTCCTGATCTTCGATGTAAGTGGAGTCGGCCCACTGCATCACCCGCACCGACAGCAGGTTCTCGCCAACCTTGGCATGGGCACTGATGTCGAACTCGGCGGTAAGGCGGCTGCCCTTGCTGAAACCGACGTAGTGGCCGTTCACATAGACCTCGAAGTAGGTCTCCACCCCGTCAAACTTGATGATCACCTGCTCGCCGTCCCAGGCCGGGCTCAGCGTGAAGCTGCGCTGATAGGCGCCGGTGGGGTTGTTGGTCGGTACGAAGGGCACGTCGATGGGGAAGGGAAAACCTTCGTCGGTGTACTGCAGCTGGCCATGCCCTTCCATCTGCCACATGTTGGGCACGGTGATCTGGCCCCAGTCGCTCATGGGGCTGTGATAGAAGGCCTCCGGTACCTGCAGGGGATGGTCGAAGTAGTGGAACTGCCACTGGCCGCTTAGGCTCAGAAAACGGCGGCTCAGCTCGCGCTGCATGGTGGCCGCCAGCCCGTGGCCGGCATAAGAGAAGAAGTAGGCGCGCGGAGCCAGCCTGTTTTCACCAACGAATTGGACGTTTTCCCAGTTATTCACATGTCCTCCCGGAACAAGGCAACTTTGACTGGGTAAACCTTAGATAAATATTTACTAAATATCAGTTTTGGATCGATAAAATTTTAACCTGATCACAATGGCTGGATGGTTTTGTGAGCGAGATCAGAAGCGGAGGATAAAAGGGGGTAAAGCAGGCAGGGATGGCATGGATGTTGATAAATGCAGGCAAGCAATGGCTAAAACCACTGTAAAACAATGCATTATGATTTTATCAGGAGAGATAGTGGAGAGGATGATGAAGGGAAGGAGTCGCACCACCGCAAGATGGCGCAACTAAAACAGGCTTTGTTTTACTAAAATCAGCGAGTGGTGCCGCGCAGGGTCAGGCGGCTCGGCACCAGTACCCGAAGCGGAATATCCCGCTCGTCCCGCAGCCGCTCGACCAGCAGATTGACCCCCTGGGAGCCCATCAACTCGGAGTGGATCCGCACCGTGGAGAGCGGCGGGAAGGTGAACTTGGCGGTGGGGATGTCGTTGACGCTGATAAGCTCGATCTGCTGGGGGATCGCCAGTCCCTTCTCGTGGATGGCTCTCAGCACCCCGATGGCGATGGAGTCGGAGGCGACGAACAGCGCCTTGGGCCAATCTCCCGCCAGCATCTCTTTGGCCAGCCGGTAGCCGGAGGCGCTGGAGAAGTCCCCGCGATAGAGATCGCCCTCCTGCACCACCCCCAGCCGCTGGCCGTAGTCGAGGAAGGCCAGTTCACGGAGATCCGGCGCCTCATCCTGACCCCCTATATAGCCGATGCGGCCATGCCCCTGGGCGATAAAGAAGTCCACCACCTGCTGGCTGATGAGCACCAGATCCACGTCCACGGAGTCAAATTCCCCCTGGGATCGGCAATCCACGAACACCAGCTGGGCAGAGAGAGAATGGAGCGCGGCGAGACGCTCCTCGGGCAGGTGGCCGATGACCAGGATGCCGTCGACGGCGGAGAGCTCACGCCCCTCGGCACCGTTGTAGAAATGGGTCAGCTCTATGTTGAAGCGGGCGCACTGGGTCTCGATGCCATAGCGAATGGCGAGATAGTAGGGGTCGTTGACCTCGGTGCTCTGCGGGTAGGCATAGACCGCCAGAAAGTGCAGCTTGCTCTTGTGCACCCCCTTGCGGGCGCTGCTGGTCTTGTACTCCAGCCGCTCGGCAATCTCGAAGATCTTCTGCCTGGTCTCTTCCTTGACGCTCAGCGTCGGATCTTCATTGAGCACCCGCGACACAGTGGCCTGGGACACCCCCGCCTCCTGTGCAATTTCCTTCAACGTGGCCATGCATACTCCTCTGGCGATGACTCCCGACAATACCTGACCAAGAGTAACGGGCAAGCCGCTGACAGCCCAGCATTTTTACTAAAAGAAGCCGGCCTGCATCGAAAAAATCCCAAAGCAAAAAGGCCTCCCGAATGGGAGGCCTCTTCTAAATAGGTGCCTGACAGTGTCCTACTCTCGCATGGCGAATGCCACACTACCATCGGCGCTACCGCGTTTCACTTCTGAGTTCGGCATGGGA
>NZ_JBYTDH010000012.1:0-131230 GCF_058791175.1 Aeromonas sp. EU05-FHT14A05 | reverse complement strand
GAAGGGAGGTGACTATCCCACGTTGCTTGCATGAGGCGCTGGGGCGCCCCATGCAACACGTAATTGGGACATAGCCAAAAAAAAGCCCCGCACGAGGCGGGGTCACAAGTGATGAAAAACAGACAATACACACACAACAAAGGTTCACACGCACAGTCAACCTTTCCCAAGCCCGATGACATATCGGCCTTGGGAAAGGCGGGTCTTGCGACCCGCCCTGTGTCAGTGACGATACGCTATCAGTTCAGCTCGGTGACGCGGCTGGTGCGCTTGCCGTCGAAGCTGGTGGTACGCAGCCAGACCTTGCCATTGACGCTCGGCTTGGCGGCGGCGTCATAGGCGGTCCAGTTGGTGCCGTCCAGGCTGTACTGGATGGGCAGACCCGGCAGATCCACGTTCGCTTCCAGCTTGCCGTTCACCACCTTGGCACCCGGCACCGAGAGGCGGTATTCCACACCGGCCTGGTCGAGTTTGGGCAGCACGCGCTGACCCAGCAGGTTGGCGAACTGGTTCCACTCCTTGTTCAGGGTGGCCTTGTTGACATGCTTGGTGGTACCGGAGAACTCGCGACCCTTCACGTAGTCGAGCTCGAAGCCACCCTTGTGCCAGGCGCGCTCGGCCACGGAGAAGATGCGCGGGTAGACCATGTACTCGTACTGAGCGTCGGTGCGCACTGTCTCGCTCCACTGCTGACCGGAGATCCCCTTGAACTTGACCGGATCCTGGTCACCCTTGGCCACGAAGGCGTTGCCGTCGCGGTCAACCGAGGTCTCGGCGTTCTGCGGCAGGTTTTCCGGGGCGAAGGCGAACACCTTGCGGGTGTCGTTGAAGCGGGTCGCCCAGTAGTAGCCGCGCTCGGCCGGGTGTACCTCGTTCGGGAAGTCGAAGTAGAGGTAGTCCGGGTTGGAGAGCACCACGTCGTAGCCCTTGTGCGCCCACTTCATCGCCTCGTTGAAGCCACCCCAGTAGAGGGTTTCCCAGAAGTTGACCCGGGTCTTCTCGGTGGCGAACACGCTGGCGTCCGTGGCGTACTTCAGACCATCTTCCCACGCCTGCAGGGTGGAGAAGCCGTGGCCCTTGACCATCTCGCTCACTTCCTTGGCGAAGTGGACAGGCAGCTCGGCCACGTCCTTGATCTTGCCATCGTCGATCATCTTCTGGCACATGGGGGACTTGCCGAACGGCTTGTCCTGCTTGCTGGAGTCGACGTTGCCCTTCCAGGCCACCAGCTCCTCTTTCTTGGTGACAGCCGGGTCCTGGTAGCCGCCGCCCTGCATGATGTTCTTCGCCTCGTCACCACCGTAGTGCCAGGCGGTCAGCGGCTGGCCGGCGGCCTGGTGCATCTGGGCCACTTCATCCATCACCTTGGCCACGAAGGTGGCGGCACCCGGCTGGCAGGGGTTGATGAAGGACATCTTGTCGTAGAACTGCACCGAGGTGACGTTGGAGGTGTCATCCGGGTCAGTCAGACGGAACTGGTTCGCTTCCGCTTCCTTCCCTTCCGCCAGCAGACGCTTGTAGCGTGCCTCCATGGAGACCACGGCGGCACGGGCGTGGGCCGGCATGTTGATCTCGGGGATCACGGTCACGCCGCGGGCCTTGGCATAGCGCACCAGATCCACGTAGTCAGACTTGCTGTAGAAGCCGGAACCCTGGTTGTCGCTGGTGGGTCCTGAGCCGAGCTGCGGCATCAGGCACTTGGTTTCGGACTCGTCGTGGCAACGCTGGCTGCCGACCTCGGTCAGCTCCGGCAGGCCCGGGATCTCGATGCGCCAGCCTTCATCGTTGGTCAGGCCAAGGTGCAGCACGTTGAGCTTCATGGCAGACATCTGGTCAACCAGCTTCTTCATGGTCTCCGGGCTTCTGAAGTGGCGGGCCACGTCGGTCTGCATGCCGCGGTATTCGAAGCGCGGTGCATCCTCGACGCTCATCTGGCTCACCAGCTTGTCGTCAACCCCCAAGAGGGAGATCAGGGACTGGGCGCCCCAGAAGGCCCCGTCGATGTCATGACCCTGCACCACAGTACCTTTGGCGCCTATGGTCATGTCGTAGCCTTCGGCCTGCTTGAGCTTGCTGCCGAGCTTGATGGTCACTGGGTAGCCGGTGTCGGAGAGGGTAACACCCAGCTTGGTCAGTTGAGCCTTCAGGGCCTCGGCGCGATCGCTTGGCAGATCCAGGGCATTGAGCTTGATGGTGGAGAAGTCGACCTGAGGACCGGCCTTGACCACCTGCTTCATCGGGGTCGGCAGGATCTGGTCGTCAATCTTGCCGGCAGGCAGCAAGGTGCTGGTCTGGTTGGCGGCAAAACGGGTCTCGCTGTTCATCAGGATGTTGTTGTCATCCTTGGTGCGCTTCCAGCCGTCGGCCGGCATCGGCTTCTCATAGGTGGTGGCATCGTCGATGTTGCTCATGCTGGCCAGCACTTTCGGCTCGGCCCCTTCGCTGGCGACGTACCAGTTCGGCATGATGTCAGATTCGAACAATACCCAGTACTCCACCACCAGGGGCACTTCGACCGTGGCGTCCTTGGCAAAGCCCTGGAACTTCTCGGTTGGCGTCAAACGATAGAGGTCGCCGGTCAGGTGGGTGATGGTGAACTGGTCGTTGTCCACCCGCTGGATGCGGCGGATGGAGGAGACATAGATGCTCCAGTCCTTGGAGGTGACGTCGGCACCGGTATTGGTCAGGTGCAGCTTGGCAACGCCGCAGCTCGCCCACTCGGAGCCCAGAGCCTGGCAATCGAGGCCGGCGCCGGCACCGTCGTTGGTGACGACTTCGTACTTGACGACCAGGTTGCTGGCGAGGGAATCGACCACGGCTTGCTTGGCGGCATCGGCTGCCTGTACCTGGGCGGCACAAACGGTAGACATGGCAATGGCTAACAGAGAATGTTTCAAGTTCATAACTGCTGCTCTCGTTTGAAGTAAAGGTTGGATTTTCTTGGCTTTTTTTATATGGGGCCCCTAAGCGGGGCCCTTAGTTATGTCAACAATGGACTTAGACTTGAGGTGAGCGGGTTGCTCGATTAACGCAGGGCTTTCATCTCACCGGCGATGATCTCGGCCAAGGGGCCCAGAATCACCTGCAGGTTCTGCTCACCGAGCTTGACCACACCGGCCGCGCCCAGGGCTTTGAGCTTGCGCTCGTCGACGATGCTGCGATCTTTCAGGGTCAGACGCAGACGGGTGATGCAGGCATCTATGGTCACCAGGTTGTCCTGGCCACCCAGCACTTCCAGATACTGGCGAGCCAGCTCGGTGCGGTCAGTGGTCTGGGCCTGTACCGGCACGGCTTCGTCATCTTCACGACCCGGGGTCTTCAGGTTGAACTTGACGATCACGGCACGGAAGATGGCGTAGTAGAGACCGAAGAACACCAGGCCTTGTACCAGCAGCATGTACCACTGGGTCGCCAGCGGGTTGCGCGATTGGATGAACATATCGACGAAACCGGCGCTGAAGCCGAAGCCTGAGATCCAGTGCATGCTGGCGGCGATGAACACGGACAGGCCGGTCAGCAGGGCGTGGATGACGTACAGTACCGGCGCCACGAACATGAAGGAGAACTCGAGCGGCTCGGTCACCCCGGTGAAGAAGGCGGCAAAGGCGGCTGCGATCATGATGGATGCAACTTTCTCTTTGTTCTCTTTCTTCGCGCTGTGGTAGATGGCCAGTGCCGCACCCGGCAGACCGAACATCATGATGGGGAAGAAGCCAGCCTGGTACATGCCGGTCACGCCCACGACAGCCTTGCCGGCGTCGATGGAGGATTGGCCACCCAGGAAGTTCGGGATGTCGTTGATGCCGGCCACGTCGAACCAGAACACGGAGTTCAGGGCGTGGTGCAGACCGACCGGGATCAGCAGACGGTTGAAGAAGGCGTAGATGCCGGCACCGGTGGAGCCCATGCTGACGATGGATTCACCGAAGGAGACCAGGCCACCATAGATGATGGGCCAGACGGCCATCAGGATGAAGGAGACCACGATCATGACAACGGAGGTCACGATCGGCACCAGACGACGGCCGGAGAAGAAGGCCAGGGCCTTGTGCAGCTCGACGCCACTGAAGCGGTTGTACAGCTCGGCCGCGATGACACCGGTCAAGATACCGATGAACTGGTTCTCAATCTTGCCGAAGGCGGCAGGGACCTGGTCCAGCGGGATTTGCTGGATCTGAGAGACCGCACCCGGGCTCAGCAGGGTGGTGACCACCAGGTAACCGACCAGACCGGCCAGCGCGGCGGAACCGTCTTTATCCTTGGACATGCCATAGGCGACACCCACGGCAAACAGAATGGCCATCTTGTCGATGATGGCGGCACCCGCCTTGATCAGGAAGGCCGCCAGCGCGCTTTCGCCACCCCAGCCGTTCGGGTCAATCCAATAGCCAATCCCCATCAGGATCGCTGCGGCAGGCAATACCGCTACCGGCACCATCAGGGCACGGCCGATCTTTTGCAAATAACCGAGAATGTTCACGGTTCCTCTCCTTAGTTGATGTTTTTCTAGAAATTAAGTGCTTATCACGTTCGACGCATAAGCCATCAAGGCTTGATTGGCAGTCTATGTGTTTTATTTCGCTGCGCAAATTAATAAACCAGCTTTCGTGATCATTATCACTCAACAGAGATAAAGGTAGCGGATAGATGTGGCTTAGTTCGCAATCTTTATTTACGCTATAAAACAACTTGAATCCGTGTTTGGTCCCTTGCCGTCAATCCTGTGCGGCAACCGTACTGAGGTATAGAAAATGCGCCTGATCCCGTTGAAGTCTGCCAGCCAGGTGGGTCTCTGGTCTGCCCGTTACATCGTTGACCGCATCAATGCGTTCAAACCGACCGCCGACCGCCCCTTCGTACTGGGCCTGCCCACCGGTGGCACGCCGCTGACGACCTACAAGCGCCTGATCGAGCTGCACAAGGCCGGCGAGGTGAGCTTCCAGCACGTGGTGACCTTCAACATGGACGAGTACGTGGGGCTGCCCAAGGAGCACCCGGAGAGCTACCACAGCTTCATGCACAACAACTTCTTCAACCACGTGGACATTCGCCCGGAAAACATCAACATCCTCAACGGCAACGCCGAGGATCTGGTGGCCGAGTGCAAGCGCTACGAGGAGAAGATCAAGTCCTACGGCCGGATCAACCTCTTCATGGGCGGCGTCGGCAACGACGGTCACATCGCCTTCAACGAGCCGGCCTCTTCCCTGGCCTCCCGTACCCGGGTCAAGACCCTGACCGAGGATACCCGCATCGCCAACTCCCGCTTCTTCGGTGGCGACATGGAGCAGGTGCCCAAGCTGGCGCTGACCGTGGGCGTGGGCACCCTGATGGATGCCGAAGAGATCATGATCCTGGTGACCGGTCACGCCAAAGCCCTGGCCCTGCAGGCCGCGGTGGAAGGCTGCGTCAACCACATGTGGACCATCTCCACCCTGCAACTGCATCCCAAGGGCATGATGGTGTGCGACGAGCCCTCCACCATGGAGCTGAAGGTCAAGACGGTCCGTTACTTCCAGCAGCTGGAAGCCGCCAACATCGACCGTCTGTAAGGAGCCGTCATGTACGCACTGACTAATTGCACCCTCTATACCGGCAGCTGCGTGCTGACCGGCCACGGCGTACTGATCGAAGGCGACAGGATTGTCGCCATCTCCCACCTGGCCGAGCTGCCCGCCGGCATCGAGCAGATTGATCTCAAGGGTGCCAACCTCAGCGCCGGCTTCATCGACGTGCAGCTCAATGGCTGCGGCGGTGTCATGTTCAACGGTCATATCACCACCGAGACCCTGGCCACCATGCAGGCGGCCAACCTCAAGTCAGGTACCACCAGCTTCCTGCCGACCCTGATCACCAGCCCGGATGCGGACATGAAGCTGGCGGTGGCGGTGACCCGCGACTACATGGCCGCCCGTCCGAACGAGGTGCTGGGGGTCCATCTGGAGGGGCCCTACACCAACCTCAAGCGCAAGGGGATCCACCCGGCCGAGCAGATCCGTCAACCCGTCGACGAGATGATCGACTTCTTCTGCGCCAACGCGGACGCCATCGCCAAGATCACCCTGGCGCCGGAGCGCAACAAGCCGGAGCACATCCGCCGCCTGGTGGAGGCCGGCATCCTGGTCTCCGCCGGTCACACCGCTGCCAGCTATGACCAGGCCATGGCCGGGTTTGACAACGGCATGCGCTTTGCCACCCACCTCTACAACGCCATGACCCCGACCCTGAACGGTCGCGAGCCTGGGGTGGTGGGCGCCATCTACGATCGCAAGGATGTCTACGCCGGCATCATAGTCGACGGTCACCATGTGCACTGGGCCAACGTGCGCCTGGCACACAGGATCCTCGGCGAGAAACTGGTGCTGGTCACCGATGCCACCGCCGCGGCCGGGGCACCGGAAGGCTTTGAGCAGTTTGATTTTTGTGGCGCAACCGTCTATTTCCGCGATGGTCAGTGCGTCGATGAGAATGGTACACTCGGCGGCTCCGCCCTCACCATGATTGAAGGGGTGGAGAATCTGGTCAAACAGGTCGGATTACCGCTCGATGAAGCACTGAGAATGGCCACCCTTTACCCCGCTCGCGCCATTGGATGGGACTCACGTCTCGGTAGTATCCAGGTCGGAAAAATTGCCAACCTCACCGTCTTTGATCAGGCCTTCACGGTCTGCGGGACCGTGGTTAACGGACACTACACAACACAGTGACACTATGACTGGCGGACAAATAGCAAACGTAGATCTTATCAAGCAGGTGAACAGTGCCGTCGTCTATCGACTCATTGACCTGCAGGGGCCCATCTCGCGGGTCAAAATTGCCGAGTTGAGTCAGCTGGCCCCGGCCAGCGTGACCAAGATAACCCGGCAACTGATCGAGCATGGGCTGATCAGGGAGACGTCGCCCCAGGCGTCAACCGGCGGACGACGCGCCATCTCCCTGACCACCATCAAGCATCGCTTTCAGTTTGTCTCCGCCAAGCTTGGCCGCGGCTATCTGCAGCTCTCACTGTATGATCTCGACGGCAAGGAGCTCGATCAGCACATCACCCAGGTGACCGAGATCGAGCAACAGCCCGTGGTCGACATGCTGCTGCGGGAAATTGGCGCCTTCATCGACGCCAATACCGAGCGCAGTCGCAACCTCATCAGCATCGCGCTGACCATGCCGGGCCTGGTCAACCCGGAATCCGGCATGGTCATCTATACCCCCACCTACCAGATCCGCAACCTGGGGCTCGCCAAGCTGCTGGAGCACCATTTCAACCTCCCCTGCTACGTGGGCAACGACACCCGCTCCCTGGCGCTGGCTGAGCACTTCTTCGGTGAATCCCGCGACTGCATGGACTCCATCCTGGTGAGCGTGCACCAGGGCACCGGCTCCGGCATCATCACCAAGGGGCAGGTGTTCCTCGGTCATAACCGCAACGTCGGCGAGATCGGTCACATCCAGGTCGAGCCCCTCGGCAAGCGCTGCCACTGCGGCAACTTCGGCTGCCTCGAGACCATCGCCTCCAACGAGGCCATCGTCGACAAGGTGAAGGAGCTCATCAGCCGCGGCCACCTGAGCTCGCTGCAGGAGAAGCACATCACCATCCAGGAGGTGTGCAAGGCCGCCGTGGCGGGGGATGAACTGGCCCGCAGCGTGATCGAGAACGTGGGGGAACATCTGGGCCGGGCCATCGCCATCACGGTCAACCTGTTCAACCCCCAGAAGGTGCTGATCGCCGGCGAAATCACCGCCGCCGAGGAGATCCTGATCCCGGCCATCCGTCGCTGCGTCGAGCACCAGTCCCTGCCAAGCTTCCACCGTGGCCTGCCCATCGTGAAGGCGCGCTTCCAGAACCAGCCCACCATAGGGGGTTTCGCCCTGGTGAAGCGCTCCCTGCTGGAAGGGGATCTGCTGCAGATCATCATGGAGCAGAAGTAAGGCCGCGCCTTGCATCAATAAAAAACGGCAGCCAGTGGCTGCCGTTTTTTATGGTCGGCTTTCGCCGGTTCACCCCGCCCTACACGGCTTGAACAGAGCCCAGGTTCGATTAGCCGCGTAGTGGCGTAATCGGACGCGGTGACGGAAGGTCTTTTGCTCCCAACTCTCCCGATAGGCAAACGGCAGCAAGAGACTGCCGTTTGCTTTGATGCCCGTCGTGACTCACCCAGCTCGGCACGGCTTGAACAGATCCAGCGCACCGTCATAGACCTGGGTCTGCACATCCATGATGCCGAGCATGGTGCGGGGCAACAGGTTGCCCCGTTCGGTTAGCCTGACCTACCCCGCCCTACACGGCTTGAACAGATCAAGCGCACCGTCATAGACCTGGGTCTGCACGTCCATGATACCCAGCATCGAGTGGAACAGGTTGTCGTGGGAGAAGCGCTTGCTGTCCGCCTCCTGGCGCAGGCAATCCTGATTGAGCCCGCGATCCCGCTGCAGCTGGGGAGAGAACCAGGTCAGCAAGGGCACCCGGGTCTGATCGTCCGGGGCGAACTTGTAGGGAGTGCCGTGCAGGTAGAGCCCCAGCGCGCCGAGAGATTCCCCGTGATCCGACAGGTAGACCAGCCCCACGTTGTACTGGCTCTCCAGGGTCTTGAGCTTGGCGATGAGTTGGGACAGCACCTTGTCGGTATAGCGGATGGTGTTGTCATAGGTGTTGACCAGCTCCTCGTTGCTGCAGTTCTCGATGTCGCTGCGCGGGCAATCCGGCAGGAAGACGCGATCGGCGGCCGGGTAGCGGCGATAGTAGGTCGGGCCATGGCTGCCCATCAGGTGGAAGGCCACCAGCTTGCTGCCCTGCCTGCCCTTCATCCCGGCGATCTGCCGATCCAGCCCCTGCAGCAAGACCTCGTCATAGCAGGAATCCCCTTCACAGTATTCGGGGAAGGCCTTGGGTTCGATCTCCAGGGTGGGCACGTGATTGCATACCCCCTTGCAGCCACCATCGTTCTCCTTCCACAGCACGGAGACACCGGCGTGCTGCAGCACGTCCAGCAGGCCGTCCCTGGACTTGGCCAGGGTCTCGTCATAACCACGGCGCGTGAGGTTGGAAAACATGCAGGGCACCGAGACCGCGGTGGCGGTGCCACAGGAGCGCACATCCCTGAAGGAGACCAGATCCGGCTCCTTCATGGTGAAACCGTTGGTCTGCTTCTGGTAACCGTTGAGGGAGTAGTTCTGGCTGCGGGCCGTCTCCCCCACCACCAGGAACATCAGGGTCGGCTTGTCGCTCCTGGCGACCACCCTGGCATCTGTGCCTATCGGCTCATAAGGGACAGGGGTGGCGAAGATAATATCCCGGGCGTAGCGATAGAGGCCGCGCACGTAGTTGGAGGGGACTATCTCTTTGACGATGGTGTGGTTGTTGCGCCCGACCGAGGCGTAGTCCTGGTAATAGAGGGCGGCGACGCCGACCAGGAACAGCAGGGAGAGGGCGATACCCGCCAGACGCTGGGCCAGCCCCTTGTACCAGGGAGTTGGGTATTCGATCTTCAGCCACAAGAGGGCAAGCACCGGCAGCACGGCGGTCAGCAGGAACCAGAGCACCACTGAACCATTGAGGTAGGAGCTCGCCTCCCCGCTGTTGGTCTCGAGTATGTTCTGCACCATGCCCACATCGAAGATGATGCCGTATTTGAGCATGGCGTAGCTGACCAGGGAGGCGGTGACGATCAGGAAGGTGAAGAAGGGCTTGAGCAGATAGCGGAAGGTGAACGGCAGGAAAACCGCATTGAGAGCGGCAATCAGCACCAGGGGGATGGAGAGGGCAAACCCCGCCTTGACGTGCTCGAGGGCGCTGAGAATACGGTAAAAGTGCAGGAAAATGGGCCAGTTGAACACCAGTGCAAACAGCAGCACCAGCAACAGGTTGACCTTCATCACTCCCAGGGTGAGACGCATAACGATACTCCGACAAGCCAGTGTTCTGGAGACCCTGCATGGGGGCTCCGTTGTGGGCATCCCTGTCACCCGTCTCTCTTCCCGAGCAGACAACGCGGTGATGGGCACAGCGGCCCGGATGCAAGGAGAGAGTAGGAAGGCAAACTTAAGCGGGCATTAAGGGAGGCACAGCGAAGAAAATGGCGCTAGAGAAGAGTCAAAGATATAAAAAAACGGCAGCCTTAGGCTGCCGTCTGGTCGGAGGTGACACCCTTGTGGTGCCTCCTGCCGCTAGTGTCTATTTCTGATGGCGATCAGAGCAGCGCAGCCACTTCGTCGGAGATGGAGCCGTTGTGGTAGACCTCCTGCACGTCGTCCAGATCTTCCAGCATGTCGATGAGACGCATCAGCTTGGGGGCGGTGTCGGCGTCCAGCTCGGCTTCGGTGGAAGCTATCATGGTCACTTCGGCGCTCTGGGGCTTGAAGCCGGCGGCTTCCAGGCCATCGAGCACTGTGCCGAAATCGTTCGGGGTGGTGTAGACCTCGATGGAGCCATCCTCTTCGGTGACAACATCATCGGCGCCCGCTTCCAGGGCCGCGTCCATCAGGGCATCTTCGTCCACGCCCACGAAGGTCAGCAGACCCTTCTTGCTGAACAGGTAGGCCACCGAGCCGTCGGTGCCCAGGTTGCCGCCACACTTGCTGAAGGCATGACGCACTTCCGCCACTGTGCGGTTACGGTTGTCGGTCAGGCACTCCACCATGACGGCGGAGCCCGCCGGGCCGTAACCTTCGTAGACGATGGTCTCGAGCTGCTCGCCATCGCCACCACCGGCGCCACGCTGGATGGCACGGTTGATGGTGTCACGGGTCATGTTGCCGGTCAGGGCAGCCGCTACCGCCGCGCGCAGGCGCGGGTTGTTGGCGGGATCCGCGTCACCGAGGCGAGCCGAGGTGGTGATTTCGCGGATCAGCTTGGTGAAGATCTTGCCACGCTTGGCGTCTTGCGCCGCCTTGCGGTGTTTGATGTTGGCCCATTTGCTGTGACCTGCCATAAAAACTCTCCGTTATAATGTGAAATCAATGGGATACGGGTCGCATGGCGACCCGTTCTTCAATCTTCTCAGGCGTCAGCCTTGGCATCGGCCTTGGCATCGGCCTTGGCAACGGTGGCGATGGCCAGCTCGGTCAGCTGGGCCTGGTTGGCGAAGCTGGGAGCATCCGTCATCAGGCAGGCCGCTGCCGTGGTTTTCGGGAAGGCGATCACGTCCCGGATGTTGTCGGTACCGGTCAGCAGCATGCTGAGGCGGTCCAGACCGAAGGCCAGACCGGCGTGGGGCGGGGTACCGTACTTCAGGGCATCCAGCAGGAAGCCGAACTTCAGGCGCTGCTCGTCCGGGGTGATCCCCAGGATGTCGAACACGGTGGACTGCATCTCGCTGTTGTGGATACGCACAGAGCCGCCCCCCACTTCGTAGCCGTTGATCACCATGTCGTAGGCGTTGGCATAGGCACCCAGGGGGTTGGCCTTGAGCTCGTCCGGGCCCAGGTTGCTCGGCGCGGTGAAGGGGTGGTGCATGGCAGCCAGGCCACCTTCGCCATCTTCCTCGAACATGGGGAAGTCGATGACCCAGAGCGGCTTCCAGACGTTCTCCACCAGGCCCAGATCGCGGCCCACCTTCAGGCGCAGGGCGCCCATGGCGTCGCACACCACCTTCTTGGAGTCGGCGCCGAAGAAGAGGATGTCGCCGTCGGCGGCGCCGGTACGGGCCAGGATCTCGCGCACGATGGCGTCAGAGAGGAACTTGGCCACCGGAGACTGCACGCCCTCTATGCCATTAGCGGCTTCGTTGACCTTCATCCAGGCCAGGCCCTTGGCACCATAGATGCCGACGAACTTGGTGTACTCGTCGATCTGCTTGCGGGACAGCTCGGCGCCGCCCGGCACTTTCAGGGCTGCCACGCGGCCTTTCGGATCGTTGGCGGGGCCGGCGAACACGGCGAACTCCACCGCGGTCAGCAGGTCGGCCACATCCACCAGCTCCATGGGCAGGCGCAGGTCCGGCTTGTCGGAGCCAAAGCGACGCATGGCCTCGTCGAAGGTCATGATGGGGAAGTCGCCGAGATCCACGTTCAGGATGTGCAGCCAGAGCTTGCGGATCATCTCTTCCATGATTTCACGCACCTGGGGCGCGGTCATGAAGGAGGTCTCCACGTCGATCTGGGTGAATTCCGGCTGGCGGTCGGCACGCAGGTCTTCATCGCGGAAGCACTTGACGATCTGGTAGTAGCGATCGAAGCCGGACATCATCAGCAACTGCTTGAACAGCTGCGGGGACTGCGGCAGGGCGTAGAACTTGCCCTTGTGCACCCGGCTCGGCACCAGGTAGTCACGGGCCCCTTCCGGGGTCGCCTTGGTCAGCATGGGGGTCTCGATGTCGAGGAAGCCCTGCTCGTCCATGAAGCGGCGCACGAAGGCGCTGGCCTTGGCACGGGTCTTCAGGTACCTGGCCATCTCGGGGCGACGCAGGTCCAGGTAGCGATACTTGAGGCTGATCTCTTCGCTGTTGACCTGGTTGAAGTCAAGGGGCAGCGGCTCGGCACGGTTGATGATGGTGAGCTCGTGGGCGAACACTTCGATGGCGCCTGTGGCCATGTCGCTGTTGCGCTGGGAGTCCGGACGGGTACGCACCACGCCGGTCACCTGGATGCAGAACTCGCCGCGCAGCTCGGAGGCCAGGGCGAAGGCGTCCGGCTTGTCCGGGTCGAAGAAGACTTGCACGATCCCTTCCCGGTCGCGCATGTCGATAAAGATGAGGCCGCCGAGATCGCGACGACGGTGGACCCAACCGCACAATGTAATGGTCTGCCCGGCATGGGCCTCATTGACCTGTCCGCAATAGATAGAGCGCATGGACTTCTTCCTTCGAAATGGTAGAGAGACGGTTCACCTTGGGTCGCCGGGCACGACTGGCAAGCACCGTCTGTCTCACAGCTGGCCAGATCCTGGTTCTTACCCGGTTTGAAATCAGTCTCATATCATCCGGCTCCCCGAGCCGGATACTTGCCGCCAATGCCGGCTCGCGCCGAGTGCCCCGTCGAGGGGTCGACGCGCGAGGCGAGAACATCGGCAAGCGTCGTTGTCTGGCAACCTTGTGACCCAGATCATCGCCACCTTAGGCGCACAACCCCGTGAGTCACAACGATTTGGCAAACAAAAGGGCTGGCATTATAGAGGAAAACCCCCATTTGGGTAAAATGGCCCGCAGCCTCCTTTGCCCTGTTTTTTGTTGTCCTGGCGCAAAAAGGGGAGCAAAACAGCATAAATCCGCAGACAGGAACCGACATGAGCCTCTATTTGGGTCTGCCCCAGTGGTCACACCCGGCCTGGCCCGGCCAGTTGCTGGGGGTGGGCGCCAGGCCCGCCGAGCACCTCGCCCACTATGCCCGGGTGTTCAATACCGTGGAGGGCAACACCACCTTCTACGCCTCCCCCACCCCGGACACGGTGCGCCGCTGGGCCGATGCGGTGCCGCCCCACTTTCGTTTCAGCTTCAAGTTTCCGAAAGAGATCAGCCACCAGAGCGATCTGGTGAGCGCCGGCAGGCAGGTGGCGGCCTTCATCGCCCTGCTGGCGCCCCTGCACGGGCAACTGGGGCTGCTCAAGCTGCAACTGCCCGCCCGCTTCGGCCCCGCCGGTCTGCCGCGCCTCGCCGCCTTCTTCGAGAGCCTGCCGCCGGATTTCACCTATGCCCTCGAGGTGCGCCACCCCGACTTCTTCGCCAAGGGGGAAGCGGAGCGGGCCCTGAACCGCCTGCTGATGGACAGGGGCATCAACCGCATCATGCTCGACAGCCGGCCGCTCTTCTCGGTGCCCGCCACCACGGCCGCCATGATCGATGCCCAGGGCAAGAAGCCCAGGCTCCCGGTGCACCTGCTCGCCACCGCCAACAGCCCTGTGGTGCGCCTCATCGGCCTTCCTCAAATCGAGGACAATTACCCATTTCTGCCATCCTGGTTGCCCCGTTGGAAACAATGGCTGGCAGAGGGGAAGGATCTCTACCTCTTTATCCATACCGCCGACAACGCCCGGGCCCCCGAACTGGCCCGTCAGGTCAGTCGGCTGCTCGGTCAGGAGATGGCCCCCTGGCCGGGGGAAAACGATCGCGCGCGCCAGGGCGTGCTGCCCTTTTAGCCACTCCCTTCCCCGCCCCTGTTTCACCGCTAAAAAAAGCCGTTTTTTTGTGGCCCCACTGGGTTCGGCGTCAAGACAAACGCCCGCCTTTCCTCTACACTACCGCCCCAAGCAAGGACCCGGACGCCCGCCATGGCACAGTGTTGCAGGCGACCGTCCGGCTCCCGGGAAAGGGCTCTGACCGCTGTCCATGGCAACACCTGCCGCAGACGGCTCATCCCCATAAAGGACCAGGATGATGGTCCATTGCGAACAGGGCGGGCCCGAAGGATCTCAAGGCCAGCCACCCCGTTCGTAAACCGGTGACGACCCGGACGGGCGTCACCCAACGACTCCATTGAACACACAGTCGGTTCGCGCACCGGCTGTCAGGTTGCGCCAGCATGCACGATCAGATTTTTGCCGCCCCCATCGCCCAATTGGGGGATTTTTGCTTTGACGAACAGGTCGTCGATGTCTTCCCCGACATGATCCAGCGCTCTGTGCCGGGTTACAGCAACATCATCTCCGCCATCGGCATGATGGCCGCCCGCTACGCCCAGCCCCAGAGCCGCCTCTACGATCTCGGCTGCTCCCTCGGCGCCGCCACCCAGGCGATGCGCCGTCATGTCAACCAGCCGGGCTGCCAGATCACGGCGGTGGATCTCTCCCACCCCATGATAGAGCGCGCCCGCGCCCACCTCTCGGGCTTCAAGTCCGAGGTGCCGGTGGAACTGGTGGAGGCGGACATCTGCGACATCGCCATCGAGAACGCCTCCGTGGTGGTGCTCAACTTCACCCTGCAGTTCGTCGAACCCGAGAAGCGCGCCGCCCTCATCGCGCGCATCCATGACGGCCTGCGCCCCGGCGGCATCCTCATCCTGAGCGAGAAGTTCCGCTTCGAGGACGAGCAGGTCAACGCGCTGCTCATCGACTTGCACCTCGATTTCAAGCGGGCCAACGGCTACAGCGAGCTGGAGATAAGCCAGAAGCGCACGGCGCTGGAGAACGTGATGCGCACCGACAGCCTGGAAATCCACCGTGCCCGCCTGCGGGACGCCGGTTTCACCCATCAGGATCTCTGGTTCCAGTGCTTCAACTTCGGCTCCATGATTGCCATCAAATCAAGCGACGCCCAGCCATGATCGATTTCGCCAACTTTTATCAACTGATCGCCAAGAACCGGCTGAGCCACTGGCTGCACACCCTGCCCGCCCAGCTGCACGCCTGGCAGCACGACAACCTGCACGGGGATCTGCCGCGCTGGAACCGGGCTCTCAACAAGCTGCCCGTCGTCGCCCCTGGCGAGATCGCGCTCAAGAACCGGGTCGAGATCGGCAGCCTTGAGAGCATGAACGAAGGGGAGCGCAAGAAGACCGAGAGCCTGCTGCGCCAGTTCATGCCCTGGCGCAAGGGGCCTTTTACCGTGCACGGCATCCACATCGACACCGAGTGGCGCTCCGACTGGAAGTGGGATCGGGTGCTGCCCCATATCAGCCCGCTCGCAGGGCGTTACGTGCTGGACGTGGGCTGCGGCAGCGGCTACCACCTCTGGCGCATGGTGGGGGAAGGGGCCAAGCTTGCGGTCGGCATAGACCCGAGCCCGCTCTTCCTCTGCCAATTCGAGGCCATTCGCCACTTCGCCGGCAACGATCAGCGCGCCCACCTGCTGCCGCTCGGCATCCAGGAGCTCCCTGAGCTGCGGGCCTTTGACACTGTCTTCTCCATGGGGGTGCTCTATCATCGCAAGTCCCCCATCGAGCACATCGAACAGCTGCGCAACCAGCTCAAAGACGATGGGGAGCTGGTGCTGGAGACGCTAGTGATCGACGGCGGTGTCAACGACGTGCTGGTGCCCACCGATCGCTACGGCAAGATGCGCAACGTCTGGTTCATCCCCTCGAGCGCGGCCCTCAAGCTGTGGGTCGAGCGTTGCGGGTTCAGGGACGTGCGGATAGTGGACGAGAATATGACCAGCACCGACGAACAGCGTCGTACCGACTGGATGATTAACGAGTCCCTGAGTGACTATCTGGATCCCACCGATCCCGCACTCACGGTCGAAGGATACCCGGCACCCAAGCGTGCCGTACTGATCGCCAGAAAGGCCAAAGACTAGCCGATGGCGGCTGTGGAAGTTACACTGACCCAATTCCAGGAAGCACAGTTAAATGAATGACATGAAAAGCAAATTAAAAGGAATGACCCTGCTCTCCCTGCTCAGTCTCGGCGGGTGTGTCAGTATGGAAAAAGCGCCCCCTGTCCCGACCCTGACGCTGGCGGAGCTGCGCAACGAGATCTCGTTGAGCGAGCAACGCCTGCAAACATCCATGGAACAGCAACAGAAGCAGTATGTGCAGCAACAGCACCTGCTGGTTCAGCTCAACACCGATGTCACCAACATGAAAGAGTCCGTGAAGAAAGTCGACAGCAAGCTGGCTACCCTGCCACCCGAGCCCCCCAAACCCATGGCCATTCCCACCGAGAAGTGCCCGGCTCCGAGCCAGGGCCACACGGTCGACGGCAAGCTGCTGGTGGGTGAAGCGGAGTGGATCTGGGTCGATGCCGCCAACGATGCCTTCCAGGCACGGGTCGATACCGGCGCCACCACCTCCTCCATCAGCGCCCAGGAGATCACCATCTTCGAGCGCAACGGCAAGAACTGGGTGCGCTTCTTCCTGAGCCATCAGGAGATGGACGACAAGATCCAGATCGAGGCGCCCCTGGTGCGTCACGTGCGGGTGCGTCAGGCCTCTGCCGACGACCTCGACCGCCGTCCCGTGGTGCGCCTCACAGTGCGCATCGGCGACATGACGGAGAAGGCCGAATTTACCCTGAAGGATCGCAGCGACATGACCTTCCCCGTGCTGCTGGGCCGTGAATTCTTGAAAGACATCGCCGTGGTCGACGTGGCCCGCGAGTATATCCAACCAAAACCCAAGCTCAAGGATGTAAAATAATCCATGGTTTCCCGTAAGCCGTTCTATCTGCTGGTCGCCCTGCTGTTCATTGTCGGCCTGGGAATGACGTTTTATCACCATGTCGCCCTGGACGTGCCCCTCACGCCCGGTGAAAAACGTCAGATCTGGTCTATCGAAGCCAAGCTCGAGTTCGAGGCCACCGGCGAGCCGGTGATCGCCTCCCTGGCCATTCCGGGCACCCAACCCGGCTTCACCCTGATGAACGAGAATGCCGCGAGCCCGGGCTACGGCCTGTCGTTCGTGGAAAAAGACGGGGATGCCCGCGCCGAGTGGTCCATTCGCAGCGCCTCCGGCCGCCAGGAGCTCTACTACCGGGTCGACATGATGGCGGATGCCCATGCCAAGCCCGCCGCCAATCCCCTGCCGCCCGCCATCGAGAAGCAGATCGAGAGTGAGCCCTACGCCACCGCGATGAAGCAGATCCTCGAGCGCGCCCAGGAGCGTTCCGCCGACGGCTACACCCTGACCCGCGAGATCATCAAGGAGATCGAGAAGCAGGAACAGAACGCCGAGCTGCTCAAATCCCACAAGAGCCGCGCCAGCCTGATCGCCGAGCTGCTCAACAACGCCGAGGTGCCGGCCCGGGTGGTGCACGCCCTGAGCCTGGAAGACGGTCGCCGTCGTCAGGAGCTGGTGGACTACCTGCAGGTGTTCAACAGCCCGACCGACTACAAGCTGTTCAATCCGCAAACCGGCGAACAGGGACAACCAGGCAACCTGCTGCTGTGGGAATACAACTCCGGCGCCCTCCTGGACGTCACCGGCGGTCACAACTCCCGCGTCACTTTCTCGATGATCGAGCAGGAGCAACCGGTCAACGTGGCCCTGGCGCAGAAGTTCGAAAAATCGGAGATGATGAACTTCTCCATCCACAGCCTGCCGCTGGAAGAGCAGGCCCTGTTCAAGGGTCTGCTGCTGATCCCCATCGGCGTGCTGATGGTGGTGTTCCTGCGGGTCATCGTCGGTATCAAGACCTCGGGCACCTTCATGCCGGTGTTGATCGCGGTCGCCTTCATCCAGACCTCGCTGGTCACCGGTCTCATCGGCTTCCTGCTGATCGTCGGCACCGGCCTGGTGATCCGCTCCTACCTCTCAAGGCTCAACCTGCTGCTGGTGGCGCGAATATCGGCGATCATCATCATGGTGATCTCGATGATCGGCATCTTCTCGGCCTTTGCCTTCAAGCTGGGGCTGACCGACGGCATGAAGATCACCTTCTTCCCGATGATCATCCTCTCCTGGACCATTGAGCGGATGTCCATCCTGTGGGAAGAAGAGGGTCCAAAAGAGGTGGTACGCCAGGGTGGCGGTTCCCTGCTGGTGGCGGTCATCGCCTACCTGGCCATGGACAACGAGCTCATTCGTCACCTCACCTTCAACTTCCTCGGCCTGCAACTGGTGCTGATGGCTACCGTGCTGGTGATGGGTAACTACACCGGCTACAAGCTGAGCGAGCTCAAGCGCTTCAAGCCGCTGGTGGACGAGATGAAGTCCGGTGCCACCCCGGGTAAGGACAAGTAACAGATGTGGTTCTGGCAGAAATACACCAGCCCGTGGAGCCTGTCGCAAGCAGGCATCCTCGGCATGAACAAACGCAACCACTCCTACATCAGCCGCTACAACCCGCGTCGTCTCTACCCGCTGGTGGATGACAAGCTCAAGACCAAGCGCATCGCGCTGGACGCGGGGGTGACGGTGCCCGAACTCATCGGCACCATCCGCGAGCAGCACGACGTGACCCGTATCACCGAGCTGGTGAAGGATTGGCCGGGCTTCTGCATCAAGCCGGCCCGCGGCTCCGGCGGCAAGGGGATCCTGGTGATCCTGCGCCAGGAAGAGGGCAGCTTCTTCAAGCCCAACGGCAGCGCCTGCAACGGCCAGGATCTGGAGCGCCATGTCTCCAATATACTGGCGGGCCTCTATTCCCTGGGCGGCAAGCCCGACGTGGCGCTGGTGGAAGGCCTCATCAACTTCGATGACGTGTTCGACGGCTACTCCTTCGAAGGGGTCCCCGATGCCCGGGTGATCATCTTCAAGGGCTTCCCCGTGATGGCCATGATGCGCCTCTCCACCTCGGCCTCGGACGGCAAGGCGAACCTGCACCAGGGCGCCGTGGGGGTGGGTCTGTGCCTGCGCACCGGCCGCGCCCTGCGGGCGGTGCAATTTGGCAACCCCCTGCGCCACCACCCGGACACCGGCCTCGATCTCTACGATCTCAAGGTGCCCCACTGGGATACCCTGCTGACGCTCGCGGCCTCCTGCTACGAGATGTCGGGGCTTGGCTACATCGGGACCGACATGGTGCTGGACAAGTTCCGCGGCCCCATGCTGCTGGAGCTCAACGCCCGTCCCGGCCTCGCCATCCAGATCGCCAACGGTCGCGGCCTGGTGCCCAACCTCAAGACCATAGAGAAGCTGGGTCAGGTCAAGATGAACGTGGAGCAGCGGGTCAACTTCGCCAAGGATCACTTCGGTATCTTCGACGAATAGCCTGCCTCGCACCTGCAAAAACGCGCCAACAGGCGCGTTTTTTTATGGCCGGCCATGGGCGGCCCCGCAAGACGCCGGGGAAGGCCGATCCCCGTCACATCCCATGGCAACCCCCCTTCAACGGGCTGGCACAAGGGGATAAGCTCCCAAGGCAGTAGTTGCCGCGACGGGCACGGACTGGCGGGCTTACCCCCATCCGCTGGCCCCGCGATGCACGGACCCTGCCAGGAGGGCGCCTAATCTCGGCGACAAAGCAGTCTCTCGATGGTAGATTAATCAAATCAAATAGATAGCATCGATCGGGTTTCCCCTATGCAACGTTGGCCCAGCCTGAAACAGCTGCAGTATCTGGTCGCTCTGGACGAGCACAAGAATTTCAATCGCGCCGCCAAGGCCTGTCATGTCAGCCAGTCCACCCTGAGTACCGGGATCCAGACCCTGGAGGACATGATGAACCTGCAACTGGTGGAGCGTGACCACAAGAGCTTCATCATGACGCCGGTCGGCATGGAGATAGTCGCGCGGGCGCGCAACCTGCTCTCCGATGCCCGGGATCTGATGGAGCTCGGCCAGCAGCAGGGGGGCGTCATGCACGGCACCGTCCGCCTGGGTTGCATCCCCACCATAGCCCCCTTCCTGCTGAGCAAGCTGCTGCAGCGGTGCGGCAAGGCCTATCCGGAGCTGGAGCTGCTGCTGCGGGAAGACACCACCACCAACCTGCTCAAGCAGCTGGAGCAGGGTCAGCTCGACCTGCTGATCCTGGCGCTGCCGGTGGAGATAGGGGGCTTTCACAGCAAGACGGTGGGGCAGGATCCCTTCCACATGGTGATGCCCTCCCACATGGCGGCGGGGCTGCACATGCCGTTCGACTACAAGGAGCTGCCCAACCAGAGCATCTTCCTGCTGGAGCGGGAGCACTGCCTGACCGAGCATGCGGTGAGCGCCTGTCGGCTGAGGGACAAGAGCAAGATCAACCCCTTCGCCGCCACCAGCCTGCACACCCTGGTGCAGATGGTGGGCGCCGGCCTTGGCACCACCTTCCTGCCCCAGATGGCCATAGATGCGGGCATCCTCGACAACTCGGATCTGGTGGCCATCCCCCTGCCCGGGGAGAAGCCCTATCGGGAGATTGGCCTGGTGTGGCGCCCCAGCACCACCCGGGTGCAGACCTTCTACAAGATTGCCGAGCTGCTCACGCCGCTGATAACCCCCAAGGCGGCGGAGTGACGACTGGCTTGCCGGGGGCTGGTCTTCTGCCCTTGGCAAGCATTTATGCTATCGCTGTTCAGCTTCCAGGCAGGAACATCGTCTATGATGAATCCCGTGCCCTATCAAGGAGTTGAGATGTTTCGCACCCTGCTGCCGCCCCTGCTGGCCCTGCTTGTCGTCGCCTGCTCCAGTACTCCGGAGCCGCCACCGCCTGCCCGCCAGGCCAGTGCCTTCGACGGCTTCTATCAGCAGTGGCGCGGCGTCCCCTACCGCATGGGTGGCACCGGTCGCGCCGGCCTCGACTGCTCCGCCTTCACCCAGCTTGCCTACCAGCAGGTGCTGGGCTTCACCCTGCCCCGCACCACGGAATCCCAGGCCAGCCTCGGCAGGCCGGTGGACAGATACCGGCTGCAGCACGGGGATCTGGTGTTCTTCAAGACCGGCTGGCAGCAGTACCACGTCGGGGTCTACACCGGGGCCGGGGAGTTCATTCACGCCTCCACCAGCAAGGGGGTGATCCGCTCGCGCCTCGACAACGTCTACTGGAACAGCCGCTACTGGCAGGCCCGCCGCCTGACCCAGTAGCCGCCACCAACGAACCGAAATGAAGAAGGCCCCGAGGGGCCTTCTTCTTTTGTGCCGCGCAGAGGCTCAGTGCTTGCGGTGCCAGCGGGGCGAGGTGGCCCGCTCCCCCCAGGGGGTGACGCAGGGCAGCAGGGCCCCTTCGATCAGCCCATCGCTGGCTGCCAGCGCCTCGGCAATCTTCTCGTGGAGCAGGCGCAGCAGGTTCTTCTCCTGCTCCGCCAGGGAGTGGCCCGCGGCGAAATACTCCCGCTGATGTTGCAGCGCCAGCTTCTGGGCAAATTCATAGGTGTTGAAACTGTCCGGCATCCGCTCGATCACATCGTCCAGCCGGGCCAGCAGGCTGTGCAATTCCCTGGTCATGTGCTGCTCTCCATTTGAGTTGATAAGCAAAAACTACCCCTTATTGGATAATTCACCAATCGAGATCCCCCAAAACTGTGGGGCCGAGCACAGTTCCGGCGGGCAGGGCCCCCCAGCCGCCCTCGCTCTGGCACCCCCCTGTTTACAAGCTGGCAACAAGGCGCTAGGCTTGGACCGACTAATCAGTCGGTCAGTTTTTGTGCGGAGCAAACCATGGAAGCCATACCAACAGAGTCCCCAGACAAGTTCTCCCTGCCCGAGCAGTTGCACCGCCTCAAGCAGGCCTGCCAGGCCCATCCCATGCTGAGCCTGGCACAGCGCCGCAACCGGCTGATCGCACTCAAGGGGGCCCTGCTCGCCCACAAGCAACCCCTGTGCGACGCCCTGGCCCTGGACTACGGCCAGCGCAGTGACTACGACTCCCTGGTCGCCGACATCCTGCCCTGCGTCATGCAGATCAACTACAGCCTGAAACGGCTCAAGGGGTGGATGAGGCCGGCGCGGCGTCATCCCGGCCTGCTGCTGGCCCCCGCCAGGGTCGAGGTGCACTATCAGCCGCTGGGCGTCATCGGCATCATGGTGCCCTGGAACTTCCCTGTGATGCTGAGCCTGGGGCCCCTCATCGGCGCCATCGCCGCCGGCAACCGCGCCATGATCAAGCTCTCCGAGTTCACCCCTCACACCAACGCCGTGCTGCGCACCCTGCTGGCCCAGGTGTTTGACGACGACGAGGTGGTGGTCATCGAGGGGGACGCGGGACTCGCGGCCGCCTTCAGCACCCTCCCCTTCGATCATCTGCTGTTCACCGGCTCCACTGCGGTGGGCAGGCGGGTGATGGCCGCCGCCGCCCCCCAGCTCACGCCGCTGACCCTGGAGCTCGGTGGCAAGAGCCCCTGCCTCATCGCCCCCGACATGCCCCTGGCCCTGGCGGTGGAGCGGATGATCTTCGGCAAGAGCCTCAACGCCGGCCAGATCTGCGTGGCCCCGGACTATGTGCTGCTGCCACGAGGGCAGGAGCAGGCCTTTATCGAGGCCTATCAGGCGCACTTTCGCCGCCTCTATCCCAAGGGGCTGGATAGCCCGGATTACGGCTCCATCATCAACGGGGCCCAGTATGAGCGGCTCACCGCCTGGCTGGCGGAGGCGAAACAGGCGGGCGCCGAGGTGCACCCTTGCGCCTCGCCGGCCCGGGATGACGGCGCCCGCCGCCTGGTGCCCCACCTGCTGACCGAGGTGCCCGGCCACTGCCAGCTGATGCATCAGGAGATCTTCGGCCCCCTGCTGCCCCTGGTGCCCTATGACAGCATCGAGGAGGCCATTGCCTATGTGGCGGCCCGGCCACGCCCGCTGGCGCTCTATCTGATGAGCCTGGATCCGGCGCTGCAGCACCGACTCATCCGGGAGACCCACGCCGGTGGCATGGCCATCAACGAGTGCCTGTTCCAGGTGGCGGCGGACGACGCCCCCTTCGGCGGCATAGGCCCCTCCGGCATGGGTCACTACCACGGCCACGAGGGCTTTCTCACCTTCTCCAAGGCGAAAACCGTGCTGCGCCGCGGCCGTTTCAGCGCCGGTACCCTGATCCATCCCCCTTATCGGCGCTGGTACCAGCGGCTGATGATGGCCCTGTTCCTGCGCTAGGAGGCTGTATGAGCGATCCCATGACAGACAAACGCCGCCAGATCCTGGATGCCGCCCTTGCCCTGTGCGCCGAGGATGGCCTGCAGGGGGCCGCCACCGCCCGCATCGCCCGGGCGGCCGGGGTGGCCAACGGCACCCTGTTCCACCACTTTCCCAGCAAGGAGCTGCTGATCCAGCAGCTCTACCAGGACGTCAAGCTGCGCCTTGGCGCCGCCATCAGCGAGGCGGATCCGGCCCTGTCCCTCAGGGAGCAGGCGCGCCACTACTGGTGTCAGGCGATGAGCTGGATGCAGGCCCATCCCCACGAGCTCAAGTTCGTGCTGGGCTTCTTCCACTCCCCCCTGCTGGCCAGATCCCTGCGCAGCCAGATCCTGGGGGAGACACTGCGCTTCCTGCCGCGCCTGCTCGCCCGGGGTCAGGCCAGCGGCGAGCTGATGCAGGCGCCCCCCGTCCTGATGCTGGAGGTGTGCCAGAGCCAGTTCCTGGCCTGCGCCTCCCTCTTTGTCGACCAGCCCGAGCTCGGGGAGGATCCCCACTGGCAGGCCAGCGCCTTCGCCCTCTTCTGGTCCGCCATCGCAGGAGGCCTTGATGACGCTTGATCCTTTGCTTGCCACCGGCAGGCGCCTCTGGATAGGGGGCCTGCTCTGGGTCATCGGCCGCACCCTGTGCCGCGCCGCCCGGGTCGACGAGGCGGTGCGCCGCGAGCTCGCCCCCCTGCCGGAGGGGCTCTGCATCCGGCTGGAGGTGAGCGGCATAAAACGGGGGCTGACCCTGTACAAGTCAGAGGGTAGCTGGCGATGCGGCGCGGCGCCCCTTGAGGCAACAAGTCCTCATGTTCTGCGGGTCTGCTTCAAGCACCCCGCCATCGCCTTTCGCGCCCTCAGCTTTCGCCTCGGCATCAATCAGGCCTTCTGCGAGAACCGGCTGCTGGTGGAGGGGGATCTCGGGGCGGCCATGCACCTGGTGCGGGCGCTGGAGCAGCTGCAAGCCCTGATCCTGCCTGCCTTCATCGCACGGCCCCTGCTGCGCCACTACCCGAACCCGCGCCACAAGCTCGCGCGAGCCTGCCACATCTACCTGGGTCTGCTGACCGGTTGAAGAGAAGGATGAACACCATGAGCCGTTATTACGATTTCTTCTGTCCGGTCAGATTGATGGCGGGGGAGCAGGCGCTGGAGCAGCTCCCGGACGAGCTGATGGCACTGGGGGCACGCCGTCCGCTGCTGCTCACCGACAAGGGGGTCGGCGGCAGCGGGCTCGCCACCCTGCTGGCCAATGTGCTGGCGGAGGGGGGCCTGCCGGTGGCCGCCATCTGGGACGAGATCCCCGCCGACTCCTCCACCGCCGTGGTGGAGCGCATCGCCGCCCGCTGGCGGGAGCTGGGCTGTGACAGCCTGGTGGCCCTGGGGGGCGGCTCCGTCATCGATACCGCCAAGGCGGTCAACATCCTGGTCACCCTGGGCGGGGAGCGGCTACTGGATCACGCGGGGGCAGGCTGCCTGACCCGGCCCCTCAAGCCGCTGGCGGTGGTGCCCACCACGGCGGGCACCGGCTCCGAGGTGACCCTGGTGGCGGTGATCCGGGACGAGGGGAGCGGGCGCAAGGTGCCCTTCACCTCCCCCTTCCTGCTGCCCCAGCTGGCGGTGCTGGATCCGCGCCTCACCCAGGGGCTGCCGCTGCCCATCACGGCCGCCACCGCCATGGACGCCATGACCCACGCCATCGAGGCCTTCATCGGCAACGGCAAGAACCCGGTCAGCGACGCCCTGGCCCTGATGGCGGTGGAGAAGATAGCCGCTGCCCTGCCCAGGGTGCTGCTGGCCCCCGAGGACAAGCACCTGCGACTGCAGCTGGCGGAGGGCTCCACCCTGGCGGGCATGGCGTTTTCCAACTCCATGGTGGGGCTGGTGCACGCCCTCGGCCACAGCCTGGGGGCCCGCTGCCACCTGCCCCACGGCCTGTGCATGAACCTCTTCCTGCCCACGGTGCTCGACTACAACAGGCCGCAGATAGACCCTGAGCTGGCCCGTCTGCTGCTGCCGCTGGCGGGGCCTGAGCGCTTCGCGGCCACCCCACATTCCCTGCGCCCCCAGGCCACCCTGGATGCACTCTGCGCCCTGCGCGACACCCTGTGGGAGGCGGTGCGGCTGCCGCGCACCCTGGCGGAAGCCGGGGTGACGGACAGAGCCGTGCTCAAGGATATCCGGGATCTCGCCATCAACGACGGCGCCCTGCTCTACAACCGCAAGGATGCGGACAGGGAACAGCTGCTTGCGCTGCTGGAGCAGGTGTGGGAATGACCCCCAAGCCAGCCCGCAGAGGGCCGGCTTGGCGCAGGATCAGATGGGCGGCGTGAAGACCCCGGTGGAGAGGTAGCGATCCCCCCGATCGCAGATGATGGCCACCACCACCCCCTGGCTGATCTCTGCCGCCACCCGCAGGGCGCCGGCCACGGCGCCCCCCGAGCTGACCCCGCAGCAGATCCCCTCTTCCCGCGCCAGCCGGCGCATGGTGGCGAGCGCCTCCTCCTGGGTCACATCCAGCACCCGATCGACCCGCTCTGGCTCGAAGATGGCGGGCATATAGGCCTCTGGCCAGCGGCGAATACCCGGGATCTGGCTCCCCTCTGCCGGTTGCAGGCCGATCACCTGCACCGCCGGGTTCTGCTCCTTGAGGTAGCGGGAGACCCCCATGATGGTGCCCGTGGTGCCCATGGCCGAGACGAAGTGAGTGATTGCCCCCTCGCTCTGGCGCCAGATCTCGGGGCCGGTGGAGAGGTAGTGGGCATCCGGGTTGGCCGGGTTGTTGAACTGATCGAGCACCAGCCCCTCGCCGCGGGCCTGCATGGCCAGCGCCAGATCCCGAGCTTCTTCCATGCCGTTTTCCACCAGTACCAGCTCGGCGCCATAGGCCTGCATGGCGTCGCGCCGCTCCTGGCTCATGGTACTGGGCATGACGAGGCGCATCCGGTATCCCCGGGCCGCCGCCACCATGGCCAGCGCTATGCCGGTATTGCCCGACGTGGCCTCGATGAGTCGTGCTCCTGGCCCTAAGTGACCGCTCGCCTCCGCCGCCCGGATGAGGTTCAGGGCCGGCCTGTCCTTGACCGAGCCGGCGGGGTTGTTGCCCTCCAGCTTCACCAGCAGGGTCACGTCGGGACAGGGGTTGATGCGGCGCAGGCGCAGCAACGGGGTATTGCCAATCAGATCTTCCAGGGTGGCGAAGGCCATAACGGGATCCATCCTCTGCTAACTGTTCTATACCTTGCCTAGCGAGCCGCTCGCAGGCCGGTCAGTGTAAGCGAGCCTCCTCGGCCCGCAAAGAGCACGGTTGGCAAAGTCCGGCCAGCATGCTCTGATACCCCTTCCCCACCCTTTGAGGAGCCTCCATGAGCGACATTCTTCATCAGGCCGACCAGCAGCAGTTCATCTGCGTAGTGGACGGCAAGACTTCTCGCCTCAGCTACCGCATGCTGGACGCAACCACGGTGGACGCCTGCAGCACCCAGGTGCCGTCCGAGCTGCGCGGACAGGGCATTGCCGACAGGCTGGCCCGCAACTTCTACGACTGGACCCGGGCAGAGGGGCTCACCATAGTGCCGAGCTGCAGCTACATTGACGTCTGGCTGCGCCGTCATGCCGGTTGAGGCACAAGCCCCCCGGGAGGCGCAGCTGCAAGCCCACACCGAGGCCCTGCTGCGGGCCGATCCCCTGCGCATGGCCTGCCTCTGGGCAGCGCGGGAGCTGGCCCTGCCGGACTGGGCGCTGGGGGCGGGCTTTGTGCGAAACCTCATCTGGGATCATCTCCATCACAAGGCCGAGCCCACCCCCCTCAACGACATAGATCTTGTCTATCTGGATCCGAGCGACCCGGAAGGTGCCGCCGAGCGGGAACACGAAGCCTGGCTGGCAGAGCGTCTGCCCGGCCAGCGCTGGGAGGTGCGCAACCAGGCCCGCATGCATGTGCGCCAGCAAGTGGCCCCCTTTGCCAGCTCGCTGGCGGCGCTCGGCCACTGGGTGGAGGTGCCCACCTGCATCGGGGTCCGCCTGCTGGAAAACGACGAGTTCCAGTGGCTGGCGCCCTACGGCTTTGGCCCCAACTGGTCCCTGCAGGTGAACCCCAATCCCCGCTGCCGGCAGGAGAGCCGGATCTTCATCGACAGGATCAGGGACAAACAGTGGCAGCGCATCTGGCCTGATCTGGTGGTGAACTGGCCATGACCGGATTGCAATGGGCCGACAACCTTGGGCACACTAAGAAAAAGATGTTTGTAACTCAATGGGTTAAATAATGCGCGACTTCTTCTCACTCGAACGCTGGCTGCCGGGCCTCGCCGCCCTGCTGCAATATCAGCGGGCCTGGCTGATGCCGGATCTTCGCGCTGGACTCTCGGTGGCGGCCGTGGCCCTGCCCGTGGCCATCGCCTATGCGGAGCTCGCCGGCGTCGGCGCCATCGTCGGCCTCTACTCCTGCATACTGCCCATGGTGGTCTACGCCCTCTTTGGCACCTCCCGCCAGCTCATCGTCGGCCCGGACGCCGCCACCTGCGCGGTGATCGCTGCCGTGGTGACGCCGCTCGCCGCCGGGGATCCCACCCGCCAGTGGCAACTGGTGATGACCATGACCGCCATGACCGGCTTCTGGTGCCTCATCGCCAGCCGCTTCAAGCTGGGGGTGCTGGCGGACTTTCTCTCCCGCCCCATCCTGATGGGGCTGCTCAACGGGGTGGCCATCACCATCATGGTGGGTCAGCTCTCCAAGATCTTCGGCTTCACCTTCAGCGAGCGCTATCTCATCGAGCGGATCCTGAATGGCACCGACTACATTACCCAGACCCATCTGCCCACCCTGGCCATGAGCCTGACCGCCCTGCTCACCCTGCTGCTGGCCAAGCGCTACAAGCCATCCTGGCCCTCCTCCATGGTGGCCATGGTGGTGACGGCGGCCCTGGTGTGGGCCCTCAACCTCGGCCAGTTCGACATCGCCACCCTGGGGGCCGTGGGCTCGGGCCTGCCCGCCTTCCAGATGCCGGAATTCCCCCCCGGCCTGATGCGCGAGCTGGTGCTGCCGGCGCTCAACCTCGCCATGGTGAGCTTCGTCTCCATGATGCTCACCGCCCGCAGCTTCGCCGCCAAGAACGGCTACGAGATCGATGCGGACAAGGAGTTCAGGGCGCTGGGCATGGCGAACCTCGCCTCTGCGGTCTCCCAGGGGTTTGCCATCAGCGGGGCGGATTCACGCACCGCGGTCAACGACGCCAACGGCGGCAAGAGCCAGCTGGTCTCCATCATCGCGGCCGCTGTGATCGCCCTCATCACCTTCTATCTGACGGCGCCGCTTAAATTCATCCCCACCGCCGCCCTCGGGGTGGTGCTGGTGATGGCCTCCCTGTCGCTCACCGATTTTCGCGGCCTCTGGGCCCTGCGCGACTCGGACCGCGCCGCCTTCTGGCTGGCCCTCATCACCTTCGTCAGCGTGCTGACCATGGGGGTGATCCCGGGGATCACCCTGGCGGTCTTGCTGGGCCTGTTCCAGTTCCTGCGCAACGTGATGCGCCCCACCGATCAGCTGCTCGGCATGGACGACGAGGGGGTGGTGCGCACCCTGGGGGACAACGAGCAGGCCAAGGCGATTCCCGGCATCCTGGTCTATCGCTTCAACTCGCCGCTCACCTACTTCAACGCCCCCTACTTCAAGCGGCGGGTGCTGGCGCTGCTGGTGCAGGATCCCCACAATCCCAAGTGCCTGGTGGTGGATGCCGTGGCCTGCTTCACCCATCAGGACATCAGCGTGATGAGCATGGTGGGGGAGCTGCACAAGGAGCTCAGGCGCCGTGGCATCCACATGGTGATGGCCGGTCGCCACGGCCAGATGACCCAGTGGCTCAAGCAGGCAGGGATCCGGGTAGGGGACGAGGGGGTCATCCTCAGTCCCGACATGTATCAGGCCCTGCGCATGACCCGCTGCTATCGGGAGCCCGTGTTCAAGGATGACGAGGTGGTGGAGAGCACCACGGATACCCTGCTCTCCCGCTGGCCCCAGGACGACGAGCTGCCGGACTCGGCGCGCCTCACCCGGCCCTGCGAGCAGGAAGCGGGCGCCACCCCGGTCTGACGGCGCCACCCAGCGAGAGGGGGCCGGGCCGGCCCGTCCCCCTCTTTGCTCAGGGCAGGATTGCACCCCGCACCCGCTTGGTGTTAAATGCCCGTCCAGATGGCGCTGACGAGGGCCATCCCCAGTATTTGGACATCCCATGCAGACTCAATCCCACGCGGGCCCGGGCTCCCTCTTCGCCCTGACCTGGCCACTGTTCATCGATCTCGCCCTGCACTTCCTGACCGGGGCCCTCAACACCTTCATGGTGGGCCATGTCTCCTACCAGGGGGTGGCGGCGCTGGCGGTGGGCAACCAGGTGTTCGACCTCGCCATCACCCTGTTCAGCTTCGTCAGCATAGGCACCAGCGTGGTGATCACCCAGTACCTGGGGGCGGGGGATAGGGAGAAGGCGCGCGTGGTCATCCACACCGCCATCGGCTTCAACCTGCTGGTGGGGCTGGTGGCCGCGGTCGGAGTCATGGCCGGTGCCAGCACCATGCTGGCGCTGATGAACCTGCCCGCCCACCTGATGGGGGATGCCACCCTTTACCTGCAGATCATCGGGCTCTGCCTGCTGCCGGAGGCGGCGGCGCTCTGCCTGGCCGCCACCCTGCGCGCCCATGGCCACACCCGTCAGGCCATGTACGTGACCCTCATCGTCAACCTCATCACCTTCGTCGGCAACCTGCTGCTGCTCTATGGCTGGTTCGGCCTGCCCCAGCTCGGGGTCGCCGGGGTCGCCATCAGCACTGTTGCCGGGCGCATCGTCGGTGTGGTGCTGCTGGTGTGGCTGGTGGCGCGCAAGACCGGCATACGGCTGCGACTGCCGGAGATCCTCCGGCCAAGCCGCGCCATGCTGGACAAGGTGCTGCATATCGGCCTGCCGGCGGCGGGGGAGAACCTCTCCTGGATGCTGCAGTTCATGGTGGTGACGGCCTTCGTCGGCCTGCTCGGCGACAAGGCGCTGGCGACCCAGTCCTACTTCTTCCAGATCTGCCTGTTCATCCTGCTGTTCGGCCTCTCCATCGGCCTTGGCAACGAGATCATCATCGGCCATCTGGCGGGGGCCCGTCGCTTCGAGCAGGCCTATCGCCAGCTCATCAAGAGCCTCAAGCTCGGCCTCATCGTCACCAGCCTGATTGCCATCGCCGCGGCCCTGAACGGACGCGCCATCATCAGCCTGTTCACCGACGACGCCGACATCATCACCCAGGTGGCGCAGCTGTTCCTCATCAGCCTCATCCTCGAACCCGGCCGCACCTTCAACCTGGTGGTGATCAACGCCCTGCGCGCCACCGGGGATGCCCGTTTCCCGCTCTATATGGCGCTCGTCTCCATGTGGGGCATTGCCGTTCCCCTCGCCTATTTCCTTGGTATCATGCAGGGCTATGGCCTGGTAGGCATCTGGTTGGCGCTGGCCTGCGACGAGTGGGTTCGCGGTCTGGCCATGTTCTGGCGCTGGCGCAGTCGTCGCTGGCAAAACAAAATTCTTGTCGAAACATAAGCGGAATCACAATGAAGAAAATCGGACTCTTGTTGGCGGCCATCCTGCTCAGCCCGCTCGCCATGGCACAAACCGCTCCGGCGGCCCCCAAGGCGCAAGCCCCCCAGACCTGGTACGTGGCCCCCATCGTCATCGACCAGACCAGCGAGGCGCAGAAGGCCCTGACCAAGGACTTCATGGCCCAGATGATCAAGACCATCAAGATCAACGAGTACCAGACCGGCAAGGCGGTGGGCAAGCACAAGGATCCCAAGTGGCTGATCCGCACCAAGCTGGTGCCCGCAAGCACCGAACCCCTGGTCGGCAAGAAGCACCCTCAGGGCCTCACCTACGGCAAGGGCATCCCCACCCAGGAGATAGTCGGCGAGCTCATCATGAACGGCACCCTGGTGGCCCATGTGGGCCAGGGCTGGCGTGAGCCCATAGTGCCGGGCACCCCGGTGGCCGAGAAGATCACCATAGCCAACTACCAGTACGCCATCGGCAACGAGGCCAAGGCCCCGGATCTGGAAGAGCTGGCGGCCCAGATAGGCTTCGAGGTGGGCAAGGTGATTGCCCGAGGCGGTCAGCCCCTGCCCGAGAAGAAAAAGAAAAAAGAGTAAACGCCACACCTGTTACCAAGAAGGGGCCCTGCGCCCCTTCTTGCTGCCCGCCCCGCAGCCCTTGGCTGTCATCAAAGGGTCACAACTGTGAACGGGATCCCGATTCCCGCCTCTCTGCCCTCCTTATAAATCACTGATCTGCTTGTGATTCAATCAGTTAAAAATCATCCGCCAGATGCAGCAAACCCATTGCCCCAAATTGGATCGGGATCACATTTATCTCCCGGGGTAAGGGGTAGTTTGAAGGTCAAGGCACAATCAAACGACACCAAGGAGGCTTCATTACATGTTCCCGGAGTACAGAGATCTCATCTCGAAACTGAAGAGCAGTGATGTCCATTTCCAAAAGAAGTTTGACTTGCACAACGACCTGGATGCGGAGATCAGGAAGCTGGAAAAACATCACGCCAGCGATTACAGCTCCGAGGTGAAGGATCTGAAAAAACAGAAACTTAAACTGAAAGAGGAGATATACGACATCCTCAAACAACATCCACACTAGACGCCTCGACGAATACCCGGATAAGCAACTTATCCCCCAGCCCGGCTTAAAGCCGGGCTTTTTATTGGCCGCTCACGATGGCGCAACGCAGACCATGTCAGGGGGTCTGCGCCGATATTCGCTTGGCGTCAGGCCGGTATGGCGGCGGAAGGCGGTATTGAAGGTGGACTTGCTGTTGAATCCCGCCCGATAGCAGGGGCCGTGCCACTCCGCCCCCAGAATGCCGATCGTCCCAGCGATATGTTGCTCTGTCATCATCCCTTCACTTGCTTGACGCTATTTGCCCCGCAGCTTATCTACCTTGGAAAGAAAAGAAACCCTTGGCCTGCAAATAGACAAATACCGCCAAGACGGCGGCATTTTTTATTTGCAGGTGGGTAGTTTAAATTGCCATGCCTTTATAAAGCCACCCTCTAAAAAACGTAAAAAAACAATCATTATCTAACTGGCTGAATGTTATTAAGCTCCTGATAGAAATAATCAAAAACTTGACTCGGAAGGCGCCCATATCTGAAATCTAACAATTTACTTTCCTGCATCACCTTCCTACGTTCTTCCGAAGAAAGATCAAACTCTATTTCCGCAGCCAAATACTCAAGCGCATACTCTTCAGAGTAATTTGAACCTTCAGATATTTTTAGAAAGTCTAATAAATCTTGAGCGTTAGCATGTTTACTAATTACTGCATCCAGCATTCTTGGATGAGCAACTTTCATAAAGCAAACTGTCGCCATTATTCCTTGGTAAAAATCGTTCATAGATTCATTACGAGAATTTTCTATTATCGCAAAATAGGTTAACATTCGTTCTATGTCGCGTAATGATGGCTTTAAATGTTTAACCAAAGACTTTAGTGTTTGCACAGCATTTTCATTGTGAATTCTTCTCCCCTCGTTCATTAAATAAAAAGCTGTAGCTAGATATTTAGCGCCGTCATCTTGCTGATATTTACCAGATGAACGAGGCAGAGAGAGCCAAACATTAATAAATTTCTGTAAATATGTAACGGAGTCAATTCCATTACCATATCGACACTTGACCGACTCCTCCAATTGCTTTCTATTCATAACAAGCAAGAATGTGATACCTGATACTGAAAATAAGTGTTTAATATTTTCCAGTAGGTCTAATGCAAAATCCGGCCTACAGCGATCAAGCTCATCAATAACAAAAACTATGCGTTTTCCGGGTGTATGATTGATCGCTATGTCTGATAAAAACGCTCTAAAATTGCTCAATGCTAATTTATCTGCTTTAGAACTCTCGAACTTTGAGGCAATAACTGAATCTACTTGCTCAGAAACCAATGTAGAAATATCATTTTCAGCTTGTTCGAGTATCGATCCATCAATTAGACCAGCAGTACCTAGCCGAATGCCTGTTTTAATCATGCCTCGACTAAAAGTTTTAAAGACCTGAGCTGCTTTTTGCTTGAACTCCACTTTCTTACTTTCAGCCTTGTCCTCTAGTAACTCGTATATTTCTGAGGCGAGAGCTAAGAATGGTTCTTTTTGGTAATCATTTTCAAATGCATCGAAATATATTGTTTCAAGAGGAGGCTCTTGCTTATATTTATTCTCACCAGACCACATTTTTATAAATGTGCTTTTGCCTTCACCCCATTGAGCATCCAAGGCCAGCACCAAATTATCATCAGAATTCATTATCAAATTATAAAGTCGGTCACCAAACGGCTTTCGAATAAACAAATCTTTTTCTGTTGAAAACCCTTCACCATCATTAATTTTTAACTCCGGAACTGTTAATTTCATCCTTTCCCCCAAATAAAATATTATTTATAGAATAGATATATTAAAAATCTTCATGAGTGCATAATGCCCACATGAGACCTTTATATCAATAATTTTGTTATTTCCATCAATGCATGATCATTCTGTAACAGTATTTTCCATCGGACAAAATGCGTTTTCCCTGTGAGCAATTCGTGTATTTCCAATACATAAAAGCGGGCCAATGGCCCGCTTCTCTATACAGAATTAACACCATGGTCACACCGGCGGATGGAAATGGCTGGCCTCGCGGGTCGCCATCTCCTCGTAGGTGGTCCACCTCTGCCAGACCACCTGCTGCGCCACCTGCATCAGCCGTTCCGCCTCCTCGGGATGACTCTGAGCCAGCACCTGGTAGCGGTTCTCCTCTTGGCGGTATGTCGCAAGGGGAATGGAGGGGCGCAGGCTGTCGAGGCTGAAGGGATTCTGCCCGGCGCTGCGTAATACCGGGTTGTAGCGCATCAGCGGCCAGTGACCGGAGGCCACGGCGCGTTTCTGCTGGGTCAGGCCAAACTCCATATCGATGCCGTGGGCGATACAGTGGCTGTAGGCGATGATGAGCGAGGGGCCCGGATAGGCCTCGGCTTCACGCAAGGCCTGCAGCGTCTGCTGCGGGTTGGCACCAAAGGCGATGCGGGCCACATAGACGTTGCCGTAGGAGATGGCTTGCAAGGCCACATCTTTCTTGGCCAGCGTCTTGCCTCCCGCCGCGAACTTGGCGACGGCACCGAGCGGCGTTGATTTCGACATTTGACCGCCGGTATTGGAGTAGACCTCGGTATCCATCACCAGCACGTTCACATCCCGCCCGGAGGCGAGTACATGATCGAGCCCCGCCGAGCCGATGTCATAGGCCCAGCCATCGCCACCGATGATCCAGACCGAACGGCGCACCAGCTGATCGATGAGTGACAGCAGCTCGCGGGCCTTGCCGGATGTCACCTCTTCCAGCCGCTCGCGCACTTGGGCCACTCGGCCCCGCTGGGCACGGATCTCCGACTCTAACCGCTGCGGAGCGTTGATCAGGGTATCAACCAGCGCCTCCCCCAACTCCCCCTTCATCGCCTGCAAGGCAGCCACCGCCTGACCATGATGCTGATCGGCGGTGAGACGAAAACCAAAGCCGAACTCGGCGTTGTCCTCGAACAAGGAGTTGGACCAGGCTGGCCCCTTCCCTTCCGCGTTCTTGGCCCACGGGGTGGTCGGCAGGTTGCCGCCATAGATGGAGGAGCAACCGGTGGCATTGGCTACCAGCATGCGATCGCCAAACAGCTGGGTCAGCAGCTTGAGATACGGGGTCTCGCCACAGCCAGCACAGGCACCGGAGAACTCGAACAGCGGCTCGAGGAACTGGGCACCGCGCACCGTGGAGAAGTCCACCCGCTCGCGGGCAGGCCAGGGCAGGCTCTCGAACCAGCGCAGCGCCTGCTTCTGGCCCGCGAGATGCGGCGCCTTGTCCATCATGGTGATGGCGCGCTCGCCCTCGTGTTCCTCATCCGCCCCGACCCGCACCGGACAGGCCTGCACGCACTGGCCGCAGCCGGTGCAATCCTCCGGATAGAGTTGCAAGGTGTAGCGGCTGTCGGGGAAGCCCTTGGCGGTGACAGGCACCGACTGGGCCGCCTCGGGGGCAGTCGCCAGCCAGTCCTGATGGTAGAACTTGGCTCGCAGCGCCGCGTGGGGGCAGACAAAGACGCAGTTGCCGCACTGGATGCAGATATCGGAGTGCCAGATCGGGATCTCGCGGGCGATATCCCGCTTCTCGAAGCGGCTGGTGGCTGTGGGGTAAGTGCCATCCACCGGCAGCATGGAGACAGGGATCAAATCGCCGCGCCCCGCCAACATTTCGCCGGTGACGCGCTGGACAAACTCGCTGCCGCCCGGTGCCAGTGGCAGCGGATAGTCGCTGATCTGCTCGTCACCGGCCGGGATCGCCACCTTGCTTAAGTGAGCCAGGGTATCGTCCACCGCCGCGAAGTTGCGCGCCACCACCTCGGGCCCCTTGCGGGCATAACTCTTCTCGATGCTCTCCTTGATCAGCGCAATCGCCTCATCCCGTGGCAACACCCCGGCCAAAGCGAAGAAGCAGGTCTGCATGATGGTGTTGATGCGATTGCCCATGCCGTTTTGCTCGGCCACCCGATCGCCGTCGATGCAGTAGAGCTGGATATTGAGGGCGCGGATGCGGGCGCACAGCCGCTCGGGCAGCTCGGCCCAGACCCGCTCGGGCTCATGGGGAGCATTGAGCAGCAGGGTCGCCCCTTCGGCGGCGAACTCCAGCAGATCCACAGATTCGACAAAGCCCCACTGGTGGCAGCCGATAAAGCTCGCCTGCTCGATAAGCCAGGGGGCGTCGATGGGCTCGGGGCCAAAGCGCAGGTGGGAGACGGTGCGCGAGCCCGACTTCTTGGAGTCGTAGACGAAGTAGCCCTGGGCGTGGAAGCCCTCCAGCTCACCGATGATCTTGATGCTGTTCTTGTTGGCGCCGACAGTGCCGTCGGCGCCCAGGCCGAAGAAGAGCGCTCGCACCCGGCTGGCAGGCTCCAGATCACCGATGGGATGCCAGGCCAGACTGAGGCCAGACACGTCATCGACGATCCCCACGGTGAAACGCGGGCGCGGCGCATCGGATGCCAGCTCCTCGAACACGGCGGCGCACATGGCGGGGGTGAACTCTTTGGAAGAGAGGCCGTAACGGCCGCCACTGAGCCAGGGCAGGCTCTTGACAAGGCCCCGCTGCAAGCCGTCGATGAGGGCGCTCTGCACATCCAGCAGCAGCGGCTCGCCCCCCGCCCCCGGCTCCTTGGTGCGATCCAGCACGGCGATGCGGCGCACGCTCGCGGGTAGCGCATCCAGCAGCGCCTGCACCGGGAAGGGGCGATAGAGGCGCACCACCAGCACCCCGGTCTTGCGATCCTGCCGGTTGAGCCAATCGACCGTGGTGCGGGCGGTGGCCGCCCCCGACCCCATCAGCACGATGACATCGGTGGCATCGGGGGCGCCATGGTACTCCACCAGATGGTAGTGGCGGCCGGTCAGCTTGCCGAGGCTCTCCATGCACTGCTGCACCCGCGCCGGCACCGCCTCGTAGAAGGGGTTGACACTCTCGCGGGACTGGAAATAGGTGTCGGGGTTCTGGGCGGTGCCGCGCATCACCGGATGATCCGGGTTGAGCGCCCGGGCACGGTGGGCACGCACCCAGTCGTTGTCGATAAGCGCCCGGATCTCGTCCCTATGCAACGCGGTGATCTTGTTCACCTCGTGGGAGGTACGAAACCCGTCGAAGAAGTGGATAAAGGGCACCCGGCACTGCAGGGTGACGCTGTGGGCGACCAAGGCCAGGTCCTGCGCCTCCTGCACCGAGCCGGAGGCGAGCATGGCAAAGCCGGTGCTGCGCGCCGCCATCACGTCCTGATGGTCGCCAAAAATCGACAGCCCCTGCGCCGCCAGCGAGCGGGCCGCCACATGGAACACCGCAGCGGTCAGCTCCCCGGCAATCTTGTACATGTTGGGCAGCATCAGCATCAGTCCCTGACTGGCGGTGAAGGTGGTGGCCAGCGCCCCCGCCTGCAGGGCGCCGTGTACCGTACCGGCCGCCCCCCCTTCGCTCTGCATCTCAACGACTGTGGGGATATTGCCCCAGAGGTTGGTCTGCCCCTCGTCCGCCCAGGCGTCGGCCAGCTCGGCCATGGTCGAGGAGGGGGTGATGGGATAGATGGCGCACACTTCGCTCAGCTGGTACGCCACCCGGGCCGCGGCTTCGTTGCCATCGACCATGATCAATTCATGTTTCATTGGGACACCTCCGGTTGGCGCAGCAGGATGGCGTGGCAAGGGCACTGGTCGTGGCAGGCACCGCAGCCGGTGCAGCGCTCTGCATCCACCTGATACCCCTGGCCCGGCCCCAGCTTGGCGATGGCCTGCTCGGGGCAACTGCCATAGCAGCCGTCGCACTCGAAGCAGTTGCCGCAGGAGTAGCAGCGCGCCGCCTCGTAACGGGCGGCCGTCTCGTCCAGCCCGCCGATGATCTCGCCAAAGTCGTCCCGTGCCCACGCCGGTTTGATCGGCTGACTGCTGGCGGGCGCCTGGGTCTGGAACCAGAGTTGCAACTGCTCCGGCCCCACCAGCGGGTAGGAGACCATCTTCTGGTAGTGACGCCCGCGCAGCCAGGCATCCATATGGCGTGCCGCCTTCTTGCCGTGGCCGGTGGCGATGGTGACGGTGCGCTCGGAGGGCACCATGTCGCCGCCCGCAAACAGACCCGGCACATCCGTCATCAGGTTGCCCGCCACCTGCACCACCCCCTCCTTGTTGACTCGCACGCCGGGAATGCTCTCCAGCACCGAGAGGTCTACCTCCTGACCGAGCGCCAGAATGAGGGAGTCCGCTTCGAGGGTTTCAAACTGGCCGGTGGGCACCGGCTTGCCCTCGGCATCCAGCGCCATCACCTCCACTTCGATATTGGTGCTGTCGAGCTGGCGGATGCTGCGCAGCCAGTTGATCTTGATCCCCTCCTCCTCGGCCTCAAGGGCCTCGAAGGCGTGGGCCGGCATATGATCCCGGTCGCGGCGGTAGATGATCATCGCCTCTTCCACACCGAGGCGACGGGCGGTGCGGGCCGCGTCCATGGCGGTATTGCCGCCGCCGTAGATGGCCACCCGCCGTCCCAGTCTGGGGGGCGGCAAACCCTGCTCCTCGGCGAGGCTCGCCTGCTCGAGGAAACTCACCGCATCGAGGATCTTGCCCGCTTCCCGGGCCGGAATATCGACCCGCTTGGCCAGATGGGCGCCGATGGCCATAAAGACGGCGTCAAAGCCCCCCTCGTCACGCGCCTTGAGCACATCCTCCACCTTGTGGTTGAGGGTCAGCGTCACCCCGGCCGCCAGGATGCGGGCCACCTCCCGATCCAGCACATCGCGGGGCAGGCGGTAAGCGGGAATACCAAAGCGCAGCATGCCGCCCGCCAGTGGCCCCGCCTCGCGGATCTCCACCCGATGGCCGAGCCGGTTGAGGTGCCAGGCACAGGACAAACCGGACGGGCCGGCGCCGACGATCAGCACCTTCTTGCCGCTGGCGGGTGCAGGCGGCGCAGGCTGCCAGCCACGGGCCAGCGCCTCGTCGCCGAGGAAGCGTTCGATGGCGTGAATGGAGACGGCGTCATCCACCTGGGCGCGGTTGCAGGCGCTCTCGCAGGGGTGATAACAGACCCGCCCGTGGACCGCAGGCAGGGGATTTTCTTCGATAAGTCGTTGCCAGGCCGCTTCAAAGTGGCCCGCTTCGGCCAGGGCAAGCCAGGCCTGGATGTTCTCGCCGGCCGGGCAGGCGTGGTTGCAAGGTGGCAGGGCCGGCCGCCAAACGGGCAGCCGAGTACGGACCGGGCCTGTTCCCGTTTTCTGGGAGAGATCCGGCTGTGGGGTCATATCCAGTTGTTTGCTCATACATTGCTTTCTTCTTTTTGTGTGACAGGCCCCATCCGATGGCGCTTGATACCGTTTTGCTTGGGCAGACGGTGGCCGGAGGGGGAAGAAGCGAAAGCGTCAGAAACTGGAAGCTGGCTCGATGATGGGCCGTTTTTTGTACGACATGGTGGATCAGGATCAATAAATGTTGCGCTTTATGGGGTGTTTCCCCCGGGATACGACCCCGATCACATGGCGCCGTTGGCCTGCACCGATCAGGCGCCTCCTCGCCTGCCCCCCATGATGGGGGGCAAGAGAGGATTGCCGCGCGGGGCAGGAATCGTTATCTTGCCCTCTTCACTGGAATCGCCACAGCACAAGGACCCTGACATGCCCAGCCTCGCCAGCATACATCTCTACCCCATCAAATCGACGGCGGGCATGCCGCTGACCCGTGCCCGGGTGACCGAGGAGGGGCTGCTGGGGGATCGCCGCTACATGGTGGTCAAGCCGGACGGCAGCTTCATCACAGCCCGCACCCATCCCCAGCTGCAACTGGTGACGGCCACCCCGGTGGAGGGCGGCCTGCAACTGCGTTACCCCGGAATGGCGCAGCTCAGGCTGCAGGAAGCGGACTTCAGCCGCGCCCCCCAGGCCACAGGCGTCTGGGGCGACAGCTTCCATGCCCTGCACACCCAGTCCCAGGCCGATGAGTGGCTCAGCCGGGTGGCGGGGGAGCCGGTTCGCCTGCTCTGGCTCGGCGAAACCTCTGACCGCTTTCGGGAGAAGACCGGCACCCGGGTCAGCTTTGCCGACGGTTATCCCCTGCTGCTGATCAGCCAGAGTTCGCTGGATGACCTCAACCTGAGATCCGATGCCCTGCACCAGATGAGCCAGTTTCGCACCAACCTGGTGGCGAGCGGCACCCGCCCCTTCGAGGAGGATGGCTGGAAGCGGATCCGCATCGGCGAGGTGGAGTTTCTGGTGGCCAAGCCGTGCAGCCGCTGCATCATGACCACGGTGGAGGCGGGCACGGATCGCTTCAACGCGCTGAAAGAGCCGCTCGCCACCCTCACCCGCTACCGCCGTGGCGAGGATGGGGAGGTCTATTTTGGCCAGAATCTGGTGGCGCTGAACGAGGGCTGGATTGAGGCAGGGAGCGAGATCCAGGTGCTGGAAACCGCCCGTCCCCCCGTCTACCCCAATGCGGCGCCGAAGAAGCGGGAGCTGGTCTGCGTCGCCCGCGAGCCCCTGGCCCGGGATCTGGAGACCTTCTGGTTCGAAGCCGTCGACGGCGAGCCCCTGCCCGACTATCTGCCTGGCCAGCACCTGCCCATCAGCCTCGACATCAAGGGGGAACGGCAACAGCGCCGCTACACCCTGAGCTCCACCCCGGAGAGGCCGGAGCGTTACAGCATCAGCGTCAAGAAGCTGGCCGATGGCCGCATCTCCCCCTGGCTTCACCATGAGCTGCGCGTGGGCGATCACCTGCTGGCCGCCCCCCCGGCCGGCGAGTTTCACTTAGGGTCCGAGCGCAAGCTGCTGCTGCTCTCGGCGGGCTCAGGCGTCACCCCCATGCTGTCTATTGCCTGCACCCTGGCGCTGCGCGGGGAGCTGGAAGATGTTCACTTTATGCACCTGTGCCGCAGCGAGGCCGACATTCCGGCCGCCGCCGAGCTGCATGCCATGAGTCAGGCAGGCATGCAACTGACTCTGATCCTGAGCCAGCCCGATGGCCACTGGCAGGGCATGAGCGGTCGCCTTGGCAAGGGGCACCTCGAGCAGGTCAGGGGTCTACTGGCACGGGAGATCTTCCTGTGCGGCCCCCACGGCTTTATGAGCGAGGCGGCCAGGCTGCTGCAGGAGCAGGGGGTCGCCGCCGAGCGCATCCGCCAGGAGAGCTTTGGCGGGGCCATCCTCTCGGTGGCCCGTCCCCACAAGGCGGTGCAACTGCGCATCGGCGAGCAGACCTTCGCTGGCAACAATCAGGGCACTGTGCTGGATCAGGCCCACAAGCAGGGGGTGGAGCTGCCCTGGAGCTGCCGCGCCGGCATCTGCGGCAGTTGCAAGCAGACCCTGCTCGAAGGAGAGGTGGATCATCCGGACGCCCCGGCCATCACAGCCGCCGAGCGGGCCGCAGGCAAGATCCTCACCTGCTGCGCCGTGCCCCTCTCCGATCTGGTGATCAAATAGGAGGATGGCGCCGCCACGGGTCGGCGCCATCACCGCAAAGCAAAACGGCTGCCCTGAGGCAGCCGTTTTCTTATCGTGTCTGGCAATCAGCCACGCAGGGCGGCGATGCGCTGCTCGATGGGCGGGTGGCTCATGAACAGCTCGCTCATGGAGCGCTTGCCGTTGATGCCGAAGGCCATCATGGTGCCTTCCATCTGCGGCTCGGCGCCACGGGAGAGGCGCTGCAGCGCGGCTATCATCTTGTCGCGACCGGCCAGCTTGGCGGCACCGGCGTCGGCGCGGAACTCGCGCTGACGGCTGAACCACATGACGATCATGGAGGCCAGCACGCCGAACAGCATCTCCAGCACGAACACGGTGATCATGTAGGCAAACCCACCCGAGCTGCTGCTCTCCTCGTCGTTGTTGGAGCTGAAGAAGTTGCTGATGACGCCGGCCACGATGCGGGCGAAGAACATCACGAAGGTGTTCACCACCCCCTGGATCAGGGTCAGGGTCACCATGTCGCCGTTGGCCACGTGGCTCACCTCGTGGGCCAGCACGGCTTCCGCCTCGTCACGGCTCATGCTGTAGAGCAGGCCGGACGACACGGCAACGAGGGAGTCGTCGCGGCGGGCGCCGGTGGCGAAGGCGTTCATCTCGGGGGAGTCGTAGATCCCCACTTCCGGCATCTTGATGCCAGCCTCACGGGCCTGACGGGCGACTGTGCTCACCAGCCAGTGCTCTGTCTCGTTGCGGGGCTGCTCGATGACCTGGACGCCATAGCTGCGCTTGGCCATCCACTTGGACATCAGCAAGGAGATAAAGGAACCCCCAAAACCGAACACGGCACAGAACACCAACAGACCGGAAATGCTGGACTTGTTGATCCCCAGAACCGAGAACAGGATATTGAGTACCACCCCCAGCACCAGCATGACGGCCAGGTTGGTCACCAGGAATAGCATAATTCGCTTCATATTGACTCCTTGTGAGATATAGATGCATGGTTCGGGCCAATTCACAATCGACCCGATACCACACCTGCCCCCGATCATAGACAGACTCGATGAATGTTTGCTGAATGTTGGGCCTCAGAGCAGGGACGAGATGTCGAGACAATCGCGCAGATCCGCCTCGAGCGGCTGGTCTACGAAGGGGATCTCCCCCAGAAATGGGGCCGGCAACATGGCTTTCAAGGTGGCCAGGTTCTCCTGGTAGCGACTCATGTGCGGATCCACCCGATTGACCACCCAGCCGGCCAGGGTCAGCCCCTGATGGCGGATGGCGGCGCAGGTGAGCAGGGCATGATTGAGGCAACCCAGCTTGGCTCCCACCACCAGGATCACCGGCAGGCGCTCAAGGGCGACCCAGTCGGAGAGCAGATGCTGGTGATCCAGCGGCAAAAACCAGCCCCCCGCCCCCTCGACTATCACCCGTTCGGCCCCCGCCCGCTCAATCTCCCGCAACCCGGCAGACAGGCCCGCCAGGGGAATGCTCGCCCCCACCTCCCGGGCGGCTATGTGGGGGGCTATGGGGGGTTCGAAGGCGTAGGGGTTGACCGAGTCGATGGGCAGCGGGAGGCTGGCGGCCGCTTGCAGCTGCTGGGCATCGAGGTTGCGAAGCCCCTCGGGGGTGCGGGCACAGCCGGCGGAGATCGGCTTGTAGCCGGCGCAGGGGATGCCCCGGGCGGCGAACGCCTGCAGCAGGGTACGGGCGACCAGGGTCTTGCCCACGTCGGTGTCGGTGCCCGTGATGAAATAGGATCTGACCATGATGATTCCTCAGCGCAGTTCAAGGCGGCGCTCTGGCACCACCTGGGTATCAATGATGGGCTTGTGCCGGGCGGCGAACCTCGCCCGGCCCAAGGCAAAAACGCGTGTTCCCGCAGCCGGTCAGCGGCGGACAAGGCGCCCGAGACAGACCTCATAGCTGGCGGCCAGCAGGCCGTCGGGCTGGCGGTGGCGCTCATAGGCTTCCCCGAGACGTTTCAGGCGCTGGCGGTTGCCCAGCCCCGCAGCCCTGTCGTCATTGACCTGGCTGGCCCCTATGCCCTTGAGATCCCGCAGCAAGTCGTTGAGCTCCATATAGGCGAGGGACCAGGTGACAGAGGTCAGCTCAGGCGCCTGGAAACCCGCGGCGCCAATGGCCTGCTGCAACTGGGACAGGGCGAGGAAGCGGTTGACGTGGGCATGCCCGTCGACGGCACCCCAGGCCTCGCGCAACTGCCAAAGCGACCCGGCCAGCAGGGTCGAGAAGAAGATCTGACCACCGGGCTTGAGCACCCGGTGGATCTCGGCAAACGCCTGGGCCGGGCGCTCGCACCACTGCAGGGCCAGGCTGGAGAAGACCCAGTCCAGGCTCTGATCCGCGAAGGGCAGCGCCTCCGCATCGCCGCACACCAGCCGGGCGCCGCTGCCACGCAGGGCGGCCTGCGCCAGCATGCCGGGGGCGAGATCCAGCCCGTGCAACTGCTGGCAACGACCCGCCAGCGCGGGCAGGAAGAAGCCGGTGCCGCAGCCCAGATCCAGCCCGGCCCCCGGGCGCATCTCTTTCATACTCCCTTCGCCCATGCGCACCAGCAGCGCCTGCCCCACCTCCTGCTGGAAGCGGGCGTGGGCGTCGTAGTGACGGGCCGCGGCCCCGAAGCGGCGGGCGAGCTGGGCCTTGTCGACCTGCTGGAAACGCTCATGTAGCATGGGCGCCTCCTCCCTGAACACTGGATGGGCAGGGACCCAGGGCCGCGAGCAGGCGATCCACATCCTGCTCGCGGTGGGCGGCACTCAGGGTGATGCGAAGGCGCGCCGTGCCGACCGGCACAGTGGGCGGGCGAATGGCGCTCACCCAGACACCGCGCTCCCGCAGCCGCTCGCTCAGGGCCAGCGCGGGTGTACTCTCCCCCACCAGCAGCGGCTGGATCGGGGTCTCGCTCGCGCCGAGTGTCCAGCCGAGCTGGCTGGCCCCCTGCCGGAAGCGGGCGATGAGCGAACGAAGATGGGCGCGAGCCTCGTCGGCCCTGCGCACCAGCTCGATACTCTTGCTCACCGCGCAAGCCTGCGCCGCCGGCATATGGGTGCTGTAGACATAGTGGCGGGCAAAGTTGACCAGGTACTCCACCAGCTCGCGGCTGCCCCCCACGAAGGCCCCGGCCACCCCGAGCGCCTTGCCAAAGGTGCCCATCTGGATATGCACGCTGGCGGGAGCAACCCCCTGCGCCGCCAGGGTGCCGCGCCCCTCAGGGCCCAGCACCCCGAGGCCATGGGCATCGTCGATCATCAGCCAGTTGCCGCTCTGGGCTGCCAATGTCGCGAGTTCAGTCCAGGGCGCCTGATCCCCGTCCATGCTGAACACCCCCTCCGAGACGATCAGGCCCCGGTTTGGCTCAAGCTGACGCGCGAGCGCGGCCATGTCGTTGTGGCCGAAGCGCTTCATCCTGCAGGGCAGCTGGCTGCCCATCTCCTGCAGGGAGGCGTGGTTGAGCCTGTCCTGCCACAGCAGGTGCTCCTTGCCGAGCAGGGCCTTGAGCACCGCCTGATTGGCAGAAAAACCGCTGTTGAACAGCAGCACAGCCTCCACCCCGAGCCACTCTGCCAAGGTCTCTTCCAGCTGTTGGTGGGCGCGGCTGTAACCAGTCACCAGGGGCGAGGCGCCGGCGCCCGCGCCATAGCGGTCGATCCCCTCGTTGAAGGCGGCCTTGATGGCGGGATGATCGGCGAGCCCCAGGTAGTCGTTGGCAGAGAGGTTGAGGTAGTCGCGCCCCACCACCCGGATCCGCCCGCCGCTCGCCACATCCACAGGGGTGCGTCGGCGCAGCAGGGCGGCCTGCTCACGTTCGGCCAGGGCCTCCCCCAGCGCAAAGGGGCCGGTGACAACAGGGGAAGTCATGGACGGACGGCACCTGCGCGGGAACGGGTGGCATCGTAGAAGAGCTCGCTCGGCTCGCTCTGGCGGCTCACCTCGGCCAGCAGCTCCTCTTCCTGCACCTGATCCGGCTTCTGGGCCCGCTGGGCGGGGCGGATGCCGAGGCGCTTGAACAGCTGCATGTCGCTGTTCTCGTCCGGGTTCGGGGTCGTCAGCAGCTTGCAGCCGTAGAAGATGGAGTTGGCACCCGCCATAAAGCACATGGCCTGCATCTGCTCGTTCATCTTCTCCCGCCCGGCGGAGAGACGCACGTGGGAGGCGGGCATCATGATGCGCGCCACGGCTATGGTGCGGATAAACTCGAACGGGTCCAGATTCTCCTGGTTTTCCATGGGCGTCCCCTTCACCTTGACCAGCATGTTGATGGGCACGCTCTCCGGGTGGCGGGGCAGGTTGGCCAGCGCCATCAAAAGGCCCGCCCGATCCTTTGCCTGCTCCCCCATGCCGACGATGCCGCCGGAGCAGACCTTCATGCCGGCGCCGCGCACGTGCTCCAGGGTGTCCAGGCGGTCCTGATAGGTGCGGGTGGTGATGATGTCGCCGTAGAACTCCGGCGAGGTGTCGAGGTTGTGGTTGTAGTAATCAAGCCCGGCGGCACCCAGGCGCGCCGCCTGATCCGCGGTCAGCATCCCCAAGGTCATGCAGGTCTCCATCCCCAGCCCGCGTACCTCCTCGACCATGCGCAGGATATAGGGCATGTCCCTCTCCTTGGGGTTGCGCCAGGCGGCCCCCATGCAGAAGCGCGACGAGCCGTTGGCCTTGGCCTCGCGGGCCCGCTCCAGCACTTTCTCCACCTCCATCAGCCGCTCGGTCTCGAGCCCGGTGTGGTAGCGGGCGCTCTGGGGGCAGTATTTGCAATCCTCCGGGCAGGCGCCGGTCTTGATGGAGAGCAAGGTGCTCACTTGCACCTCGTTCGGGTCGAAATGGGCGCGGTGTACCGTCTGAGCCTGGAACAGCAGATCGTTGAATGGCAGGGCAAACAAGGCCTGGACCTCGGCGAGGGTCCAGTCGTGACGAAGGGCGTGGCCGCCCAGGGTGAGAGCATTCATACATGGCTTCCAGTTGTTATAAGTGGGATCCTGCGCCGCCATCCTGGGATGAAGGACCGCAAAAGCCGCCACCGGCCGACCTACTCGCGGTGAGGACTGGCGCCAAGTGGCTGAAATTGTTGGCTAGTGTAGAGAGCGCGCGTAGACTGTCAACACCGACCAGATCAAACCAATTGACAACAGAACACAAAATGACCAACCAAGAATTCGACCTGCACCACATCTGGCACCCCTATACCTCCCTCACCCATCCCCTGCCCTGCTATGAAGTGGCCAGCGCCAAGGGGGTGACCCTCACCCTCAGCGACGGCCGCGAGCTGGTGGATGGCATGAGCTCCTGGTGGGCCTGCGTCCACGGTTATCAGGTGCCGGAGCTCGACGCGGCCGCCACCGCCCAGCTCGGCAAGATGTCCCACGTGATGTTTGGCGGCCTGACCCACGCTCCTGCGGTGGCGCTGTGCCGCAAGCTGGTGGAGATCACCCCGGCCGGTCTGGATCGGGTCTTTCTGGCGGATTCCGGCTCGGTGGCGGTGGAGGTGGCGCTCAAGATGGCCCAGCAGTACTGGCACGCCAGGGGTACGCCCCGCGCCAGGTTCGTCTCCCTGCGGGGCGGCTATCACGGTGACACCTTCGGTGCCATGAGCGTCTGCGATCCGGATGGCGGCATGCACGAGCTCTACAAGGGCTTCCTGCCGGAGCACCATTTCGTGACCGCCCCCAGCTGCCGCTTCCACGCAGAGTGGGACGAGAGCTGCGTGGTGGAGCTGGCGACCCTGGTGGCGGACCACCATGAGGAAATCGCTGCCATCGTGCTGGAGCCCATAGTGCAGGGGGCGGGTGGCATGCGCTTCTATCACCCCCGCTACCTGCAGTGGGTGCGCGCCCTGTGCGACGAGTTCGGTTTGCTGCTGATCGCCGACGAGATCGCCACCGGCTTTGGCCGCACCGGCCAGCTGTTTGCCTGCGACTGGGCGGGGATCAGTCCCGACATCATGTGCCTTGGCAAGGCGCTCACCGGCGGCTACCTGACGCTGTCGGCCACCCTGACTACCGAGCAGGTTGCACGCACCATCTGTGACGGCAAGGCCGGCGTCTTTATGCACGGCCCCACCTTTATGGGCAATCCGCTGGCCTGCGCGGTGGCCAACGCCTCCATCGAACTGCTGCTGGCCTCACCCTGGCAGGAACGGGTGCGGGCCATCGAACATCAGCTGCGCACCGAGCTGGTACAGCTGACCCTGCATCCTGCGGTGGCCGACGTGCGGGTACTCGGCGCCATCGGTGTGGTGGAGATGAAGGAGCGGGTGGACGTGGCGCGCATCCAGCGCAAGTTCGTGTCGCTGGGAGCCTGGATCCGCCCGTTCGGCAAGCTCATCTACCTGATGCCCCCCTTCGTCATCAGCCCCGAGGAGCTGCGGGTGCTGACCCGGGCCATCCATGAGGCCATCGCCAGCGGTGAATTCTGAGTCTCGATGAATAGGCTCTGCATGAGAATGCAGGGCCTTTTGGATCTTTTTCATCAGAATGTGAGCGAGACACCAGAACCCGCCAGGCGAGGGGAGTAGACTGCGCGGGTTTTACCCAACAGATGTACCTTTCCCATGCGCCTCTCCATCACTGCCAAGATCAATTTCTTCCTGCTCTTCATCTTCTCCATGGTATTGGTGTTTTCCGCGGCCTATCAGGCGGTGCGCGAGCGCGACCTCATCCTGACCCTCATCAAGGAGCAGAGCCGCGAGCAGACCGAGGCCTATTTCGACGGCCTCAACATGCTGATGCTGACTGGCAAGATGGAGGCCCGCGACACCCTGCGCGCCAAGTTTCTCGATCACGCCCACGTGGAAGATGCCCGCATAGTGCGCGGAGCGCCGGTCAACAAGCAGTATGGGCCTAGCCGCGACAGCGAGGCCCCCAAGGACAGATTCGATGCCCTGGCCCTGGCGGGCAAGGGGAGCCTGGAGGTGGTGCACGACGGCACCCACAGCAAGCTGGTGGTGACCCGCCCCCTGCTGGCCAAGAAGGATTTTCGCGGCACCGACTGCACCAGCTGTCACCAGGTGCCGGAGAATACGGTGCTGGGGGCGGTGCGCTTTGACTACTCCCTCGACACCCTCTTTACCCGGGTCGAGCAGAACATTCTCACCTCGGCCCTGAGCCTCACCCTCATCTTCGGGCTGGGGCTGCTGCTCACCCTCTGGGTCATACGCACCTGGATAGTCCGCCCCCTCAACCAGCTGACCCGCTCCATGGAGGAGGCCACCGACCTGCACGACTTCGGTCACCGGCTGGAGGGCGATGAAGGGGACGAGATAGGCCGGGTGGCCCTCGCCTACAACCAGATGCTCGACAGCGTGGAGCGCCAGCTCGGCAAGCGCCCTGCCCCCTCGTCCCAGGACGAGAAGCCGGCGGATCACGTCAGGTAATAAAACAGCAGGCTGGCGGCCAGGATCAGCAGCAGAAGGAACAGATTGACGTGCAGGGCATCCTCTTGCCGTCGGCTGCGCCTGTGCTCCAGCGCGCTCGTCCCAGGAGGAGAAGCCGGCGGATCACGCCAGGTAGTAAAACAGCAGGCTGGCGGCCAGGATCAGCAGCAGGATGAATAGATTGACGTGCAGGGCATCCTCTTGCCGTCGGCTGCGCCTGTGCTCCAGCGCCAGCACCACCAGGGTCAGCAGGCAGCAACCCCAGAGCCCGTGCACCAGCCAGGGGGTGAGGGCGGGATCCCACTCCTGGCGCACCTTGACCCCGCCATAGACCAGAAAACCGTAGGCCGTCTGCGGCCTGGCGAAGTGGTAAAGGGAGAGCAGGACGATAAAGCCGCTCCAGCAGAGGATCACCAGCCCCTGGAGAACCCGTATCCAGCCATCCGGCCCCCGCCTGCGTTCCTTCACTCTCACCCCCTGCCCAACCGACCGGATCCATGCAAGATTCATGGGGAAAACCCCGCAAGGGTCCGACATTTTTGCTTGTTTATCAAACCCGCGCGGGTAAGATTAACGGCTTAGTCTGCCATGGTGGGCCACTCATGCCCGGGCCAGACCCCTAGTGTTGCAAATAGCGCTGCAAGAACAAGCTGGAGACAATATTTCGATGACGCACGCATCCGTAGTAGATGTGCTGACCGGTAAGTATGCGGTTGGCACCACCCAGACAGTGAAAGGGTGGATCCGGACCCGCCGCGATTCCAAGGCGGGGATCTCATTTTTGGCCATATCCGATGGCTCCTGTTTCCATCCGGTACAGGCCGTCGTCCCCAATACCCTGGCCAATTACGAGAATGAAGTGCTGCGTCTGACCACCGCCTGCTCAGTGGAAGTGACCGGTGTGGTCGTGGCTTCCCAGGGCAGCGGCCAGGCCTTCGAGCTGCAGGCCTCCGACGTCAAGGTCGTGGGCTGGGTCGAAGACCCGGACACCTACCCCATGTCTGCCAAGCGCCACAGCATCGAATACCTGCGCGAGCAGGGTCACCTGCGTGCCCGTACCAACGTGGTCGGCGCCGTGACCCGGGTGCGCAACTGCCTGGCCCAGGCCATTCACCGCTTCTTCCACGAAGAAGGTTATCTGTGGATTGCCGCGCCGCTCATCACCGCCTCCGACACCGAAGGGGCCGGCGAGATGTTCCGCGTCTCCACCCTGGACATGGAAAACCTGCCGCGCACCCCCGAAGGCAAGGTGGATTACGACAAGGACTTCTTCGGTAAGGAGACCTTCCTGACCGTCTCCGGCCAGCTCAACGTCGAGACCTATGCCTGCGCGCTGTCCAAGGTCTACACCTTCGGGCCGACCTTCCGCGCCGAAAACTCCAACACCAGCCGCCATCTGGCCGAGTTCTGGATGGTGGAGCCGGAAGTGGCCTTCGCCAACCTGGAAGACAACGCCGCCCTGGCCGAAGCCATGCTGAAGTACGTTTTCAACGCCGTGCTGACCGAGCGCCGCGACGATCTGGAGTTCTTCGCCCAGCACATCGACAAGGATGCCATCGACCGTCTGGAGCGCTTCGTCGCCTCCGACTTCGCCCAGATTGACTACACCGACGCCATCGAAGTGCTGAAGAACTGCGGCAAGAAGTTCGAGTTCCCGGTCTCCTGGGGTATCGATCTCTCCTCCGAGCACGAGCGCTATCTGGCCGAGGAGCACTTCAAGTCTCCTGTGGTGGTGAAGAACTACCCGAAAGACATCAAGGCCTTCTACATGCGCCTCAACGACGACGGCAAGACAGTCGCCGCCATGGACGTGCTGGCCCCGGGGATCGGCGAGATCATCGGTGGCTCCCAGCGTGAGGAGCGTCTCGAGGTGCTGGATGCCCGTCTGGCCGAGATGGGCCTGAACAAGGAAGATTACTGGTGGTATCGCGACCTGCGTCGCTACGGCACAGTGCCGCACTCCGGCTTCGGCCTGGGCTTCGAGCGCCTGGTGGTCTATGTGACCGGCATGGGCAACGTGCGCGACGTCATCCCCTTCCCGCGTACCCCTCGCACCGCCGAGTTCTAATCGCGGACAGCACGCGAATCGCAAAAAGCCGACCCTTGGGTCGGCTTTTTTTGTTCTTTGCCGTCGCCCTGCACCTACGCCAGGCTGACGACCACCTTGCCCTTTGCGCGGCCGGTCGCCAGATAGGCGAGCGCCTCGCCGACCTGTTCAAACGGAAAGACCCTGTCGATCACGGGCCTGAGCTTGCCCTCGTCGAGCAGCGCGGCAATCCGGGTCAGCTGGGCACCATCCGGACGCACGAACATCATGCCGTAGGTAATACCCCGTCGCCGGGCAAGACGGTGGATCTTCCAGCTCATCAGGCCAAACAGGGCGGTCATGATGACATTCATGTTTCTCGCCCGCGCAAAGGCCGCATCAGGCGGGCCGACCAGCGACAGGAGCCGCCCCCCCGGCCGGAGGATCGACAGTGACCGCTCGATCGCGTCGCCCCGCAAGGTCCCCAGCACCAGATCATAACCCTGCAATAGCGCATCGAACGCCTGCCGTCTGTAGTCGATCACCACCTCGGCCCCCAGCTGCCCTACCCACTCGGCGTTCGCCGTGCTGGTGGAGGTCGCGACCAAGGCCCCCAGGTGCCTGGCCAGTTGAATGGCAAAGGAGCCTATGCCGCCGGAACCCGAGGGAATGAACACCCTCTGACCCGGCGCGAGCGGGGCCTGCTCGGTGAAGGCCTGCCAGGCCGTCAGCGCCACCATGGGAATGGACGCCGCCTGAACGAAGTCGAGGCTGGCCGGTTTGAGGGCCGCCGCGTGTTCGGGTACTACAACCCATTGCGCCAGGGCGCCGCGCCCCAGATCGAAGAGGCTGGCATAGACGGCATCCCCCGGCCGAAACCGCGTCACCCGGCTGCCGACCTCCACCACCACACCGGCCAGATCGCTGCCGAGCACGGCGGGCAGCTCAAACTTGAGCAGGGGTTTGAAGGTGCCTCGCGGGATCATGTTGTCGATGGGATTGAGGCCGACGGCATGCACCTTGACCAGGATCTCGTCCGGCCCCATGGTCGGGTGCGGCAGCTCGGCGAACTCGGGCCGCGCCGAGCGACCATAGTGTCTGAACACAAAGGCTTTCATCATCTTGTTACCAGAAAGCGTGAGGTGACCGAACCAGGCAAACCGCCCTGTCCCACACAGGGCAGCGGCACAGGTCAGGCACGTCCTCATCGCGAGGATAAAAGAGGCGGTCTGGAGAGAGAACTGCGGGTTGGGCGTGGCGCCGTCCCCAGCAGACCGCCGGTCTTGTTGCCGGGATCAGCGGCCCTGAGGCGCAACCTGATAGCGTTCGGCGGCATGGGCCTGCCGAAGGTCGGAGAGCAGCGCCTTGCGCGCGCCATCGAGCTCATCCCAGCGACTGGCCTCATGCAGCGGCGGTATGGTGACCACTTCCCGGCGACCGAAACCGACCAGGGCCGCGTCCACCAGCTCCTCCACCTCCATCAACTCCGGCAAGCTGTCGGGATCGATGCCGGAGCGTGCCCAGATCTCGGTGCGCGTGCCGGCGGGCAGCACCGCCTGCACATAGACCCCGGCGGGAGCGAGCTCCAGGCTCATCCCCTGGGAGAGGAACAGCACGAAGGCCTTGGTCGCGCCATAGAGCGTCATGCCAAATTCGGGTGCGAGCCCGACCACGGAGCCGATGTTCACTATGGCCCCCTCTCCGGCTTGCACCAGTCGCGGGGCTATGGCGGCCGCCAGACGTGCCAGCGCCGTGGTGTTCAGAGTCACCAGTTGCTCGACGCTGCTGGCGGTCTGGGCGAGGAAGTGGCCCACCTGACCCGCCCCTGCGTTGTTGATCAGGATGCCGATGCTGGCATCTTCCCGTAACCGGGCCTCCACGGCGGCCAGCTCCCGGGATTGAGTGAGGTCGGCAGGCAGGATGTCAACGGCGACGCCGTACGCCTGGCGCAGGCGGCCGGCCAGTGCCGTCAGCCGCAACTCGTCGCGGGCGACGAGCACCAGATCGTGGCCGCGCCGGGCGAAGCGGTCCGCATAGGTGGCGCCAATGCCGCTGGAGGCACCGGTGATAAGCACTCTGGGTTTAATGGTCATGATGTCATTCTCTCTGTGATCGTTTTGAACCGGGATGGATGTCGCGCCAGGCACTCAACGGCCGATGGAGCTGTGTCGACAGGGGACCTGCTATGACGCCCCCTGCCCATGTCCGTTTACTCGCCGGCACCCGCCAGGGCCGGGTAGTCGATGTAGCCCTCGGCGCCGCCGCCATAGAGGGTCTCGGGTCTGAGCGCGGCGAGCGGGGCGCCTTGCTGCAGGCGCTCGACCAGATCCGGATTGCTGATAAAGGGGCGACCGAAGGCAAACAAGTCCGCCTTGCCCTGGGCCAGCGCACTGCGGGCCAGCGTCAGGTCATAGCCGTTATTGGCCAGATAGGTCTGCTTGAAGCGCCGACGCAGGGAGGCGAAGTCGAAAGGGGCGACATCCCGGGGGCCGCCGGTGGCGCCCTCGATCACGTGCAGATAGACGACGCCCAGCGCACTGAGCCGCTCGACGAGATAGTCGTACTGCGGCTGGGGATCGCTGCAGGAGATGCCATTGGCCGGTGAGACGGGGGAGATCCGGACCCCGGTGCGATCGGCCCCGATCTCCTTGGCCACGGCGGCGGTGACCTCGAGCAGCAGCCGCGCGCGGTTCTCGATGGAGCCGCCATAGCCGTCGGTACGCAGGTTGGCGCCATCCTTGAGAAACTGCTCCAGCAGATAGCCGTTGGCACCGTGGATCTCGACCCCGTCAAAGCCCGCCGCCATGGCGTTGGCAGCCGCCTGACGAAAGTCGTCGACGATGCCGGGGAGCTCCTCCAGTGCCAATGCACGGGGCATAGACACCTCGACGAACTCATTGTTGACGAAGGTCTTGGTCTGGGCGCGAATTGCCGAAGGGGCCACCGGCGCCGCGCCATCGGGTTGCAGCGCGACGTGGGAGACGCGGCCGACGTGCCACAACTGCACGAAGATACGACCGCCCCTGGCATGCACCGCATCGGTCACCTTGCGCCAGCCCGCAATCTGCGCCGCCGTGTAGAGGCCGGGGGTATCCTGGTAGCCCTGCGCCTGGGCCGAGACCTGGGTCGCCTCGGCGATCAGCAGACCCGCCGTGGCCCGCTGGCTGTAATAGGTGGCGGCATGCTCGCTCGGGACCAGGCCGGGGCCGGCACGGTTGCGGGTGAGTGGCGCCATCACGATGCGGTTGGCGAGGGTGATGGGGCCAAGGGAATAGGCCTCGAAGAGTCTCTTGTCTGTCATGGCGTGCCTCTGTCGTGTGGAACATGGGTCTGGGAAGGAAGGTAGTCCGTATCCCGACATGGCGCCGCCAGGCTCGGGGGCTGCAAGGGTCAATCCAGGGTCAGGGCGTTCAACCCCTTCCCGGGGTCTGCCCATTAAAGATGACGATCATAATCTTTTCAGTCAAGCATTTTGATGATGACCAACATCAATGTATAGTGTTCACCACTTCCATGATTCAGAGGAGGACCGGGTATGAGGGTCACCAAGGCACAGGCTCAGGCAAACCGGGCACACATAGTCGCCACCGCAGCCAGGCTGTTTCGCGAGCGGGGTTACGATGGCGTGGGAGTGGCAGATCTGATGGCGGCGGCCGGCTTCACTCACGGCGGTTTCTACAAGCACTTCACCGCCAAGGCGGATCTGATGGCGGAGGCCGCCGCCTGCGGCTTTGAACAGAGTCTGGAGAAAACCAGTGCTCTGGCTAGCCCCGAGTTTGTCAGGCACTACCTCTCCAGAGAGCACCGCGATGCCCCGGGGGATGGCTGCATCATGGCCGCGCTGTGCGCCGATGCGGCGCGGCAACCGCCCCAGGTCAAGGCTGCCTTCGAGGCCGGCATTGAAGAGATGCTGGCCCGCACCTGTGGCCTGCACGACACGCCGGATACAGAGGAGACCCAGGCCCATCGCGCCAAGGGGATAGCGCTGATGGCACAGATGATCGGTGCCATCATGCTGTCACGGGCCTGTCCGGACGAGTCGCCATTGGCCGATGAGATCCTGGCTGCCTGCCGCGCATCCCTGCTGTCGCAGATTGCCTCTTGCGAAGAGGCGGCCAGCGCCGAGCCAAACCGGGACGCTTGAGCCGGTCATCCAGACTCGCAGGCCGGCGCCGGCCTGCGACCCCCTTCATCCCTTCCCGGTCCTCGGATCCATCCCCTCTTCCCCTGCCTGTCATTCCCCGATCCCCCCTGTTCAAGGGCATATCCATAGTTTTTATGCACTTAAATCGGAAAAGGGTCTGTTATTGAACCACCTCAATTTTTTACCCCTTTAGGGGTGCCAGAATACCCACTAACCCTTTAGGGGCAAATAACCACAACAGATGCTCCCGGGCCCCAGGGCCAGTGCGGACATGGATTCAATCACACGAGGTAATGGAATGATCTTGATGGAATTTTTGGTGGTGCTCGGCTGCTTGCTGCTGGGTACCCGCTTTGGGGGCATGGGACTGGGTCTCATCAGCGGCATAGGTCTGTTCCTGCTGACCTTCGTGTTCGGCCTGGTGCCAGGGGAGCCGCCTGTTCAGGTGATGCTGACCATACTGGCGGTGATCGGCTGCGCCGCCACCCTGCAGACCGCCGGTGGCCTCAACCTGATGATGCAGGTGGCCGAGCGCCTGCTGCGCCGTCACCCGCAATACATCACCATACTGGCGCCGCTCACCACCTGGACCCTCACCTTCCTGTGCGGTACCGGCCACGTGGTCTACACCATGTTCCCCATCATCGCCGACATAGCGCTGCAGAAGAACATCCGTCCCGAGCGCCCCATGGCGGTGGCATCCGTTGCCTCCCAGATGGCGATCTGCGCCTCCCCGGTCTCCGTTGCCGTGGTCTCCATGGTCTCCATTCTGGCGGCCGGTCACGGCATAGGTCAGGCCTACGGCCTGCTCGACATCCTGATGATCGCCATCCCCTCCTCTCTCACGGGTGTGGTCATGGCGGCCCTGTGGAGCCTGCGCCGCGGCAAGGATCTGGACAAGGACGAGGAGTTCCAGGCCAAGATCAAGGATCCGGAGCAGCGCGCCTTCGTCTACGGCGGCGGTGAAACCCTGCTCAACACCAAGTTCCCGAAAGAGGCCTACTGGTCTACCTGGATCTTCTTCGCCGCCATCGCCGCCGTGGTCTTGCTCGGTGCCAACGAAGGTCTGCGTCCTGTGTTCACCATCAAGGACAAGACCGGCCCCCTCTCCATGAACCTGGTGATCCAGATGATGATGCTGATCGCAGGCGCCATCATCCTGATGCGCTGCAAGGTCAAGCCGGGCGATATCTCCAACGGCGCCGTCTTCAAGGCCGGCATGGTCGCCATCTTCTCCGTGTTCGGGGTTGCATGGATGAGCGAGACCTTCTTCCAGGCCCACATGCCGCTGCTCAAGGAAACCCTGGCCCACGTGGTACAGGCCCAGCCCTGGACCTATGCCCTGGTGCTCTTCCTCATCTCCAAGCTGGTGAACAGCCAGGCCGCCGCGCTCACCGCCATCGCCCCCATGGGTCTGGCGCTGGGGGTGGAGCCGAAACTGCTGATCGCCTTCCTGCCGGCGAGCTACGGCTACTTCGTGCTGCCGACCTACCCGAGCGATCTGGCCTGTATCGGTTTCGACCGCTCCGGCACCACCCGCATCGGCAAGTTCATCATCAACCACAGCTTCATCATTCCTGGGCTGATCGGGGTCAGCAGCTCCTGCGCCCTGGGGTATGTGCTGACCACCATCTTGCTGTGATCCAGACGGCGTTCGCCGCGCCATCCCCAACGGGCCCCTTCGCGGGCCCGTTGCCTTTCCCGCCCTCCCGCTTTGCCAAGAACCCGCCGGCTCGGTAGCATGCCTCATCTTTCATGATTGGAATCAACCCCATGTCTCGCGTCATCCTGCTCTGGAGCGGTGGCAAAGATGCCATGCAGGCCCTCTGTCATGCCCGCGATGCGGGTCATCAGGTGGTGGCCCTGGCCACCTTTGCGCCGCCAGAGCCCCGCTTTCTCGCTCACCCCTTGCCGCTGGTGCGCCGTCAGGCGGCGGCCCTCGGGCTGCCCCATCTGCTGGTCACCATAGAGGCGCCGTTCGAGCAGAGCTATGAGACGGCGCTGAGCCGCCTGCAGCAGGAGTGGGCCCTGGATGGTGTGGTCACCGGCGACATCGACAGCGTGGGGGGCGCGCCAAACTGGATCCGCGAACGCTGCCAGCCGCTCGGGCTCGCCGTCCACACCCCGCTCTGGCAGCAATCTCGCGAGGCGCTGCTGGCGGATATGCTGGCCCGCGGCATCGTCGCCCACCTCTCCTGCGTCGATACCCGGGTGCTGGCGCCGGCATGGGCCGGGCGAGTGCTGGATGCGGCCACCCTGACCGAGTTGCAGCAACTGGCCGAGCGTGAAGGGTTCGATGCCTGCGGCGAGCAGGGGGAGTACCACACCATGGTGACCGACGGCCCGGGCTTTGCCGCCCCGCTGCGCCTCGATGGCTGGCAGGTGGCGCGCCAGGATCATCTGGCCTATTTGCTGGAGGACGAGGGATGACGCCTCACTAAGGCGGCACATAAAAAACGGGAGGCGATCGCCTCCCGTTTTGCTTGCCTCTCACGCCAGCCTATCTGGCCAGCTTGCCCAGCACCCGCTGCAGCAGGCGAATGCGCGGCGCTATGCTGTCGAGCAGCAGGAACTCGGCCTCCGAGTGGAAACCGCCCCCCATGGGGCCGAAGCCATCCAGGGACGGCACCCCCGCGGCGGCGGTGAAGTTGGCATCCGAGCCGCCACCGGCCTCCAGCCAGTTGAAGGGGATCCCCTCCTCTTTGGCTGCCGCCTCCACCAACGCCATCAACGCCTCAGTGTCGCCACTCGGGCGCATCGCTGGCTTGAAGCTCTGGCGATCCACCTCGACCCGGCAACCCGCAAGGAAAGGATTCTTGGCCATAAAGGTGAGCCGGTCATGCACCGCCTGCGCCTCTTCGTTACGCCAGAAGCGCAGATCCACGATCGCCTCGGCGAAGTCCGGCACCACGTTGACGCCGGTGCCCCCCTGCACCACCCCTACGTTCATGGTGGTGCCCGTCTCCAGGTTCACCTGCTCGTTGATGGCCAGCACCCAATGGGCGAGCTCGGTAATGGCGGAGATACCCTCGGCCAGGGCCGAGCCCGCGTGGGAGGCCTTGCCGTGGAAGCGGATGCGGTACTTGGCGTTGCCCTTGCGGGCGCTGATGAGATCCCCGCTCGGACGGGCCGCCTCGGCCACCAGCACGCAGCCACTCTGCTTGGCTCGCTCGACCAGCCAATCCTTCGACCAGGGGGAGCCAATCTCCTCGTCGCAGTTGCAGCAGACCAGCACCTTGAGCTTGGCCAGCACGGCCGGGTCCATCCCCTTCAAGGCATACCAGGTGGAGAGCAGGCCGCTCTTCATGTCAGAGACACCGGGGCCGAAGGCCTGATTGCCTTCGACTGTCAGCGGGCGTTTGGCCGCCGTCCCCTCGGGGAAGACGGTATCCATGTGGCCCACCAGCATGACGTCATAGTGATCCGCCCCCGGGGCATTGGTTGCCTCGAGGCAGGGGCCGCACTCGGCGGCAAACTGGTGGCGGCTCACCTGCCAGCCAATGGCCTCGTATTTTTCGGTCATGATGTCGGCCACCCGAGCCACCCCGGCCGGGGTGCGGGTGCCGCAATCCAGGTTGATGAGGGGGGCCAGATCCGCCAGATAGGCGTCCAGAGAAAAAGCGTTGCGAGGATCTGTCATCATCGTCTCCAAAGGGCAAAAGGTCGGGCCTCGCCCTTGCGCAGAGTGAATGGAGCGGGCAGCCTGGCCACCCGCCCCGCCATTACATAAACAGCAGATAGTTGAGCAGCAGCGCCGTCACCAGGGCACCGGCCATGGGGACGCAGGTGCGCTTGACCACCACGAAGGGGGAGACCTTGGCGATCCCCGCGCAGGCGATGAGCACAGCCGCTATGGGGGAGACGGTGCGGCCTATGCTGGAGGCGAGCTGCATCGGCAGCAGCATGGTCACCGCCGGCACGCCGAACTTGGCCGCCACCGCGGGGGCCAGGGTGGAGAAGCTCAGGAAGGCCGCGTTGCCTGAGCCCATGATGACGGCCGCCACCATGATGAGCCCCACCATCACCAGGGTCATCAGGCCGCTGCCGATCCCGGCATTGCTGGCAGAGTGCAGCAGGGTGTCGATGGCGCCGATGGCCTTGAGGGACTCGGCAAACAGCTCGGCACAGACGATGAGCGCCACCACGGGGCCAAACACCTTACCCATGCCGTCGAGGAAGCTCGACAGTCCGGCCATGGCGGTACGCACCGAGCGGGTGCGCAGCAGCTCGCACAGCATGCCGATGAAGACCGACAGCAGCATGGCCACCTCCACGCTGACGCTGATGGTGGTCACCAGGAGCTTGGAGAAGGTCATCATCAGCACGAAGGGGATGATGGGCAGCAGGGCATACCAGGTCGGCGCCGGCACCTCCTCCTTCCCCTGCTCGTCCAGCTCGGCCGGATCGCCCCGGTGCAGGGCGGGATCCCAGCCATCCTGGCGATCGCAGTGACGCTGCCAGAAGAAGTGCAGCACCATGGTCACCAGCAGCATGGGGGCCACCAGCCAGATCTGGTAGTCGACGAAGTAGCTGGCGGGATCCATTCCGGACTGACCGGCCGAGAAGATGGCGTTGGTCTGGGTCGGACCGATTTCAAACGCCTGGGAGGTGGCGATGACGCCGCAGGCCGACGCCGGGCTGATGCCGAGGTTGCGCATCACAGGGTACATGGTGACCATCAAGAGCAGGCCGAGGCCGGTGGCGGAGGTGACGAACAGCGACACGAACACCGCCACCAGGTAGCAGATGGCCAGCATCAGGTAGCTGGACCGGATGCCCGCCACCGGCTTGACCGCCACCCGCACCAGGGACTGGGAGGCGCCGATATGGGACATGTAGGTGGCAAAGCCCGCCACCGCCATGATGGTGAGGCCGAGCCCCGCCGCCCGGTAGGAGAAGATCCCCTTGAACACCTCGAACAGGTCGAACAGGGCGAACCCCGTGCTCTTGTCGGCAGGCAGTATGGGGTGCAACCCCAGCCAGTAGGCCACCGCGAAGATGGCCATGCCTGCCAGCGCCAGCACCGCCTGCGGGTTGTAATCCTTGACGATGCCGTAGACCACGGCCATCAGCACGAGCAAGACGAATAAGAGTTCCAAAGTGCGCTCCTGATAAGATTATCGAGGATCGAAATCTAGTGGCGAGCACCTCCTTTCCCCTTGATCCCTATCAATAAAAGTGGCTTGAATGACAAAAGGCAGCATTAAATTTTGATAAATCAAATAAAATTGGTACATCAATCCAGTCCCGACCCACTAGAATGCCCTGCATGAGATCCTGGCCAACAACCTCCACTTTTTTTGCGTTGGATCAACGCCCGTCAGGGGTGAACTGGCCAAGATGCCCGTCGATACAGAGCGACCATTTCGCACCGGAGAGAGTTATGACAAGCCAAGCCACCGCAGGTGTCTCTACCTGCGACTACAAGCTGTGGGACATCCTCGTCGAGTCTGCAAAGGAACGCACCACCATTCGTTATTCCAAGCTGGCCAGGCAGGCCGGGCTGGAACAGTGCCAGGATGAGCTGCGCACCCTGCTGCAACGCATCCGCATGTACTGCACCGAAAACAACCTGCCGATCCTCTCCGCCATCGTGGTGGACGACGTGGGCAAATACACCGGCCTCTCCTCCAGCCTGCCGGATGCGCCCTGGGAGCGGGCCCGGGTCTTCGACCACCAGTGGACCACCCTGCACTGATAGCCCCTTCCCCCAAGACGCGCCCCAGGCGCGTTTTGGCTATCTGGCCCCTCGCTTTTTCTCCCCCTCCCCGCTGGTAAAACCAGCCAGCCCGGCCATGAGCGTTGCCATGGCTGGGCCACAATGCCAGAATCGGGCCCTTGCATGATTTCACGTTCGGATTTCAGGGCCCCGGGCCCGCAGATATAGGATCTCCCATGGCCACCACCCTCTATGGCATCAAGAACTGCGACACCATCAAGAAGGCCCGCAAGTGGCTGGACGAGGCTGGCATCGACTATCGCTTTCACGATCACAGGGCCGACGGCCTCGAGCCTGCCCGGCTGGACGGCTGGCTGGCCCAGCTGGGCTGGGAAGCCCTGCTCAACACCCGAGGCACCACCTTCCGCGCCCTGCCGGAGGAGGTCAAGCAAGGGCTGGACGGCGCCAAAGCCCGTGCCCTGCTGCTGGAGCACCCCGCCATGATCAAGCGCCCGTTGCTGGATCGTGATGGCGAGCTGACCCTGGGGTTCAAGGCAGACCACTACCAATCCCTCTTCTCTCGTTAAACATTTCTGTTAAGGAACGCCGATGTCGGATGTCATCGCACTGGCCAAGGATCTGATCCGCCGCCCCTCAGTTACCCCGCTGGACGAAGGGTGCCAGACCCTGATGGCGGAGCGCCTCGCACGCCTCGGGTTCGTCATCGAGCCCATGGTGTTCGAAGACACCACCAACCTCTGGGCCCGCCGTGGCAGCGAGGGGCCGTTGTTCTGCTTCGCCGGCCACACCGACGTGGTGCCCGCCGGCCCGCTGGAGAAGTGGCACACCCCGCCGTTCGAGCCGACCATCAAGGACGGCATGCTCCATGGCCGCGGCGCCGCCGACATGAAGGGGTCCCTCGCCGCCATGGTGGTGGCCACCGAGCGCTTCGTGGCCAAGCATCCGGACCACAAGGGCTCAATCGCCTTCCTCATCACCTCGGATGAAGAGGGTCCCTTCATCAATGGCACGGTGCGCGTCATCGACACCCTGGAGGCGCGCAACGAGAAGATCCGCTGGTGCATCGTCGGCGAGCCCTCCTCCACCAACCTGGTGGGGGACGTGGTGAAGAACGGCCGCCGCGGCTCCATCACCGGCGATCTGCTGGTGCGCGGGGTACAGGGTCACGTGGCTTACCCTCATCTGGCGGACAACCCCATCCACAAGGCGGCGCCGGCCCTGGCGGAACTCGCCGCCACCGTCTGGGACGAGGGCAACGCCTACTTCCCCCCCACCAGCTTCCAGATAGCCAACATCCAGGCTGGCACCGGTGCCTCCAACGTCATCCCCGGCGAATTGCAGGTGCAGTTCAACTTCCGTTTCAGCACAGAGCTCACCGATCTCGACATCCGCGAGCGGGTCGAGGCGCTGCTGACCCGTCACGGTCTGGACTTCGAGCTGAAGTGGACCCTCTCCGGCCAGCCCTTCCTGACCGACACCGGCGCCCTGCTGGAGGCCACAGTCGCCGCCGTGGCGGCGGTCAACGGTCAGCAGCCTGCCCTGCTCACCACGGGGGGAACGTCCGATGGGCGCTTTATCGCCCCCACCGGGGCCGAGGTGATCGAGCTGGGCCCGGTCAACGCCACCATCCACAAGGTGAACGAGTGCGTGAAGGCGGAGGATCTGGATCTGCTGGCGGACATGTACCAAGGGGTGCTGGAGCACTTGCTGGCATGACCCAGGATCAACTGCTTGGGCTCGACGAGAGCCACCTCATCCTGGTGGGGCGCGGCCCCCACCGTCTGACCGCCGCCACCGCGGCGGCCTTCAACGACATGCAGGTGGCGGCCGCCCATGAGGGGTTCAACCTGCAGGCCGCTTCCAGCTGGCGCAGCTTCGAGCGCCAGCTCGCCATCTGGAATGGTAAGTGGCGCGGGGAGCTGCCCCTGCTGGATGCGAACAACCGGCCGCTGGATGCGCTGCAGCTGGGCGAGACCGAACGGCTGCACGCCATACTGCGTTGGAGCGCCCTGCCGGGCACCAGCCGCCACCACTGGGGCACGGATCTCGACATCTATGATCCCGACTGCCTGCCCGCAGGTACCAGGCTGACGCTGGAGCCCTGGGAGTACGAGGCGGGAGGCTGGTTTGCCGATCTCGGCGAGTGGCTCGGGGATCACATGAACGACTTCGGTTTCTTCCTGCCCTATGCCAAACAGCTGGACGCGGCTCAGGGGGTCGCCTACGAGCCCTGGCACATCAGCTTCGCCCTGGAGTCCGCTGAACAGCGGCTGGATCCGGATGCGCTGGCGCTTTGCCTGCAACAGGCGGATATTGAAGGCAAGGCGTGCATACTGTCCCATCTCGACGAGATCCTGGCCCGTTATGTCACTGCCGGTCACACCGAAAGGAGAATCTGATGAGTCTGTGGTTATGGATAGGCCTGCCGCTGCTGTTTCTGCTCGGCCTGTTTCTCAATGCCATCAAGGACATGAAACAGCTCGAAAAGCAGTTGCCGAAATACAGGGACAAGATCCGGGAAGTCAAGGACGACGAGGACGACTGACCTCCCCCGCAGGAGCCCGATGGCGCTCCTGCTCCCCCTTGCCGGGCTCGATGCCAGCCTGCTGACACCCCGGCCCCAGCCCCTGAAAATGGGCACCGATTGCCACTCCCGCCCCCCTCTTTCTCGCCCCTCTTTAGCCTCGCGTCTGCTGCTTAAAAACAGCACAACAACCGTAAAAAACTGCAAATCGATGCACAATTAAGCCACACAAAGGGGTGCAATCTGCATATAATGTGCCTGTTTTGCCGTCCGCTATAAGGAGTTCGCCATTGGATGCCACCACCATCAACAGTTTCTTTTTTATCGGTGCCTTGTTGGTGGGAGCCAGTGTCCTGTTAAGTGCGCTCTCGTCCCGGGTCGGCATCCCCATCCTGGTCATCTTCCTCGCCGTCGGCATGCTGGCCGGTGAGGATGGCCCCGGTGGCATCCACTTCGCCGACTACTCTGTCGCCTACCTGGTGGGCAACCTGGCGCTCGCCATCATATTGCTGGATGGCGGCATGCGCACTCGGGTCTCCTCCTTTCGGGTCGCACTCTGGCCCGCCCTGTCGCTTGCCACCGTCGGGGTGGCCATCACCACAGGCCTGACCGGGCTGGCCGCCGCCTGGCTGTTTGATCTGAACCTGATGCAGGGGATGCTGATCGGCGCCATCGTCGGCTCCACCGATGCGGCGGCTGTGTTCTCCCTGCTCGGCGGGCGCAGCCTCAACGAGCGGGTCAGCGCCACCCTGGAGATAGAGTCCGGCAGCAACGATCCCATGGCGGTCTTTCTCACCGTCACCCTGATAGAGGTGCTGGCCACCGCCCAGCAGGGGCTGGACGCCGGCTTCCTGCTGCTGCAACTCATCAAGCAGTTTGGCCTGGGCGCCGGCATAGGCCTAGCCGGGGGCTGGCTGCTGTGGCGGCTCATCAACACGGCCCGCCTGGCCCCCGGGCTCTATCCGCTGCTCACCGTCAGCGGCGGCCTGCTCATCTTCGCCCTCACCACGGCCGTGGGGGGCAGCGGCATCCTCGCCATCTACCTCACCGGCCTGTTGCTCGGCAACCTCTCCCTGCGCAGCCGCAGCACCACCTTGTCGGTGCTGGACGGCCTGACCTGGCTAAGCCAGATCGGCATGTTCCTGGTGCTGGGGCTGCTCGCCACCCCGAGCAATCTGCTGCCCATCGCCGTGCCGGCGCTGGCGCTGGCCATGTGGATGATACTGTTTGCCCGCCCGGTGTCGGTATGGATAGGCCTGCTGCCGTTCAAGAACTTCGCCCCCCGGGAGCGCTGGTTCATCTCCTGGGTCGGCCTGCGTGGCGCCGTGCCCATCATACTGGCGGTCTTCCCCATGATGGCTGGGTTGCCCAACGCCCAGCTCTACTTCAATGTCGCCTTCTTCGTGGTGCTGGTCTCCCTCATCCTGCAGGGCAGCTCGCTGCCGCTGGCCTCCAGGCTGGCGCGGGTGGAGGTGCCGGCGCCGCCGTCCCCCATCAACCGCTCCGGGCTCGAGATCGATCTCGACAGCCAGTGGGAGACCTTCGTCTATCGCCTGAGCGCCGAGAAGTGGTGCATCGGCTCCCCCCTGCGGGAGCTGCGCATGCCCCAGGGTACCCGCATCTGCGCCCTGTTCCGCGGCCAGGAGCTGTTGCACCCCTCGGGCAGTACCTGCCTGCAGTCGGACGACATCCTCTGCGTCATCGGCCACGAGCGCGATCTGCCCGCCCTCGGCCAGCTGTTCAGCCAGGCGCCTGAGCAGGATCTGGGCCCGCGCTTCTTCGGTGACTTCCTGCTGGAGGCGACCGCCAGGCTGGTGGATCTCGCCCCGCTCTACGGGCTGGATGTGAGCGAGGTGGCGGATCAGACGCTCGGCGATTTCATTGCCCATCAGTTGGGCGATAATCTGGTAGTGGGTGACCACGTCGCCTGGCAGGGCCTGCTCTGGACGGTGGCGGAGATGGAAGAGGGTGAGCCTCGCAAGATAGGGGTACGCTTCCTGGAAGAAGATCCGGTCTAGGACGCAAGCCGGACCCTGTTCAATACACATACTCGGCGCCCGTTCCCGCCAAGACGGTGAACCGGCGCCCGGCGAGAAGGGAGTGACCCATGCCTTATCAAACCCAGTTGTCTGGTCTCTATCCTCCCTCCCCCCGACTGGGGCTGATCGAGGGGTTCTTCGGCAAGGGCTGGAGCTGGGAGGCCCGCGCCCGCTACGCCCAGTGGCTGCCCCGCCATGGCTACGGCTTCTACCTCTATGCCCCCAAGGAAGACGGCTACCTGCGCAAGCACTGGGCCGAGCCCTGGCCGAGGGAGCAGCTCGACCACCTGCGCCAGCTGGCCCGGCAGTGCCGGGAGAACGGCCTCGCCTTCGGTGTGGGGTTGAGCCCCATGGGCGCCCATCACGACTACGCCCACAAGCGCCCGGCCCTGCTCGAGAAGGTGCGCCTCATCGAGGAGGCGCTCCAGCCCGACATATTGGCGGTGCTGTTTGACGACATGAAGGGGGATACCCCGGATCTCGCCCACTGGCAGCTCACCATAGCCCACGACATCGCGGCCCACACCCGCGCCAGCCGTCTCATCTTCTGCCCCAGCTACTACTCGACGGATCCCGTGCTGGAGAAGGTGTTCGGCGCCATGCCCCCCCACTATCTGACGGATCTGGGCCAGGGGCTGGACAAGCGCTTCGACATCTTCTGGACCGGCCCCAGGGTCTGCTCCACCGAGTACCCGGCGGCCCACCTCAGGCAGGCCGCCGACTGGCTGCACCGCAAGCCGTTCCTGTGGGACAACTACCCGGTCAATGACGGCAGCAAGGCGAGCAGCTTCCTGCACCTGCGCGCCTTCGAGCACCGCCCGGCGGAGCTCGCGGATCTCACCGCCGGTCACGCGGTCAATCCCATGAAGCAGGCGGCGCTCTCTGTGCTGCCGCTCGCCACCCTGCCCATGAGTTACCGGCTCGGCCGCCAGTACGATCCGGATCAGGCGCTGCACGCCTCCCTCAACGCCACCTGCGGGCCGCAGATCTCCGCCATGATAGAGGCCGACCTGCCGCTGTTTCAGGACATAGGGCTGGCCCAGCTGACACCTGAGCAGGTGACCCACCTCAAGGCCCGCTACCTGCCATTCCAGGATCAGGGCTGCGTCGCCGAGATCCTGCGCTGGCTGGACGGCGAATACGTGTTCGATCCCGACTGCCTCACCGACTGACCCCGGCCGTCAGCCACCCACGAAAAAGGCCACCTCCCGGCAGGGAGGTGGCCTTTTTCATTCCGATCCTCTCAGCCGAAGGCCAGCCAGACGCCGACAAACAGCATGAGCGAGCCGGCGATGCGGTTCATCAGGGTGACGTTGCCGCTCTTGGCGAGGAAGTGGCGCAGGGTGCGGCCACCGCTCGCATAGAGCAGCAGGCAGGAGAACTCGATGACCAGGATGAGCACCACCAGGGCGCTGATCTGGGGGGCCATCGGCTTGGCCGCATTGATGAAGGGGGGCAGCAGGGAGACCATGAAGGCCCACCCCTTGGGATTGGCGATGGCGGTAACGAAGCCCTGCAGCGCCAACCCGAGCGGCTTGGTCTCCTGGCCGGCGGAGAGATCCGCCGGAATCGCCATCTTGCCCTTGGCCTGCCACATCTGGATGCCGAGCCAGACCAGATAGGCGCCGCCCACGTACTTGAAGGCCGAGAACAGGGCCGGATAGTTGAGCATGACGGCCGCCACCCCGACCACAGAGAGCACCGAGACCAGGCCGACGCCGATGAGCTCCCCCCACATCATGTGCAGGGTGCGGCGCACCCCCAGACTCATGCCCAGGGTCATCGCCAGGGTCATGCACATGCCGGGGGTCACGGAGACAAAGAAAAACGTGGGAATAAAGAGCGCCAAGATGGCGGGATCAATCCAGTGAGACACACTACACCTCCAGGTAACAAGCAGTCGATCTTGCCTATCACACTCTTTTAACACAAGAAAAACCTTTTCCTTCAGCAAGAATTCAGCATTAAAAACCCTGTGACAAGAGTTGTCGCGCCTGTGTAAGATGCCGCCTCACTCCTCTTTTGGGTTAGGATCTTTCATGTCTTTGAATAATCTGTCCATTCGTCTGCAAGTTCTCATTCCACTACTGCTCGCCAGCCTGCTGATGCTGCTCATGGCCGTGATCAGCAAGCAGGAGATAGACGGTGCCATCAAGGACATGAACGATACCACCGCCAGCGTCACCCGCCACAAGGACGACATCGCCGCCCTGATCCACGCCACCTACCGGCTGCGCACCAACGCCATCTACGGCCTCTATGATCAGGCGCGCTTCGCCCAGTTGCCGAGCCAGCTCTCCGCCGCCGAGCAGGAGATAGCCACCATATTGTCGCGGCTGGTGATCCCGGGGGCCGAGCAAGACAACGGTCAGGTAGCCGCGGCCCTGCAGGCCTATCTCGGCCATACCCGCAGCAACATGCTGCCGCTGCTGGCCGCCAAGCACGCAGGCAGTGGCGAGCCCGCCGGCTATGAGCAGTCCCGGCTGCGCTTTCGCGAGCTGGGGGAGCAGCTCATCAAGCAGATTGACACCCTCTCTGCCCACATCAATCAGCTGATCCAGCAGGAGATAGCCCAGGAGCAGGCCCACTACCATGCCACCCTGCTGCAGACCCTGCTGCTGATGGGGGCCACCCTGGTCGCGGCGCTCTGCGGCGGCTGGTGGCTCTCAGGTCGCATCGTCCAGCCCATAGGCCAGTTGCAGGAGGTGATGCACGCCGTCGCCCTCGGTCGCTTCAACGTGCGCGCCAAGGCCGAAGGCAACAACGAGCTGGGCCAGCTGGCCAAGGACATCAACCAGACCCTGAGCCAGCTTGGCAGCACTATCCATGCCCTGACCGGCATCAGCGGCAACGTGGCCTCCGCCGCCACCGAGCTGGCTGCCGTCATGACCCAGTCCGAGGCCAACGCCCAGCAACAGCGCAGCGAGACCGAGCAGGTGGCCTCCGCCGTCACCGAGCTGGCCAGCACAGCGGACAACGTCAACCACAACGCCGCCCTGGCCGATGAGCTGGCACGGGACGCCAACCGCCGGGTCGAGCAGGGGCTGGCGCTGTTTGCCGAGAGCATCCAGGCCAACGGTCGCATGACCGGCAGCCTGGAGAACGCCGCCACCGTGGTCGCGCGGCTCAAGTCCCAGTCCGAGCAGATCGGCAAGGTGATCGAGGTGATCCAGAGCATCTCGGAGCAGACCAACCTGCTGGCGCTCAACGCCGCCATCGAGGCCGCCCGCGCCGGTGAAACCGGTCGAGGCTTTGCGGTGGTGGCCGACGAGGTGCGCCTGCTGGCGGCGCGGACCCAGGATTCCACCAAGGAGATCCAGGTCATCATAGAGCAGTTGCAGAGCCAGTCCCTCTCCGCCAACAGCGGCGTGCAGGAGACCCTGGAGATCCTCGGCCACAACCAGCGTCTCTCCGCCGAGGTGCAGGCGCTGCTGGGGGGCATCACGGAGGCGGTCAACCAGATCAATGGCGCCAATGCCCAGGTGGCCACCGCCGCCGAGGAGCAATCCTGTGTCACCGCCGACATCAGCCGCAACATCACCAACATCCACGAGATAGTGAACCAGAACGTGGCCGGCATCAGCCAGAGCGCCGCCGCCAGTCACGAACTGTCACAGCTCGCCGAGCAGCAGCGCAGGCAGCTCGCCCAGTTCCAGCTGTAATACTCTCCTCTCGTTGACAGACTCCGGGCTCCGCCCCGGGGTCTGCCCCCTCGTGTTTAAAACGGCTTTTTGCCCACAAGGCGCCATTGGGGGCTGGGCTGCATCCGCAAATATGGGTATGGTAGAGGCACGTCATTCCCCCTCACCCAGAGAACACCATGAGCCTGAAGTTCAAGAAACCCGCTTTTATCACGCTGGGCCTCGTCGCCCTGCTCTCCGCGCTCTGGCTCGATTTCTATCTGCCGGAACACACCATAGCCACCATCACGGGGGTCGAGGTGAAGCGCACCGACAAGGATGGTCCCATCAGCCAGAAGAACCCGGCCGACGGCCCCATCACCGACGTCTATTACATCTACACCGAGCGTCCCGGCGAGAAGATCCGGGTGTTCCGCAATGAAGATACCGGCTGGGGCTGGCCCTTCTACTTCAAGTTCAATGCCGCCGACGTCCAGGCCAAGGCCAAGTCCATGGAGTTCGAGAAGCGCCTGGCCATCATCACCTCCTACGGCTGGCGGGTGAACATGTTCTCCCTCTTCCCCAACGTCACCAAGATAGAGAGCACCCAGCCCGATGCCTCCACCTGGAGCTTCTTCCGCTGGTTCTGGTTCGGCGTCTGGGCATTGGTGATGGGCAAGGCCGCCATCGCCACCTGGCGCTACTTCGACCGTCTCGAGGACGAGATATGAGGAGCACACCGGCATCAGGCGGAGACGGGCAATGAGCGAACCGAGCAAGACCCGCACCAGCTTCTATCGCCGCCTCTACGTGGCTCACCTCATCAGCCAGGGCACGGATACGGTGCCCGCCATCATGGCCGCCACCGGCATGCCCAGGCGCACCGCCCAGGATACCCTGAGCGCCCTGGCCGAACTCGATATCAGCTGCGCCTTCGAGCAGACCGAGGGGGCTCGCCACCTGCAGGGTCACTACCGCATCAGCGACTGGGGGCCCATCAATCCTGACTGGATCAAGGCCCAATTGACTGTCATCAAGGGGACGTTGGGGTATCCCTGATCCTGAGATTGAGCGCTGATATGTACCGACTAATGAGGATCCTCCCGGCCAATCCCAGGACGTACCGATGAAGGCTATACGCATCATTTTGCAGCTTGTGATTCTTGCCGCAGGAGGTATTACGATTGCGGCTCTCATTGTTGTGCCTGACCCAGACGTCACGGCCATTGTCGTTTTACTTGGCTGTGTGGCACTTCTCCTTGCTCTGACGCTGGCACTAAAAGAGCATACGGAAACGCGTTTGAGCCCTGATCATAAGCTCAGCCTCAAACCAATTGGCATGGTTTTGTTCCTGTCTGGAATATTTGCCATTTTCTACGGTGCGAGCATTCTCAGCGGACATCAACCTCTACCGAATGGCAGTGATACATGTCGTGCTATGTGCGGGATCATGTTGTTGGCATCCGAAGCATTTGGCCAAGCAGTTGCCAAACTGTTTGCCTTCGGCCTGTGGTCAGTCGTGGGACTATTTCTTTGCTTTATTGGTTACATGGTCAAGGGGGGGAAATAACCTCACTGGGCGCAATGATGCGAACATTACTACCTCATTATCGTTTCAACAAAGAAGGGCCAGCCGTCAAGGCTGGCCCTTCTTGTATCTTGTCAGCCCGGCAATGGCCCGGCCGACAGAGTCTTCATTCGGGGAAGGACTCTTCCGGCAGCGGCTCTGCCGACTCTCCCCGGGTGCAGTCGATGATGGAGCGCTTGGGGTTGCCCGGATCGCGCAGCAGCAGGGGGGCCTCCCCCCTGTCGTGCTTCTGCTCGTCGGCAAACTCGCTGCCGTAGGCGTTGTGGGTCAGCCTGCGCGCATTGGCGATGGGGGTATCCACAAACAGGGCGTGCACCTCGAAGGTCGAAGCCGGGATCAGAAAGCCCGTGATGGGCAGGCCATGAAGCTCCTGGTGGGTCTTGTACCAGGCGAAGCCGTCTGACGTCTTGTCGGGGGTGAAGGTCTTGAGCAGCGGGTGGGACGGCTCACCGCTCTCGCTGTCGAGATGGAGATCGTCCAGATCGCAGGTCGCCAGTCCCTGCCACATCCTCTCGAAGGGGGTGGCACAGGCCGTCAATTGCATACATGTCAGCAGTGCCAACGTCCCTTTCCACATGCCCAACCCCTTATCCGATGTCGAAGAACTTAGTCAAATGCCCTTAGGCGCCCCACCAGCAGATCGATGAAGCCGACCCTGTCCAGCCCCAGCAGCACCCGCGCATTGGCCGGTTTGCCGGTGAGCCCGTAGCGATCCACCACCGTCATCCCCACAGTATGCCTGCCCTGGGTCTCTATGCCGACCCAGCAATCCTGCCCATGGAACAGCGACGGCGCCAGCAACCAGGCGATGGTACAGGGGTCATGGAGCGGCGCGCCAGCAAATCCCCACTTGGGATCCCGATGGTAGATCATGAAGAAGTCGAGCAGGTCCGCCACGCACTGGGCCACCGGGCTGGGGATGGCACGCACCCGCGCTATATCCTCGTCCATCACCTGGGCCTGGTGGGTCACATCCAGCCCGCACAGGGTGATGGGAATGCCGGCGCTGAACACCATATCGGCCGCTTCCGGGTCCACATAAATATTGAATTCCGCCGCCGGGGTCCAGTTGCCCGCCCCCGCCGCGCCGCCCATCAAGACGATGCGGCCAATCCTGGATTTCAACTCGGGGTGGGCCGCCAGCAGCAGGGCGATATTGGTGAGGGGACCAGTCGGCACCAGGGTGACCGGCTCCGGGCTCTCGCGCAGGCACTTGGCCATCAGCTCGAGGGCTGTCATGGCCTGGGGCGCAAAGGCGGGATCCGGCAGTGTGGGGCCGTCGAGGCCCGACTCCCCGTGCACGTTGTCGGCGATGATAAGCTCGCGCATCAGCGGCTTGGGCGCCCCCGCCGCCACCGGAATGTCGTGGCGACCGAGCAGGGTGAGGATGCGCAGGGCGTTGTTGAGGGTCTTGTCCGGGGTCTGGTTGCCCGCGCTGGTGGTCACCGCCAGCACCTTGAGTTCTGGGCTCGCCAGCGCCAGGATAAGGGCGATGGCATCATCGTGGCCGGGATCGCAATCGAGAATAACGGGCAACGCCATGGAGAGGCTCCTTACGACATGACAGGGAGCCATACCTTAGCAAGCCAGCGCCGAATGAACTCGGGAAGGGGTCACAAAACGGCATCGTCCTGCATTATCAATCACTTGCCACCAGGCCCCCCAGGCAGGACCAGGCCAGCTCACGCCGATTCGCCCCGCGCCACCGCTTGGAGTATGATCGCCCCCCGTTTCCAGCCCGTGCGCCCCATGTCTGTTATCGTCGATACCTTTATCGCCCCCCCATGCAATGCCCAAATAGAGGTCCTGTTCGAGGATGAACACCTGCTGCTCATCAACAAGCCGAGCGGCCTGCTGAGCCTCTCGGGCAAGAACCCGCAGAACCTCGACTCGGTGCATTATCGGCTGGTGCAGGATTACCCCGGCTGCACCCTGGTGCACCGCCTCGACTTTGGCACCTCGGGTCTCATGGTGGTGGCCAGAGACAAGGGCATCAACGGGATGCTGTGCCAGCAGTTCAGCCAGCGCACCGTGAGCAAGGCCTATGACGCCCTGCTGTGCGGCCATCTGGCGGACGATGAGGGGGTGATCGAGGCCCCCATCGCCAAGGATCCGGCGATCTTCCCGCTGATGAAGATCTGCGCCAGCGGCAAGCCCGCCCGCTCCCGCTATCGGGTGGTGGAGCGACTGGTGCGCGAGGGCGCGAGGGGCGAGCCCTTGCCATTGACCCGGGTCAGCCTAGTGCCGGAGACAGGCCGCACCCATCAGCTGCGCATCCACAGCCAGTGGCTGGGTCATCCCATACTCGGCTGCGATCTCTACGGCGGTCTGGTGCTGCCGGGTTGCGAGCAGGCGCCACGGCTGATGCTGCATGCCAGCGCGCTGGATTTCGTGCATCCGGTGAGCGGCGAGCCGATGGCCGTCAAGTGTGCCGCCCCCTTCTAGGGACGTTGGCCGACATCAAACGGATTGGGAGGAAAAACAGAGAGGCAAAGGGGAACAGGGCAAACGGCGGATAAAGATAGGGGCCGCGCTTTCGCAACGGCCCCCACCCCCCACTCGTGGTGGTGCTATCAGATCAGCTTGCGGGCGGCGCCCAGCACGATCTTGATGGCATCAGATTCGGTTCTCGCCATGGTTTCGGCGTTCGGGATTTCCTGCTGGGTACGGTTCACGATGACACCGGCTACCATGCCGGCGCGCAGGCCCTGGCTGGAGCACATGGTCAGCAGGGTGGCAGACTCCATCTCGTAGTTCAGCACGCCCATGGCTTGCCACTCTTTCATGGAACCCTGGAAACGGCTCACTACGCGGCCGGATACGGTGTCGTAGCGCTCCTGACCCGGGTAGAAGGTGTCGGAAGAGGCAGTCACACCCACGTGCAGGGTGGAGCCCAGCTCCTTGGCGGTGTTGACCAGCGCAGTGGTGCACTCGAAGTCGGCCACGGCCGGGAACTCCATGGGTGCAAAGTGCAGGCTGGCACCGTCGAGGCGCACCGAGCCTGTGGTGACGATCACGTCGCCCACGTTCAGGTGCGGCTGGATGGCGCCTGTGGTGCCGATGCGCAGGAAGGTGCGGATACCCAGCTGGGCCAGCTCTTCCACCGCGATGGAGGTGGACGGGCCGCCGATGCCGGTGGAGCAGATGATCACGGCCTTGCCGTCCATCTCGCCGCGCCAGGTAGTGAACTCACGATGGCTGGCCAGGTGCACAGGGTTGTCCAACAGCTCTGCGATGCGCTTCACGCGCTCGGGGTCACCGGGAACGATCGCCAGGGTGGCGCCTTGCAGATCCGCTTTCTTCAAACCCAAGTGAAATACATCAGACATAGTGGACTCCTGGTTGCATCCCGCCGCCTCGCAGCCGAGCGCAGTTAAGGTGATTCTTTATGGTATTTTCGAGCCTGTTTCCCTCCATCGGGGAAGGCGCCAACTATGGTCGAAAGCGCTTTCCAATTCCTTGACGCGCTTCACACTTCCGCGCATCCGAGGCGCTAAAAAACAGGCAAAACGTTTGCTAACTTGATGAATTTCTTGAAAAACGTTTTTACACCGAACAAGAGGCAAGCGCCCTTGTCAATCCCCGTCTGGCCCCGGTTTTTCGGTCCGTGAACGAGTCCATAAAGTTGCCAATCAGATACCATTGACCCCTTTTCATCCCCTCTGACGCTGTTATGTTGACGCCCGTATACCACTTAATGGCTAATCAAACGGAGTTCACCATGGCGACATTCAAGTTCTACATTCCCGCGGTCAACCTGATGGGGGCGGGCTGCCTGCAAGAAGCGGCGGCCGACATCCAGGGTCATGGCTTTCGCAAGGCGCTGATCGTCACCGACAAGATCCTCAACCAGATAGGGGTGGTCACCAGGCTCACCAGCCTGCTGGCAGAACATGGCATTGAAAGTGCAGTTTTCGACGACACCAGGCCGAACCCCACCATGAGCAACGTGGAATCGGGTCTGGCCATGATCAAGGCCCATGGCTGCGACTGCGTCATCTCGCTGGGGGGCGGCTCCCCCCATGACTGCGCCAAGGGCATCGCCCTGGTGGCCACCAACGGGGGCAGCATCCAGGATTACGAAGGGGTGGACTGCTCCGCCAGGCCACAGCTGCCGCTCATCGCCATCAACACCACGGCCGGTACCGCCTCCGAGATGACCCGCTTCTGCATCATCACCGACGAGACCCGTCAGGTGAAGATGGCCATCATCGACAAGCACGTCACCCCGCTGATGTCGGTCAACGATCCCGAGCTGATGCTGGCCAAACCCGCCGGTCTCACCGCCGCCACCGGCATGGATGCCCTGACCCACGCCATCGAGGCCTATGTCTCCACCGCCGCCACCCCGGTCACCGATGCCAGCGCCGTGATGGCCATCGAGCTGATTGCCAAGCACCTGCGTACCGCCGTCAACCAGGGGGACAACCTGCAGGCCCGCGAGCAGATGGCCTACGCCCAGTTCCTGGCCGGCATGGCGTTCAACAACGCCAGCCTCGGCTATGTACACGCCATGGCCCACCAGCTCGGCGGTTTCTATGATCTGCCCCACGGGGTCTGCAACGCCGTGCTGCTGCCCCATGTGCAGGCCTACAACGCCCGGGTGAGCGCCGCTCGCCTCAAGGAGGTGGCCCGCCACATGGGGGTGGACGTGAGCGCCATGGGCGACGCGCAGGGTGCCGAGGCGGCGATTGCCGCCATCAAGCAGCTGGCGCTGGATGTGAAGATCCCGGCCGGGCTGGAGCAGCTCGGGGTCAGGGCCGATGACTTCGACATCCTGGCCAGCAACGCCCTGAAAGATGCCTGCGGCTTCACCAACCCCAGACAGGCAAGCCATGAGGAGATAGTCGCCATCTTCCGCGCCGCCATGTGAGACGCGCCGTTGTGTGTCAGGGCCGCCACGCGGCCCTTTTTATTGGCAGGAGGATCAATGGCTTTTTACTTCCGCACGGGGAGTGGGTATGATTTGCCGAGCTAAAAAAGACTGTATGGATGATCTGAACCCGATATGCGGATGAAACACCTGATTGCCGCGGCCCTGACCGCCCTCACCCTGTCCGGTTGCAGCCTGGTCTATCGCATCGATATTCCTCAGGGCAACTATGTGGAACAAAAGCAGGTCGACAAGCTGCGCCAGGGCATGACCCGCGAGCAGGTCGAGTTCGTGCTGGGTTCTCCCATGCTGCGCGACGGCTTTGACCCCAACACCTGGTACTATCTCTATGAGTTCCAGCCAGGTCGTGGTGACAAGGAGCGCAAGGAGCTGACCCTGAACTTCGTGGGTGACAGACTCGCCACCGCCACGGGTGACTTCCCCCTCCCCGCCGCCTTCACCACCCCGCTCTGACAGCATCATAAAACCGGCCAAGGCCGGTTTTCTCTTGTCTGGCCTCCGATCGGGTTTCGCAGGGGCGCTCCCTGAACCATGATCAAGGACGTCAACGCCCCTCATCATCCCCTCAAGGAGATCACATGAGCCAGATCCTGATCGCCGGGGCAACCGGCCTGATCGGCCAGGCCCTCATCCGCCAGCTCGGCCCCGAGCACCAGCTGACCCTGCTCTGCCGCCAGCCGGGCGAGGCCGCCCCCAACCGGCACTGGCTGCCGGTGAACTTCGAACACCTCGACGAGGTGGCGCTGCCCGGCCCCGTCGACATGGCCTTCTGCTGCCTCGGCACCACCCGCAAGGACGCCGGCTCCGATGCGGCCTTTCGCCGGGTCGATCACGACTATGTGCTGGCCTTTGCCGCCCTCGCCCGCCGCCACGGCTGCCGGCGCCTGCTGGTCGTCTCCAGCCTGGGGGCCAACCCGCGCGCTCCCGCCCTCTATCCCCGCACCAAGGGCGAGATGGAGCAGGCCTTGCTGGCCCAGGCGTGGCAGCGACTCGTCATACTGCGCCCCGCCATGCTGCTCGGCCATCGCGAGCCTCCACGCCGCTCCGAGCAGCTAGTTCAGGCCATCTATCCCTGCATAAAGCCCCTGCTGCAGGGGCCCCTCAGGCGCTGGCAGGCCATAGAGGCGAGCCAGGTGGCCCATGCCATGACGGTGCTCGCCAACCAGGCTCAGGGGGTAGGGGTAGAGATAGTGCAGAACGAGCGGCTGCTCACCCTGTAAGGCCCAGGCCAGTGCAGCCCCTGTGGTAAAACATCCAATAGAAAAGAGGCGCCATGGCGCCTCTTTTCATTGCTCGGTCTTCCCCGCATCAAGCTGATTCGCCGTCGTCCCGCTTGCGGTGCACGTCGGGGCGCCCGCCGGTGACCACGTCGGCCCGCCCCTCTTCCTTGGCCTTCTCGGCCCGCTTCTTGCGCATCTCCTTGGGATCGGCGATGAGGGGGCGGTAGATCTCGATGCGATCCCCGTCCTGCACCGGCTCGCTCCCCTTGACCGGACGGCTGTAGATGCCGAACTTGTTGACCGAGAGATCGATCTCCGGGTGCTTCTGCACTATGCCGGACTGCTCGATGGCAGCCAGCACGCTGGTGCCCGGGGCCACCCGGATGCACAGCACGGTTTGTCGCTCGGGCAGGGCATAGGCGACTTCGATATTGAGCAGATCAGACACCGTAGACCACCTTGGCGCGGTTGGAGAAGGCGAGCACCATGGAACTCACCAGGTCACGGAAGATCTGGCCAAAGGCCAGCTCGATCAGCTTGGAGGTAAATTCAAAGTCGAGATCGAACTCCACTTTGCAGGCATCCACGTCCAGCGGCGTGAAGGTCCACCAGCCCGCCAGCGTCTTGAAGGGACCTTCCACCAGCTCCATCTTGATTCGTCGATTGGTATCGAGCTGGTTGCGGGTGGTAAAAGTCTTGGCGATGCCCGCCTTGGCCACATCCACCGAGGCCATCATGTAGTCCTCACCCGTCTCGTGAACGCGGCTGCCGACACAACCGGGCAGAAACTCGGGATAAGCGTGAACATCGTTGACCAGACGGAACATCTGTTCCGCGCTGAACATCACCAGGGCACTGCGAGTAATACGGGGCATGGGCTTTCCTCATCCAATCGGGCCGATTTTATCACCTTGTCAGCCAAAATCACCGCCGAAACTGCTCACCTGGCCGCCACGCGCGCAATTGCCGCCCCTGATGACCAGCTTTACACCACCTTGCCAGCCAAAAACATCACCGAACTGCTCACAAAGCCGCCACTCGAGTGGTTGCACGTTTTACAGCCGCCGCCACCCACGTATAATGCGCCTTCCTAAACATTGCCGAAGGCCCCCGTCATGAGCAAAAAGAACAGTAAAAACAAAGCCGGGTCCAGCACCATTGCACTCAACAGAACCGCCCGTCACGAGTACTTCATCGAAGAGCGCGTGGAAGCCGGTCTGTCCCTGCAAGGGTGGGAAGTCAAATCCCTGCGGGCGGGCAAGGCCAACATCAGCGAAGCCTATGTCATCTTCCTGCAGGGCGAAGCCTTCCTGTTCGGCTCCAGCTTCCTGCCGCTGAACGCCGCCTCCAGCCACGTGGTGTGTGACCCAACCCGCACCCGCAAGCTGCTGCTGAGCCGCCGTGAGCTCGACAAGCTCGAGAGCCTGGTTGCCCGCCAGGGCTACACCATAGTGCCGCTGGCGCTCTACTGGAAAGAGTGCTGGGTCAAGGTCGAGATCGGCCTGGTGAAGGGCAAGAAAGAACACGACAAGCGGGAAGACACCAAGGCCCGGGAATGGGACCGGGAGAAGGCCCGCATCATGAAGAACAAGAACCGCGGTTGATTGTGCGCCGCCAGCGCCCGTGCGGCGACCAATAAACCAGCAATCGACCGGCCCGTGCCGGTCGATTGCCATCAACGCCTTGCCATAGCAGGATTTTTGCGTACAATCGCTTTTGACAACTTGGGGCTGATTCTGGATTCGACAAGATTCACGAAACCCAAGGTGCATGCCGAGGTGCGGTAGGCCTCGTTAACAAACCGCAAAAAAATAGTCGCAAACGACGAAAACTACGCACTCGCAGCTTAATAACCTGCGCTGAGCCCTTCTCCCCTAGCTTGCCTGTGTCCTAGGGAATTGGAAGGTCATCCTTCACAGGATCGTGTGGAAGTCCTGCTCGGGGCGGAAGCATTAAAACCAATCGAGCTAGTCAATGCGTGGCGTGTCTCTCCGCAGCGTGTTGGCGAATGTAAAGAGTGACTAAGCATGTAGTACCGAGGATGTAGTAATTTTGGACGGGGGTTCAAATCCCCCCAGCTCCACCAAACGTTTGGAAAAGGCCACTTCGCAGGAAGTGGCCTTTTTTATGGCTTGCGTTCATGTCTGAGCTGGCACTGGCAACCTGGTCGGGGGCTGTGGAGGGCTGATGCCGCCCTCTGCCGTGGCAGAGGGCGTCCTCGCGAGGGAGACTAGTCGCCGGATGTCAGGACCAGTCTGCGCCAGGGGCCCGTGATGTCACAGTGCCCCGTTTCATCGGTATTTTCCCAACCCAGCCGGTGATAGAACGCCAGCGCCGTGGTGTTGCGGGTGGCCACCTTGAGGGATGCCGGGGGCTTGTGTCCGGCCAGCCCGGCGGCCAGCAAGGCCCGCCCCATTCCCTGCCCATGCCAGTCGGCCACCACATAGAGGTGATGCACGAAACTGTCTTGACCCCAGATGGAGACAAATCCGCAGGGGGTACCGCCCTTCTCCGCCACCCAGATCTGCTCACCCCGGGTCTGCTCGGCAAAATCCTCCAGCCTAAACAGAGAGGGCTCGACCCAATGAAAGGCCTGCCGCCTCCCCTTGAGGAACAGTTGCGCCAGCATGGGTTCATCTGCATCTCGCATCATTCTGATCATGAAGACATCCTTGATTTGCCTGCTCACTGCCTCCCACTCTCGATGGATCCCGCCGCGCTGTCAAATCGGCAATATGGACCCCCTTGAATACGTGATGCTGTGACGCAGGGCTGCCTATTTTATCGCCTTAGGGGCTATACTGCCTGGGTCCCGTCCATGACTGGTTTGAGGTTCACTGATTTATGGATAACAAGCAAATAGAAGGCAGTATTCTGGTACCCGCCCATATCGACGATGTCTGGCGGGCCTGGACCACGGAGAGCGGTCTGCGCAGCTTCCTGGCGCCGGAGTGTCTGATGGTGCCGGAACCCAACGGTCCTTTCGAAATCTATTTCAGGCCAGAAGCCCCGCTCGGGGAGCGCGGCAGTGAAGGGTGCCGGGTGATGGCGGTCATGCCCCATGACTTGCTCAGCTTCAGCTGGAATTTCCCGCCCCAGTTTCCCCATATCCGTCAGCAGAAGACCCAGGTCAGCCTGCGCTTCGTGCCCGAGGGTCAGGGCACCCGGCTCTATTTCCTGCAAACCGGCTGGGCCAATGACCCGGATTGGGACCTGGGCTATGCCTACTTCAGGGAGGAGTGGCTGGAGCTCAGTCTGCCAAGGTTGCAGTATCGCTTCACCCACGGCCCCATCGACTGGAACAACCCGCCGGGCAAACAGCAGTTGAAATCCCTGGCCCAGTGAGGGGGGATTGAAATGAAAAAGGACCCTGTACGGGTCCTTTTTCTATGGCATTCAGGCGGTTATTCCACCGGCTCTTCGTCGAACAGGGGGTGGTAGAGCACCTCCCCCCGCAGGCCGGCCAGTCCCCCGGGCTGCAGCTCCATCGCCATGAAGCAGTCGGCGGGCACCTCGTAGATGCAGTGCAGGCCGAAGTCGCTGGCGGGCCTGAAGCCGAAGCGGCCATAGTAAGCCGGATCACCGAGCACCACCACCGCCTTCCAGTCCATCTCCAGCGCCGTATCCAGCCCTTCCCGCACCAGATCCGAGCCTATGCCCTGCCCCTGCCAGTCCGGATGGACGGCCACCGGCGCCAGCCCGAGCCAGGGACCTTCCTGGCCATCAATGGTGATCGGGCTCAGCATCAGGTGCCCCATGAACTCGTACTCTTCCTCCTCGACCATGGTGACCACGGCGGCCCCACACTCGCGCAGGCGATTGACCAGTTCGGCCTCGTCGGGACGACCAAAGGCGGCACTCACCAGCTCGTAGACTGGCAGCATGTCGCCGGGACGCTCGGTTCTCAACATACAGGGTTACTCCTCGTACAGCAGGGCGGCCATTATTTCACAGAAGTGGCCCCGGACTTGAGTGCCTTTATCCGAAAATGGGAGGGCTGACTCAGGAAAACGAATGGCCATTCGTGCACAAAGCGTCGCCATGCACCTTCTTCCCACCGGCTTCGCCAGCATCAAGCACCAGGCTCCCCCAGCAATCGCAGCAGATACCCGAGGCCAAGCTCGCCCCTGTCCTTGAGCAGGACGCCGCCACCATGGGCCTGCACTCCGGGAGCCTCAGGCGCCAGCCAGTCGAGCGGATAGCACCTGACCGTCAGCCCTGCGGGGAGGCGCCGCTCGCCGCTCGCCTCGGTTCCTTCCATGAAGAGCGCCACCTCCTGCCCCCCGATCTCGTCCTCATGGAGGATGGCCACCGCCACCCGATCGTCTTCGAGCCAGGGGGCCAGCGCCCCCTTGAGGCCGTCCGGCAGGTGCGGCGGGCGATCCAGCCGCCAATGATCCAGTTCAGCGGGTTGGCGTGCCGACCCGGGCCGCCGACCGCAATGGCGCATGCCGAGCTTGGCCATCACCCGGCCGGAGGCCAGGTTGCCCGACATGTGGCGGGCGGTCAGGGCGGGCAGGCGCAGCTGCTCGAAGGCAAAGGCCCTGACCAGCCGTCCCGCCCGGGTGGCCAGCCCGCGGTTTTGCCAAGGGACACCCACCCACCAGGCCAGCTCGCCGTGCCAGTGCAGGGAGATGACCCCGAGCAGAGGGGCCGGCTCATCACCTGGGGGCAATGTCAGGGCCCAGGTCCGCCCCAGCCCGAGGGCGGCCTTGCGCCCGCTCATGGCGAGCCAGTCGCGGGCCGCCTCCGGTGGATAGGGGTGGGGGATGTTGAGGGTGTAGCGGGCAAGCGCCGCATCCGAGCAGTAGCGCAGTATGGCCGGCTCGTCGGTGGCTTGCAGCGGCCGCAGCACCAGGGCCGGGGAGGCTGCACCCCCGGGTTCACGCAGCAGGGGCGTGGTCAGGCGCCGGGCCAGCAGGCGTTGCAGTGCGGCGGCCAGATCCCCATCGGCGCCAAGGCGCATGTCCGCCCCATTGGGCCCCAGGGTGAGCAGGCCGCTCTCCTTGGCCAGGGTCAGGAGGACGCTGGAGGCCGAGATCAGGATCTGGCGGCTCGGGTCCGCCGTCATGAGGGGCGACTCATCCTCCCCCAGCCAGACGGCGAGCAAGCCGCTGGCCGAGAGGATGCCGTCGGGCGGGCAGCTGGCCCAGGGCGCAGGGGTCACTGCCCCTTGCTCGCCGCCCCTGCCGCGCAGCAACTGCCAACGGTTGCCCTGCCCCTGCCACCCCTGCAGCGCCCCCTGCCAGCGAGGCTGCCAGAGCGCCTCTTCTATCAACAGTTCCATGCTTCCCCCTGCGACCGTCGAACGGCGCAGCATAACCGGCTGCTAATGGTTTGTTAACCCATATCTTTAGCGTGGTTAAACGGCATACCCCATGAAAAAATGCCATATGGCCAGCTTGATGGCGGTCACATTAATGCCCCCCTGCCCTTCCTATCATGCCCCCATCTCGCTGCGGCCGGCGCCGCTCGTGAATGACAACGCATAACAAGAGAACACACTATGCAGCAAACCAGCCCACTCAAAACGGTGTTAGTCAGTACCCTGGCGACCGCCCTGCTGATCTTCGTGGCCCAGTACCTCATCGGGAAACAGGAGATCAGGATAGGCATCGCCATCATCCCCATACTGCCCATGCTCTTTGCCGTCATCATCGGCATGATGGTCTCCGCCAAGCCCGTCAAGGATCGTATCCCCGGCTGGAAGCGCCTCTTTGGCGAGAAGGAAGAGGGCTTCTGCGGCAAGATGGTGGGCTTCAGCCTGCTGATCCTGGGCACCCAGTATGCGGGCATGATCATCCCCAACCTCAAGATGATCCTGAGCGTCGGCGTGCCGCTCTTCCTGCAGGAGATAGGCAACCTGCTGCCCATCCTCATCGCCATTCCGCTGGCGGTGAAGTTCGGCTTTGGCCGCCGCGCCATCGGGGCCTGCTCCTCCATCAGCCGTGAACCCTCGGTTGCGGTGATCCAGGGCAGGTTCGGCACCGGCTCCCAGGAGTACATAGGGGTGCTCGCCATCTACCTGTGCGGCTCCGTCATCGGCACCCTCTGGTTCAGCGTGCTCGGCAGCATAGCGCCCCTCACCGGCCTGCACCCCCTGGCCCTGGCCGCCGGCTCCGGCGTGGGCTCAGGCTCCATGCTGAGCGCCGCCTCCGGCGCCCTGATCAACGGCCTCGACGAGGCGCTGGCCCAGCAGGTGCTGAGCATAGCCGCCGCCTCCAACCTGCTCTCCTCCGCCTTGGGCGCGCTCTCCCTCACCTATCTGGGGCTGCCGCTTGCCGAGAAGATCTTCGCCATCTCTACCAAAGGAGAGAAAGCATGAAAAGCATCGTGATGGATATGCGCTTCGTCTTCCTGGCGATCCTGCTGGCCATGTTCACCCAGACCCTGACCACGGGCACCCCGCTCTGGCTTATGGGTGACAGCTTCGTCGCCATGTCCCTGGTGGTGTTCGCCTCCCTGGTGGCCAAGCGCTATCTGCCCTCGTCCTTGCCGGCCTTCGCCTATGCCACCATCATCGGCATCCTCATCTGCCTGCCCGAGACCCCGGTGCGCGGCCTCTTCATCGACGCCGTGGCCAGGATCTCCTTCCTCTCCTGCTGCGTGCCGCTGCTGGCCTTTGCCGGTCTCTCGGTGGGCGGTCAGCTCGAGGAGCTCAAGAAGATGTCGTGGAAGGTGATCCTCATCTTCATGATCGTCTCCACCTGCTGCTTCTTCGGCGCCTCCCTGGTTGCCCAGCTCGGTTTCTCCATTCAAGGGATCATCTGATGAACCACTACCATATCGAACCTGACCTGCTTGCCCTGCGCGACTTCAGCCACGAGGTTCGCCACCACCTGCACCGCATCCCGGAATACTCCGGGGCCGAGTTCAAGACCTCCGCCTACTGCCGGGGATTGATGGAAGAGTTCGGCTACCAGATCACCCTGTATCCCGGCTTCACCGGTTTTCACGGGGATCTGCACATAGACCCTGCGCTGCCCACCATAGCGTTTCGGGCCGACATGGATGGCCTGGAGATGCACGACATGAGCGAGGTGGCGTTCAAGTCCACCCATGAGGGGATGGCCCACAACTGCGGCCACGACTCCCATATGGCGATCGCCCTGACCACCGCAAAATTCCTGGCAGGGCACCAAGAGCGGCTGCGCTACAACGTCCGCTTTATCTTCCAGATGGCGGAGGAGGACATGCGAGTACCGGGTGCCGAGAAGATGGTGGAACTGGGCTGCATGAAGGGGGTGGACGAGGTCTATGCCCTGCATAACGACGGCGCCATGGAGACCGGCACCATCAAGTTCAACCAGGGGGTCATGTCCTCCTGGGGCTCCGCCTGGACCCTGGATGTGCACGGCATCTCCGCCCACGGCTCCACCCCCCACAAGGGGCTGGATGCCATCCGCGAGGCGGTGCGGATCATCGAGGACATGGACTACATAGTCGCCAAGCGCACCAGTCCGTTCAGCCCGGCGGTCTTTGGTTGCGGCATGATCAACGGCGGCACCATCCCCAATGCAGTCGCCGATCATGTGCAGGCCCGTGGCACCATCCGCGCCATGGACGCCGAGACCGACCAGATCCTGAAAAACAGCTTCAGGGACATCATCGCCCAGAGCGAGCTGCGCGGCTTCAAGACCACCATGGTCCATGCCGGCTACCCGGCGGTGGAGAACCACGCCGAGGCCTGCGAGCGCTTGCTGCAAGCCGCCGCCGGCGTGCTGCCCGCCGATGGCATCAATGCACAGGGCCAGCCCATGACCGGCAGCGAGGACTTCAGCTACATGATCAACGCCACCCCGGATCGCAAGGGGGCCATGTTCTTCCTCGGCAGCGGCTGCCAGGCCAAGGGGATCTGCAACTACCTGCACGCCAATCCCTATTACCTGGACGATGACTGTCTGCTGGTGGGAGCCCAGATCTTTGTCAATCTGGCGACCAGGGCAGCCTAGTCACCCGACGGAAGTAAAAAAGAGAGGCCAATGGCCTCTCTTTTTTTACCTCTGCCATTTCGCGCTGCATCGCAGCCCCGGCTAGTTGTCTCTGTCGTTCAGGGCCGCAGCACGGATCCGGCGCTACAACCAGGGCAGGGTCGTCGACGGGGCTGGCGTCCCCTGGTTGAGCAGCGCCAGCTGCACCGTCTCACGGCTCACGTGGGGGGCATAGAGGTGGATAAAGTCATACATGTAGTCCCTCAGGTGGGCATGCCTGCGCAGGCAGACATGGGCCACGCTCGAGGCGATCAGGTGATCGATGTTGAGGCAGACCAGGCTCTCCCTGTCTCCCTCGTCGAACGCCGAGGTGGCGATCACCCCGACCCCCATGCCGAGGCGCACATAGTGCTTGATGATGTCGCTGTCGGTGGCGGTCAGCACTATGCGGGGGCTGAGGCCATGACGACCGAACGCCTTGTCCATCTTGGAGCGACCGGTGAAGCCGAACACATAGGTGATGAGGGGATAACGGGCCAGATCCGCCATGGCCAGGGGCTGACAGTCGAGCAGCGGATGACCGTGGGGCACCACAACGCCGCGTCCCCAGCGGTAACAGGGCACGGTCGCCAGCTCGTCGAACAGGTGCATGGACTCGGTGGCGATGGCCATCTCCACATCCCCGTTTTGCACCATCTGCGCCAGCTGGGCCGGCGCCCCCTGATGCAGCTGTATGCTGACCTCGGGGTAGCGGCGAGAGAATTCCGTAATGACCGACGGCAGCTTGTAGCGGGCCATGGTGTGGGTAGTGGCGATGCGCAGCACCCCGCTGGTGGCCAGCTGATCCCCAAGGGAGAGCTGGCCAATCTGTTCCACCTGGGCCACCACCCCCTTGGCCAGCTCCATCACCTGCTCCCCCATGAGGGTCAGGCCCACCAGGTTCTTGCCCTTGCGGGTGAAGAGCGCCAGCCCCAGCTCGTCTTCCAGCATCTTCATCTGCTTGCTGAGGGTCGGCTGGGAGGTGTAGAGCTTCTCTGCCGTCGCCGAGATGTTGAAGTTGTTCTTCACTATCTCGGTGAAGTTCTTGAGCCTGGCGATGTTCATCAGGGGGCCAGTCGCTCTATGTGCCAGCCATCCCCCTCGCGGGTGTAGTAGAAGCGATCGTGCAGGCGATGCTCGCCCCCCTGCCAGAACTCCACCGTCTCGATCCGCACCCGGAAACCGCCCCAGAAGCTCGGCAGCGGCACCTCGCCATTGGCAAACTTCTGCTTGAGCTCCAGGAACTTGGCCTCCAGCACGCCGCGGGCCGAGATGCGGGTCGACTGCTTGGAGACCCAGGCGGCTATCTGGCTATCCTTGGGACGGCTGTGGAAGTACTTCATCACCTCGAAGGTGCTCATCTTCTCCACCCGGCCGGTCACGTGCACCTGTCTGTCCAGGGGGTGCCAGGGGAAGAGCAGGCTGATGCGGGGGTTGCCCTCCAGCTGATGCGCCTTGCGGCTGCCCATGTTGGTGTAGAACACCATGCCTTCGGCATCGTAGTGCTTGAGCAGCACGGTACGCTGCCAGGGCTGGCCGTCGGCATCCACTGTGCCCACCACCATGGCGGTGGGGTCGGTCAGCCTGGCCTCGCACGCCTGGGCCAGCCACTTCTCGAACAGGGCGAGAGGTTCGGCCGGCAGATCGGCCCGGTGCAGTCCGCCCCTGGTGTATTCACGACGCAGATCAGCCACATCCATCATCTTGATTTTCCTTCTCTCTTTCTTTGCCGCCCCTGCGGCTATGGGTGCAGGCATTGTGCGACGAGCACGCCATGGGTACAAGCCTGGGGGAGGCCAAATGCCGGCACCAGAAACACAAAGGGAGGCCTGTGCCTCCCTTTTTCTGCCGGCAGCTTGCCGCCTGCCTATGGTTTGCCGTCAACCGGCGGGCAATGGGCCAGCATTTGCCGGTTATATTCCGCCGCATAGGCGCTCAGCCTGGCGTGGGCCTCCTTCTGATCCGGCTTGATGACATCGCCGAGCCCCTCCAGGTAGCGCACGCCACAGCGGGCCTTGGCCGCCGCCTGCTGATCCGCCGCGATGCCGGGTGCCACCTCGCCACGACCGGCCCGCACTATCAGCCGGTAGTCCTGCCTGGCCAGGCTGTCACTGACCGCCTGATCCAGGGTGTCGGCATCGGCCTGACAGCCGCCGAGCAGGGCGAGCAGCAGCACGCCGGCCAGCCTCATGCCCGCCTCCGTTGCCAGCCCAGCAGCGCCAGGGCCAGGGTCCAGAAGCCGAGGGCGCCACCGCCACCACCGCCGCCCTCTTCCCCACGCTGGGTCACCGACAGCTTGAGCGGGCTGATGGCGAAGAAGAGGTTGTCACTGCAGGCCACCTTCAGCCTGGCGGTGCCGTCGTTGCCAGCGGGTATGGTGACGCTGGCCGAGCCCGAGTTGGGCTGGCCGCTGGCGAGCAGGGTCCAGCTCACCCCCTCGTCCCGGGTCAGGGAGAGATCCACCTTGCTGCAGTTGATGGGGGCCGCGTTGGTGCCGGCCACGTCCCAGCTGATGGTCTGGCTGGCGCCGGCTCCGAGCGGGGTCACCAGCGGGCTGGTCAGGGCAAAGGCCTTGCCGGTGTTGACCACCTGGATCTTCATGTCGTCACTGGCGACACCGCCCTTGCCATCCCGCGCCGTGAGACGGAAGTTGAGATCCCGGTTGGTGGCAGGCCAGGCCTCCCCCTTCGCCAGGGTGTTGGTGAGCAGGGAGGGCAGGCTTGGCAGGGTGCGCTCCGGCAACGCGGTCGGCGCCACGAAGCGAAACAGCGGGCGACTGCCGTCGTCCACCATGCTGGCGACGCTGAAGGACTCGGTGCCGAGATCGATCTGCTCCCAGGTGTAACTCAGGGGATCCTGATCCAGATCCGCCCCGGCGCCCTTGAGCACGAAGGGGGTGTTGGCCGGGATCACATAGTCGTTGCCAGCGGCGACCTGGGGCGCGTTGTTGGTCAGGCGCTGGGGAGTGCCGCAGCTCGCGACCGTGGCCATGTGGGCCCGCATCTGCTCGATGGACTTGCTGTGGAAGTAGGGCAGGCTGTTGGCCTGCAGGTTCTCCTCCCCGCAGATCCCCGCGTAGGCCATGATAGAGCTGCCGCTGCCGGGCTCCCAGGCCTGGCTGGCCTCACGGTTGCCACCGCCACAGCTGCCTGTGGTGCCGTTGAAGGTGTGGTCGGCGCCGAACTGGTGACCGATCTCGTGGGCCACGTAGTCGATGAAGAAGGCATCCCCCACCGGATCCGGGGAGCCCGTCATGCCCGCCGATTTCTCCGCGGTGCAGAGCACCCCCAGCCCCGCCAGGCCGCCGCCCCCGGTGTTGACCACGTGCCCTATGTCGAAGGGGCCAAGCCTGGTGCCTGCCTGGGTCTGTGCCTGCTGCTGCACGAGGACGTTGGCATCTATGTCACCGTCATCGTTCTGGAAGGGGTCGGCAGCAGTATCCGTATAAATAATGGTGTCGTTGCCGCTGGCGAGCTGGAACTCGGCGGCGACGTCACGCTGGTACACCTCGTTGACCCGGTTGAGCAGGGTGGCGATGGCGCCGAGACCCGCCTCTACGGTGCCACCGTGATACTGGGTGTACTCCCCCGCCGCCGAGATGGCGATGACGTAGCGCTTGCGCTCGTTGCCATCCACCAGGACCTGACGGGCCAGCGTCTTGGCCTGGGAGCCGATGACCCTGTCTGCCTCTTCCTCCAGCCGGCTGTGGGCATCCTGCTGGTAATAGATGGCGTAGCCTTCACCGTTTCTGAGCGGGTCCACGAACACCATGCGGCCCTGGTGGCTGAACATGGCGTGGAACCCCTGGGGACCGAGATCGAAGCGTCCCGTCTCCATCGGGTTGGACTCGTCATACCCCTTGAATGCCAGAATGCCGGGATACCTGGCGGCGAGATCCGATGGCAGCAGATCATAGGCCTGCAGGTTGAAGGTCACCTCCTTGCCATCCGGCAGCGGCAGGGTCAGTCGGGGCTCCCCTCCCTGCAAACCGGCGAAGTGATCGGCCGGCACAGTGGCAATGCGATATTGGCTGGCCCGCACCTCATAGCCATCGGCGGCGGTGGCCCGCGCCGCCACCGTATTCCACTCACTGGCGGCCAGGCCGGTGGCGTTCATCAGACCAGCCACCAGCAACGCCAGCGGAGAGTATTTCATCAACTGCATCTTTGTTATTCCTTTTTCCATGCGTTCGCCTGAACTGCCTCAGCATCATTTTCCTGCCAGGGTGAGAAGTCCAGCCCCATCCTCTGTACATTCCCCGAATGGGGACGGTTGCACCAATGCAGTCTAGCCCCTATCATGGCGCGGATTTGTCCGTTTCAGAACCCTCCTGTGTCACGGGCCGGTTCATCCTTTTTTGGCCAAGGTTAATCTCATGCTCAAATCCCCACTGTTGCCCCGTTTCGGGGATCTGGTCGTTGCCATCGTTGACGATGTACTCGGTCAGGGTCTCACCCTGGACCGCGCTTATGCCCGTCACTTCTCCGGCATCGAACTCAAACCGCAAGAACAGGCAAGGATTGCCCTGGTCACCGGCGACCTGCTGCGTCGTCTCAGCCTCTATTGCTTCCTGACCGGCATTCAGGTCCGTCAGGCCGAAAAGAATGTCTGGCCGCTGCTGCACAGCTGGCACGCCTTCCACAAGATTGCCCAGCCCAACAACCCGACCCTGGATCGCTTCAACGAAGAGGCATTCCGTCGCCGTCTGACCGAGGCCAAAAAGAACCCGGTGCTGATGGACGGTTGCCCGGCCTGGCTGGAGAAGCTGGGCAACGAGCAGCTGGGGGAGACCTGGCCTGCCGAGCGTGCCGCCCTGGCCTGGATGCCCAAGCGCTACCTGCGGGTCAACACCCTCAAGTGCACCCGGGAAGAGCTGCAGGCCATACTGGCCAAAGAGCATGTCACCACCATTCCGGTTGACGGTGTTGATACAGCCCTGCAGGTCACCTCGGATGCCGCCCTGTTCCGCACCAAGGCCTTTGCCGATGGCTGCTTCGAGCAGCAGGATGCCGGCTCCCAGCTGGTCGCCGCCGCCCTGGAAGTGACCCCGGGCATGCGGGTCATCGACGCCTGCGCCGGTGCCGGTGGCAAGACACTGCACATCGCCGCCATGATGGAAGGCAAGGGCCGCCTGCTGGCGATGGACGTGGAAGAGTGGAAGCTGGAGAACCTCAAGCAGCGCGCCCGCCGCGCCGGTGCCCACAACGTGGAGACCCGTGTCATCACCAGCAGCAAGACCGTCAAGCGCCTCAAGGAGAGCGCCGATCGCGTGCTGCTGGACGTGCCCTGCTCCGGTCTTGGCGTGCTCAAGCGCAATCCGGATGCCAAGTGGCGCGACACCGCCGAGCGCCTGCCGGTGCTGGTCGCGCTGCAAGAAGAGATACTGCAGCGTTACAGCCAGATGGTGAAGGTGGGCGGCCTGCTGGTCTATGCAACCTGCTCCATCCTGCCAGAGGAGAACCGCCAGCAGGTGGACAAGTTCCTCGCGGCCAACGAGAACTATCGCCTGCGGGATGACCACACCGTCAGCCCCTCAGAGACCGGCTTCGACGGTTTCTACATGGCACGGATCGAGCGCATCGGCTGAGAACCCGCTCACGATCTGACTGCGAGGCCGTGATCAAGGCTCATGTGCTGCTCGGAATCCTCATGTGTATTTACACACTCCGGTTCCTCCGCGGCTCTTCACCTTGCTGACAGCCCCTCGTGACACATCGTGAACAGGTTCTGGGCTGTCAGCGCACGCATAGAAAAGGGGAGCCATTGGCTCCCCTTTTTGCATGATGCGGATGCGACCTTATTCGGCGGCGGCATCATCCTGCTTGTGCTTGGCGGCGACTTCCTTGATCAGGGTCTGCAGCTCGCCAGCCTGGAACATCTCGATCATGATGTCGCAACCACCGACCAGCTCACCTTCCACCCACAGCTGCGGGAAGGTGGGCCAGTTGGCAAATTTCGGCAGCTCGGCACGGATGTCCGGGTTTTGCAGGATGTCGACGTAAGCAAAGGGCTCGCCACAGGACATCAGGGCCTGGGAGGCCTGGGCAGAGAAACCGCAGCTGGGTAGCTTGGGGGATCCCTTCATGTACAGGATGATGGGATTCTCAGCCAGCTGCTGTTTGATCTTTTCAATAGTTTCCATAAATGCCTCACTAGAGCGATTTCGGCGGCCATTCTACTGCAAACCGGGCAGACCACAAACTGGCAAACCGTCCCGAATGCAAGAAGTGATGAATCAATACGCCGCAGCTTGATCCGGATCATGGCGAGAATCAAGAGTTGTTCGCCCATCTTTGATGCTGCTACAATCGACGGGCTTTGGGCCGTCTGGCCCCATCATTTCAAGAACAATTCTTTTCAACATAGAAAAGAGTACGCAATGTCTTGCAACCGTCGCCTTCGCACGGCCCAGCCAATGGAGAGTAGAAAATGGCTTTCGAACTTCCCGCTCTGCCCTATGCAATCAATGCTCTGGAACCGCACATCTCCCAGGAAACCCTGGAATATCACCACGGCAAGCACCACAACACCTACGTGGTCAACCTGAACAACCTGGTGCCGGGTACCGAGTTTGAAGGCAAGTCTCTGGAAGAGATCATCAAGACCTCCACTGGCGGTGTCTTCAACAACGCCGCCCAGATCTGGAACCACACCTTCTACTGGCACTGCCTCTCCCCGAACGGCGGTGGCGAGCCCACCGGCGCCCTGGCCGATGCCATCAACAAGGCGTTCGGCTCCTTCGCCGAGTTCAAGGATGCGTTCACCAAGTCTGCCATCGGCAACTTCGGCTCTAGCTGGACCTGGCTGGTGAAGAAAGCCGATGGCTCCCTGGCCATCGTCAACACCTCCAACGCCGGCTGCCCGCTGACCGAAGCCGGGACCACCCCGCTGCTGACCGTCGACCTGTGGGAGCACGCCTACTACATCGATTTCCGCAACCTGCGTCCGAAGTACATGGAAACCTTCTGGGCCCTGGTCAACTGGGAATTCGTGGCCAAGAACCTGGCTGCCTGATAGCCTCTTCTCGCCAAAACGCCCCGCACTGCGGGGCGTTTTTTATGGCGAACAGGCAACGAAAAAGGCGCCATGGGCGCCTTTCTGATAACCATGGGCCGTTACTGGTCTATCTCGTCCAGATACTCGTCCAGGTTGCTGTCATCCTCCTGCTGGCCCTGCTGCTTGAGCTCAGGCTGGCGACCCGTCACCTTGCCGTCGTTGTACTGCAGGTAGAAGTCCTTGGTCAGGGCATAAGGATCGAGCGCATTGTCGATGATCCGCTCCTGATCGATCAGCTTGGAGCGCGTGCCCAGGCCATCCAGCGCCCAGTGCACGAACTTCATCGGGAAGGTCAGCAGGGCATAGGGGAAGTAGAGGGTATCGATGGTATCCCCCACCAGCTCGCGGGTGGTGGTCGGGCCGTAGACGGGCACCATGATGTAGGCGCCATCCCCGATGTCCGCCTTGCCGAGCACAGTATCCATCTCCAGCATGTTGCGCTCGAGGCCGGCATGCTTGGCCACGTCGAAGATCCCCAGCAGACCTATGGTGGTGTTGAGGGTGAAGCGGCCCAGGTTGGTCCCCGCCCCCTTCAGATCGCCGACCAGCAGGTGGTTGATCATGCTGCTCGGCTCGTCGAAGTTCTCCACCAGGTTGTCGATGCCGTCCTTCATCCCCTGCGGCACATAGCGGGCGTAGCCATGGACCACGGGGCGGGCCACATAGGGCTCCAGCACGTCGTAGTTGATGGCCCACATGGCCCGGTTCGCCCCCTGGAAGGGGTCACGGGGATCGCTGGCCGTGCTGGTCGCCCCGGGGCGACTGGGGGTTTCGTTGAGATCCAGGCTCTCTGGGCCCGGCTTGGGAGGGCCACCGGCACAGCCCCCCAACAGCAGTGCCACTGCCAATGCTCCTGAACGCAGATACATATGAAAGTCCTAAGCTTTTTTGGGAATCTTTATGGATTATAGGTAGGCCCGCCCCGTCCCGGGGTCGGGCCAAGGGGGTATTAGAGTGCGTGATCGATGCGGATGTCAATCGGCGCTGTGGGGATGGTGGTGGTCGGCACTGTGACCGAGACCCCCTCGAAGGCGCCTTCCTTGTTCATGACGTTGCCGCCCCGGGAGAGGCGAGCCTTGAACTGCAGCTCGGGATAGGCCGCCAGCTTGCTCCCCTCTATCATGGCATCCCCATCCCCCAGTGACAGGGTGAGGGGCAACTGCGGGCCCGGGATGCGCTTGACCGCGATGGGCATGGGCGGGCCATTGGGGATCACCGCAAAGACGAACAGGTGGGCATCCTCCGGCAGCTGGATACCCGGCGCCAGAGTGATGTGCAGGGGATACTCTCCCTCCTTCACCACTACCTGGGCATTACCCTGCTCGGCCTGGGCGGCGGGTGCGGCTGTCACGGCGATGCCGCGCTGACGCAGTTGCTGCTCGGCATACTCGATGGAGCGCTCCACCATGGCGTGACGGGTCGAGCCCTTCTCCAGCAGCGGCAACATGGCTCGCCAGCGCACCAGCGCGGTCTGGAAGTCCTCTTTCTGCAGCGCCATGAAGGCATGGACCGAACGCGCCTCTATGTTGGCCGGATCCTGGGCGATGGCCGCCTGCAGCAGCTGATCCGCCCTGGCCTCCTCCCCCGTCATCATCAGGGCCTGGGCATAGGGTACCGCCACCATGGCCTTCTGCGGGGCCAGGGAGTAGGCCCGCTCCAGCGCCTCGCGGGCCATCTCGGGGTCGTTGCCATCCAGGGTCAGACGCCCCAGCAGCAGCCAGCCACGATAGTCGTTCGGTTCTTCTTTCAGCCGGGTGCGCAGCCCCAGCGTGAAGTCCAGCAGATCCTGCTCAGTGACATTGCTATCCCGCTCCACCAGGATGCGGTTACTGAGCTCACCAAGACGGCTGCTGGCATCCTGCCAACGGCTCACCTCCTGCCAGGCCCCCAGCTGGTAATAAAGCCCCAGACTCACCACCACCAGCACCAGCACACCCGGGATCCAGGTCAGGCTCTTGCCGCCGCGGGCGCTCTGCTCCACGTCGGGGATGTCGTCCAGCAGGCTGCGTTGCAGCTCCACCAGGGACTCGGACTCCTCGGCCAGTATCCCCTGCTCACGCTCCTCGCCTATCTCCCGCAGACGCTGACGGTAGAGCTGCTTGTTGAGGGCCGAACGGCTGATGCTCTGGCGACCCTCGCCGCGCCACAGCGGCAGGATCAGCGCCAGGCTCGCCAGCGCCAGCAGGGCCGCGATCACTATCCAAAATGCGGTCATTGTTTCTCTTCCTCTTTGAGCAGCTCGGCCAGACGGCACCGCTCTTCTTCGCTCAGGGCGTTATCCATTCGTTTTGTCGCCGCCGGGGCACGGCGGCTGCGCACCACCACAGTGGCGGCACCGATGACGATGACCAGCAGGGGGCCAAGCCAGAGGATCAGGGTGGAGGCCATCAGGGGGGGATCATAGAGGATGAAGTTGCCGTAACGGGCCACCATGTAATCCACCACCTCCTGCTTGTCCTTGCCGTCCCGCACCATCTGGTAGGTCTTGTCCCTCAGATCCTTGGCGAGCCCCGCATTGGAGTCGGCGATGTCCTGGTTCTGGCACTTGGGGCAGCGCAGCTCCTTGGTCAGCTCGCGGAAGGTCTGCTCCTGGGCATCGCTGTCGAAGGTGTAGACGTCGATGGCGGCGCGAGCCTGGCCGGCACCCAGCAGGCCTGCCAGCAGCAACAGGGATGCAATAAGCGTTTTCATCGGAGTTGCCCTCACTTCATGGCCTCGAAGATGGGTTTGAGGGTCGAGGCCCAGACCTCGGGATTGACGTCCCCCACGTGGCGATAGCGGATGATGCCCTGGCTGTCGATGAAGAAGGTCTCGGGGGCGCCGTAGACCCCCAGATCCAGCCCCAGCATGCCGTCCGGATCATAGAGGTTGACCTCATAGGGGTTGCCAAGCTCCGCCAGCCACTTGATGGCCTTGTCCCGCTCATCCTTGTAGTTCATGCCGACGATGGGAATGCCCTGCCCCGCCAGCTGCTTGAGGTAGGTGTGCTCCCCATAGCAGGTCGGGCACCAGGTGGCCCAGACGTTGAGCAGCATGGGACGCCCCTTGAAGATGCTCCTGTCATGCTGCTTGTCGAGGTCGTAGATGTCCTGCAGGGTAAACACGGGCACCTCCTTGTCCACCATCACGGATTCCAGCTTGGTGGGGTCCGAGTAGAGCCCCTTGAACAGGAACACGGCCCCCATCAGGAAGATGATGAAGGGCAGCAGAAACAGCCAGGTCTTCTTGCTCATGCCTTGGTCTCCTCGTCACGACGGCCGAATCGGTAGCGCTTGTCCAGCATGGCCAGCACACCGCCGATGGCCATGAAGACGCCGCCGAACCAGATCCAGCGCACGAAGGGCTTGTAGTAGATCCGCACCGCCCAGGCGCCGTTGTCGAGCTGTTCGCCCAGCGCCGCATAGAGATCCCGAGTGAAGCCGGCATCGATGGCGGCTTCCGTCATCGGCATGCGACTGACCTTGTACATCCGCTTTTCGGGCTTGAGCAGGGCCACCTGCTTGCCGTTCCTGTGCACCTCCAGCACCCCCTTGAAGCCGTCGTAGTTGGGGCCGTTCTTTTCGCTGATACCGGCAAACACGAATTCGTAATCGGCGAAGTGCACCCGATCGCCGGCCTGCATCCGCAAGTCCTTCTCGATGCTGTAGTTCTGGGTGCAGGCGATGCCGATGATGCTGACCGCCAGCCCCACGTGGCCGAGGATCATGGCCCAGTGGCTGTTGCCGAGTTTGCGCACCCCGGTGGCAAAGCCGTGCTTGTGGGTAGCCCGCACCCAGGTCTCCTGGATGCTGGTGATGATGATCCAGCTGCCCAGGCCTATGCCGAGCGCGGCCCAGGGCTTGAACTCCCCGGCGAAGAGCTGCGGCAGCAGCAGGGCGGCGGCCAGGCTCAGCCCCAGGGCCAGCACCACCTTGCCCTTGAGCTCACCGAGCTCCTGACGGCGCCAGCGGAACAGCGGCCCCACCCCCAGCAGCAGGGCGAACGGGATGATGAGCCAGCTATAGATGTGGTTGAAGAAGGGGGTGCCGATGGAGATGCTGCCAAGCCCCAGCTCCTTGTGCACCAGGGGCAGCAAGGTGCCGAGCAGCACCGTCAGCAGGCCAGCCACCAAGAGGATATTGTTGCCAAGCAGCAGGGTCTCGCGACTCCACAGCTCGTGCTTGCCGTGGCTCTTCACCTGGGAGCCCTTGAAGGCGAACAGCAGCAAGGAGCTGCCTATCACCGCCAGCAGGAAGCCCAGGATGAAGAGGCCGCGGGTCGGGTCGGAGGCAAAGGCGTGGACCGACACCAGCACGCCGGAACGCACCAGGAAGGTACCCAGCAGGCTCAGGGAGAAGGCCGAGAGCGCCAGCAGCACAGTCCAGGCCTTGAAGGTGGCGCGCTTCTCGCTCACCGCCAGGGAATGGAGCAGGGCCGTGCCCGCCAGCCAGGGCATGAAGGAGGCGTTTTCCACCGGATCCCAGAACCACCAGCCGCCCCAGCCGAGCTCGTAATAGGCCCACCAGGAGCCGAGCACTATGCCAAGGGTCAGGAAGACCCAGGCCGCCATGGTCCAGGGACGGGACCAGCGCGCCCAGGTGGCGTCGAGGCGCCCCGTCATCAGGGAGGCGATGGCAAAGGCGAAGGCCACCGAGAAGCCCACATAGCCCATGTAGAGCATCGGCGGGTGGAAGATGAGACCCGGATCCTGCAGCAAGGGGTTGAGGTCGCGCCCATCCACCGGGAAGTACGGCAGGGTGCGGGTGAAGGGGTCAGAGGTGAACAGCACGAAGGCGGTGAAGCCCACCGAGATGAGGCCGAGCACCCCCAGCACCCGCGCCACCGCATCCAGCGGCAGGCTGCGGCTGAACAGGGCCACGGCCGCGGTCCAGCCCCCCAGGGTCAGCACCCAGAGCAGCAGGGAACCCTCGTGAGCCCCCCACACCGCCGAGATGCGGTACTGCAACGGCAACAGGCTGTTGGAGTTGGTGGCCACATACTGCACGGTGAAGTCGTTGTCGACGAAGGCCCAGGTGAGGCAGAGGAAGGAGAGCAACAGCAGCAGGAACTGGCTGTAGGCGAGCGGACGGGCCGCCGACATCATGCCGAGGCGCCCCAGTCGGGCGCCGATCAGCGGGTAGCTGCCCAGCAGCAGGGCGGTGGCAAAGGCCAGGATCAGTGCGAATTGCCCCAGTTCAGGGATCATGGCTGACTTCCTTTCAATTGCGCCGCGACCAGAACCGGTGCACAGGCATGAGACGGTGAGAACTGCCCTACTTCGGGGATCATTGACTATTTCCTTTCGATGGCGCTGTGAGACATACCGATCCGGCGGCGAAACGAGGTGAACACAAGGTCAAGGCTGCCAGCGTCATTGCTTGGCCCCCTGCAATTGCGCCTCGGTATATTCGGGCTTGAAGTGCATGCCATTGGTGGCGTCCGCCACTTCCGGCGGCATGTAGTTCTCGTCGTGCTTGGCCAGCACCTCGAAGGCAGCCACCGTGCTGGCATCCTTGAGGGTGCCCTGGGCGACTATGCCCTGCCCTTCCCGGAAGAGATCCGGCAGTATGCCGTCAAACTCCACCGTCACCAGATGGCCGCCGTTGTCCACCAGCTTGAAGGCCACCTTGAGGCTCTGGGGATCCCGCTGCACCGAGCCCGGCACCACCAGGCCGCCGATGCGCAGGCGCTGACCCTCTTCCGGCTTGATCTTGTCCGGCCCCTTGCCCTCCACCAATTCGCTTGGGGTATAGAAGAGATCGATGTTCTGGCTGAGGGCATAGAGCACCAGACCAGTCACGCTGGCGAGGCCCAGGCTGATGGCCAGAATGATGGTGAGGCGTTTCTTGCGTCTCGGGTTCATAGGGTGTTCTCCATCTGCTGGGCCGCCTTGCGACGGGCCTCGCGGGCCTGCTTGTTGCGCAATTCGCCGAGCAGGCTGCGGGTTTTCAACCGGGTGGAAATGACGATACCGACCAGGCAGATCGCGGTCAGGCCGAAGGAGAGCCAGACGTAGAAGGCGTAACCGCCCATGGCCATGAAGTCGCTGAATGAGGCAAAGTGCATGCTTACTTCTCCTGTCTGGCGATGTCGGCAACCCAGGGGCGGTGCCACTCCCGCATCAGCAGCTCGTTTCTGAACCGCATCAGGGTCAGGGCCCCGAGGAAGGTGGCAAACGCCAGTATCATGATGAGCAGCGGCCACAGCATCTCGGGGGAGATGGAGGGCTTGTCAAACTTGGTGATGGAGGCGCCCTGATGCAGGGTGTTCCACCACTCCACCGAGTAGTGAATGATGGGCAGGTTGATCACCCCCACCAGCGCCAGTATGCCGGCGGCGCGCCCCGCCACCACCTTGTCGCTGAAGGCGTTGTAGAGGGCGATGACGCCGAGGTAGAGAAACAGCAGGATAAGCTCGGAGGTGAGGCGCGCGTCCCACACCCACCAGGTGCCCCACATGGGCTTGCCCCAGGCGGCGCCGGTGAAGAGGGCGATGAAGGTGAAGACGGCGCCCACCGGGGCGATGGCCGCTACCGTCATGTCCGCCATCCGCAGTTGCCACACCAGGCCGATGAAGGCCGCCACCGCCATGGTGGAGTAGGCCCCCATGGAGAGGATGGCGGCAGGCACATGGATGTAGATGATCCTGAAAGAGTCACCCTGCTGATAATCGGCGGGGGCAAAGGCCAGCCCCCAGACGGTGCCTATGATGAAGGCGAGCAGGCTTGTCACGACAAACCAGGGCAGCAGGGTGCCGGCCAGCCCATAGGCGCGCTCGGGTTTGGCATAAGGGTGCAACCATTTCCACATAGCTCACAGAACCTTTCAGTTATTAATTTTTAAGTGGCGAGGCCTACCATACCCACCGCCGGGAAACATCATATCCCCCCAAAGCAATAAGCAGCCATCCCCTTGATCTATCTCAATTATATTTTTCAAAAAACAGCCTCAAAAGAGGCTTTTTTGATAATTAATCAGTTGACGCTGACCCGCAGTGCCGCCGAGATGGCCAGGGGCGTCAGGGTCAGGGCCCCCACCAGCATGGCCCCCAGGATCGCCAGCTGCCCCCCGTAGGGCAACCCCATGCTCGCCGCATCGATGGCGGAGGTGGCGAAGATCAGCACCGGGATATAGAGCGGCAGCAGCAGCAGGCTGAGCAGCACGCCCCCCTTGCGCAGTCCCGCCGTCAGCGCCACCCCGACGGCACCGAGCAGGCTCAGCACAGGGGTGCCGAGGGCCAAGGTGGCCACCACGGCCAGATAGCTCTTCATGTCCAGGGAGAGCAGGATGGCGAGCAGCGGGGAGACCAGCAGCAGCGGCAGGCCGGTCAGCAACCAGTGAGCGATCACTTTCGCCAGCGCCAGCAGCCCGAGGGGATGAGGCATCAGCATCATCTGCTCCAGGGCACCGTCGCTGAAGTCGTCGCGAAACAGCCGCTCCAGGGAGAGCATGGCCGCCAGCAGAGCCGCCACCCAGATGATGCCGGGGGCGATGCGGGCCAGCAGCTGGGGCTCGGGCCCGATGCCCAGCGGAAAGAGGGTGATGACGATGAGGAAGAACCAGAGCGGGTTGAAGATGTCGGCGCGCTGGCGCAGGGCCATCAGCAACTCGCGGTGAATAAGGTGTATGACGGCGCGCAGCATGGCTACTCCTGCAACAACGAGGTCAGCGACAGTGTCTTGAGCCGCCCCTGCATCAGGGTCAGATCCTGATGGGTGGTGAGCACCACCATGCCCCCCCGATCCGCGTGGGCGAGGAACAGTTGCTCCAGCACCCTGACCCCCTGCTTGTCGATGGCGGTGAAGGGCTCGTCGAGGATCCAGAGCGCCGGGCGCTCGCTCAGCCAGAGCCTCGCCAGCGCCACCCGCCGCTGCTGCCCGGCGGAGAGCTGGCCCGCGGGATAATCCTCGAAGCCGGCGAGGCCGACCTGGGCCAGCACCTGCCAGAGATCCACGGAAGCCTCGGCCGTGCCGTGCAGCTTCTGATAGAAGGAGAGGTTCTCCAGGGGGGTCAGGGTCGCCTTGACGCCGGGCTGATGGCCCAAGTAGAGCAGGCTGGCATGGAACTCATCCCGGCAGTGGCGGATGTTCTCCCCGTTCCAGCACACCTCCCCCGCGAAGGGTTGGGAGAGGCCGGTCAGCAGCCGCAGCAGGCTGGTCTTGCCCACCCCGTTGGGGCCTTCAATCTGCATCAGATCGCCCGAGCGCACCGCGAAGGAGAGATGTTCAAACAGGGTGCGATCTTCACGCACGCAGCTCAGATTGTTGGCTTGAAGCAGCATGAGGGTGTAATCGTTGAAAATGAGGCGGCCTGCATCTTAACACAGGATCCGGAGGCGTCTTTTCAAAGATGCCAATAATCAACAGGATTTGTGGGGGAGATCGCGCACCGGCAGAAGAAGATGTGACAGGGGAAACTGGAGTGACCAGGCACGGGCAGAGGAAGGGGTGGCAGGGGAAAAGTGGGGGAGATCGCGCACAAACAGCGGAAGATGTGGCAGGGGAAACTGGAGTGACCAGGCACGGGAAGAGGAAGGGGTGGCAGGGGAAAAGTGGGGGAGATCGCGCACAAACAGCGGAAGAGGTGGCAGGGAAAAGAGGGGCGGCACATGCCTCCCCTCTCGATCCGAAGCAGGGGTCAGGTGCGACCCTTGCGCAGGGAGATCAGCAACTCGGCTTCGGCCTGGGGCAACTCGCATTCGCTCATCACCTCGTCGAGATCGGCGCCGAGCTCCACCATCTTGGCGGCGCGGCTGTAGAGGCGGCGCTCCGGATCCTGCAGGGTCAACTCCTGCTGGCTATCCTGGATCTTCTGCATGGCCCCTTCGGCGGATTGCAGGCGCTGACCCATGCCGATGGCACCGGTATGCAGCTCCATCATCTGCTTGCGCAGACTCTCGAGCTGCCCCTGCAGCGTCTCCATCCTGGCCTCGGACTCTCGCTGACGGCGGCGGTGACCCAATAGACCGTAGAGGGCCAGCACCAGCGCCAACAAGGACAACCCCAAGGCTGCGAATTCAATCATCAAACTGTCACCTTCCTCATCACAGGGTCCCGCTCGGCATCAAGGTGCCACGGGCAGATCCGGGACCGCTGTTGTATCACTTTTTGACGCGCCGTTACAGGGAGCCGATATCGTCCCACTCTTCGTCGGAGAGCAGCTTGTTGAGATCCACCAGGATCAGCAGCTGACCGTCGCGGTTGCTGACACCCTGGATGAACTTGGCGCTCTCCTCGGTGCCCACCGCCGGGGCGGCGTCGATCTCGGAGGAGCGCAGATAGACCACCTCGGCCACGCTGTCCACCATGATGCCGATCACCTGCTTCTCCGCCTCTATGATGACGATGCGCGAATTCTCGCTCACATCACCGGCCGGCAGGCCGAAGCGGGAGCGGGTGTCGATGACGGTCACCACGTTGCCACGCAGGTTGATGATGCCCAGCACATAGTCGGGCGCACCCGGGACCGGGGCTATCTCGGTGTAGCGCAACACTTCCTGGACCTGCATCACGTTGATGCCATAGGTCTCGTTTTCCAACTGGAAGGTCACCCACTGCAGCACTTCGTCCTCGGCCAGATTTTGTGCAATATTGCGCTTCTCTGTCATCTTCTTGATCCTTGTATGAACCCGTCAACGGGTAAAATTAGCAATAAAACCATGGCAGTGCCGATGTTGTCAGCGGCCTTCGATGTTCACGCCTCGGCCAAGGAGCACCAAGAGCTCCCTGACGTGCAGCAGGGCACACATCTTCTCCTTGACCATGCCCGCCAGCCAGGGGCGTTTCCCCTCCTGATGGCGCCACTTCACCTGATCCCGATGCAGCAGTTCAGTGCCCTTCAACTGATGACAGGCCAGTCCCCAGGGTGATTCCCCCAGCATAATCAGATATTTGTACTCGTCTATCTCCAGATGCTGGCCCGGCATGACCCACTGGGCCGTGTCGACCACGTTCATCTTCTGCTCCCGGGAGGTCATGATCCCCTTGTACCAGCCCGGCTGGCCGAACAGGGAAGTCACCTCCCCCAGCTGGTGAATGCCGCCGAGCTCGGTCAGGGGCACGGCGAAGGTCACCCCGGCCACGTCGAAGAAGAGCGCCTGAAACTCGTTGCCGGTATCCAGGTTTTCCCAGGGCGCAGGAGCAGGCTCAGGTTCCGCCGCCAGCACGGGTTCGGCCAGTGCCAGGGCGACGGGCTCGGCGATCACCGGGATCACCGGGATCACCTCGGGCGTCACCAGGGCCACCTCGACTGGCTCGGGCTCTGCCTCGACCTCGAGCTGGAAGGGCTCGACATGCAGCTCTTCATGGCTCAGGACATCCATCTCATCCTGCACCTGGCTCACCTGGGCGAGCAGCTCGCTCAGTTGCGCCAGCCGGCTGTCGGCTTCGAGATAGGGGGCCGCAGCCACCTCGGGCAAGGGGGCGGGCTGAGGCTGCAACTGCAGCACAGGGGCCGGCGCCTCGTCGTCCGGATCGTCCCGCAGCAGGAGATCATCGAGCAGCAGGGAGTGGAAATAGTCATCCATGGCCCGAACCTGGGTGGTCTCTCTCATGGCTTCACCTCCTGGGTCCGTTGACGCTCAAGCGCATCGAGATTGTTGAGCAGGGTCTCGTAGGCATAGGTGCCACGGCTGCCCGGTGCATAGATGGAGGGCGGAACGTGCAGCAGGCTGGCATCCCGGAATTTGGTGTCGATGGGAATGACCGCATTCCACACCGCCTCCCCATACTGCTCCTTGATGGACTGCAGCGTCATCAGGGAGGCCCGGGTACGCTTGTCGAACATGGTCGGGATCACGGTATAGCGGAACTTGTCCCGCTTGGATCGCTGCATGATCTCGAAGGTCTTCATCATCCGCTCCAGCCCCTTCAAGGCCAAAAATTCGGTCTGCACCGGCACCAGGATGCGATCGCAGGCCGCCAGCGCATTGACCATCATCACCCCCAGCACGGGCGGGCAGTCGATGAGCACATAGTCATACTGATCCTGCACCCGCAACAGGGCACGCTTGAGCACCAGCCCCATGCCTTCCCGGTTGCCCATGACCCTGTCCAGGGTCGCCAGCGTGATGGAGGCGGGCAGCAGGTGGATGTTCTCGAACTTGGTCTTCAGGGTCATCCGGTTGACCAGCTCGGCACTGGGCTTGGCCGCCTGGAACAGCTCGTAGAGGGTGCCTTCCAGCCGGTCCGAGTCAAAATCGAAATAAGAGGTCAGGGAGGCGTGGGGATCGGTGTCGATCAGCAGTACCCGCTGGCCACGCTGGGCCAGAATGCCCGCCAGGGAGACGACCGTGGTGGTTTTACCGACTCCACCCTTCTGATTGGCAACCGTCCAAACAATCACTGTATCAATCCTGCCTTGTTGTTATGCGTATGCCACCACCGGGCAGCGTCACCACTCTGACGTTCTCGCTGTCGACGCTCTGTGGCGCAGCCGGAGCCGGCGTCACCGTCAGGGAGTTGACGGGGAGTCGCGGCACCCAGGCGAATCTGGATATGGCGACCACGACCTTGCGATTCTGTAACCGCCCCTGCTCGCTGCCGTTGTCGGCGAAGGGGGAGAACTCCCCATAGGCCTCGTAGGCGAGCCGCTCGGGGGCTATTCCCTTGGCCACCAGGGCACCGAGCACAGCCTCGGCGCGGGCGGCAGACAGGGTCCAGTTGGAGCGAAACATCTCGTTGTTGATCGGTTGGTTATCCGTGTAACCCCGCACCCTGACATAGTTATCGACCGGTTTCAGAATACCTGAAAGCGTATCGAGCACAGGGGCCGCATTGCTCCCCAGAAAGGCGCTGCCGCTGCGAAACAGCAGGCCGGAACTCAGCTCCACCGTCAGCCAGTTGTCATCCTTCGCCAGCTTGACCACGCCGGCATCCACCAGGGCGCCCATGGCCTCCTGCAGTTGCAGGTCTATGGTCGCAAGGGCCGTGCCATCTTGCTGGATCGGGGTGCCCGTGATGGGGGCGCGCGAAGGCGACGGTGAGGCCTGGCTCTCCAGCAGGGAAGGCGCGGCCGACACCGGGTTGTTGAGCAGGGAGTTGCCCTGCCCTTCCAGCAGGCCATCGCTGCGCGGCACCTGGTTGAAGGCCTGGGTCATGCCCTCGATGACGGCGCGGTACTGCTCCTTGTTGACGATGGCCACCGAGTAGAGCACCACGAAGAGGGCGAAGATGAGCGTCATGTAATCGGCATAAGAGACCAGCCAGCGATCGAGATGTTCTCGCCCCTGCAGGTGCAAACGATAGCGCTTGCGCATGGCTATTCCCCTTTCAGATAAGCCCGTAGCCGCCGTTCAACCTGCTGGCCGTTCTCCCCGTGGGCGATGGCCAGCAACCCTTCCAGCGTCATCTCCTGATAGAGACCGTAGTGGTAGTGGAATGCCCGCAGGCGATTCGCTATCGGCAGATAGAGGAGGTTGGCAAAGCCCACCCCGTAGATGGTCGCGACGAAGGCGATGGCGATGCCGGCGCCCAGGGTGCCGGGCTCCTCCAGATGAAACATGGCCTGGATGAGGCCTATTACGGCCCCTATGATGCCTATGGTCGGGCTGTAGCCCCCCATGGCCTCGAACACCCTGGCAGCGTGCTCGTTGCGCTCCTGCTCGATGTCGATGTCCGCCTCCAGCAGGCGACGGATATCCTCGATGGAGACGCCGTCCACTATCATGGTGAGCCCCTGGCGGGTGAAGGGATCGCTCTCCTGTTCGGCCTGGTTCTCCAGCGCCAGCAACCCCTGCTGGCGCGCAAACTGGGCCCAGGCCTGCAGGCGCTCGGCCTGCTGCACCAGATCCAGTTGCGGCGGGAACAGCATCCAGCGCGCTTGGGCGAGGGCGGACAGCATGTACTTGCGGGGCGTCTGCAGGATGACGGCACCCCAGGTGCCCCCGACCACGATGACGAAGGCAGGGCCATCCAGCAGGGTCAGCAGGCTGCCGCCGTGCCACCATTGGGCGACGGCCACGGCGACCAGCGCCAGCACCAGGCCGAACATGCCCATGGTCAGCGGCCCAACTCGACCAGGATGCGCTGGGCTACCCTGTCCAGCGGCAGGGATTCGCTGGCTATGCCCGCCTTGGCAACCGCCTGGGGCATGCCGTAGACCACGCAGGAGGCTTCATCCTGCGCCCAGATGGTGGCGCCCTGCTCCTTGAGCAAACGCGCCCCGTCCCGGCCATCGGCGCCCATGCCGGTCAGCACGATGGCGAGCACCTTGTCGCCGTAGATCTTGGCGGCGGAGGCGAAGGTGATGTCGACGCAGGGCTTGTAGTTGACCTTGTCATTGCCCTCTATGATGCGAAGGCGAGCACCTGGCCCGCGCCCTTCCAGCAGCATCTGCTTGCCACCTGGGGCCAGATAGGCGTGACCAGGCCTCAGCACGTCACCGTCTTCAGCCTCCTTGACGCCGATCTGGCACAGGCCGTTGAGACGGGCGGCGAAGGCCGCGGTGAAGGTGGCCGGCATATGCTGGATCAGCAATATGGGGTGAGGGAAATCTCCCGGCAGCTTGGTCAGCACGTTCTGCAGCGCCACCGGGCCACCGGTGGAGGTGCCGATGGCCACCAGCTGATAGCTCTTGCCGCTGCGCTTGAAGCTGGCGGGCGCCGCGGCGCGAACCGGCTCGGGCTGGCGCTCAAGAGGACGCGCTAGGGCAGCACCGAGGGCGGGGCGCACCGCAGGCTCCGGCGGCCGGGGTCTGGCGGCCGCCATCAGGAAGCGCTTGCGGGCTATCTCCCTGACGCGCTGTTGCAGCAGCTTGACGGCCTCATCCTTGTCCCTGGCTATGTCTTCGAACTTCTTGGGCAGGAAATCCAGGGCTCCGGCATCCAGTGCATCCAGGGTCGCCTTGGCCCCCTCATGGGTCAGCGAGGAGAACATCAGTATGGGGGTCGGACACTTGGCCATGATCTCGCGCACGGCGCTGATACCGTCGAGCACCGGCATTTCGATGTCCATGGTGATGACGTCAGGCCGCAACTGCAGCGCCTTGTCTACCGCCTCCCGGCCGTTCTGGGCCGTGTCGATCACCGTCATCAGGGGGTCCTGATTGATGATCTCGCTGACCCGGCGACGGAAGAAACTCGAATCGTCGACCACTAATACCTTGACTGCCATTGTTATTCTTTTAACTCCTTGAGCCAGACGCTCAGTGGCGGCGGGCATAAGCCTTGAGCAGGCTGGGCACGTCCAGGATGAGGGCGATGCCGCCATCGCTGGTGATGGTGGCGCCGGCCATGCCGGGGGTCCCTTGCAGCAGATTGTCCAGAGGCTTGATCACCACCTCTTCCTGACCGATGAGGTTGTCCACCACGAAGCCCACCTGCTGGGTGCCGATCTGGACGATGACCACGTGGCCTGTGTCCTGACGGGCCGTTCTGCCGGCACCGCGTACCAGCCACTTGTGCAGGTAGAACAGCGGGATCGCCTTGTCACGGACTATGATGGTGAGCTGGCCATCCACCACGTTGGCCTTCTTCAGATCCAGGTGGAAGATTTCGTTCACGCAGCCAAGCGGCAGGGCGAAGGTCTGTTCACCCACTTCCACCATCAGGGTCGGCAGTATGGCCAGGGTCAGGGGGACCTTGATCTCGAGGCGGGTGCCCTTGCCCCAGGTCGAATCTATGTGCACCGAGCCATTGAGGCTGACGATGCTGGTCTTCACCACATCCATGCCGACGCCACGGCCCGAGATGTCAGAGATTTCGGACTTGGTGGAGAAACCGGGGGCGAAGATCAGGTTGTAGGCGTCGTTGTCGCTCATGCGCGCCGCGCTGTCGGCATCGAGCACGCCACGGCTGACGGCGATGGCTTTGAGCTTCTCCGGATCCATGCCGGCGCCGTCATCCTCGATGCAGAGCAGGATATGGTCACCCTGCTGGGAGGCGCTCAGGGTGATGGTACCCTGACGGGGCTTGCCCGCCTTCTCCCGCACGTCCGGCATCTCGACCCCGTGGTCGCAGGAGTTGCGCACCAGGTGAACCAGGGGATCGGCCAGGGCCTCCACCAGGTTCTTGTCGAGATCCGTCTCTTCACCCACCATCACCAGCTCGATCTCTTTCTTGAGGGTGCGGGCGAGATCGCGCACAACGCGGGGGAAGCGACCGAAGACTTTCTTGATAGGTTGCATGCGGGTCTTCATGACCGCGCCCTGCAGATCGGCGGTCACCACATCCAGGTTGGCCACCGCCTTGGACATCTCTTCGTCGTTGCTGGCGATGCCGAGGCTCACCAGGCGGTTTCGCACCAGCACCAGCTCGCCCACCATGTTCATGATGACGTCCAGGGTCTTGGTATCCACCCGCACCGTAGTGTCGTTTTGCACCGCACTGCTCTCGGCGGGGGCCGCCTGCTTGGCAGGGGCGGGTGCCGGGGCCGGTTTGGCCGGTGCAGAAGCGGGTTTGGCGGGGGTGGCGCTGGCCGTGACCGGCGCCTTGGGGGCCACGGGCGCGGCGGGAGCCTTGGGCTCGGGAGCCGGTGCAGCCGCCATGCTGTGCTGGGGCGCCTGGCCACGGCCATGCAATTCATCCAGCAGGCGTTCGAACTCGTCGTCGTCGATGAGCTCGTCCACCTCTTTTTGTACCGATTGCAGCGGGGAGAGATCCGGGGCGCCGCCGTGCTGGCCCTGGCCATGCAGCTGATCGAGCAGGGCCTCGAACTCGTCGTCCGTGATGTCGCCCGAACCGCTCAACACGGGGGCGGCAGACACCGTCGGCGCCTTGCCGGCACCGTGCAGTTCATCCAGCAGACGCTCGAATTCGTCGGCGGAGATCTCGTCGATGGAGCCGCCACCGTTGACGGCCACAGGGGCGCTCTCGGCGACGATGACGGGTTCAGGTTCGGGCTCGGGTTCTGGCTGCTGCGGGGCGGCAACACTGGCGGTACGCAGCTGCTCCTGCCCTTCGGGTTTGCACAGCTCGTGCAGATCGTGCAGCAGATCCGCAGAGGCCGGGCTGGTCGGCTCCCGGTTCTGCACCTGGGCAAACATGACGTTGATGGCATCAAGAGCCTGCAAGATGACATCCATCAGCTCGGCACTGAGGGTTCGCTTGCCGTTGCGCAGCATATCGAACAGGTTCTCGGCACCGTGGCAGACGTCCACCAGCTCGGTCAGGGAGAGGAAACCCGCTCCCCCCTTGACGGTATGGAAGCCGCGGAAGATGGCATTCAACAGATTCTTGTCATCGGGCCGCTTTTCCAAGTCGACCAGTTGTTCAGACAACTGTTCCAATATTTCTGATGCTTCGACCAAAAAGTCTTGCAGTATGTCTTCATCAACTTCGAAGGCCATGCGTCACTCCATTAGAATCCCAGGCTAGACAGCAGATCGTCCACATCATCTTGACCATTGACCACATCGGACCTTGTCTGCGGGTTCATGATGGGGCCCTCTGCCTCGATGCCGCTCGCCGGCAGGCTGCGCGCCGAATTCTCGATGACGGCCTCACCAAACATGGTCAGCATCTCTATCAACTTTGTTTCAACTTCCTGCACCAGCTTGATCACCTTGCGGATCATCTGACCGGTCAAGTCCTGGAAATCCTGAGCCATCAGGATTTCAGTCAGCAGTTGTCGTAACTTATCGGCATCCGTCTCCGAAGCCTTAATAAAATCATTCAGTTGATGGCAGAGTGCCTTGAACTGGCCCAGTTCAAGATCCCGGCTCATCAGGGCATTCCAATTGGGCATCACCAGCTGAATGTTGTCATTGAGCCGATCGGCGATGGGAAGGCTGGCCTCGACCGCATCCATGGTGCGATTGGCCGCCTTGTCCGTCATGTCGATGACATAGCTGAGCCGCTCCCGGGCATCCGGGATCTCATGGGTGGCCAGGTCGGGGATCCTGGGATCCAGGCGAAAATCTTGCAGTGAGTTGTGCAACTGGCGGGTCAGCTGCCCCACCTTGTCAAACAGGGCCGCCGCATTGGGGGCGCACACATCGGCGAGGATGGTATCGGCCTGTTCAAACTCTTCTCGCTCCAGGTGGGCAACCAGCATCCTTGCCTGTTCAAGCGAGATCATGGCACTCGTTTTGGCCTTCATCCCTGCCGCTCCTTAGCCGATTCGTTCAAAGATTTTGTCGAGCTTCTCTTTGAGGGTGGCGGCAGTGAACGGCTTGACGATATAGCCATTGACCCCGGCCTGGGCGGCTTCGATGATCTGCTCGCGCTTGGCTTCCGCAGTCACCATCAGTACCGGCAGGTGCTTGAGCTTGTCATCGAGACGGATCGCCTTGAGCAGGTCTATGCCCTGCATGCCGGGCATGTTCCAGTCGGTGACCACGAACTGATAATCGCCGTTTTTCAACATCGGCAGGGCCGTGTTGCCATCGTCTGCTTCATGGGTATTGTTATATCCCAGGTCACGCAGCAAGTTCTTGATAATCCGGCGCATCGTTGAAAAATCGTCGACGATGAGGATTTTCATGTTCTTGTCCAAAATTCCCTCCTAAATAGCCGCCAAAACGGCTCACTTACATGATGCAGATCGCAGGTTTTATGGTGCGGATTATGCCTTAGAGTTGCGTTCCAGTGTAGCCAGTACAACCACTTATAAATTCCAATCTCTCAAACGGGCCCGCAGCCTGTGCATGGCCTGGCTGTGGATCTGGCTCACCCGAGACTCGCTCACGCTCAGGACTTCCCCGATTTCACGCAAGTTCAGCTCTTCGTCGTAATACAGCGACAGCACCAGGGCTTCCCGTTCGGGCAGGCGGGCGATGTGTTCGGCCAGGGCGCCCTGAAAGCGCTCGGCCGCCAGATCGTCGAAGCCGCCGTGACCGCTGGCGTCATCGGGATGCCCTATCACATCCTCGCTGACCCCGAGATCCTCGATGCCGATGATCTTGCCGCAGGAGACATCCTGCAGCATGGCATGGTATTCGCCAAGGGAGACCCCCATGCTGGCGGCCACCTCGGTGTCTCTGGCATCCCGGCCATGGGCCTGCTCCACGTTCTCGATCGCCTCTGCGATGGCACGGCTGTTGCGGTGCACCGAGCGGGGCACCCAGTCCCCGCGGCGGATCTCGTCGAGCATGGCGCCGCGGATGCGGATGCCGGCATAGGTTTCAAAGCTGGCGCCCTTGCTGCCGTCAAAGTTGCGGGAGGCTTCGAGCAGCCCAATCATACCTGCCTGGATCAGGTCATCCAGCAAGACACTGCTTGGCAGGCGAGCCAATAAATGCTGGGCAATCCGCTTGACCAGCGGAGCATGACGCTCGACCAGCACGTAGGAATCCTGATGACGCAAGTATGCTTGGGCTTTATTCACGGGAGTCTTCCTGTGCTATGACCGGCTTTTGCAATAAGTTTTCCAGGAAAAATTCGAGGTGTCCCCCCGGCTGGTTCGGGATGGGCCAGCTCGCCGCCTTGTTCGCCAGGGCACGGAATGCCAGGGAGGCGGGGGACTTGGGAAACGCCTCGACGATCAGCTTCTGCTTACGCACCGCGGCCCGCAGGTTGGTGTCGTAAGGCACGCAGGCCACCAGCTCCAGAGAGGTGTCCAGGAAGCGGTCGGTCACCCGGGTCAGCTTGGCGAAGAGCTCCTGCCCCTCGCGCAGGGAGCGAACCATGTTGGCCACCACCTTGAAGCGGAACACCCCGTGATCCTTGGAGAGGATCTTGATGAGCGCATAGGCATCGGTGATGGAGGTGGGCTCGTCGCACACCACCACCATGATGTCCTGAGCCGCGCGGGTGAAGCTCAGCACCATGTCGGAGATCCCTGCCGCCGTGTCCACCAGCAGCACGTCCACCTGGGTCTTCATCTCGCTGAAGGCGCGGATGAGCTCGGCATGTTGCACCGGCGACAGCTCGACCATGGACTGGGTGCCCGAGGTGGCCGGCACTATCATCATGCCGTAGGGCCCCTCGACGATGATGTCGTCTATGGTGCACTCCCCCGCCAGCACATGGGAGAGGTTGCGGTGCACCCGCAGCCCCAGCATGACGTCGACGTTGGCCAGACCCAGGTCGGCATCCAGCACCAACACCCGCTTGCCCTGGGCGGCCATGGCTCCCGCCACGTTCAGGGTCACGTTGGTCTTGCCGACGCCCCCCTTGCCTCCGGACACGGCGATCACTTTTACTCGATTGTTTTGACGCATTTTGCGCAGACCACTCGCCTGATCCATATACATGTTACTCATAAAACTCCGAATCTTCGGCCTCGCCAAAGCCTGAACCCCAGAAGTAAGGGTCTTCTGTTTCCCGCTCCAGCGAGCCCATGGCCGCGCCGACCAGCAGCGCCGCATTGGCAACTTGAATATCTTCCGGCACCCGCTGTCCATCTGTGATGTAGCTGATGGGCAGGGCGTTCTGAATGCATACGTTGATCACCTCACCCAGATTCAGGCTCTCGTCGAGCTTGGTCAGGATGCAGCCGGAGAGCGGAATGCGCCGGAAGTGATCCACCGCCTCCTGCATCACCCGGCGCTGGGAGGTGGCTGACATGACCAGGTAGCTGCGAATGCGCACCTTGGCATTCTTGACCAGGGTGTCGAGCTGCTCGGTCAGGCGGATATCCCGCTGCCCTACCCCGGCGGTGTCGATGAGCACCAGCCGACGGTGACGGAACTGATAGAGCGCATTGGCCAGCTCCTCGGCATCACGTACCTGACGCACCGGGCAACCCATGATGCGACCATAGGTCTGCAACTGTTCGTGGGCCCCGATCCTGTAGTTGTCCGTGGTGATGAGGGCCACCTGCTCGGCGCCATACTTCATGGCAAAGCGAGCCGCCAGCTTGGCGATGGTGGTGGTCTTGCCCACCCCGGTAGGGCCGAGCAGCGCCACGGCACCGCCCTGGCGCAAGATGTCGTCTTCGCTGATCTTGAGCTGGGCCGTCAGCACCTCGGCCAGCTGGGCCATGGCCTGATGGATGGGCATGTCTTCCGGGATAAGCCCGGCCAGCTGATCGGCGAAGGCATCATCGAACCCCATCTTCTTGAGTTCCTTGATGAGCAGCGCCCGCATCGGCTCGCGGCGCTCCACCTCCTGCCACATCAGACCGGAGATCTGGTGCTCCAGCAGCTTGCGGATGCTGGCCATCTCCTTGCGCATCCCCTCCATCTCCTGATCCCGCGGGGCGGACTGGGCAGCACGGGGGCCGGGGGCAGGACGCGCCTTCGGCTTGGCAGGCTCGGGGGCCGCACCCCACTGGCCCTGTTCGGCCAGCGTCCTGGGTGCGCCGTTGGCGGACGCCAGTCCCGCGGACTGATTGCCGCCAGCGGCCCCATTCCCGGACCATGGTGCCGGAGCTGGGGTGCCGTTGCCCGCCGGATTGGCAGGGTTGAGCTTCTGCTGGCGCGCCAGCAGGGCCGCCAGGGTATCGGCATAGTATTCGTTCTGCTCCTTGGGGGGAGCCGAGCGCGTCATCTGCTTGCCCGCAGACGAGATATTGACGCTCTCATCGTTCAACTGACGGCGAACCGGCGCATCTTTAGGTCCAGGCACCTGGGACTGATAATCGACGGCCGCGACTATCTCCACCCCACCGGTGACCTTTTTGTTGGACATGATGACGGCATCCGGCCCGAGAGTCTCCTTGACCTCGGCCAGCGCCGTGCGCATGTCTTTGGCAAAAAACCGCTTAATCTTCACCCGTCATCTCCGCTAACTAGCCCTGTCCCACCGCACTGACGATGCGGATCTGCTTGTCATCAGGCACTTCCTGATAAGACAGGACGCGTAATCCAGGAATGGCATTCTTGACAAATTTCGCCAGGGTATTGCGCAATATCCCCGATGTCAGAAGCACGGCCGGCTGGCCTTCCAGTTCTTGTCGTTGAGTGGCTTCCACCAGGGAGCGCTGCATCCGCTCCGCCAGTCCCGGCTCTATACCGGCGCCATCTCCCCCACCTGCTTGCAGGGATTGATGCAATATGCGTTCCAGTTCTGGTGAAAGGGTGATCACCGGCAGCTCGGGCTCGGGGCCGGCAATCTCCTGCACGATCAGCCTGCGCAGGGCGATACGACAGGCGGCGGTCAGCACTTCCGGGTCCGGGCTGCGTGGCGCATATTCCACGAGGGTCTGCAGGATAGTGCGCATATCGCGAATTGGCACGCCTTCATTGAGGAGATTTTGCAATACCTTGACCAGGTTGCCCATGCTGATCACCTCGGGAACCAGCCCTTCCACCAGCTTGCTCTGATGCTTCCCTATCATGTCCAGCAGTTGCTGCACCTCGTCGTGACCCAGTAGCAGGGCGGCATGGTTGGAGAGGATCTGACTGAGGTGAGTTGCCACCACGGTGGCCGCATCCACCACTGTGTAGCCAAGGGTCTGGGCCTGGGAGACCTGATCCTTGGCGACCCAGACAGCTTCTAGTCCAAACGCGGGATCCTGGGTCGCTATGCCCTGGATCTGGCCGAACACCTGACCCGGGTTGATGGCCATCTCCTTGTCGTGATAGACGGTGGCCTCGCCGGTGCTCACCCCCATCAGGGTGATGCGGTACTGGTTCGGGGCGAGATCCAGGTTGTCGCGGATATGCACCGCAGGCACCAGGAAGCCGAACTCCTGGGAGAGCTTCTTGCGCACCCCCTTGATCCGGTTGAGCAGCTCGCCCCCCTGGTTCTTGTCCACCAGCGGGATGAGCTGATAGCCCACCTCCAGGCCTATGATGTCCACCGGCATGACGTCGTCCCAGCTCAGGTCCTTCTGCTCCACCGGGGCATCCCCCTGGGCCGGCAAGAGTTCACCGCTCGCCGCCCTCGCCTTGTTCAGTTTCTCCCGGCGCAGCAGCCACCAGGCGCCCGCTGCCGCCACGGCCCCCAGACTCAGGAAGGCCAGGTGCGGCATGCCGGGCACGCTGCCCATCATCAGCAATATGCCGGCGGAGATCACCAGCGCCTTGGGGTTCTCGAACAGTTGGCCGAGCACGGCCGTGCCCATGTCCTGATCGGTATTCTGGCGGGTGACTATGATGGCGGCGGCGATGGAGAGCAGCAGGGACGGGATCTGCGCCACCAGGCCGTCACCTATGGCGAGCAGGGTGTAGATCTCGGCTGCTTCACCGAAGCTGAGCTGGTGCTGCATCATGCCGATGATGAAGCCACCGATGATGTTGATGAAGAGGATCATGATGCCGGCGACGGCATCCCCCTTCACGAATTTGGAGGCACCGTCCATGGAGCCGTAGAAGTCCGCTTCCTGGGTCACGTCCTGACGGCGCTTCTTCGCCTCTTCCTGGTTGATGAGACCGGCGTTCAGGTCCGCATCGATGGCCATCTGCTTGCCGGGCATGGCATCCAGGGTAAAGCGGGCGCTCACCTCGGAGATCCGGCCCGCACCCTTGGTGACCACCACGAAGTTGATGATCACCAGGATCATGAAGACGATGATGCCCACCGCATAGTTGCCGCCGATCACCACGTTGCCGAAGGCCTCGATCACATGGCCCGCCGCCGCACTGCCGTTGTGGCCTTCCAGCAGCACCACCCGGGTGGAGGCGACGTTGAGCGCGAGCCGCAGCAGGGTCGCTATCAGCAGGACTGTGGGGAAGGCGGCAAACTCCAGCGGCCGACGGGTATAGACGGCCACCAGCAGCACCACTATGGAGAGGGCGATGTTGAAGGAGAAGAGGATATCCAGCATCAGGGGCGGTATGGGGAGCACCACCATGCCGAGGGAGGCGAGCACCAGCAACGGGGTCCCTATCCCCTTGCTGAGCAACCATCTGTACTCTTTGAAACGGCTCACTCCAGCCTTTAATCCCATCGCTCTTCTCGATTTACCACTGCCGATGGCGAATTAAAGCAAATATCAAGCCAATTACCCAACAAGTTGATTTATATGAATTTTATTTTGATGCTGTCAGAAGTCCGTCGGAGGACACGTTCGGGTAGCTTGATGGGCAGCGAGGTGTTGCCCGCAAATCCCGCTGGAATGGGCAGCGCCATGGTGATCAGTGTGGGGAATAGCGAGCCGATCCATGGCAAACGGGGCGGGAGCGAGGCTAGATGCAATATTCCGGTGGCACAGTGGACTGATCCCTGGGGATGGAGACAACCAGCGCCTCCCAAAATAGAGATTACTTGCGATATTCCGGCGGAATGGGGAGATCCCTGGCGACCGGGGTCGGACGGCGGCCACGACCACGGCGGAACTTCTTGAGCTGATAGACGTAGGCCAGCACCTGGGCCACGGCGGCAAACAGCCCCTCGGGGATCTCCTGGCCAATCTCGGTGGCATGGTAGATGGCCCGGGTCAGGGGCGGCGAGGACATCACGGGGATGTCGTATTCCCGCGCTATCTCCCTTATCTTCATCGCTACCTCGTCCACCCCCTTGGCCAGCACCTTGGGCGCGGCCCCCGGCTTGCCCGCGTCGTACTTCAGGGCAACCGAGTAGTGGGTCGGGTTGGTGATGATGACGTCCGCCTTGGGCACATCCCCCATCATGCGGCGCATCGCCATCTGCATCTGCAACTGGCGTATCCGCCCCTTGACCTCGGGCTTGCCCTCGCTGTCCTTGAACTCGTCCTTGATCTCCTGCTTGGTCATCTTGAGCTGGCGATTGTGGTTCCAGGTCTGGAAGGGCACGTCTATGGCGACGATGGGGATCAGGGCGCAGCAGAGGATGATCAGCATCCACAGCAGCAGATCCAGGGCGTCTATGATGCCGCCGGGGAAACCCTCGAGGGAGAGATTGAGCAGGTGATTGAACTGGCTCGACAGCATCCACCAGGCGAACAGGCTGATGAACACCACCTTGGCGATGGACTTGACGAGCTCCACCAAGGACTGCACCCCAAACATCCTCTTCAAACCACTCAAGGGGCTCAACTTGCTCCACTTGGGCAGCATGGCCTCGGAGGAGAAGTTCATCCCCCCCAGCAGGGTGTTGCCCACGAAGGCGGCTATGGTCACCAGCAGGAACAGCAGGCCGAGGGGTTGCAGCAGCTCCCACAGCAGGGTGGGCAGCATGACCCCCATGGCGTTGGGATCGAAGGCCTGATCCCGGTCCAGGGTAAAGCCCATGGTGAGCACCTTGACCATGGCACCCGCCAGGCTCTCCTTGATCATCAGCAAGCCGAACACGGTCGCCAGCAGGACGCTGGCGGTTCCCAGCTCCTTGGAGCGTGCAATCTGCCCTTTTTCCCGGGCCTGTTGCAGTCGTTTGCCCGTGGGTTGTTCTGTGCGTTCCTGATCGGTATCAGCCACGCTGACCCCCGACTGACTGGCCGCTGTCGATCAGCCAGCCGATAGCATGGCCTGGTTGTTCGGTGCCATTGACCCGATCGGTATCAATGAGATGCAGTCTCCCGACCGACTGGCCGTTGTCGATCAGCCAGCCGATAGCATGGCCTGGTTGTTCGGTGCCATTGACCCGATCGGTATCAATGAGATGCAGTCCCCCGACTGACTGGCCGCTGTCGATCAGCCAGCCGATAGCATGGCCTGGTTGTTCGGTGCCGTTGACCCGCTCGGTATCAATGAGATGCAGTCTCCCGACTGGCTGGCAACTGTCGAGCAGACCGGTATCAACCATTCTGCCCCCCCAGGCACTGGACCTTGATAAGCTCGCAGCTGGTCTCCTGCACCCGCTCCCAGAGGGAATCGAAGTGCCCCATGAAACCCCCTATGGTGAGCCAGAGGATAAACAGGCCCGACATCATGCTGACCGCAAAGCCGATGCTGAAGATGTTGAGCTGGGGGGCCGCCCGGGTCATGACCCCGAACGCGAAGTTGATGAGCAGCAGGGCTATGATGGCCGACAGGGCCATCACCAGGGAGGCCTGGTACATGACCCCGAGGAAGCTCACCAGGCTGCGGATGGCGGGCAGGCTGAGCCCGCTGTCCGAGACCGGCAGGGTCTCGAAGCTCAGCACCACCATCCTGATCATCAGGAGGTGGCCGTCCACCGCCAGGAACACCAGGGTCGCCAGCATCAGGTAGAACTGGCCCACCACGGGGGCCGACTGGCCGTTCATGGGATCCACCAGGGTGGCGAAGCCCAGACTGGTCTGCATGGCGATGATCTGGCCCGCCATCACGAAGCTTTCCAGCAGAAACTGGGTCATGAGGCCGAGCGCTATGCCGATGAGCAATTGCTGCCCCAGCACCAGGAAGCTGCCGACGGAGAACAGCTCCACCTTGGGCATGGGGGGCAGCAGAGGGGCGATGATGAAGGTGATGGCGAGCGCCAGCCCCATGCGAACGTTGGCAGGAGCGAGCCGGCTGCCGAACACCGCCATCACCATCAGCAGGCTGCTCACCCGGGCAAGCGGCCAGAGCACGGACGCCAGCCACTCCATGATCACCGCAGTGGTATAGCTCACGCCGCCGCTCCGAAAGCCGTGGGACGGGTCGTCATCGGCAGCCTGACGGTCGCAAATGCCGACACTGGCATCAGCCGACCACCTCGGGGATCTGGCTCACCATCAGCTGGAAGAAGTCCATCAGGCTCTGCAAGCCCCAGTGGGCACCGGCCCCTAGGGCCAGCAGGGTGACCACGAGACGGGGCAGGAAGCTCAGGGTCTGTTCGTTGATGGAGGTAGCGGCCTGGAAGATGGCGACCACCAGCCCCACCATCAGGCTCGGCAGGATCACGGCGCACACCATGATGGTCACCAGCCAGAGCGCCTCGCGGAATACGTCGACAAAGGTTTCAGGACTCATGTTCGTGCTCCTTGCGCGACTTAACCGCCCGTCCCGACCAGCCTGGCCAGGGACACCGGGATGAGCTTGAGGGACGGCATCACCCCGCCCCCAGCCCGAAGCTGGTCGCGAGCGACCCCAGGATCAGGTTCCAGCCATCCACCATGACGAACAGCATCAGCTTGAACGGCAGGGAAACCAGCATGGGGGAGAGCATCATCATCCCCATGGCCATCAGTATGCTCGCCACCACCAGATCGATGACCAGGAAGGGCAGAAACAGCATGAAGCCTATCTGGAAGGCGGTCTTGAGCTCGCTGGTGACGAAGGCCGGGATCAGCACCCGCAGCGGCACATCGGCAGGTTTCTCCACCTGCACGTTCGCTATCTCCATGAAGGTGTTGAGATCCTTGACCCGGGTCTGGGCCAGCATGAACTGGTGAATGGGCAGCTCGGCCTTCTCCAGCGCCTCCTTGGGCCCTATGGTCTCCGCCAGATAGGGCTGCAGCGCCTCCTCGTTGATGCGATCCAGCACCGGCGACATGATGAAGAAGGACATGAAGAGGGCGATGCCGATCAGCACCTGGTTGGACGGACTCTGCTGCAGGCCTATGGCCTGTCTGAGGATGCCGAGCACCACTATGATCCGGGTGAAGGAGGTCATCATGATGACAATGGCCGGCAGGAAGGAGAGCGCGGTCATCAGCGCCAGCACCTGCAGGGTCAGGCTGTACTCCTGGCTACCATCCGCCATGGTCTTGACCGTCAGCGCCGACATGCCGTCCTGGGCCATCGCCAGGGGCGACAGCAGCACGCAGAGCAGGCCCAGGCCCCCGATCCAGTTAACTTTTTTCATGCTTGCCCATCAATTTGCCGAGCTGCTGGGAGAAGGCCTGGGGCTGACGCTCGTCCAGGGGCTCTTCCAGGCGATAGAGGAAGTTGACCTGCTGCGGCGTCACCCCGATGAGCAGCTGTTGCTCGCCCACCTTGACCACCATCAGCTTCTCCTTGTACCCGAGCGGCAGGGTGGCGATGACCTTCATCTGACCGCCCCCCATCACCTGGGTGAGCTTGCTCTTCTTGAGCAGGAAGCCCAGCACCAGGATGAGGCCGATCACCATCAGGCTGGAGAGCAGCCAGGAGGTGATGCTGGGGGGAGTGGCGCCCGCCCCCGGGTTGGCAGGGTTGGCCAGTGCGGGGACGGCAAACAGTATCAGAGCGAGAGCACGGATCATTTGAGTTTCTTAATTCGCTCTATCTGGCTGATGACATCGGTCAGGCGAATGCCGAACTTGTCGTTCACCACCACCACCTCGCCGTGGGCGATCAGGGTGCCGTTGACCAGCACGTCCAGGGGCTCGCCCGCCACCCGATCCAGCTCCACGACAGAGCCCTGGTTCAGCTGCAGCAGGTTGCGAATGCTGATCTGGCTGCGCCCCACTTCCATGGCGATGGTCACCGGAATGTCCAGAATGGTGTCCAGCTTGCGCCGCTCCTCGGCACTGATGGGGGCGTCGTCCTTCAACTCTTCCAGGGGGGCGGGCTTGGCCTCGGCCGTCACCTGCTCTTCCAGCGCGGCAGCCCAGGCGTCAGCCATCAGATCCTGCTCGTCATCGGTTCCGCTCATCTTCACTTCCTCATGCTGCTTCTTGACCCAGGTCGTTGGCGACCGGGTCTGTTAGGGCTGTTTATCGGCGATGCTGCGCTCGAGCTCTTCCAGCTCGGCCTCGCCATCGATGCGCACGCCCCCCCGGGTCACCAGATGCATCTCTGTCTTGACTCCGTCAGGGCGCTTGATTTTGTCCACTATCTTGAGCGCCACGTTCTCCTTGGTGCGCCCCATCTTGGCGTGGAAGGTGGGCAGGTCCTCCACGAAGACCAGCAGGTTCTCCGGCATCTCCACCGGGATGATGTCGCCCGGTTGCAGCTCCATCAGCTCGCGCAGGGTCAGCTCTGTCTCCAGCAGCTTGGCCTTGAGCTCCACCTTGACGTCCATGATCTCGTCGCGCAGGGCCTTGCTCCAGCGCACGTCGGTGTCACCCTTGTCACTCTGCACCCCGGCATCCAGCAGCTCGCGGATGGGTTCGAGCATGGAGTAGGGCATGGCCACGTGGAAGTCGCCGCCGCCGCCATCCAGCTCGATGTGGAAGGAGCTCACCACTATCACCTCGGTGGGGCTGACGATGTTCGCCATGGCCGGGTTCACTTCCGAGTCGAGGTATTCGAAGCCGACATCCATCACCGGCGCCCAGGCATCCTTGTAGTCCTCGAACACCAGCTTGAGCAGCATCTGGATGATGCGCCGCTCCGTGGGGGTGAACTCGCGCCCCTCGATCTTGGCGTGATAGCGGCCGTCGCCGCCGAAGAAGTTCTCCACCAGGATGAAGACGAGACGCGCCTCCATGGTGATGAGCGCCGTCCCCTTGAGGGGGCGGAAGCGCACCATGTTCAGGCTGGTCGGCACGAACAGGGTGTGCACGTACTCGCCGAACTTGAGCATCTGCACGCCGTTGATCGACACCTCGGCGGTGCGCCGCATCATGTTGAACAGGCTGATGCGCATGTGACGGGCGAACCGCTCGTTCACCAGCTCCAGGGTCGGCATGCGGCCACGGACGATGCGGTCCTGGGAGGAGAAGTCAAACTGGGCGATACCGGGATCCCCGGCCGCCCCTAGCTCTTCCTCTTCGACATCATCGACACCGTGCAGCAGGGCATCAATCTCGTCCTGACTTAACAGATCGCTCACGCTTCACCTTTCATTGCATGACAAAGCCGGTAAACAGCACTTGTTCTATTACGGGGGAAGAGACCAGATCCTTCAGGACCCGGCGACACTCTTCCAATGAATCCTGACGCAGCTTCTCCTTGCCCTCGAAGGTCATCAGCTGCTCGGCGGTGGCCGCGCTGAAGACCCGCAGCAGGGTCCCTTCGATCAGGGGAATGTTCTGTTTCGCCAGGGTCTCGTCAGCGGCCCCGCGCACCATCAGCTGGATCTTGATCTGCACCAGCCGATCCCGTTGCCCGCCCGCCACGTTGAACACGAAGGGACGCGGCATGCCCACATAGAGAGAGGGCTGGGGCGCACTGGCTTCGGGCTTGGCCTCGGCCGTGTCGGCCGCCGGCTCGTCCGAACCGGCGAACATGAACCAGGCACCGGCCCCGCCGCCTCCCAGGAGGATGACGACCAGGGCGACTATCATGATCAGCTTCTTTTTCTTGGTCGCCGCCGGGTCCTTCAGCGTCAGTTCGTTATCGTCTGCCATCCCTTGTCCACCCTAGTCTCAAACTTGTTCGGTATCATAAACTTACTCGGGCAGGCATCAAGCATAGAAATCAATTCCGGCATCGTTTGTCGATTCCACCAGCAGACTCAGGGTGCGGGCCCTGCCCTCCCCCTCCGACTGGTCGCCACCGGCAAAGCCTCCCCCTTGCTGACCCTGACCGCCGAAGCCGGACTGGCCCTGTGATGACGGCTGTCCCTGCTGCTGTTGCCCCTGCTGCTGCGCCTGTTGCTGCACCACTGTCTGACCGAGCTGGATCCCCTGCCCCGCCAGCATGTCCCGCAGCCGCGGCATGGCCTGCTCCAGCATCTCCCGGGTCTGGCCATGCTGCACCACGAAGTGGACGCTGGCCTGGCTGGAGGCATCCAGCTGGATTTGGATCTTCATCTTGCCAAGGCCCAGGGGGTCTAGCTGGATCTCCGCCTGCTGCAACTTGTCCGCCAGCATCAGGTTTACCTTCTGGTGCAACTGGGCTGGCGCCTCCGGGGTGGCCAGCTTGAGGTGCGGCAGGCTCTGGGGCTCCCGCCGCGCGCTCACCTCGGCCGCCGGCTTGCCATCGCTGCTCTGGGCATGCTGCAGCGGCTGGCTTCCCTCGCTCGATTCGGTGCCCTTGACCTCGATCCCGAGCTGCTTGCCCAGCTCATCGAGCCTGGATTTCTGCGCCGCCGGCTTGAGATCCACGGCGGCTCCGACGGCCACCGCGGGTTCGGCCTCCATCTGCTGGATGCCGGCCGAGAGCGCCGTCAGCGAGGCTTGCGGCCCCTGGGACTCGTGACGCGCCAGCGTCTGCTGGGGCGCCGTCAGCACGGGATCCGGGCTGGATGGAGCGGGCTGGGGAGTGGTGCCACTGGCCGCCGTCTCGGCTCTGGGGGCCGCGCCTGGCTTGGCCTCCCGGGCGTCACCAGCCGGGTTCGCCTTGTCGCCCTCGCCACCGGCAGTGCCAGGTTCTGGCGTGGCTTGCGCCCCGCCCTGGGGCTCCACCCTGACCACGCCGGCGTCGAAGGCCCTGGCGGTGGTTGCGGAGGCCGCGGTGAGCTGTTCGTCATGGGAAACTGGCCCGGACGGCTGCCCGCCCGCCACCGAGCCCTGACTCGCCGGCACAGGGGGAGCCTCACCGGCCACCACCTTGGCAAGCAGGGCCGCCCGCGCCTCGCCGGACAAGGGTTCAGTCGCCACCGCGGCCGCCGGCTGACCGCCCTTGGGCGCCGCCGTGCTGTGTTCGGCAGTGGCCTGCTCGCTCTGCTGCGGCTCCGAGGGCTGGCCCTTGCCTGCGGCGACGGGTGCCTTGTCAGCGGCGAGCCCGCTCTCTTCATTTTCAAGGGGGAGCGCCTCTGCGCCCTGCCCATCGACCACCACCGGCAAGGCAGGCGCCGTCCCCGCCATCACAGGCCCCGCGGCCTGTGCCACGGGATGCGACTCGGGCGGCAAGTCATTGCCGTCGACGGTCGCCGTCACCTCCTGGGGGGGCAAGGCAGGGGGCACCACCAGGCTGACATCCTGCCTGAGGGAGGCCTGCAGCTGCTGCAAAAAATCCTCGGGGGGAAGCTCGGTCTCCTCAGAGGGCGCCTTGCTGGTCGTCTCCTGACTGCCCGTTGCCTCGGCAGACGCCAAAGATTTGGCATCCGGGGTGGCCGCAGCCAGGGCGTCGTCACCCCCTTGACTGGCCGATGGCTCCTGGCCCACCAGCTGGGCCCTGGCCATGGCATCGGCAAATGCGGCCTTGCCGTCCGCCAGCGACAGATCCTTTCCTTCCCCCCCGGCGAGGAGCGAGGGCGACAGGGCGCCGTCGGCAGGGACTGCCTGACTGGGCGCTAGGTTTAACTGGGTCTGTATCATGCTGGGATCCCTGACGACAATCCTGTGATGACCGCACATCCAGGGGCGGAGGCGGCGTCTTAGCCTGTGTTGGCAATAGAAAGCAAGTTACAGGCCAGAATGGTGATAGCGTCGCAGTATGGCGTAGTCGTCCAGCATCTTCTGCTCCTGACGCTGGGCCTTCAGCTGCGCTCGTCCCGCCTGCTTCTCGAGCAGCAGCTCGACGGCCTTGCGCCGCTGCTGGGCTTCGAGCCACTGGGTACGGCACTGGGCCAGCGCCTCGCGCACCTGCAGCACCCCTTGGTACTGCTGGGTCGCCGCATTTTCCAGCTTGTTGATGAAGGCGTGATACTGGCTGTTCTGCTGGGGCGTGATCCCCTGCAGGCCGCGATCCGTCCACTGCTGGTGATAGATCTGGCGGTACTGGTTGAGGGCGTTTTGCTGATCCATGAACAGCTTGAGATCCTGCTGGGCCTTGGCCAGCGCCATGGCGGCCTGCTGTTCGGCCTCCAGCAGCCGGCCCGCCAGCAACGTCAATCCTTTACTCATAAGGGCTCTCCACCGGTTAACGCATCAGCGGCATGGCCACCAGCTGCAGGGATTGCAGGCCTTCGTCGTAGTGAATGACCTCGCGCATCTTCTGCTGCAAGAACTGATCCAGATAGGGTTTCTGGATGATGGCCCTGTCGATGCGCGGATCCGATCCCTGGCTGTAGGCGCCTATGGTGATGAGATCCCGGTTCTGCTGATAGAGGGAGTAGAACTGCTTGAAGGCGCGCGCCAGCTCCATGTGCTCAGGTGAGGTCACCATGGGCATGACCCGGCTGATGGATTTTTCGATGTCAATGGCCGGGTAGTGGCCTGCATCCGCCAGCTCCCGTGCCAGCACTATGTGGCCATCCAGGATGGCCCGCGCCGCGTCGGCGATGGGATCCTGCAGATCGTCCCCCTCCGTCAGCACGGTGAAAAAGGCCGTGATGGAGCCCTGGCCGTCGCTGCCGTTGCCGGCCCGCTCCACCAGCGCCGGCAATTTGGCAAACACCGAGGGGGGGTAGCCCTTGGTGGCCGGCGGCTCCCCCACCGCCAGGGCGATCTCGCGCTGAGCCTGGGCGTAGCGGGTGAGGGAGTCCATCAGCAGCAGCACGTTGAGCCCCTGCTCGCGGAAATACTCGGCGATGGCGAGCGCCGTCTCGCACCCCTTGAGCCGCATCAGCGGCGAGGCATCGGCCGGCGCCGCCACCACCACGGCGCGCTCGCGCCCCTCGGCGCCAAGGATCTCCTCGATGAACTCCTTCACCTCCCGGCCCCGCTCGCCGATGAGGCCCACCACCACCACGTCCGCCACCGAGCCACGGGTCATCATGCCGAGCAGCACCGACTTGCCGACCCCGGAGCCGGCAAACAGCCCCATCCGCTGACCCCGTCCCACGGTGAGCACGGCGTTGATGGCGCGCACCCCCACGTCCATGGGCTCATGGATGGGACGACGGGCCAGGGGGTTGATGCGATGCTGGGCGAACTGCACCGTCTGGGAGGAGATGATGGGGCCCAGCCCGTCCAGGGGCTGACCTATGCCGTCTATGACCCGGCCGAGCAGGTTCATGCCCACCGGGATGCCGTGATCCTCGGTGATGGGCACCACACGGGCGCCGGGAATGACCCCCTTGAGCTGCTCGCTCGGCATCAGAAACAGCCGATCACCGGAGAAGCCCACCACTTCGGCCTCCAGCACGCCGTCCTGGGTATCGATGCGGCAGAGGGCACCGATGGCCGCGCGGCAGCCGATGGCTTCCAGAGTCAACCCCACCACCCGGGTGAGTTTGCCCGCCACCGGCGGTATGGGGGCGAGATCGCGGACCCGGTAGCCTTGCAGTCGACTGAGCAGGGATGCGGTCATCGCGCCTCCAGAGAGAAAGGGAAAAGGGTGTCAGCCGGCATTGCCGCGAAGGGAAATGGTGCGCAGCAGCCTGGCTTCCCCTTGCCTGACCGGAAAAGGGTGTCAGCCGGCATTGCCGCGAAGGGAGAGGGTGCGCAGCAGCCTGGCTCCCCTGTGCCTGACCGGAAAAGGGTGTCAGCCAGCATTGTCACGAAGGAAGTTGCGCAGCAGTTGCTCGATGCGCCCCGTGAGGGTCAGATCGATGCTGGAGAGTTCGGTGGCCAGCTGCAGATCCCCCGGGGAGAGGGTGGGATCGCTTTGCAGCCGCCAGTGGCGCCGTGCACACTCCTCGGCGCCGAAGGCCTGCTCGACCCGGGCCACATCGTCCGGATGCAGCATCAAGGTGACCCCCTGCTCGGCGGCGGGCAGCAGGGCAAGGCCCTGCTTGAGGGCCTCGAGCAGCAGTCTTGGGGAGGTCTCGGCCTCGTGGCGAATGAGGGCGCGGGCGAGCTGCTGGACCAGCGTGATGAGCTGCTGCTCCACGGCGCCATCCAGCTCCTGGAGCGGATTGGCGAGGCGGGCGGCGAGCCCCTGCCAGTGGGCAATCTCCTGCTCCACCTGGTCGCGGCCCAGGGCCAGCCCCTCTTCGCGGCCCTGCTCCAGACCCGCCTGATGGCCCTGCTGCAAGCCTTCCAGCTTGCCCTCTTCGAGCCCCTTGGCAAAACCGGCCTCCCGCCCCTCGGCCATCCCCTCTTCCCAGGCGGCCTGGCGGATTGCCTCCACCTCTTCGGCGGTGATGCTGGGGGTGGGCTCCTCCGGCTGCTCTTCTGGCGGCATCTCGTCCGCCTGCTCCTGGCGATACCAGTCAGGGCCGAGCCCCAGGGCATTGCTCTGGATCTCGGATTCGACCTCCATCTCGGGCCAGCCCCAGGCCTCTACCCGGGTCTCGTCCGTCTCGGGTCTGACATAACCCCGCAGCTTGCTGTTCTTGTTATTCATGTGCGAAAGACACTCCTGGCGTGCCGGACGAAGGGGGCGACATCATCGCACATTCCATTGCCCATGGCTTAGAGGAACTCTTCGCCACCGCCGGCCCCCAGCATGATCTCGCCCGCGTCCGCCAGACGGCGTGCCGTGGAGAGGATCTCCTTCTGGGCGGCTTCCACCTCGGAGACCCGGATCGGCCCCATGGCCTCCAGATCGTCCGCCAGCATCTCGGCGGCCCGCTTGGACATGTTCTTGAACACCTTCTCGCGCATCTGGTCGTCCGAGCCCTTGAGGGCCCGTTGCAGCAGATCCCCAGGCACTTCCCGCAGCAGGGTCTGGATGCCCCGATCGTCCACGTCGATGAGGTTCTCGAACACGAACATCAAGTCCTGGATCTGCTGGCTCATCTCCTCGTCCGACTCGCGGATGGAGTCCATCAGCTGGCCTTCGATGTTGGTGTCCAGGTAGTTCATGATGTTGGCGGCCGCCTTGAGGCCACCCATCTTGGCCGCCTGGGCCCCGGCCGCACCGGCGAACTGCTTCTCCATGATGTCGTTGAGCTCTTGCAGCGCCGCCGGTTGCACCTCTTCGAGGTTGGCGATACGCATCACCAAGTCGAGGCGCACCTGCTCCGGGAACTGGCTCAATATCTCGGCGGACTGCTCCGGCTCCAGATAGGAGAGCACTATGGTCTGGATCTGCGGGTGCTCGTTCTGGATGATGCTGGCCACCTGGCGGGCATCCATCCACTTGAGGGAGTCGAGGCCGCGGGCGCCGGATCCCAGGATGATCTGATCCACCAGGTTGCTGGCCTTGTCCTCCCCGAGCGCCGCCACCAGGGCCTTGCGCACGAAGTCTTCGCTGCCGATGCCGATGTTGGTGTATTTCTGGATGTCGTCGATAAATTGACGATGCACCGCCGCCACCCGGTCGTGACTGAAATCCGACATGGAGGCCATGGACATGCCGAGCCGCTGCACCTGCTTGGGCTCGAGGTGGCGAAAGATCTGGGCGGCATCCTCCTCGTTGAGGCTCAGCATCAGCACCGCCGCCATCTCCATCCCGCCCATCTGATCCAGGATCTGGCGCTGGCTTTCGGTGATGTCGTTACCGGTGACTTGGTTTTTCTTCTCTTCAGGCATCTCGGTTCGTTACCCATTCTTTGATGACCTGAGCGGCCAGGTCTGGTTCATTCGCTACCAAGGCGCGCACGGCCTTGAGCAGGTCCTCGTCACGGTGCAGATCAGGCAGCTTGAGCTGGCCATCCCGCAAGCCGAACACCGGCTCGGCCTCGGCCTGGGCCGCCAGCAGGCTCAGCTCGTCGTCGCCACCCAGTACGGTGTGGTTGTCGAAGTCCAGCTCCCCTTCCGGCTTGGCATCCGGGTAGAGCAGGCGCTTGAGCATGGGCCGCACCACGGTGACGATGAGCACTATGATGACCAGCACCGAGGCGGCGATGCGCACCGCGCGCCAGAACCAGGGCTGCTCGTAGATAGGCATGTCGGCCACGGCTTCCAGCTCGGGGCGGTTGAACGGAATGGCAACCACCTCCAGGGTGTCTCCCCGGGTCACGTCAAAGCCGAGACCGCCGCTGAGCAGACGGCGCAGGGTATCGAGCTCGGCCTGGCTGCGGGGCTCGCGAGTGACGGCCCCCTCAGCACCGGGAGTGGCCTTGTAATCCACCGCCACCGACACCGTCATGCGGCGGATGCCGCCCTGCTGGCGCCGGATGTGGCTGACGGTGGTGTCCAGTTCGAAGTTGCGGGTCGCCTCCTTGCGGGAGCGGCCGGAAGAGCCGGTTCCCCCTTCAGCGCCGGCGGCCTGTTCGGGAATGCTGGAGGCGGCGGGGGGCTGATTGGTGAGCGCACCAGGCACGCCGCCATTGCTGCCATTGGCGCTGTTCTCTTCCACCGTCATCTCGGAGCGCACCGCAGGCAGGTCCGGATTGTAGGTCTTGCGGGTCTGCTCCTGCTGGGAGAAGTCGAGGGAGAGATCCACCTCGGCGGTATAGTTGTCGGCTCCCAGCACCGGGATCAGGATGGCGTCAATTTTTTGTTTGTATTCGAGCTCCTGCTTCTGCTGCATCGCAAACTCCTTGCGAGTCTGGGCAGAGAGCGGGTCTTGCGAGCCGGAGTTGAGCAGGCGACCGTTCTGATCGGTCACGGTGACGCGGGTCGGCTCCAGGCCGTGCACGGCGGAGGCGACCATGTCGACGATGGAGTCCACCTCCCCCTGGCCCAGGGCAGCCCCTTTCAGGCTCAGCACGACGGTCGCGCTCGGCTTGCGCTCGTTGCGGGCGAACACGTTGTCTTTCGGGATGGCCAGCAGCACCTGGGCCTTGGCGACGTTCTGGAACTGCTCGATGGCGCTCGCCAGCTGGCGCTCGCGGCTCAGTTTCAGACGCTCGCTCTCCATGCGCTGGCTGACCCCGAAGCTGGAGTCCTTGAGCAGTATGGCTTCGCCGTCGTTGCTGGCCTCGCTGCTGCTGGCGAGGCCGGCGCGGGTCAGGCGCAGCCGGATGTCCGCATAATTCTCGGCACTGACCAGCACGCTCTTGCCTTCGACCTGATAGGGGATCTTCTGCTGATCCAGGTAATCCAGGGTGGAGACCAGCTCCTGGGTGTTGAAGGTGCCGAGGGGACGCATCTCCGGCTCCTTGCCCCACAGCAGGATGAAGACGGCGATGGCCAGACAGATGGTCAACCCCAGGATCAGGGTGATCTGCCGCAACACATCGGTGTTGGACAGAAAGCCCAGGGCCGAGCTCTTCTGCTCGTGCTCATCGAGGGCGGCAGCCCCCTCGTTGTTCATCAGCAGATCGCCGTTTGGATCGTTAGCCACTCTTCAGGTCCTTATTGCTGACATCTTCGTGATGCTCGGTCGCCATGGGGCCGAGTTATACCGGCATGTTCATGATGGTCTTGTAGGCATCGACCATCTTGTTGCGCACCTGTACCGTCGCCTCGAAGGCGATGGAGGATTTCTGCCCGGCGATCATCACCTCGGACAGGTCCACCGACTTGTCGCCCATATCGAACCGGGTGCGCAGATCGTTGGCGCTGCCCTGCAACTCGTTGACGTTGTCCAGGGCCTGCTGCAGCATCTGACCGAAATCCGAGTTGACCGGACGACCGGGCTGGGTCAGCGGCGTGGCACCGGCTTCGACCTTGAGTGCCTGCATCTCTTGCATCAGGCTGCTTGCGCTAATTTCCATCTTCCCTTCCCAGACAAATCATTGACACTGGCAAGCCTTAAGCAATTAGAGTGCCAAAAGGGAAGATGGACTGGCCGCCGGCGCCAAGGGGCAGCCACAAGCGGGCCCCCTGGCCCCGGCTCATGTCACCCCAGCACCAGCTTCAGATAACCGAGATGCAGATCTCGGTGCTCGTCCGCTGGTAGCTTGACCAGCACCTCGTCGTGCAGAAAGCGCGCCTTCTCGGTGGCCTGCTCAGGGGCCACCAGGCCCACCGCCACCAGCCTGGCGACGATGGCCAGCGCCAGAGCCATGGTCGCCTCGTCCGCCCGTCCCCAGCCGAAGACGCCCCCCTCAGCCGCCCCTTCCGCCAGGGGTTCGACCTCATCGCCATTGACCCAGAGGACCATGGGACTGCCCTCCTGCAGCCGCAGATAGATGCTCTGCCGCTCCCACTCCCGGCGCCGGTCCACGGCAGATTCAGATGCTTGGGTCATGCCACTCTCCTTGTTCAACGACTGTGTCTTGCTTGCGCCCATGAAAAAGAGGGCCGAAGGCCCCCTTTTTACTGCAAGTCACGTCATTTAAACAGGCAGTATTTCAACATGATAAAAGAAAAATACCGGATCGCTGCCAGGGACCTTAGTCACTTGTTCAGATCCTCATCAAGCCAGTATTTGGAACCCGAGATATTGGCATCGAGCAGCAGCCCCTTCTCCCCGATCTGGTAGATGGCCATGCCGCCATTGTACTTGGCGGTCAGCTCGGCACTCTCCTTGCCGGCCACGGCCCCCACTTCGGAGGTGGCCTCCCAGCCCTTGTTGACGAAGGCATCGAACCTGGCCTTGTCTTCAAACAGCACCACCTGCTGGTAGAACTTGCCCCCCATGCCGGCAGCCAGCCCGGCGCCAAACATCTTCATATAGGTGTGCTTGCCCGTCTTGCGATTGATGGCAACCCCGGATCCCTGGTTGGTGTGCACCATCAGGGAGAACTTGCGCGAGTCGAACACCGCATAGCCATAGGCCTTGTCAAACAGCAGCTTGGCGGAGGGTTGCTCGTTGAACAGCCGCACCAGGGCGGTATCGGCCATGGTATCCAGGGCGGTTCTGGCCTCGGCGGGGGTCTTGGGCTCCAGCATGGTGTCGAGCTTCTTGTCGGCGGCCGTCAACCACTCCTTGCCGGTGGCGGCGCTCTCTTCCGTCCAGGCGCCCGCCTTGTTGTAGGCATCGGCTCCCCAGGTGGAGACAGACTCCCAGGTCGCCTTGGAGAAGTCGGTGATCCCCTGCCAGGCTTCCTTGCTGGTGTCGCTCACCGCGGTGCCAAGCTCGGAGGCCGCTTCCTTCAATTTCGCCCAGTCGGCATGACTGGGGCCAGATGCAAGTGCCAGGACGGCGGCAATCAACCAGGATCGGCTCTTCATTGTGTGCTCCTTTAATATCCCATCAGCGGACATGTCACCCTATCAGATTAAAGACTACTCAAAGAAGTCCTGAGTGCCTGTCCCCTCCAGCGGGTCAACCTGGGCCAGGCTCCCCCGACGGCGAGGGGACGGCGGCTGTGCCCTCATGAGCGGGCACAGCCTCCCTGACGGCAAGGGACAAAAGCTGACCGTAAATATTGTTCGGCCTGACAACCTCGGTTGTATAGTTTTTGGTTAGCCATTCCGGTAAAATCCGCGCCCTTATAAGAGAGCCACCTAAGAGTGATTGAGCGATGTCCAACACAAAACAGGCCCCCAAAGTAGGATTCGTCTCCTTGGGTTGCCCCAAAAATCTGGTCGATTCCGAGCGTATCCTGACCCAGCTGCGTACCGAAGGGTACGATGTGGTGCCCAGCTATGACGATGCGGAGCTGGTGGTGGTCAACACCTGCGGCTTCATCGACAGCGCGGTACAGGAGTCGCTGGAAGCCATCGGCGAGGCCCTGGCCGAAAACGGCAAGGTGATAGTCACCGGCTGCCTTGGCGCCAAAGAGAACCAGATCCGCGAGATCCACCCCAAGGTGCTCGAGATCACCGGCCCCCACGCCTATGAAGAGGTGCTGGGCCACGTTCACAAATACGTGGAGAAGCCGACCCACAACCCCTTCACCAGCCTGGTGCCGGCCCACGGCGTCAAGCTGACTCCCCGTCACTACGCCTACCTCAAGATCTCCGAGGGCTGCAACCACCGCTGCACCTTCTGCATCATCCCCTCCATGCGCGGGGATCTGGTGAGCCGCCCCATCGGCGAGGTACTGGCCGAGGCCAAGCGCCTGAAAGAGGCCGGCGTGAAGGAGATCCTGGTGATCTCCCAGGACACTTCCGCCTACGGCGTCGATGTCAAGCACCGCACCGGTTTCTACGACGGCATGCCGGTCAAGACCAGCATGGTCGCCCTGTGCGAGGAGCTGGCCAAGCTCGACATCTGGGTGCGCCTGCACTACGTCTACCCCTATCCCCACGTGGATGACGTCATCCCGCTGATGCGCGACGGCAAGGTGCTGCCCTACCTGGACATACCGCTACAACACGCCAGCCCGCGCATCCTCAAGCTGATGAAGCGCCCGGGTACCGTCGAGCGCACCCTGGAGCGCATCCAGAAGTGGCGCGAGATCTGCCCCGAGATCACCCTGCGTTCCACCTTCATCGTCGGCTTCCCCGGCGAGACCGAAGAAGAGTTCCAGATGCTGCTGGACTTCATCGACAAGGCGGAGCTGGACCGCGTTGGCTGCTTCAAATACAGCCCGGTCGAGGGTGCCAAGGCCAACGAGCTGCCGGATCCTGTGCCGGAAGAGGTGCAGGAAGCGCGTTTCCAGCGCTTCATGGAGCTGCAGCAACAGGTCTCCATCCGCAAGCTGGCCCGCAAGGTCGGCAAGGAGATGACAGTGCTGATCGACGAAGTGGACGAAGAGGGCGCCACCGGCCGCTCCTTCGCCGACGCCCCCGAGATCGACGGCCTGGTCTACCTGAACGGTGAAACCGGCCTCAAACC
>NZ_JBYTDH010000011.1:0-172621 GCF_058791175.1 Aeromonas sp. EU05-FHT14A05 | reverse complement strand
GTAGCGCCGATGGTAGTGTGGCATTCGCCATGCGAGAGTAGGACACTGCCAGGCACCCAACACGAAAAACCCCGCTCGATGAGCGGGGTTTTTTATTGCCTGAAGATCAGTGCATTGACTGATAATTGAGCTTTAACACTCCTGCAGTTTGACGATGAGCTCCCTCCTCTCCCAAAACCTCTCCCCCTTTTCTGTTCGATATTTATCCATTGGCGCGGCGTGCTGGATATAAAAAGCACAGAATGTGATGACTCTACCTTTCTTGTGATGCCTGCTCTGCTTTAATTCGTCTGCCCACGTTCGATGGGCCAAGGAATCACAATAATCTGAGGAATGGACACATGTTCAAAAGAACAGTAACGATGATGCTGGCGGCGGGAACCCTGGTATTAGGCGGTTGCGCATCCAATGGCGGTGCAGAGCAGGCGGCAGACAACAGCGACTTCGGTGGCAAGTCCATCTACCTGCGGGGGGAGATGAACGACTGGATGGCGACCGATGAGAGCAAGGTGGTCAAGGTGGCCGACAAACTCTACATGGCCAAGGGAACGCTCAAGAAAGAGTGGGCGCCCTACAAGTTCAAGTTCGCCGATTCCGGCTGGAGCTGTGGCACCAACTTCGGCTACAAGAGTCCGAGTGACGGCATCGCCGTGCTGGGTGGAGAGCCTGTGCCGGTCAACCCCTGCTCCAAGTATGAGGACATGAAGTTCTCGCCGGATGCCGACGGTGTCTACGAGTTCTATCTGAATATGGCGGGTGAGACGCCGAGCGTGTACGTCAAGAAGCCCTGAAATTCCTCCTCCCGTTAAATTCATCGGGAAATGAACCGGTTAAATGCCCTGGCCCAAATATCTGCTGGCCGGGGCATTTTTTTAGGATAGAATCGGCGCCCCGTGAGAGAGATACTATATATAGTGCTATATGGTTGACATTGAACCTATTGGTTGTGTTTTTGACTCTGTCATGACGTTGTTGCATTCACATAAGGTGGCTTGAAAATGGCTAAATCCAACCCTGTTCTGGAGAGTGGACCCAACTCTGCCCTCATCCCCATGCAGGAAACCTCCCTCGAGATCTGGGACAGCAAGTATCGCCTCAAGAGCAAGGATGGGGCGCCCATCGACGGCACCATAGACGAGACCTATCAGCGGGTTGCCCGTGCGCTGGCGGCCCAGGAAAGCGAGCCCGATGCCTGGTATGAGCCCTTCCTGTGGGCCCTGCGCAATGGCGCCATCCCGGCGGGTCGTATCACCTCCAATGCTGGGGCCTTCGAGCACAAGCCGGCCACCTCGACCATCAACTGCACCGTCTCCGGCACCATCGAGGATTCGATGGATGACATTCTCGGCAAGGTGCACGAGGCCGGCCTGACCCTGAAAGCGGGCTGCGGCATCGGCTATGACTTCTCGACCCTGCGTCCGCGCGGTGCCTTCGTCTCCGGCGCCGGGGCCTATACCTCGGGCCCGCTCTCCTTCATGGATATCTACGACAAGATGTGTTTCACCGTCTCGTCGGCGGGTGGCCGTCGCGGCGCCCAGATGGGCACCATGGATATCCGCCACCCCGACGTGATCGAGTTCATCCAGGCCAAGCGGGAAGATGGTCGCCTGCGCCAGTTCAACCTCTCCCTACTCATCACCGAAGAGTTCGTCAAGGCGGTGAAAGAGGATGCGCCCTGGCGACTCATCTTCCCCTACACCGCCAAAGAGGTGGAGCAGGACGGCATCGCCCTGGATGATCCCGCTCAGGTGCTCTGGGCCGACTGGCCGAACAAGGAAGGAGTGGTGATCAACGCGCTGGGGCAGGTGGCCTGCAAGGTCTACAAGACCCTGCCAGCGCGCAAGCTGTGGAACGTCATCATGACCTCCACCTATGACTATGCGGAGCCCGGTTTCATCCTGATCGACAAGGTCAACCAGATGAACAACAACTGGTTCTGCGAGGAGATCCGCGCCACCAACCCCTGTGGTGAGCAGCCCTTGCCCCCCTATGGCGCCTGCCTGCTGGGGTCGGTCAACCTGACCAAGTTTGTACGCGATCCCTTCACCGAGCGGGCCACCTTCGACTGGCCCGCGTTTCGCAAGGTGGTGGCCATCTTCACCCGCATGCTGGACAACGTGGTGGAGATCAACCAGCTGCCATTGCCTAAGCAGCGCGAGGAGATCACCGCCAAGCGCCGCCACGGCATGGGCTTCCTCGGCCTGGGGTCGACCCTCACCATGCTGCAAATAAAGTATGGCTCTGCTGCCTCCGTGGCGTTTACCGAGCAGGTCTCCCAGGAGCTGGCCATGACCGGCTGGCAGGAGTCCCTGGCGCTGGCGAAGGAGAAGGGCCCGGCTCCCATCATGGAGCAGGAGTTCGAGGTGACCGGCAAGATGCTGCGGCTGCGCCCCGAGATGGCGGCCGATGGCATCAAGCTCGGCGACAAGGTGAAGGGCAAGGTGCTGCATGCACGCTACAGCCGCTACATGCAGCAGGTGGCCGAGGTGGATCCCGCCCTGGTGGCCGCGCTGGCCGAGGTGGGTGGGCGTTTCACCCACCACAGTAGCATAGCGCCGACCGGCACCATCTCTCTGTCGCTGGCCAACAACGCCAGCAACGGCATAGAGCCGAGCTTCGCCCATCACTACAGCCGCAACGTCATCAAGGCGGGCAAGAAGAGCAAGGAGAGCGTGGATGTCTACTCCTTCGAGCTGCTGGCCTATCGCGAGCTCGTCAACGCCGGTGCCATGCCCTACACCGAGGATGAGGCCTGCCGTCTACCGGATTACTTCATCACAGCCGACGACATCAGCCCGGCCCAGCACGTGGACATCCAGGCCGCGGCCCAGCGCTGGATAGATTCGTCCATCTCCAAGACCGCCAACGTGCCGACCGACTTCCCGTTCGAGCAGTTCAAGGACATCTACATGTATGCCTCGGACTCCGGCCTCAAGGGGTGCACTACCTTCCGCTTCAACCCCGAGGCCTTCCAGGGGGTGCTGGTGAAGGAGAAGGATCTGGAGAACACTCAGTACGAGTTCACTCTGGAGGATGGCTCCGTCATCACGGTGAAGGGGAACGAAGAGATCGAATACGATGGTGAGCTGCACACCGCCGCCAACCTCTACGACGCCTTGAAAGAAGGCTATTACGGCAAATTCTGAGAACAGATTATGGTCAAGAAGATCGACAGGAAAATCGTCGCCTACAAGGTGAAAACCCGGGATGAGCCGCAAGAAGCACCGGCTCCCCAGGATGACGTGGTACACATGCACGAGACTGTGCTGCGTCCGGAGCGGCTGATGGGCACCACCTACAAGCTGAAGACGCCGGAGCATGTCTCCGAGCACTCGCTATTCATCACCATCAACGACATCATTCTCAACGAGGGCACAGTCCACGAGACGCGCCGTCCGTTCGAGATCTTCATCAACTCCAAGAGCCTGGAGCACTACCAGTGGATAGTGGCGCTGACCCGCATCATCTCTGCGGTGTTTCGCAAGGGCGGGGATGTCACCTTCCTGGTGGAGGAGCTGAGGTCCGTGTTCGATCCCAAGGGGGGCTACTGGAACAAGGGCAAGTATGTGCCGTCGCTCATCGCCGAAATTGGCAACGTGATCGAGACCCATCTCACCGAGATCGGCATGCTCAAGGCCACTGGGCTGGATGAGCATCAGCAGGCGTTTCTGGCCGAGAAACAGGCACAGATGCAGGCCGAACAGGAGGCTGACGCTCAGCAGTCAGGCAGCGGCTTCCCGGCCAGTGCTGCGCTCTGCTACAAGTGCCACACCAAGGCGCTGGTGCAGAAGGATGGTTGCATGACCTGCCTCAACTGCGGCGATTCCAAGTGTGGCTAATGGGGCCAACAGGGGCATAAATCAGCTTAAAAGACCGGCCTGTGGGCCGGTCTTGTTTATTGATTGCTTTATATACAGTCAGTTAGGACGGACAAGGGAAATGTTGCACACCGGTAAATTCGGGCGTAGCGTGAGGGGTAATAAAACTGTCACGGCCGTGTGGTTTCAATGACATCTGAGATTCACACACGTGGCACCTTCAGTGCCAAGGAGGATGCTTATGGACAACACGGACCGAAAGCTGTTTATCCTGGATACCAACGTTCTGCTTCACGAACCCCTCGCCATCTACTCCTTCAAAGAGCACGACGTGCTCATCCCCATGACGGTGCTCGAAGAGCTCGACAACATCAAGGATCGCCAGAAGGACGTCAGCCGTGATGCCCGCATCGCCATCCGAGCCCTGGAAGACGTGTTCCGCGATGCGACCCCGGAGCAGATAGTGCAAGGGGTGGCGCTGGCCGGCGAGGCGAGCGGTCGCATCTCCATCTTCAGCGATCACCATCTGCCCCAGGATGCCGAGGTGTTCACCGACAAGGAGGCGGACAACCGCATCATCAACGCGGCCCTCTACCTGCAAAAGCACGAGATGAAACGCCAGGTGGTGCTGGTGACCAAGGACATCAACATGCGCCTCAAGGCCAAGGGGGCGGGCCTTGCCCATGTGGAGGATTATCGCAGCGACCAGCTGATCGACGACATCCGCCTGCTGGCCAAGGGCTTCCAGGTGGTGCCAGGCAGCTTCTGGGAGCGGGTCGGCGAGTGCGACAGCGAGACCCATGGCCGCGACACAGTCCACGTGATCGACTCGAACCTGCTGGAGGGGGTGCACGTCAACCAGTACCTGCTGGACGAGGAGAACTTCTTCGCAGCCAGGGTGCTGAGCCACGACGGCAACAAGATCCGCCTCAAGGATCTGGGCCGCGAGCGGCTGATGTCACGCAAGGCCTGGGGGGTGCATCCCAAGAACATCTATCAGGGCATGGCGCTGGACGCCCTGCTGGATCCGCACATCGATCTGGTGATCCTGACCGGCCCGGCGGGCTGCGGCAAGACCCTGCTCGCCATGGCGGCGGCCCTGGAGTTGGTGATCGAGAAGGGGATCTACGAGAAGGTGATCGTCACCCGTAACACCCCGGAAATCGCCGAGAGCATCGGCTTCCTGCCCGGTACCGAAGAAGAGAAGATGATGCCCTGGCTGGCGGCGGTGACCGACACCCTGGAGGTGCTGCACAAGCAGGACGAGAACATGAGCGGGTCCCTCAGCTACATCATGGAGAAGGCCAACATCCAGTTCAAATCGGTCAACTTCATGCGCGGGCGCAGCATCCAGAACACCTTCGTGCTGCTGGACGAGTGCCAGAACCTGACCGCCTCCCAGATCAAGACCATCATCACCCGCTGCGGCGAGGGGACCAAGATCGTCTGCTCCGGCAACCTGGCCCAGATAGACTCCAACTACCTGAGCCCGGTGACCTCGGGTCTGACCTACATAGTCGAGCGTTTCAAGGACTTCGACGGCAGTGCCAACATCTTCCTGAACGGGGTGGTGCGCAGCCGGCTGGCTTCGTTCGCCGAGGAAAATCTCTGATTTAACGCAATCTCTGCATGAGAAAGGGGAAGCCGGACGGCTTCCCCTTTTTTGATCCCGTTGCCGTCATTACCCTTGTGTACGGCCAAGATAACGAAGCAGCCCGGGGTGTTCGCAGTCTTGCAGTATGTTCGGTTTACCCTGCAGGGCTATGCGGCCCTCGTCCACGAACAGCACCTGATCGGCGATCAGCTGGGCATCTTCCGGGGTTATGCCAGGGGGAGACCATCAGCTTGTTGGCCATCCACTATGGAGATAGAGCGCGACCAAGGTAACGCAGCAGCCCGGGGTGTTCGCTGTCTTGCAGTATGTTCGGTTTGCCCTGCAGGGCGATGCGGCCTTCGTCCACGAACAGCACCTGATCGGCGATCAGCTGGGCATCTTCCGGGGTTATGCCAGGGGGAGACCATCCACTTGTTGGCCTTCCACTATGGAGATAGAGCGCGACCAAGGTAGCGCAGCAGCCCGGGGTGCTCGCTGTTCTGCAGTATGTCGGGTTTGCCCTGCAGGGCGATGCGGCCCTCGTCCACGAACAGCACCTGATCGGCGATCAGTTGGGCATCTTCCGGGTTGTGGGACACCATGAGCACAGTGATGCCCTGCTCGCAGGCGAGGCGGGCCACCTCGGCCAGCATCTCCCGGCGCAGGGCGGGATCCAGGGCCGAGAAGGGCTCATCCAGCAGCAGCAGGGGTTTTCCCCGCACCAGGGCGCGGGCCAGCCCCACCCGCTGTTGCTGGCCGCCGGAGAGCTGCTCCGGCAGGCGGCTCAGCATGTCCCCAAGGCCGACCCGCTCTGCCCCCTGTTTCACCTGCTCGCGCTGGGCCTCGCTCAGGCGCAGGCCAGGGTGCATGCCGATGGCGATGTTGTCGAACACCGACAGATGCAGGAAGAGGTTGTGATCCTGAAACAGTGTGGTCACCGGCCGCTCGGCGGGGCCGAGCGGCAGCAGATCGACACCATCGAAACTGAGACGGCCGGACTCCACCGGCACGAAGCCGGCGATCATGCCGAGCAGGGTGGACTTGCCGGCACCGCTCGGCCCTATCAGGGCGGTGATTTCCCCCCTGGGCAGGGTGGCGCTGAAGCTGACGCGCCAATCCGGGTAGCTGGTGACCAGTTCATCGATGTTCAGCATGTTTTCCTCTCAAAGAGTCCGTTCGACCAGCCAGAACAGCCGCAGAAACGGTAGCGCAGGGTTTGTACCTCAATGCTCGCCATTTTTTCCTCCAAGACCCCGCTCAACCAGCCAGAACAGGGAGAAACAGAGCGTGAGCAGCAGCAGGGCGGTGGCGGCAGCCTCGGTCAGCCGGTAGCTCCCGAGCTGCTGATAGAGCAGCCAGGGCAAGGTGGTGAGGGCCTGGCTGCCGAACATGGCGATGGCGCCGAGATCCCCGAGGGACAATATCATGGAGAGCGCCATGGCGAGCGCCAGCGGGCGGCGCAGCAGAGGCCACTCCACCAGTCGCAGGCGGTGCAGGCCGCGCACCCCCAGGCTGTCCGCCAGCCTGTCGTATTGACGCACCACCAGCTGCATGGGGGCGCTGAGGGTGCGCAGCACATAGGGCAGCGCCATCAGGGCGTTGACCAGTACCACCAGCCAGGGGCCCAGGGCAAAGACGTCGGCAAAAGGCATGAACATGATGAAGAGCCCGGTACTCAGTACCACAGCCGGGATCATCAGGATCATGGAGCCGCTGGCCTCCCACAGGGCGGCGGCCCGCCGCTTGCGCCCGCGCACCCTCAGGTGGCGGCTGGTGAGCAGCAGACCGGCACCGAGCAGGGTCGCCAGCGACCCGGCCGCCAGGGCGATGGCCAGGGATTGACCGCCCGCCTGCCACAGCGCGGGGGATGCCAGCGCCGTCAGCAGGCCGGGGTTGAAACCGGCCACGACTATGGCCAGCAGGGGCGGCAGGAAGATGGCTAGCCCGGTGCAGAGCGCCACGGCATCCACCAGGCCTGCCCCCGGCTGATGGCGATCCGGCCTCAGGCAGGGGCGGCGGCTGGTGAGACGGCTGGCCGGGGTGGTCTGCAGCCTGTGTTGCAGCAGGAGCAGGGCCAGGGTCAGCAGCAGCTGCACCAGCGCGAGCCCGCCAGCGGTGGCGAGATCGAAATCGAAACGCAGTGCCTGATAGACGGCCACTTCCAGGGTGGTGGACTTTGGGCCGCCGCCCAGCGCCAGCACTGTGGTGAAGCTGGTGAAGCAGAGCATGAAGATGAGGCTGGCGAGCCCCGGCAGTATGCCGCGGATGAGCGGCCACTCCAGCAGCCGGAAGATGTGGGATGAGCGCATGCCGAGCTGGCTGGCGAGGCGCCAGGAGGTCTCGGGGACGCTCTCTATGCTCTGCAGGATGAGTCTGGCTGCCAGCGGCATGTTGAAGAAAACATGGGCCAGCAGGATGCCGAACAGGCCGTACAGGTAGTTACCGGGATCCAGCCCCAGGCCGCGCAGCAGCTGTGGCAACCAGCCCTGGCGGCCGTGCACCGCGACCATGCCAAAGATGGCGATGATGACGGGCAGCACCAGGGAGAGGCCGAACAGCTTGAGCAGCAAGGCCCGGCCGGGGAAGCGGCGCCGCGCCAACGCTCTTGCCACCGGAATGGCTACACCTAAGCTCAGCAGGGTGGAGAGCAGGGCCTGCCCCAGGCTGAAGCCCAACACATGGCGCAGATAGGGATCGGCCAGCAGAGTGCGGGGAGACAAGGTGCCCGCCTGCCACAGCAGGGCCGCGAGCGGCCCGAGGGACAACAGCAGGATCAGCAGGGTGGCCGCACTGCCCGGCAGCCACCAGAGGGGACGAGAGCCTGCGTTCACTGGGTGACGGCTTGCAGCCATTCGCGGATCCAGTTCTTGCGATTGGCGGCCACGTCATCAGAGGTGAAGCTCAGCGGCTTGGCGACCGTGATCATCTGCTCGAAGCCCTTGGGCAGCGGCTGGTCGATCACCGGGTACATCCAGTTGCCGGCAGGGATCTCCTGCTGGAAGGCGGGGCTGACCATGAACTGCAGGAACTGGTCCGCCAGCTTGTCCTGGGCAGCGCTTTTCAGCTTGGCGGCCACTTCCACCTGACGGTAATGCCCCTCTGCGAAGGCGGCCGCCCGGTACTGGGGCTTGTTCTCGGCGATCAGGTGATAGGCGGGGGAGCTGGTATAGGAGAGCACCATGTCCGCCTCGCCGTCGAGGAACATGCCATAGGCCTCGGACCAGCCCTTGGTGACGGTGACCGTCTTTTTGGCCAGCTGTTCCCAGGCGGCAGGGGCCTGATCGCCATAGACAGACTTCATCCAGAGCATCAGCCCCTGGCCCGGGGTGGAGGTGCGGGGATCCTGATAGATCACCTTGAGATCCTGGCGTTCCACCAGCTCTTTCAGGCTCTTGGGGGGCTGCTTGAGTTTGTCCTTGTCGTAGACGAAGGCGAAGTAGCCGTAGTCATAGGGGACGAAGGTGTCATCCTGCCAGCCACCCGGCACCTTGAGGGCGTCAAGCCTGGTGTGATGAGGGGCGAACAGGCCGCTCTGCTTGGCCTCGCTGACCAGGGCATCATCCAGCCCCAGCACCAGGTCTGCCTTGCTGTGCTGGCCTTCCAGCCGCAGCCGGTTGAGGATGGCGACACCGTCTTCCAGGGCCACCAGATTGAGGGTACAGCCGCACTCCTTCTCGAAGGCCTGCTTGATCTTGGGACCCGGGCCCCATTCGGCGGCGAAGGAGCCGTAGGTGTAGACGGTGAGGGTGTCGGCGGCAAATGCCTGGGCAGAGAGCAGGCCGGTCGCGAGCAGCAGCAGGGTCTTCATCAATGGCACTCCTGTGGGTACTGAGGTGCCATGGGCAGCGGTCTGCACATCAATGGCACCTCTCTTGTGGTGAGGGCCAGCGGATGAGGGCGCAAAAAACGCGCGCCATGCCTCAAATTCCTCCGCCAGCATTATCTGGATCAGGTTCACGGGTATAATCTCAGCGGTAAACCGCACCCCGTTTGAGCAACGAACCGCATTGTATTGACCTTCTTTGGGGGAGGCCAGCACTATGTTTCACGGGCCGCGCCGTGCGAGCCACCACCAAGGAGGATGCCCCCAGTGATCACCAGCACCAAGGAAAGACGTGCCTTCCAGCGCATGGTCATCAACGCCCCTGTCACCCTGTTCCAGCACCAGCAGGTGCTTGAGGGAGTCTGCCGGGATCTCAGCGCCAATGGCATGGGGGTCGAGGTGAACGAACACGGGTTTGATCTGGCCCAACCCATCCGGGTGAGCCTGGCCACCAGCAGCAACCTGCTGCCCCCCTTCGAGGCCCAGGCCCGCATAGTGCGGGTGCTGGAGGAGGAGGGCGGGCTCTTGCTGGCGTTGGAGTTCCTGCCTCTGACCTGAGTCCGCACGCCACCCTGTTCCATCGACCAGCCACCGGCTGGTCGATGCATTTTCGGCCCGGGCCAACCTTGCCTTCCCGCCCGGATCGCCGCTCCGGGTGAGACTCAGTTGCTGGCCAGCACGGGTTGGACGCTCAACTGCTTGCTGTCGACCAGCGTCTTGCTGGTGGCGGCGAGCTGGCCCATGGGGAGCTGGGCTGGGCCGGTCGGTTCCAGCAGCAGATAGGTTTCCCCTTGCCAGCTCAGGGTCGCCTGACCCGGGCCGGCTGGCAGCGCCACCCCCAGCAGGGCATGGCCCGGCACGAACACCATGGCCTGCTTCAGCTCGGGAAAGCGCTGGGCCAGCAGAGCCGCCATCAGGGTCACCTTGCTGTCGCAATCCCCCCGGTTCTGCTCCAGCACCTGGCGCGGGCTCAGAAAGCCCTTGCCCGAGCGCCCCGACTGGCTGTCGAGCAGCTGATAGGGGATGGCCTGGATGAAGTCGAGCATATGGGCCACCGTCTTCTGGCGCGCCTCTGTCTCTGTGGCGCCCTCCTGCTTGAGCTGCTCGGCCAGGGGCGCCAGTTCGGCACGGCTCTCCAGGGCGATGCGCACATGATCCTGCTTGATGGCGGGGGCGCCGTCGGGCGGGGTGAAGGGCTGGAAGTAGTGCTGCTTGAGCCACTCGGCCTCCAGTCTGGCCTGCTCCGGCTTGACCCATAGCGAGGCTTCCCTGGCCTTGTCGGCGTTGCGGCTCTTGAGGCTGAGGGCGAGGCTGGGGCGGGAGAGGGAGAACTGCACCTCGGGGAATTCAAGCTCCGCCTGCCGCAGCAAGCTCTGCAACACCTCCTCCTGCATCCTGGCCGGGCGATAGGCGATGAGCGGCGGCAGCTTGCCCGCCTCCAGCCGGTAGCTGAGTTGCTGGGCCTTGCCTTCCCTGTCCTGCCAACCGACGTTGAGCTGGCCGCCGTTGCTGTTGAAGTAGGTCTGTCCGGCGCTGGCCGGGAGGACGAGCAGCATGCCAAGCAGCAGGGAGAGGGCGCGGGTCGTCTTCATCATCCTTTCCTGTCGGTGAGCCCATGGTGGCTGGGCGGGAGTGAGAATAAAACAGGGAGCCTCGGCTCCCTGTGGATTCTACTCGCTTTCTTGCCGCTGGCGCGTCAAATCCAGCTCGGCTGCTTTGCCTCGAAGGCGCTGATGGCGGCTTCGTGTTGCAGGGTCAGGCCGATGGCATCCAGCCCGTTGAGCAGGCAGTAGCGGCGGAACTCGTCGATCTCGAAGCCGAACGTGAGCGCGCCGGCGCGCACCTGGTTCGCCTCCAGGTCCACTTCAATTTCTATGCCCGGATTGGCCGCGACCAGCTGGAACAGGGCCTCGACCTCTTCTTCTTTCAGGCGTACCGGCACCATGCCGTTGTTGATGGCGTTGCCGTAGAAGATGTCGGCAAAGCTCGGGGCAATGATGGTCTTGAAGCCGTAGTCCGCCAGCGCCCAGGGGGCGTGCTCGCGGCTCGAGCCGCAGCCGAAGTTCTCCCGGGCCAGCAGTATGCTGGCGCCGGCGAATTGCGGCTGGTTCAGCACGAACTCGGGGTTGGGCTGCTCCCCGGCATCGTCAAGGAAGCGCCAGTCGTGGAACAGGTGCTTGCCAAAGCCGATGCGGTTCACCTTCTGCAAAAACTGCTTCGGAATGATGGCGTCGGTGTCGACGTTGGCGCTGTCGAGGGGAACGACGATCCCTTTATGCTGTTTGAAACCTGTCATCTTGTTCTCCTCGTAATTACAGCGCGCGAATATCGGCGAAGCGGCCGGTGACGGCGGCGGCGGCGGCCATGGCCGGGCTCACCAGATGGGTGCGGCCGGCACGGCCCTGGCGCCCTTCGAAGTTGCGGTTGCTGGTGGAGGCGCAGCGCTCTCCCGGTTGCAGCCGGTCGTTGTTCATGGCCAGACACATGGAGCAGCCGGGCAGGCGCCACTCAAAGCCCGCCTCGAGGAAGATCTTGTCCAGCCCCTCGGCCTCGGCCTGGGCCTTCACCTGCTCGGAGCCCGGCACCACCAGGGCCTGTACCCCAGCGGCCACCTTGCGGCCACGGGCGATGGCGGCGGCGGCACGCAGATCCTCGATGCGGCTGTTGGTGCAGGAGCCGATGAACACCTTGTCGATGGTGACGTCACAGAGCTTCTGGCCCGGCTGCAAGTCCATGTAGGCAAGCGCCTTGCGGGCGGACTGCTGCTCCATCAGATCGCTGAAGGATTCCGGCGCCGGAATGGGTTCATTGACGGCGATCACCTGGCCCGGGTTGGTGCCCCAGGTCACCTGAGGGGCGATGGCGGCGGCGTCCAGCACCACTTCGGCATCGAAGGTCGCGCCCTCGTCGCTCTTGAGGCTCTGCCAATGGGCGATGGCCTGCTCCAGCGCCTCGCCGGTGGGGGCGAATACCTTGCCGCGGATGTAGTCGATGGTGGTCTGATCCGGGGCTATCATGCCCGCCTTGGCGCCGAGCTCGATGGCCATGTTGCACACCGTCATGCGCCCTTCCATGGAGAGACCCGTGATGGCATCGCCTGCGAACTCCACCACGTAACCGGTACCGCCGGCAGCGCCGACCTTGCCAATGATGGCCAGCACCACGTCTTTCGCGCTGATGCCTTCGGCCAGCTTGCCGTTGACAGAGATACGCATGGTCTTGGCTCGCCCCTGCTTCAGGGTCTGGGTCGCCATCACGTGTTCCACTTCGGAAGTGCCAATGCCGAACGCGAGCGACCCGAAGGCGCCGTGAGTAGCGGTGTGGGAGTCACCGCAGACTATGGTGGTGCCGGGCAATGTGATGCCGAGCTCGGGGCCCATCACGTGGACTATGCCCTGGTATTTGTGGTTCAGGTCATAGAGACGGACCCCGAACTCCTTGCAGTTGGCTGCCAGGGTTTCCATCTGGATGCGGGCCATCTCGCCGGAGGCGGCGATGTCCTTGGTGGTAGTGGAGACGTTGTGATCCATGGTGGCCCAGGTCAGATCCGGGCGGCGCAGCGGGCGCTTCATGGCGCGCAGGCCGTCGAACGCCTGCGGGCTGGTCACTTCGTGCACCAGGTGGCGGTCGATGTAGATGAGGGGGGTTTCCCCTTCCACTTCCCGGACCACGTGGGCGTCGAACACTTTCTGATAGAGGGTCTTGGACATTGCTCTGTATTCCTTGTTATGTGCTGCGTGGCTCAGATCCGTGCGGCTATCTGGCTGCCCATCTCGGCGGTGCTTTGCACCGGGTGCTGTGCGTTACCCTGATGCAGATCGGCGGTGAAGTAACCCTCGGCCAGAGCCTGGGCGACGGCCTGCTCTATGGCCTGGGCGGCGGCTTCCTGGCCCAGGCTGTAGCGCAGCATCAGGGCGGCGGAGAGGATCTGGGCGATGGGGTTCGCAATGCCCTTGCCGGCGATGTCCGGGGCCGAGCCACCGGCCGGCTCGAACAGACCGAAGCCGGATTCGTTCAGGCTGGCGGAGGGGAGCAGCCCCATGGAGCCGGTGATCATGGCGCACTCGTCGGAGAGGATGTCGCCGAACAGGTTGGAGCAGAGCAGCACGTCGAACTGGGACGGATCCTTGATGAGCTGCATGGTGGCGTTGTCGATGTACATATGGTTCAGTTCGACGTCGGGATAATCCTTGGCGACTTGCGTTACCACCTCGCGCCACAGGATGGAGGAGGCGAGCACGTTGGCCTTGTCGATGGAGGTGACCCTGGACTTGCGCACCCGGGCGGATTCGAACGCTATCTTGGCGATGCGCTCGATCTCGAAGCGGTGATACACCTCGGTGTCGAATGCCTTCTCCATGGCACCTTCCCCTTCGCGCCCCTTGGGCTGGCCGAAGTAGATGCCGCCGGTCAGCTCCCGCACGCAGGCGATGTCGAAGCCGCGATCCGAGATGTCGGCACGCAGGGGGGAGAACTGCTCCAGGCCGGTGTAGATGCGGGCCGGACGCAGGTTGCAGAACAGTTTGAAGTGGGCGCGCAGGGGCAGCAGGGCGCCGCGCTCCGGCTGATCGTTGGGGGGCAGATGTTCCCATTTCGGGCCGCCGACCGAGCCGAACAGCACGGCATCGGCCGCTTCGCAGCCCGCTATGGTGCTTTGGGGCAGCGGGGTGCCGTGGTTGTCGATGGCGATGCCACCCACGTCGTGGCGATCATAGTCGAGGGCGAAGCCGAATTTGGTCTGCACCTTTTCCAGTACCTTGATGGCCTCGGCCATCACTTCCGGGCCAATGCCGTCCCCCGGCAATACTGCGATCCGATAACTGCTCATACTCTCTCCGTCCTGATGTTGTCTTGAGTTCCATCTGCCCAGTGACCCGATACTGCGATCCTATACCTGTTCAGACTGTCTCCGTTCTGATGTTGTCTTGAGTTCCATCTGCCCAGTGACTCGATACTGCGAGCCTATGCCTGTTCAGACTGTCTCCGTCCTGATGTTGTCTTGAGTTCCATCTGCCCAGCGATGCGATACCTGTTCAGATAGTCTCCGTCCTGATGTTGTGATTGCATTCCATCCGTTCAGCGAGCCGTTCGCTGCTCAGACGGTTTCCGATTTGGTGTTGTTTTTATGTCCCATCTGCTCAGTGAACCGATCACTCACTATTCAGACAGTTTCCGATTTGATGTTGTTTTTATGTCCCATCTGCTCAGTGAACCGATCACTCACTGTTCAGACGGTTTCCGATTTGATGTTGTTATTGCGTTCCATCTGCTCGGCGACCTGATCGGCGCGCCAGATGCTGTTGATGACATGGACCAGGGCCTGGGCCGAGGATTCGATGATGTCGGTGGCCAGCCCCATGCCATGGAATTTGCGACCCTTGTATTCGGCGACTATGTCGACCTGGCCGAGGGCATTCTTGCCTTCCCCCTTGCCCTTGAGCTCGTACTTGTCGATGCGGATCTCGTAGCCGGTGATGCGGTTGATGCACTGGTAGACAGCATCCACAGGGCCGTTGCCGGTGGCCGCTTCGCAGATCAGATCCTGACCCACCTTGAGCTTGACCGAGGCGGTGGCCAGCACAGAGCTGCCGCTCTGCACCCCGAGGTACTCCAGCTTGAAGTGCTCGGGCTCCTCGTGGATCTGGCTGAAGAAGGCCAGTGCCTCGAGATCGTAATCGAACACCTGGCCCTTCTTGTCGGCCAGGGTGAGGAACTTGCCGTAGAGGTGGTCGAGATCGTAGCTGCTCTCGGCGTAGCCCATGCTCTCCATGCGGTGCTTGATGACGTGGCGGCCGGAGCGGGAGGTCATGTTGAGGTTGTTCTGGGTGAGGCCGATGCTCTCGGGAGTGATGATTTCGTAGGTGTTCTTGGCCTTGAGCACGCCGTCCTGATGGATGCCGGAGCTGTGGGAGAAGGCGTTGGCCCCGACGATGGCCTTGTTCGGCTGCACCGGCATGTTGCACAGCTGACTGACCAGCGTGCTGGTGCGGTGGATCTCGTTGTGACGGATGTTGGTGTGCACCCCGAGCAGGTCGGCGCGGGTTTTCAGGATCATCGCCACCTCTTCCAAGGAGCAGTTGCCCGCCCGCTCGCCGATGCCGTTGATGGTGCACTCGATCTGGCGGGCCCCCATCTGTACGGCACCGATGGAGTTCGCCACCGAGAGCCCCAGATCGTCGTGGCAGTGCACCGAGATGATGGCCTGGTCTATGTTCGGCACCCGATTGAACAGGGTCTGGATGATGCCGGAGAATTCGGTCGGCACCGTGTAGCCCACGGTATCCGGGATGTTGATGGTGCGGGCGCCCGCCTTGATGGCGGCCTCCACCATGCGGCAGAGGTTGTCAATCGGCGTGCGGCCCGCATCCTCGCAGGAGAACTCCACGTCGTCTGTGTAGCGCAGGGCGTGCTTGATGGCGCCGACCCCCATCTCCAGCACGTCTTCGAAGCTCTTCTTCAGCTTGCTTTCGACGTGGATGGAGGAGGTGGAGATAAAGGTGTGGATACGGAAGGCTTCGGCGACCCGCAAGGCTTCGCCGGCGGCATCGATGTCCTTGGGCAGGGCACGGGCGAGGGCGCAGACACGGCTGTTCTTGATGTGGCGGGCTATGGTCTGCACCGATTGAAAATCACCGGGGGAGGAGACAGGGAAGCCCACTTCCATGATGTCGACACCGAGTCGTTCCAGCGCCTGGGCAATCTGCAGCTTCTCCTTGACCGTCAAGCTGGCCGACAGCGCCTGCTCGCCATCACGCAAGGTGGTATCGAATATGATGACTCGATCTGACATGTGACTTCCCTCTTCCTAAGTTCGGTGCGTGCATCCTGCATTGGCATAAAAAAACCCGTGCGGGGTGCACGGGTTTTTGTAAATTCCGGCTATGCCTTAGCCCGGCTACAAGGATCCCGCGCGAGGAGTCGCGATTAGGGAGAGCAGTAGTAGCGGAGCGGCAATATGCATGATGACTCAATCCTTCCAGTCGATAACGCTACTACCAATATCGAGATTTTTATGCTGTGTCAACTCGAAAGGACAGGTTCAATTCACTGTGTTATTTAATCGGATTGTAAAGGAGTGCAAATTTCCTTGTCCCATATTCGGTTCATGCCTGATTATCTGGTCGTTCCTGCTGTACTCGATCACCCGCACAATCAGATCGACTTATCAGCCCTTGCTGAATTATCTGAGGTATTCCATGGAAAAGCGCAGACCTGGCCGTCCGGTCGGACGTTCCGACATTCGTGACAAGCTGCTCGCCGCCGCACGCGAACGTTTTCTCAACACCCCCTACAGCAAGGTGACGACCCGCGAGATCGCCGAGCTGGCCGGCTCCAATCTGGCGATGATCCACTACTACTTCGGCAGCAAAGAGGGCCTCTACAAGGCGGTGCTGGGGGATGTGGCCGAGCCGCTGGATCAGGCCTGGCATGACGAGAGCAGCAACCGCAGCCTGACCGATCTGCTCAATACCTACTATCAGGTGATGGCGCCGAACAGCGAGCTGACTTCCGCCATCTCCAGCGCATTATCAACCGAGAAGAGTCCGGGGCGGGATTTTGTATTGAATCGTCTGCTGGAGCGCCAACTGCCCCAGTTCGATGCCCTGCTCGAATCCATGCGCTCCAATGGCCAGCTGGGTGACAACCTGGATCCCGAGATGCTGAAGATCTCCTTCCTCAGCATGATGTGGCAGCCCTTCGTGATGAAGGATCTCTACGAACAGGTGTTCGGCCTGACGGTGGACGAGAGCTTCATGAGCCGGTTGGCGGCCCACAACTGCCAGTTGATGGAGAACGGCCTGCGCGGTTCCCTGAACTGAGTCTTCCCGGGTAAAAACTGAAAAAAGGGCCGCATGGCCCTTTTTTGCATGGTGCATGTCACAAATCTGTTATTTCTCCTTCAACCAAGTGTCACTCCGCCGCCCTAGTCTGCAGGCAAGACTCAAGAGCAGGAGGCGTGATGAACAAGATCCAGCAATGGGACCTGCGGGTGTGCCGTGTCTGCCTGCTTCATCCCTACAACAGGCCGCAGGCCAGGATCAGCCGGCTCGTCTCCCGCACCGGTGACGGTCCCCTCTACGCCGTGCTGGCCGCCCTGCTCTGGTGGCAGGGGGAGGCGCAGCGGGACGTGGTGCAAGTCGCCCTGCTGGCCTTTGCCGCCGAGCTGCCGCTCTATCTGCTGCTCAAGAATGCCTTGAGACGCCAGCGCCCCGTGGGCTTGCCGGTCTTCATCACCCCCTCCGATCGCTACAGCCTGCCCTCCGGCCATACCGCCGCCGCCTTCCTGATGGCCACCGTGCTGGCGGCAAGTTTTCCGCTCTGGGCGCCGCTGCTGTTTCTCTGGGCCATCCTGGTCGGGGCGTCGCGCCTGCTGCTCGGGGTGCACTATCTGAGCGATCTGGTGGCCGGCGCCCTGCTCGGGGGCGGCTGCGCCCTGTGGGCGCTCGGCTGGAGCCAGGGATGAGGATACTGTTCGGGGTACAGGGGACCGGCAACGGTCATGTCAGTCGCAGCAGGACTCTGGCGCGCGCCCTGAAGGGCAGGGGGATAGCGGTCGACTACCTGTTCAGCGGCCGCGCCGCCGACGGTTACTTCGAGATGGGGGAGTTCGGGGAGTACCGCACCTTCCCCGGCATCAGTTTCGTCAGCCATCAGGGCCGCATCTCGGGCTGGCGTACCCTCAAGGGACTCTCTCCCCTGCGCTTCTGGCAGGACATGCGGGCGCTGGATTGCCGGGATTACGATCTGGTGATCAGCGATTTTGAGCCACTCAGTGCCCATGCCGCCCGGCGCTGGCAAAAACCGAGTCTGACCATCAGCCATCAGGCCAGCTTCGACTGGCCCATTCCGCGCTGGGGAGAGAGTGGTTTCCACCGCCAGCTGATGCGCCACTTCGCCCCGGTGAGCCGCTCTCTGGGGTTGCACTGGTTCCACTTCGGTCAGCCGCTGCTGCCCCCCATCATAGATCCCATGACCCCGGCCCCGGACAACCAGCAGATCCTGGTCTATCTGCCCTTCGAGCAGACAGAGCAGATAGCTGCGCTGCTGTCGCGCTTTGGCCAGCAGCGCTTCGTCTGCTTTCACCCCGGTCTTAGCAAGGCCAGTCAATGGCGCAACATCCGCTTCGAGCCTGCGGCCCGGGAGGGGTTCAAGCTGGTGCTGGCCGGTTGCCGGGGCGTCATCAGCAATGCGGGGTTTGAACTGGCCTCGGAGGCGCTGTCTCTGGGCAAGAAGCTCTTGGTCAAGCCGCTCGGCGGCCAGTTCGAGCAGCTGACCAACGGCAGGACCCTGGAGTTGATGGGGCTCGCCCAGTTGATGGAGACGCTGGATGCCAATGGAGTGAGAGCCTGGCTGGAGGCGCCGGCACCCGGCAGAGTGCATTACCCCGACGTGGCGGGGGCGCTGGCCGACTGGCTGCTGGCCGGTGCCGAGGAAGATATTGAGTCTCTCTCCCGCCGCCTGTGGGCCAGGACCCTCTTCCCGGAGGAGGTGTGCGATCGCCTCAGCGAACTGGCGGGCAACCCGACATTGGCCCGTCCCTGGTTATCGCAACTCAGCGCCTTTGACTAGACTGAATTGATCCCACCAAGGAGAGGACGGACACCATGCGCTTTACCAATGAAAACGGCGACACCATGACCCTGGCAGACAATCTCACCCTGCATGAGCTGCTCGACATGGGGGTCAGCATCTCGGTCTGTGAAGAGACGGATCCGGATCAGCAGATCTGGCTGGCGGAGCCGGAAGACGAGCACTAAAACGTTATGGTTTTGACGGCCCGCCCCCTGGGAGCGGGCCATTTATTTCCATCCCTGCCCTGATTGGCAGCATGATCCGCTAGTTTCCCCCCCATACCCCCCGCTTTGTTTCCGGTCTGGTGACCAAGTCACTGAATGTTAATAGCTGTTTGAAATTTATGACTGTTCTGGTCAGACAAAGCCGTGGACAAGCGTTCACAAGCGGGTTAAGTTGGTTTTTCACCCGCTTTTTGGGTGAATGATGGAAAAAACCTATTTTTCTACTATCGACGGCTCCGAACTCGCCTGGTCTGGATGCAGACAACAACAAGAGACGGATCGGCGCTGCCGGGAAGCAGCGGACTGTCGGTAGCTTTCGCTTAACGGAGCAAAGCCTGGAGGGCTTTATCATGGAGATGTTATCAGGCGCCCAGATGGTGGTTAGAGCGCTGGAAGATCAGGGAGTGGAACACGTTTTCGGCTACCCTGGTGGCTCAGTGCTCGACATCTATGACGCTCTCTTCGAAAACGGCAAGATGGAGCATGTCCTGGTGCGGCACGAGCAGGCCGCGGTGCACATGGCGGACGGTTACGCCCGCTCCACCGGCAAGGTGGGCACTGTGCTGGTGACCTCGGGTCCCGGCGCCACCAACTGCATCACCGGCATCGCCACCGCCTACATGGACTCGATCCCCCTGGTGATCCTGTCCGGTCAGGTGCCGACCAGCATGATAGGGGAGGACGCGTTCCAGGAGACCGACATGATCGGCATCTCCCGCCCTGTGGTGAAGCACAGCTTCCTGTGCAAGAAGGCCAGCGACATTCCCGACGCCATCAAGAAGGCCTACTACATTGCCGCCAGTGGCCGCCCGGGGCCCGTGGTGGTGGACTTGCCCAAGGACGTGCAGAACCCGAAAGAGAAATTCCCCTACCAGTATCCCGAGTCCGTTTCCCTGCGCTCCTACAATCCGACCAAGGCCGGACACAAGGGCCAGATCAAGCGTGCTGCCAAGCTGCTGACCGAGGCGAGCCGCCCTGTCATGTACGTGGGCGGTGGCGCCATCAACGCCAATGCGGATCATCTGGTGACCAAGCTGGCGGAGCTGCTGAACCTGCCGGTGACCACCACCCTGATGGGACTGGGGGCCTTCAGCGGCACCCACCCGCAATTCATCGGCATGCTCGGCATGCACGGCACCTTCGAAGCGAACAAGAGCATGCACAACGCGGATCTCATCTTCGCCGTGGGTGCCCGCTTCGATGACCGCGTCACCAACAACGTGAGCAAGTTCTGCCCCAACGCCACCATAGTCCACATCGACATAGACCCTACCTCCATCTCCAAGACGGTGCAGGCCCATGTGCCCATCGTCGGCTCGGTGGAAACCGTGCTGGAGCAGATGCTGGAAGTGATCCGCGAGTGCGGCTTCGACAACGACAAGCAGGCCCTGGCGGACTGGTGGAGCCAGATCGATCAGTGGCGCTCCCGCAACTGCCTGGCCTACGAGACCCACCCCACCCTGATCAAGCCGCAGCAGGTCATAGAGGCGCTCTACAAGGTGACCAAGGGGGAGGCCTTCGTCGCCTCCGACGTGGGTCAGCACCAGATGTTTGCCGCCCTCTACTACCCGTTTGCCAAGCCGCGCCAGTGGATCAACTCCGGTGGTCTCGGCACCATGGGCTTCGGCATTCCGGCCGCCATGGGGGCCCAGTTTGCCAACCCGGATGCCGTGGTCTGCTGCGTCACCGGCGACGGCTCTGTGCAGATGAACATCCAGGAGCTCTCCACCTGCATGCAGTACGGGGTGCCCATCAAGATCATCTCCATCAACAACCGCGCCCTCGGCATGGTCAAGCAGTGGCAGAAGATGTTCTACGGCGGCCGTCACAGCCACTCCTACATGGAATCCCTGCCGGACTTCGTCAAGCTGGCGGAAGCCTATGGCCACGTCGGCATCGCGGTGAGCGATCCCGCCGAGCTGGAGAGCGCCATGGAGAAGGCGTTCGCCATGAAGGATCGGCTGGTGTTCATGGATATCTCGGTCGACCCGGACGAACACGTCTATCCGATGCAGATCAAGTTTGGAGCCATGGACGAGATGTGGCTGAGCAAGACGGAGAGGACCTGACGATGGGACATATCATTTCGGTCGTACTGGTGGAGCCCGCCATCGATGAGATGTGGCTGAGCAAGGCGGGGGAAACATCATGAGACATATAATTTCCGTTCTGCTGGAGAACGAATCTGGCGCCCTGAGCCGTGTGGTGGGCCTCTTCTCCCAGCGCGGCTACAACATAGAGACCCTGACGGTGGCCCCCACCGAGGATCCCACCCTGTCGCGCATGACCATTGTCACCATGGGTGACGAGCGGGTGCTGGAGCAGATCCAGAAGCAGCTGCACAAGCTGGTGGACGTGCTCAAGGTGTGCGATTTGAGCGAAGGGGAACACATCGAGCGGGAGATCGCCCTAGTCAAGGCGCGCGCCGCCGGTGGTGCCCGCGACGAGCTGAAACGGCTGGCGGATATCTTCCGTGGCCAGATCGTCGATGTCACCCCCGAGCAGTACACAGTGCAGCTGGTGGGCACCAGCGAGAAGCTGGACGCCTTCATCAAGACTGCCGCCCAGACCAACGAGATCATCGAAGTGGTGCGCTCCGGTGTCTGCGGCATCTCCCGGGCGGACAAGTCCCTGCGTCCCTGATGCGGCCGGACGTGGACATGGTTGTTCAAGGGCTCTTCGGAGCCCTTTTGTAATTTGGCCGGGTGGTGCGCCTCAAGCTGTCTGCGGCATCTCTCGTGCGGACAAGTCCCTGCGTCCCTGATGCGATTGGACGTGGACATGGTTGTTCAAGGGCTCTTCGGAGCCCTTTTGTAATTTGGCAGGGTGGTGCGCCTCAAGCTGTCTGCGGCATCTCCCGGGCGGACAAGTCCCTGCGTCCCTGATGCGGTCGGATGTGGAAATGGTTGTTCAAGGGCTCTTCGGAGCCCTTTTTCGTGCCTGACTGCTTTGCGGGCAATTGAGGGAGGCCGGTAGGGCTTCTGGCTAAAGCCTCAGGGGGCCATCGAGGCGTGAGGGGTGAAAGAGGAGGGGGGAAGGGAGGGCCTGCACCTGTCATTTTCTTTCAAATGATCGGTAAACTATCCACAAAAGCTGTGGAAAACTCTGTAGATTAGCGGTGTGTCTGGCGTTAGTTTGCTGATCTTAAAGGGATATTCTGATTTGATCCTGACTGGATCGCAATTGTGCAATCCCCCTGCGCGGGTGTGAGTGTTTGCTTATCGCCAGCGCCTTGCCAGATGAGCCCCAGCGTCAGATCGTGGGATCTACTCAGGATCCTGATTTGATCTTGTGGATCAACATCTCGCCGCCATAAAAAAACCCGCCGGAAGGCGGGTTTTTCACAGGGTCAGCACTGGGCGATATTACTCGGCCTGGGCTGCCTGGATACCGGTCAGGGCGATGGTGTAGACGATGTCGTCTACCAGGGCGCCACGGGACAGGTCGTTGACCGGCTTGCGCATGCCTTGCAGCATGGGGCCGATGGAGACCAGCTCGGCGGAGCGCTGTACCGCCTTGTAGGTGGTGTTGCCGGTGTTCAGATCCGGGAACACGAACACGGTGGCTTTACCCGCGACCGGTGAGTTCGGTGCCTTGGACTTGGCCACGTTCTCCATGATGGCCGCGTCGTACTGCAGCGGGCCGTCGATGATGAGGTCGGGGCGCTTGGCCTTGGCCAGCTCGGTCGCTTCGCGCACCTTCTCGACGTCCGCGCCGGCGCCAGAGGTACCGGTGGAGTAGGAGATCATGGCGACGCGCGGCTCGATGCCGAAGGCGGCAGCGGAGTCGGCGGACTGGATGGCGATCTCGGCCAGCTGTTCGGCGCTCGGATCCGGGTTGATGGCGCAGTCACCGTACACCAGCACCTGATCAGGCAGCAGCATGAAGAAGATGGAGGAGATGAGGGACGAACCCGGGGCAGTCTTGATGATCTGCATCGGCGGACGAATGGTGTTGGCTGTGGTGTGCACGGCGCCGGAAACCAGACCGTCCACTTCGCCACGCTCCAGCATCATGGTGCCCAGCACCACGTTGTCTTCCAGCTGTTCGCGGGCGACCACTTCGGTCATGCCCTTGTTCTTGCGCAGCTCGACCAGACGCGGCACATAGCGCTCGCGCACTTCCAGCGGGTCGATGATCTCGACGCGATCGGTCAGTACCACACCCTGCTGTTCGGCGACGCGACGGATCTCTTCCGGGTTGCCCAGCAGCACCGGACGGGCGATGCCACGCTCGGCACAGATGGCGGCAGCCTTGATGGTCCGCGGCTCTTCCCCTTCCGGCAGCACGACGCGCTTGTTGGCCTGACGGGCCAGCTCGGTCAGCTGATAGCGGAACGCAGGCGGGCTCAGGCGACGGGAGCGGGTGGACTTGGCAGAGAGAGACTCGATCCAGTGCTTGTCGATGTGGCCAGCCACATAGTCCTGCACCAGCTCGATACGCTCGCGGTCATCTTCCGGGATGTCGACGTTGAAGTTCTGCAGGCTGACGGCGGTCTGCCAGGTGTTGGTGCCGGTGATCATGATCGGCAGGCCGGTGGCCATGGCCTGTTGGCACAGGGCGATGACTTGCGGCTCAGGGTGGTAGTTGCCGGTCAGCAGCAGGGCACCCAGCTTGACGCCGTTCATGGCGGAGAGGCAGGCGGAGACGATGACGTCGGAGCGATCGCCTGAGGTCACCAGCAGGCTGCCCGGACGGAAGTGCTCGATCATGTTGTGGATGGAGCGGGCACAGAAGGTCACGGTCTGCAGGCGACGGCTGTCCAGCTCACCCTTGTGCAGGATCTTGGCGGCCAGGTGCTTGGCGAGATCCTTGGCGCGCGGGGCGATCAGCTGGGTGTTCCAGGGGATGCAGCCGAGGATGCGCAGCGGGCTCTTGCCGAACACCTGCAGCACTTCCAGGTTGTGGGCGGTGTCGGAGGTGTGGTGATGGGCCTCGAACATCTCGGTCAGATCGGGGCGGGTCACGCCGTGCTCGTCAACCGGTGCACCCACCTTGTTGATGACGCAGCCCACGATGCGCGGGTTGCTGACGCCACCGAAGTTGGAGCAGGCCAGCTCGATGCGCTCTTTGAGCTTCTGGCTGGAGTCGTTGCCCGGATGGGTCACGAACACCATGTCGGCATCCAGCGCCTTGGCGACGTCGTAGTTCAGCTTGTTGGCAAAGGGTTGCTTGTCGGTCGGCACCAGGCCTTCGATCACCACCACTTCGGCACCGCTGGTCTTCACGTGCTCTTCGAAGCGAGCCACGATCTCTTCCAGCAGTATGTCGGTGTTGCTGGAGGTGATCATGTTCTCGGCGTAGGAGAGGGCGAACGGCTCGGGCGGGTTGATGTTGGCGGCGGCGCGGATCACGGCGGTGGAGCGCTCGGTACCGGTTTCACCCGGACGCGGCTGGGCAACCGGTTTGAAGAAGCTGACATTGACACCGTGACGTTCCATGGCGCGAACGACGCCAAGGCTCACGGAAGTTACGCCGACACCAGTGCCGACCGGGATGAGCATAATAGTGCGTGCCACTTATTACCCCTTGTTCATTTTTGGGATCAGGAAAAGGCCGCCCTGGGGCGGCCTTGCTCTACAGCTAATTTATGCGCCGACCAGTTCCAGCGCGTCGTGGGCGATGACCCACTCTTCGTTGGTCGGGATAACCAGGGCCTTGGTGGAGCCAGCCTTGGTGATCTCGCCACCCTTGCCGAAGCGCGCCTTCAGGTTGGCGTCGTGGTCGACGTCAAAGCCCAGCAGGCCCAGCTTGTTCAGGGTGATCTCACGGATCGGGGCGGAGTTCTCGCCGATGCCACCGGTGAAGACCACGGCATCCAGACGACCGTCCATGGCGGCGGCGTAGGCACCGATGTACTTGGCCAGACGGTAGCAGTACACGTCCATGGCGCGCTTGGCTTCTTCCTTGCTGTCGTAGTTGTCTTCAACGAAACGGCAGTCGGAGGTGACTTCGGTCAGACCCTGCAGGCCGGATTCCTTGGTCAGCATGGTGTTGATCTCGGCGACGCTCATGCCCAGCTTGTCGTGCAGGAAGAAGATGATGGCCGGATCGATGTCACCGGAACGGGTACCCATCACCAGGCCTTCCAGCGGGGTCAGACCCATGGAGGTGTCGACGGACTTGCCGTTCTTGATGGCGCAGACGGAGCCGCCGTTGCCCAGGTGGCAGTTGATGATGTTGAGCTCTTCAACCGGCTTGTTCAGCTGCTTGGCGGCTTCCAGGCTGATGTAGTAGTGGCTGGTGCCGTGGGCGCCGTAGCGACGGATGCCGTTCTCTTTGTAGAGCTTGTACGGCAGGGCGTACAGGAAGGCTTCTTCCGGCATGGTCTGGTGGAACGCGGTGTCGAACACGGCGACGTTCTTCTCGGCCAGCTCTGGGAAGACCTTGAGGGCGGCACGGATGCCGATCAGGTGAGCCGGGTTGTGCAGCGGCGCGTAAGGAATGGCGGCTTCGATACCGGCGATCACGTCTTTGCAGATCCGCACGGAAGAAGTGAATTGCTCGCCGCCGTGTACCACGCGGTGGCCAATGGCAATCAGGTTCTTGGACAGTTCAGGGTTGAGCGGCAGGATCTTGTGGACGATGTAGTCCAGCGCTTCCTGGTGAGCGGCACCGGCACCCAGATCGGCGCTGCCCTTTTCGCCGTTGAGCTTCCACTTGATGCGGGCGTCGTCGAGGTTGAAGCACTCGGCCAGGCCGGACAGCAGATCATCACCGGTGGTTGCGTCAATGACAGCAAACTTCAGGGACGAGCTGCCACAGTTAAGAACAAGAACCAGCTTACTCATGAATAAATCCTATCGCAGATTGGGTTGGGTTGGAGGATGCGCCGGACGCGGTGCGCCCAAAAACTATCAACTTATCCTTATGAGGGTTGGCAATCTGTTGCTTGCCCCTTGTATAGTGATACAAGACCCGGAATTCTGACGTCCCTGACAGGCCAGCAGCAAACCACTGGCGTAAAAATTGGGCGTACAAAGGATAACCTGATTGTTGAAAAATAACAAAGTCATCCTCAACCTTTGTTATTGCCTCTCAAATATTGTCGAGGTTTTGCCGTTAATACGTTCAAAAAGAGCTCGGAGGTAGTATGAGCATGAACATTTTTGGAACTAAATTACAGCAAGGCCGTCATTATATGACTCTTTGGCCGCGCCGTCCCGAGCTTAATTCCATGTTCCCGGAGAATCGGGTGATCAAGGCCACCGAGTTCGCCCTCAGGGTCATCCCGGCCCTCGCCGTGCTCAGCGTCATGCTGCAGTTCCAGTTCGGCGAGCTACACTACTGGCCCTCCGTCATGGCCTCAGTGTTGTTCCTGCTCAGTCTGCCGCTGCAAGGCTATTACTGGCTCGGCCAGCGTGCCGATACCCGCCTTCCCCCTTCCCTCGCCAACTGGTACAGGGAGATCAACGGCAAGATGAACGAGCAGGGGGGTCATCGTCAGCTGGTGGCCCGCCCCCGTTACGAGGAGCTGGCCGATACTCTCAACGCTGCCTTCAAGCTGCTGGACAAATCCTTCCTCTACGAATAGCCCCGGCAGGGGAGCAAAAGGCGCCACCAGGCGCCTTTTTCACATTCAGGCGGCCAGCACCTTGCTGATCTCCTGGATGGAGAGCTTGTACTGACGGGGGCACTGACGCCAGGCCGCCAGCATGCGCTGGTACTTGTCGCGCATGGCGATGTCGCTGGAGAGCTCGTCACAGGGGCAGGGCAGCTCTGGGAAGCGCTTGTCCACCTCCAGCAGGAAGCAAACATAATCCGCCAGTTCCCGCTCCTGGCTGCGGCTGTAGCCGTTGAAGGCCAGGCGGCTCTCGTTCACCTCGGCCCGGGTACCGGCGTCGAGGTTGCCCCAGGAGATGGCCAACGCGTGGTGCAGCTCCAGGGTGTCCAGCACCTCCTGGCAGGTGGCGAGATCCAGGTGGCCGAAGCTCTTCTCCAGCTCGAGGATCTGCAGGCAGTAGCCACGTTCGACTATGGTGCTGGCCCGCTGGTAAAACGCCGCCTTCTCCGGATTGAGTTTGGCCAGGATCTCGTACTGATTGCTCAGGATCAGGCGTTCGGTATGGCTCATGTTCATGGGCTGTCTCGCTGGAAAATGAATCTGGGGTCACGTTAACCCATATCCAGGATGAATTTTTTGATCTGATAGGGGAGGTTGGCGAGAAAAACGGGGAGGAGGGCGCAATAGGGGCGCCGCTTTTGGCAGGACATCCCCGGCTCTTGCGTGGCAGCGCCGGGTGCAAACGACCAGGGCCTGCATCTGCAGGCCCTGTTGTCGTGTCTGAACTTGCGGGGGTCAGCCCTTGACGAGGTCGAGCACCACCTGGTGGTGATCGCTGGTCTTGAACTTGTCGAAGCAATGGGCCACCTTGCCCTCCTCATCGATGAGGAAGCTCAGCCGATGGATGCCGTCGTACTCCTTGCCCATGAACTTCTTCGGGCCCCAGACGCCAAAGGCATCGGCGACCGCGTGATCCTCATCGGCCAGCAGCCGGAAGTTCAGGCTGTCGCGCTCCTCGAATTTTTTCAGGCGCTTGGCCGGATCCGGACTGATGCCGAGCACCACCACGTTGAGTGCGGCCAGCTCGGCATTGACGTCGCGCAGGCCGCAGGCCTGGGTGGTGCAGCCCGGGGTCATCGCCTTGGGATAGAAATAGATGAGCACCTTCTTGCCCCGCAGGGAGGACAGGCTGACCTGCTGACCATCCTGATCGGAGAGGGAAAAATCGGGGGCCTGAGTACCAACTTGTAGTGGCTGCATGGGGTCTCCTCGGATAAACGCCGTCAGGCGTATTTGTGATTGACGATGAACTCGAATGACTCGGCACCCAGTTCACGACAGAAATCGGCGAAGGCCGTCTTCGAGTCCGCTGCTTCCCCCTGCTTGGCCTGATTGAGCTGGAAATTAGCCTTCAGCAGGTTGAAGGGTTGCTGCTCGAGGGTGACGGTCTGCATGGCCTGGATATCCCAGCCGTGATCGCTGAAGAACTGGGTGCACTGGCTTACGATGCCCGGCTGATCCCGGATCAGCACCTCGGCGCTGGCGCTGATGTCATATTGCAGGGAGTGGTGGCGCTCGGTGCGCTTCATCATGGTGATGAGATCCCACTCCTGGCTGCGCAGGGGGAGGCTTATCTCAAGCTGCATCAAGCTGTTCCAGTCACCGGACAACAGCATGATGAAAGTGAATTCGTTGCCGAAGATGCCAAGACGGCTGTCGACAATGTTGCAACCGCAGCCACTGACGTGACGGGTAACCTCATTGACGATGCCAGGCCTGTCCGTGCCGATGGCCGTTACGACCAGGTAGTGAGTCATAAATCGTCTCTCGTCCATTTATAGCGAATGCGGTGAGAGCGAGCGCCTGACGGGCATGACGCCCTGCTCCGGGCTCTCTCCTGCCCTCGTGCATCCATACGTTTTGTGGCGGATGGTAACACGGCTTGTCCCTTGCCTCCCTTGTTTTTCAAAAGGGGCAGCTTTACCATTACGCCCCTGAAAATCGGGAGAAATATCCATGTTACGCGGTAGTATTGTTGCGCTCGTTACCCCCATGCTGGCCTCGGGTGAGATCGATTGGACCAGTCTGGCGGCCCTGGTGGAGTATCATGTCGGTGCCGGCACCAGTGCCATAGTCGCGGTGGGCACCACGGGAGAGTCGGTCACCCTGAGCGAGCAGGAACATATTGCCGTCGTGGAAAAAACCGTCGAGTTCGCCGCCGGCCGCATTCCGGTCATCGCGGGCTGCGGCTCCAACAACACAGCTCATGCCATCGCTCTCTCCCGGCGTTTCGCCCAGACCGGCGTGGTGGCGGGCCTCTCGGTGACCCCTTATTACAACAAACCCACCCAGGAAGGTCTCTATCGTCACTATTGTGCGATCGCCGAGGCTAGTGGTCTGCCTCAAATTCTCTATAATGTGCCCGGTCGCACCTGCTGCGATCTCAAACCGGAGACCGTGGCTCGTCTGGCCAAGGTTCCCGGCATTATCGGTTTGAAAGAAGCGACGGGTGATTTGAGCCGCACCCCGCTGCTGCGCGAGTTGTGCGGGCCGGATTTCGCGCTTTATAGTGGCGATGATGCCAGCGGATGTGATTTTATGCTGCAAGGGGGCGATGGCGTCATTTCGGTCACCACCAATATTGCGGCGCCCCAGATGGCCGACATGTGTCGTGCTGCGCTGGCCGGTGATGCCGGGCAGGCTCATGACATCAACAATCGATTGATGCCGTTGCATCAGACTCTGTTCTGCGAACCGAGTCCCATCCCGGTGAAGTGGGCCTGTGCCCGACTGGGATTGATGGCGACGGCGACCTTGCGCCTGCCGCTGACCGACCTCACCCCCGAGGGGGAACAGGCGATGGCGCGAGCACTGACGACTGCGGAGTTGATGGCGAGTGTTTAAAGCAAATGGAAAGGGAAATGCAGTGCGCCTGGTGCTGAGTGTCGCGACTGTTGCCGTGTTGGCAGCCTGTAGCTCACCCCAGGATCGCAAGATGGCCAACCGTGGCTTCGAGTATGAAGAGAGCCGCCTCGAAGGTCGCGCCTTCCTCGTGCCCGCCGGGTTGAGTACCCCCGCCTTTAACAGTAATTTCGACATTCCGGCCCTGCCGGAGAGCAGCCGCGAAGGTGCCATCGGCGCCAAGGTGGACGTGCGTCCGCCAGCCCAGCTGCTGACCGTGGTCCCTGGCAGTCAGGTGGTGGCCAAGGCCAGCGAACCTACCCTGGCCTTCTATGCCCTGAGCACCAGCCAGAGCGTGGAGCGCGATACCTGGGCCTTCCTGATGAACTTCCTGGCCCAGCACAAGGTCACCACGGAGAAGCTGGATCAGCAGGCCGGCGTGTTGCAGACCGGCTGGTTTGACAACTCCGCCGCCCTCGATGGCTGGGCGGAGGAGGACGACGACTTCCGCATCCGTCAACGCTACCAGTTCACCCTGCGCAACGATGTGCAGCGTCACGCCGTCAACATGTCGGTGCGGGTGCTGGATCATGAAGAGACCATAGACGGCGAGACCAGCACTGTGCTGACCCCGGCCGATGCCCAGCGCTATGCGACCCGGGCGCTGAACCAGTTCTCCCTCTACTACGACAAGCAGCTCAAGGCCCGCGAACAGCACAAGTCCACCGATGGCATGGGCCTGGAGCTGGGTCTGGACAACAACGAGCTGAGTGCCTGGATTGCCGATGGTTCCTTCGAGCAGGTCTGGCGCCGTCTCAACCAGGTGCTGCCGGCCTACGGTTTCACCATCAAGGATACCCAGCAGTCCCTGGGCTGGATCGACGTCGAGTATGACGAGCCCAATGCCGAGTTCTGGCAGGCCAAGGGGGCCGAGCCGTTCAAGCTGGAGGAAGACCAGTACCGCTTCCAGCTGGGCGAGATGGCCGGGGGCAAGACCTCCATCACCCTGTTCGACAAGGAGAAGAAGCCGGTCGCATCCGGTGTCATCTCCCAGATGTATATCAGCCTGTCCGAGGCCTTTGCCAAAGGCGTGGCCGATCAGGCCGCTAAAGCAGAATAGAAACAGGGGCCTGGTGCCCCTGTTTTGTTATGCGGAGTCCGCGCAGAGGGCCCTCTTGGGAGCCTGTCCCGGCAGAGAGGCCTGGCGCTGCTTCGCTTGAATGAATCCCTCGTAGACAGGAGCCTGATGCACCTGTCTTGTCAGTCCCACAACAGGAAGTGTTATTAGCCATGAGTCTTGCAGATCAAGTATTGGCGGTGAATGACGATTTGCCGATCCGTACCGATAAACCTGTCCATTCCGGCAAAGTGCGCAGCGTCTACTGGTTGACCCCCGCAGACAGTGCCCGGCTCATAAGAGAGAAAGGCTATGATGTGCCGGCCGATACGCCCCTCGCCCTCATGGTGATCAGCGACCGTATCTCGGCCTTCGACTGCATCTGGCAGGGTGTGGATGGCTTGAACGGCGTGCCGGGCAAGGGGGCTGCACTCAATGCCATCTCCAGCCACTGGTTCAAGCTGTTCAAGGAGAAGGGGTTGGCGGACAGCCACATCCTGGACATACCGCACCCCTTCGTCTGGATAGTGCAAAAGGCCCGCCCGGTGATGATCGAAGCCATCGCCCGCCAGTACATCACCGGCTCCATGTGGCGTGCCTACAAGGACGGCGAGCGGGAGTTCTGCGGCATCACGTTGCCGGAAGGGCTGAAGAAGGATCAGAAGCTGCCCGAGATCCTCATCACCCCCTCCACCAAGGGGATCCTCAAGGGGCTGGATGGCGTGCCTGAAGCGGACGACGTCAACGTCTCCCGTGCCGACATCGAGCGCCATCATCAGGCCTTCGGTTTCCGCTCCCCGGCGGACATCGACCGCTATGAAGCGCTGCTCAAGGAAGGTTTCAACGTCATCAGCGAGGCCCTGGCCGCGCTCGATCAGATTTTCGTCGACACCAAGTTCGAGTTTGGCTATGTCCAGGATGCCGCCGGTCGCGAGAAGCTCATCTACATGGACGAAGTGGGTACCCCCGACAGCTCCCGCATCTGGGACGGCGCCGCCTTGCGCAATGGCGAGATCGTCGAGAAGTCCAAAGAGGGCTTCCGCCAGTGGCTGCTGAACCACTTCCCGGATCCGGACATTCTGCTCAACAAGAACCGCATGCCGGAACGCTTCGCCCTGGCCCGGGACAACAAGCTGCCCACCGAGGTGATGATGGACATCTCCCATACCTACGTGGGGATCGCCGAGAAGGTCATCGGTCACAAGCTGGTGCGCAGTGCCAATCCCAAGCAGGAGATCATCGAGGTGCTGCGCGAGCAGTACGGTCTGATTGACTGAGGCTGACCGCCTTTTTTTGCCGCCGGCGCACAAACGTTTGCCGGTGGTGAAGGCAGCAAGCAGACAAACAGACGGGCCCCATGGCGGGGCCCGTTTTTATTGGCGTCTGGCAGTGGGGGAGGGTGGCCTCAGCCATTGACCCGGAAGATCTGGCCGCTCTGCACCCCCAGCACCGACTTCTTGTAGGCCTGGGCCACCCGGGCGGCGGGCACGGGCACGAAGCCGGGGAAGAAGTCGGCGTACTTGTCCATGGACTCTTCCAGTACGGTGGGGCTCACCACGTTGATGCGCAGGCCCCTCGGCAGCTCGCAGGCGGCCCCCTTCACGAAGTGCTCTATGGCGCCATTGATGGTGGTCGCGCTCACCCCCCAGTTGATGGGCTCCTCGCTCAGTATGCCGCTGATGAGGGTGATGGAGCCTTTGTCATTCAGATGGGGAATGGCGGCTCGGGTCAGGTTGATCTGCCCCATCAGCTTGCTCTGGATCCCCAGTTGCCACTGCTCGTCGGTCATCTCGGGGAAGGGGGCGAAGGCGACGCTGCCGCTGGCGACCACCAGGGCATCGAACCGGCCTATGCCCGCAAACAGGGCGGCGATGGAGGCGCCATCCGTCATGTCGACGGTGGCATCCCCCCGGCTGTGGCCGACCCGGATCACCTGGTGGTCTCTGGCAAGCAACTCGCTGACGGCGGAACCTATGGTGCCGGAGGCACCCACAATCACAATCTTCATCTCTATCGCTCCTGGTTGGGATGTGTTGATGATAGCTGGATGAAAAGGGAGAAAAAGCGCTTAAGATAAACCCATTGTTTCCATATTGGAGCTAATGGATGGAGATCGCCCATCTGAGCAGTTTCTACGAGGTGGTGCAGCGGGGCAGTTTCTCCGCCGCCGCCGATGCATTGGGGGTGAGCAAGGGGATGCTGAGCCGCCACGTCAGCGCCTTGGAGTCCGCCCTCAATGCGCAACTGTTGCAGCGCACCACCCGTCGTCTCAGCCTGACCGAGGCGGGCAGGACCCTCTATGTGCAGGCTGGGCAGATAGCCGCCCTGGCCCGCCAGGCGGAGCAGGACATCCAGGCCCTGACCGAGGAGGACAGCGGTCGCCTGCGCTTCACCTGCCCGGTCAGCACGGGGGATGCCATGGTGAGCGAGCTGCTGGCGCGCTTCGCCGAGCTCTGCCCCGGGGTCGAGGTGGAGCTCAACTTCACCAACGCCATGATCGACATGAGCCAGGGGGAGAATGACATCGCCCTGCGCGCCATGGATCAGGTGCCGGAGAACCTGGTGGCGCTGCCCCTCGGGCAGCTGAAAGACGTGGTGGTGGCGAGCCCGACCCTGCTGGCCCGGGAGGGGCTCCCTGCCACCCCCTATGAGCTGGGCGGGCGCCCCTGTCTGCTCCAGGGGCACAACCCGGCCTGGGAGCAGTGGCATTTTCGCAAGGCAGGGGAGGAGGCCCACATCCTGGTGCAGGGCAAGGTGCGGGCCAACCACTACAGCACCCTGCTGCAGCTGGCCCGCTCGGGCATGGGGTTTGCCAAGTGCCCGCTGATGCTGGTGGAGACGAGCCTGGCTAGAGGCGAGCTGGTGGCCGTGCTGACGGAGTGGCAGACCGGCCTGCACCCGCTGCATGTGCTCCATGCCCAGCAGCGCCGGGTGCCGCGCAAGATCCGGCTGTTCAAGCAGGTGCTGGCCCAGTGGTTTGCCGAGCGGCCCCACTACCTGCTCTGAGCGGCTGGCGCGCGTTATTTTTCTGTCATCTTCGGCTGCTAGCCTGCGCCCATCATAGCGAGCAGAGAGAGACGGGAATGAAGGGTCATCAGGGTTGGGTTGGGGTCATGTTGTTGTGTGTCAGCTCGGTGCAGGCCGAGGTCAGGGTCGAGGTCCCCGGGGATTTCCAGATCCTTGCGGTGAGCGACGGCAAGGTGCAGGACGAGCGGCATGGGGTGCTGGTCGACGGGGCGCAGCAGTTGCTGGTGCGCTATGAGGGGGTGATCCCGAGTCGCAACAGCAGCGACAACGATCGCCAGATCCGCTCCGAGCCCCAGGTGATCCGCTATGAGGCCAGCGGCCAGTCGGTACGCCTGCAGGCCCTGGTGCCCACCGACGAGAAAGGCATGGAGCGCTACGCCAAGGCGCCGGTCGTGACTCTGCTGGCGGGGGACAAGCCCCTGCAGGTGCAGCAGGAGGCCCTGGTGGTCAACGGCATGCAGATCGGCATGGACTGGCACGCCAGGCTGATGGAGTACAACCGCGGCACGGGCAAGGCGGTGCTGGCGACCGGCGCCGTAGCGACCACGGCAGCGGTCCAGGCCCCGTCAGTACCCGCCAGCGAGCTGGAGGGGCAGTTGCAGCAACTCTTCCTGCGGGCGGACCCCGAACTTCGCAAGCGCTTCATCGGTTGGGCCGTGCCCCGGCTTTAAGTTTGCCCCCCGTTGCAGTAACGTGGGCACACTCATCTCCTGACGTGCCCATGTTGACCAGCGAGGCCTCATGTTTGAATTGCATCCCCGCCTGCAGGCGGATACCCAGATACTCGGGGATCTCCCCCTTTGCCGCGTGCTGCTGGCCAAAGACAGCCAGTATCCCTGGCTCATCCTGGTGCCCAGGGTCGCCGGACTGCGGGAAATCCACCACCTGGCCCCCGCGCAGCAGCAACAGCTGATGCAGGAGTCCTGCGCCGTCGCCACCCTGATGGAGCACGCGCTCAATCCGGACAAGATCAACGTGGCGGCGCTCGGCAACCTGGTGCCCCAGCTGCATCTGCACCATGTCGCCCGCTTCAGCTCGGATGCCGCCTGGCCCGGTCCCATCTGGGGAGCTCACCCCGCTATCCCCTATCAGGCACAAGATTTGCGACAGCAGGCCGATAACTGGCGAGCCCGGTTGGCCACCCTGGGCGGATTCCAGCCGTTTCTGACTGACAATACGGTCAAGTGAGAGGCGGCTCGCGGTTTCAACACCGGGATCACGCAATCTGTTAGCGTATCGGACGCGCGCGTGATGACATGGGCGGTGAGACAGACAAGCCTATTTTTTCGATCAGCAGGAAGGTTCCATGATAGTGACAAGATCCGAGGATGATGCCGTATTGACCACAGAGGACGTGCTGCTGAGCCTGTGCAATTCGGTGACGAGCGTATTGAGTGCGGCGACCCAGACCCAGGTGCGCTTCTCCGGCATGGTGCAACGGATCAGCAAGACCTGCCTCAAGCCGGACATCGGCTGCTTCGTGCTGTTCGACGGGGGCTTCTCCGGGCTGGTGGTGATCAACTTCTCCGCCGCCGCGGCCATGGAGCTCTACCAGAGCTACATGCTCAGCATGGGGCTCTCCAAGGAGGATCTCGCCATCTCCCACACCTCGGATGAGGTGAGCAACGTCATGGGCGAGCTGATGAACCAGATCGTCGGCAGCTTCACCGGCAAGGTGGGGCGCGAGCTGCAGACCCACATCACCCAGAACCAGCCCAAGATGCTGGCCCTCAACAAGCAGGTGATGCTGAGCGTCGACACCAACCTCGACAACCCCGAGACCCGCAGGGTCACCTTCTTCACCGCCAGCAACAACATCTTCTATCTGGAGCTGGCCATGGACAGGACTGAGTTTATCCGGATCCACGATGGCGGTGTGCAGGAGGAGGTCGATCCGGACGAGCTGATCGCCCAGGCCAAGCTGGCGGCGACCAAGCCGGCCCAGGCGGTCGCCCCGGCGAGCAACGAGCACGACGATCTGCTGGACTCCCTCGGGATCTAAGGCCGTCAGGAAGCGAAAAAAACGAGGCCACCCCTGGGGTGGCCTCGCTGTTTTCGACAGGGCTCGACTTAGAAGTTGTAGAGCAGGCCGGTGCTGAAGCGGGTGGCCTGGGTATCGTAGAAGTCGATGTCGGAGTCGGCCCCAGAGTAGGCGGCGGTGAAGGTCGCGGCCAGGGCCTTGACCCCGAACAGGTTGTGCCAGAAGAAGGTGCCGTTGATGGCGAACTCGTCTGCATCGGCACGCCGGCCGAACAGGGGATTCGCCTCGTCATACTTGCGCTTGCCGGCATAGAGGTTGCTGACGATGGACCATTGCGGGCCCCGCTTGGCGTAAGTCAGCTGCACCCCTGTGTTGTCGAAGCTCTCGGCGCTGCCGTCGAGCCTGGCCTGCTTGTAGAGGATCGCCGGCTCCAGCAGCTGGTTGCCGCCGAAGTGGAACTGGTAGGAGAGTTCCATGTCGTGCACCTTGCCGTTGCGATTCAGCATGGCGGCATAGTTTGTGCCGTGGGCCTGGTCATACTGCTGACCGCTGCGCTCCTCGTCCAGATCCACCTCCCGGGTGGTGAGGCTGCCGTAGAACTGGCTGCCCCAGATCTTGTCCCAGGCAAAGCGCACCCCTTTCGACTTCACGTCGGTGGCACTGCGATCCACCCCGGTGGCGAAGGGATCGCTCCACAGCTCCACCGGCATGGCGTTGAACACCAGGGAGGTGGCGACTATGCCCTTGTCGCCCATCTCCTGGCGCAGGCCCAGCTGCTGGGTGAAGTCGAAGCGCACCGCATCCTGGATCAGGTTGCCGAGGAACACCTGGGTGCGGGTGTCGGCGAAGGTGTAGCGGATGTCGGCGTTGATGAGGGGGGTCAGGCCGCTCTCGCTGTCGGGAGAGCCGAGATCATGGATGCGGCTGTTGCTGTCATCGCCGGCATAGAAGTTGGACTCGTGGCTGACCACATTGACCCCGCCGAGCAGGAAACCGGACCAGCCGGACTCTCTGGGGATCTCGCCAAGATCGGCGTGGGCGGCATTGGCGGCTAGCAGACCAAGACTCAACAGGACATGATTGCGCATGGGGTGTGCTCCTGACACAAGGGATGACAAGGGTGGCAGTGCGGCTCGGGATCCTTTGCTGAACCGGAGCTGACTGACTCAGGCGGGCATGCTACCCCAGTCGGAGTGTGACGTTAATCAATAATTTAAGGTGCAACGGGCAAGAGTTCAGGGCGCCGTACTGGTATTCTGTTTGCGCAATAACGGGGAGAAAACAACGAGATGAAGCAAATCAAATCCTGGGCGCAATACTATGTCGACCTGATGACCAAGCTGGGACTGGTGCGCTTCAGCATGTTCCTGGCGACCGCCATCATAGTGCTGGCGGTCTCCATCCAGATGGGGGTGACCCTTTTTCTGCGCGGCACCGTGGATATAGTCGACCTGGTACGCTCTGTCTTCTTCGGCCTGCTGGTGACCCCCTGGGCCGTCTATTTCCTCTCCATCGTGGTGGATCAGCTGGAGGACTCCCGCCAGCGGCTGACCCGCATGGTGCGCAAGCTGCAGGACATGCGCGAGCGCGACCTCGAGCTCAACAGCCAGCTGCAGGAGAACATCAGCCGCCTCAATGCCCAGATCGCCGAGACCAACCGGGCCGAGACCCTGCGCCAGCAAGCCATAGAGGATCTGGAGAACGAGGTGTTCCAGCGGGAGAAGGCCCAGCTGCACCTGGGGGAGCGCACCGCCCTGTTGCGCTCCTTCATCGACTGCTCCCCGGATCTGGTCTACTACCGCAACGAGGACGAGCAGTTCTCCGGCTGCAACCGCGCCATGGAGGAGCTGACCGGCAAGGTGGAGGCCGAGCTCATCGGGCTGACCCCGTTCGATGTCTACAAGCAGGAGATCGCCAACAAGGTGGTGGAGACCGACAAGCAGGTCTTTGCCAGCAACGAGCCGCTCACCTATGAGCAGTGGCTGGAGTATCCCGATGGCCGCAAGGCCTATTTCGAGCTGCGCAAGGTGCCCTTCTTCGACCGCTTCGGTAAGCGGCTCGGCCTGCTCGGCTTTGGCCGCGACATCACAGAGCGCAAGCAGTATCAGGACAAGCTGGAGAAGGCGAGCCGGGACAAGACCACCTTCATCTCCACCATCAGCCACGAGCTGCGCACCCCCTTGAACGGCATCGTCGGCCTGAGCCGCATGCTGATGGACACGCCGCTGGATGCCAAGCGGCAGCAGCAGCTCAAGACCATCCACCTGAGCGCGGTGACGCTGGGCAACATCTTCAATGACATCATCGATCTCGACAAGCTCGATCGCCGCCGCCTCGAGATAGCACCTGCCCCCATGGACCTGCCCGCCTTCCTCGACGAGCTGGAGATGCTGTCGCGCATCCAGGCGGAGCAGAAGGGGCTCTATCTGCATTTCGACCGGGACGGCGACATGCCGCAGTTCGTGATGGCGGACGGCACCCGGCTGCGCCAGGTGCTGTGGAACCTGGTGGGCAATGCGGTCAAGTTCACCGACGAGGGGGGGGTGACGGTGCGCTGCCTCGCCCACGCCGCCGATGAACCGGGCAAGTTGGCGCTGCACTTCGAGGTGGAAGACACCGGGGTCGGCATTCCGCGCGCCCAGCAGGAGAAGATCTTCGCCATGTACTACCAGGTGCAGGGCAAGAAGCACGCCACCGGCACCGGCATCGGTCTCGCGGTCTCGCGCCAGCTGGTGCAGGCGATGGGTGGCCAGCTCTACGTGGACAGCGATCCGGGCGAGGGCTCCTGCTTCACCGCCGAACTGGAGGTGGACTGCGTCGAGCCGCAGGCGACCTCGCCTGAGCCCGAGATGCCCTCCCTCGACATCCTGCTGGTGGAGGATGTGGAGCTGAACGTCACCGTCGCCTGCGCCCTGCTGAACAAGCTCGGTCATCAGGTGCAGGTGGCGCGGGACGGCACCCAGGCGCTGGCCATGGCCAACCCGGATGACTTCGACCTCATCCTGCTGGACATCCAGCTGCCGGACATGACCGGCTTCGACGTGGCGGCCCAGCTGCTGGCCCGTTACGGCGACAGCCTGCCCCCCATGGTGGCGCTCACCGCCAATGCCACCGGCGATCGCCAGTATTATCGGGATCACGGCATGCAGGATGTGATCAACAAGCCGCTCGGCTCCAAGGCGGTGCGGGAGGTGATAGGCCACCTGTTTGCGGATCTGGCGGACGACGAGGCCTTTGATCAGGCGGACGCGGGCAACCAGGATGCGCTGCTGGACTTGCCCTTCCTCACCGACTACGCCAGCACGGTCGGCAAGCCGGTGCTGATCTCCAGCGTGGATCTGTTCGAGAAGATGATGCCGGACTACATGGCGGTGCTGGACTCCAACATGATTGCCAGGGATCAGGCCGGCGTGGTGGAGGAGGCGCACAAGATAAAAGGGGCGGCGGGTTCCATCGGCCTGCGCCGCCTGCAGCAGACGGCCCAGCTTATCCAGAGCCCGGATCACCCCGCCTGGTGGGAGAACGTGGAGGACTGGATTGAGACGCTGCGTCGTGAATATCCCGGCGACATCGCCCGCTTGCGGCGCTGGTTGTTGTCGTGAACCTGACGGACGTCGCAGGCAAGGAGCCGCACCATGTATGACAGTCTGATTACCCCGGCGCGCATTCACCCCTGGGGCAGTGAGGAGCTGCTGGAGGCGACCGAGCAGGATCGCGCCCGCATCGTACAGGCGGCGCCGGTGCGCCGCCTGCAGCAGAAGACCCAAGTCTTCCCGCTCGATGTGAAGGCCTCGGTGCGCAGCCGTCTCACCCACTCCCTGGAGGTGCAGGAGACGGGTCGCCAGATCAGCCGGCGCATCCTGGCGGCCCTGCCAGCAGGCACCGTCTGCGAAGGGGCCTTCATCAACCTGGTGGAGATGGCCTGCCTGCTGCACGACGTCGGCAACCCGCCGTTCGGCCACTTCGGCGAGCAGGTGATGAGCCAGTGGCTGGCACAGTCGCTGGATGAGCTGTTCGCCAGCGCCCATGATCAGCTGCCGAGCCCGCAGTGGGCAACGCTTCGCCAGGACCTGCTGGTGTTTGACGGCAATGCCCAGAGCCTGCGGCTGGTGCACAGCCTGCATGAGATGAACCTCACCCTGGGCCAGCTGGCGGCCCTGTGCAAATACCCGCAGCAGCCCCTGCTGCACAGTCCCCAGGGCTATGGCCAGCACCATGGCTGGACCAGCAAGCGTGGCATCTTCTTCAGCGAGCAGCCCCTCTATCGCGCCCTCGGCCAGAGTCTGGGACTGGCGCCGGGATGCCGGCATCCGCTGGTCTACATCATGGAGGCGGCGGACGACATCTCTTACTGCATCGCCGATCTGGAGGACGCGGTGGACAGGCGTATCCTCACCCAGGGGGAGTTGCTGGCGGCGCTGCGCAGTGCCGATGAGGGGGACTACATGGCCAGCCTGCTCGAGGAGGCGCTCGCCTCCGGGCGGGGCTTCTTCCCCCATTTTCGCCAGCATCTGACCCGGGATCTGGTGGCGCTTGCGGCCCACACCTATGTGAGCGACCACGAGGCCATACTGAGCGGGGCCTACCCCAGGGCGCTGCTGCACGGTCAGGCCCCGGCGGCCCGGGTGCTGGATGTGCTCAAGGGGGTGGCGAGGGAGCAGGTCTTCATGCGCCCCGAGGTCGAGGCGCTGGAGCTGGAAGGCTATGCCGCCCTGCGCGGGGTGCTCTCCACCTACGCCTGCCTGCTGGCCCTGCCCGCCGCCCAGTTCGAGCGACTGCTGGCTGGCAACGGCGGGAGCGAGCTCTTCTTCGCCCGGCGGCTGTTCCACCGGTTGTCGGCCCGCCACCTCAAGGCCTACCGGCTGGCGGTGGCCAGCCGGGATCCGCGCTTTGACAATGGCGCCGAGCAGGAGTGGTACTACAGGGTGCGGCTGCTGCTCGACTATGTCAGCGGCATGACGGATACCTATGCGCTTGAGGAGTTCAGGCTGTTGTCCGGGATTTGACCGGGGCCGGTTGTGGCCGCATTCCACCCATATGGGTGGGGGTGATATTGCGTAAAATTCGGTGTTTTTTTAGACTGTGGCAACTTGTTCAACTTTCACACGGTAAGGAGACGATCATGCAACATTCCATGTTCAACGTTGCGTTCGATCGCTGCAATGGCAGCGCGAAGACTCGTGCTCTTCATTTACCGCGTGGAGGGAACAGGTAACACCTGCTTTTTCATCACCCGCGGTTGTCCCGCAGGGTGATGCCTCTCTCCGGGAGAACCGCACGTTCAACTGGAGAATATTATGTCTATCGAACTCGCCCTGCTGCGCCGCGTCGAAACCCTGGTTCAAAAACGGATCACCCGGCTGGAGCGTCGCGTCAGCTATCTGCATCTCTCTCCCGCCCTGCTCAAGGACATCGGGCTGGAAGGGCACAATGTGCAGGTCGCTCATGTCCGTGAGCGGGAGTTTCAAACCGGTTTCCGACTCGGGAATCGAATAACCTGAGGCGAGGGGCCTTGGCCCCCGACTCCTGGATGGCAGGCCTGGGCCTGCCATTTTTCTTTGCTGATGAGCATTCTCTCAATTTTGTTGTCGCACATTGAGCCAGACACATTATGATCCCCCTCCTATCCATACGGGAGTCACCTATGCTTTGCCGCTGCTATCGCCTCATCCTGTTGTGCTGGCTGGCCTGCTGTAGCCAGGGGGCGACGGCGGTCGAGACGCTGCTGGACAGGAGCGCCTTCGCGCCATCCGGGCAGCAATGGCTCTTCACCCACCATGAGCTGGTGGTCGGCATGCCGGCGACGGCCTGGCCCCCCTATACCTATACCGATGGCCGGGGTAACTTCACCGGCCCTCTGGATGCCTTTGCCTCGCAGATTGCCAGCAGCCTGGGTCTCGAGTTGCGTTATCGCACCTATGCCAACAATACGGCGGTCCAGCAGGCCTTGCTGGACGGCAAGATTGACATGGTGATCGGCGTGGCCCCCAGCCCGATCCGCAAGCTGCGGATGCTGTTTACCTCGGAGCTGATGGCGTTGCCCCGCGCCGTGCTGCTGACCGGGGGGCGGGAGAGCCTCTCCCTGGAGGAGGCCTACGGGGTGCGCTGGGTCTGCGTCTTCGGTGTCAGCGCCTGCGATGAGCTGCTGCGCCTTGGCATCTCGAACCTGGTGACGGTGGACAGCCGGGATGAGGCGATCTTCATGCTCAAGGAGGGGAAGGCGGACGCCTATCTGGCCGAGCTGCCCATGTTGAGCCGCCTGCAGGCCATGGCGGGCATGACGCTGACCACGGTGGACTGGATGAGGGATACCTCCCTCGCCATGGCGGTGGCGCCGGGCAACGAGCCCCTGCAGGGGCTGCTTGAGCGGGCGCTGGATGACATCTCGCCCGGCGAGCGCCGCCGCATCCTGGAGGCGGGGGGCATAGTTGACTATGAGCTGGTGAAGGGCAGCAAGGAGGTCGTCTTCAGCGCGCCGGAGCAGGCGTGGCTGCAGCAGCACCCTGTGCTCAAGTACGGGATAGCCCCAAACTGGCCCGGGATGAGCGAGATAGACGACAAGGGCCGGCTCAAGGGGCTGGTAGCCGATCTGCTGGCGATGTTGAACCAGCGCGCCGGCCTGCAGTTCACCCTGGTGCAGACCCGAAGCTGGGCCCAGACCCTGGAACTGTTTCAGGCTCGCCAGCTGGACCTCATCCCGGCCATGACCCCGACCATGGAGCGCCAGCAGTTTGCCCGCTTTACGCCCAATTACGTCTCTCTCAACCGGGTGATAGTGGGCAGGCAGGGCATGGCGGAGCTGACCAGTCCCAGGGAGCTGAAGGGATACAGGGTGGGCATGGTGGGGGGCTCGGTAGAGAAATCCCTGCTGAGCGAGGTGGGAGCCGAGGCCGTGACGGTCGCAAGCGATCCCGAGCTGCTGCCGCTTCTGGATCAGCAGAAGGTGGACTATGTGCTGATGAGCATGACCACCCTGGAGCAGTCGTTGCAGCGGGGCTTCAGCGATCGCTATCAGGTGGTCTTCTCCGGCAGCGAGTTGCGGGTTCCCGTCGCCATGGCGGCCCACCTGCAGGATCCCATGCTGCAGCAGATCCTGACCAAGGTGCTGCTCTCCATCCCCCCGGAGGAGCTGGTTGCCCTGGAGAAGAAGTGGCTCTCCCTGACCATACAGACGGGGCTGGATCCGCGCAAAGTGCTGCTCTGGTCCTCCCTGGGCGGGGGGATCTTTCTGCTCTTTCTGCTGCTGTTCGTGGGCTGGAACCGGACCCTGCGCCGCCAGATCAGTCAGCGGCGGGAGGCGGAGCGCCGGCTCGAAGAGCAGCTGGTGTTCGTCCAGATGATGCTGGATGCCCTGCCCAACCAGGTGGTGCTGACCAATGAACACTATGAAATCGCGATGACCAACCTGGCATACCGGCAGATGTTCCTGGGGGGCGAGAACCTGAGCGGCTCCTATGAGCGCTTGCTCAAGGACAGGCTACCGGAGGCCATCCGGGCCAGGGTGATCGAGGAGGACGCCAGGGTCTGGGAGAGCGGCGAGGAGCTGCACGGCCGCGGCGAGATCCGGCTCGCCGACGGTGCCGAGCATCAGATGATCTACACCAAGCGGCTGTTCGTCGGTCCCGACGGCAAGCGGCTCGGGATCCTGACCGTACTGACCGACGTCACCGAACTGAGGCAGGCGCGTTCCGCGGCGCAGGAGGCGCAGACCCGGCTGACCCAGATCACCGACAGCATGCCGGGACTGGTCTATCAGTATCACTGGCTGGGGCCGGGCAACGGCAGCTTCCTCTACACCTCCCAGGGGCTCAAGGAGATGATGGGGTCCGAGGCGGCCGACGACACCCTGCTGGGGCTGACGGGGCAAGCCCTGCATGACTTCGTGACCACGGTGGAGCGCCATGCCCTGACCATGCAGCCGCTGGATCTCGAGGTGGAGATCAGGCGTCAGGGACAAGCGGGCTACCTGCAGATCCGGGGCCACTTCGTGCGACAGGGGGGGCTGGAGGGGGTCATCCTGAATGGCGTGGTGCAGGACATCACCAAGCTCAAGCGCCAGGAGCTGGAGCTGCGCGAGGCCAGGCGGGTGGCGGAGGAGGCGACCCAGGTGCGCAGCCGGTTCCTCGCCACCATGAGCCACGAGTTGCGCACCCCCATCTCCGGCATGCACGGCATGCTGGAGCTGCTGCAGATGAGCTCCCTCGATGACGATCAGCGCTACATGCTGCGCAACATCTCGACCTCCACCAATCACCTGCTCTATCTGGTGAACGACATCCTGGACTTCTCCAAGATGGAGGCGGGGCAGTTGCAACTCAATCCCCATCCCTGCCGGTTGACCTCTGTCATCTGCGACGTCATCCGGGGTCATGCCACCCTGGCCTATGGCAAGGGGCTCAACGTGACGCTGGCGTGGGGACAGGAGGTGCCGGATCAGGCCAGCCTGGACGCGGTGCGCGTGGGTCAGGTGATCTCCAATCTGCTGAACAATGCGGTGAAGTTCACCGAGGCGGGGGAGATTGCCATCCAGGTGGGCTATCAGGCCCATCGGCTGACCTTGACGGTGCGGGATACGGGGATCGGCATAGCCCGGGATAAGCAGGTCAATTTGTTCACCCCGTTCAAGCAGGTGGAGTCAGATATCACCCGGCGTTTTGGCGGCACCGGGCTCGGGCTCGCCATCTGCCATCAGCTGACCCTGAAGATGGGGGGCAGCCTGGTGCTGGAGAGCGAGGCGGGGGTCGGCACCACAGTGACCTTCGCCATCCCCCTGGCCGAGTGCCGCTGGGATGCCCCGCCGCTGGCGGGTCAGCACTGGTGGTGGTTCGGGGAGGACGAGGTGCTGCAAGCCGTGATGGAACAGCTCGGCGCCACGCTCCACCCCATGAGTGCCGAGCAGTGGCGTCATCCCCTTGAGGGCTACCTGCTGGCGCAGGAGAGCCGCCTGGAGCAGGCCCTTGGCAGTGGCTGGTTGCAGCATTTGCAGCAATCTTCCCTCAAGGGCATAGTACTCTCCCCCCATGAGGCATTGCGTGGCCGCATGGGCAGTGACGCCTGGTGGCGGATCGGCCAGTCCCCCATCTACCCGGATCTGCTGCTGGAGACCTGCCGCCAGCTGTCGAGCGAGCGGTCGAGCCAGCCGATGCAGATGGAGGGCGAGCGACTCAGGGGCAGGGTGCTGGTGGCGGACGATCATCCCGTCAACCGCGCGCTGCTGACCCGCCAGCTCGCCATCCTCGGCATAGAGCCCGAGGTGGTGGATGATGGGGAGAAGGCGCTGCGCGCCTGGCAAGGGCAGGAGTTCGCCCTGCTGCTCACCGATTGCCACATGCCGGTGATGGATGGCTATACCCTGGCGCGCACCTTGCGGGCGGCCGGTGACGAGGCGCCCATCATAGGCGTCACCGCCGACACCTCTGAGGAGGCCAGCCAGCAGATGCTGGAGGCCGGCATGAACGACATGCTGTTCAAGCCCTACAGCCTGGAAACCCTGCGCCAGACCCTGGCTCGCTGGCTACCGGCGGCCAGCCCGCAACAGGAGGCAGTAGTCCCCCGGCAAGCAGAGGTTCAGGCTCCCGGAATATGCTGGCTGACCCTGTTTGGTGACGAGGGGGTGGCGCGCAGCATGGCCAGCGAATATCTGGAGGCGAACCGCCAGGATGGCGAAGACATGATGCAGGCCCTGGCCCGGCAGGATACCCAGGCGCTGGTGGAGACGGCGCATCGCATCAAGGGGGCCGCCCGCATGGTGGGGCAGCAGGCATTGGCGACCGAGGCCGCCCAGCTGGAGGCGGCGGCCAGGTTGAAGCAACTGGACAGGCTCGACGAGCTGGTCCAGACGGTACAGGCATTGATGGACTCTATCAGAGGTGAAATGGAGTTATGGCTCGATGAATAGTGCACGGCATGAGTTGGCGATCATGGTGGTGGAGGATCACAACTTCCAGCGCAAGGCCCTGATGCACCAGATCCGCGGGCTTGGCTACGGCAACCTGCTGGAAGCCCAGGACGGGGAGGAGGCGCTGACCCAGTGCCAGCACCACCAGGTCGACATCCTGTTCTGCGATCTGCGGATGCCGGGCATGGATGGCATGGCCCTGCTGCGTCGCCTCTCCCTCGGTGGCTTTCGCGGCGGCATAGTGCTGTGCAGCGCACTGGAGGACGATGTGGTCGACGCCGTGCTGCGCATGAGCCGTGCCTACGGCCTGCAGGTGCTGGGGCGCATCGACAAACCCGCCAGCCATCAGCAGATCGCCCAGTTGATCGGCGCCTGGCAGCCCCAACAGGCGCGCAGCCAGGAGGAGGACGGCCACAGCCTGAGTCTGGATGAGCTGTGCCGGGCCCTGGAGCAGGACCAGCTGCTGCCCTGGTATCAACCCAAGGTGAGCTTTGAAAACGGTCAGTGGGTCGGCATGGAGGCGCTCGCCCGCTGGCAGCACCCCGAGTATGGGCTCATCTCGCCGGCCCGCTTCATCCCGCTGGCGGAGCACAACGGGCTCATGGATCCCCTGACCGAGGTGATCATCGGCAAGTCACTGCGCGACGGCCACCTGTGGGAGAAGACGGGGCTCTCCCTGAACCTGTCGATGAACCTCTCCACCACGTCGCTGATCGAGGGGGATCTGTGCAATACCCTGCTCAATCACTGCCAGCGCTGGAGCATCAACCCCGAGCTCATCACCCTGGAGGTGACAGAGAGCGCCTTCGTCAAGGATCTCGGCAAGTCCCTGGAGGTGCTGACCCGCTTGCGGATGCACGGCTTCGGCCTCTCCATCGACGACTTCGGCACCGGCTACTCCTCCATGCAGCAGCTCGCCCTGCTGCCGTTCACCGAGCTGAAGCTGGACAGATCCTTCGTCGATCGCTGCTATGAAGATCCCTCCCGCCTCGCCATCATCGAATCCAGTATCGAACTGGCGCGCAAGTTGGGGTTAAAATCGGTGGCAGAGGGGGTCGAGGACGAGGCCACCTGGCTGCTACTGGCCAGGCTGGGGTGCGATCAGTGCCAAGGATTCTTCTCCGCACGCCCCATGCCACGCGAGGAGTTGCTCGTCTGGCATGACACTTGGCGCGAACGATTGCCCGCATTGATCGGGCGCTAATCAAGGGCAGGATGCCCCTGCGACACAAGGATGGTCATGAAAATATCAAGCAAGCTGTTGTTGAGCTTCTGTTTTATCAACCTGCTCATCATTCTCTCCTCCGCCCTTGTCTACCATCAGCTAGGCCGGATTGAAGCCTCCCAGGAGGCCTTGCTGGCCCAGGCCCTACCCGCCCTGCAACGGGACGAGGCGAGCCAGAAGGCCCTGATCGCCACCGTCTCCTCCCTGCGGGCCTACCTCATCCTCGGCAAGGATCCCGCGCAAGGTGCGCGCATCAAGCAGGAGTGGGAGCAGGCCTGGCACGCCATAGAGCAGCAGGGATTCACGCCCGCCCTGACCCGGTCCCTCAAGAGCTTCAAGGGGGCGCAGGAGAAGGTGTGGGCCCTGGCCCATACCGAAGACAACCTGCCGGCCCACACCCTGATGCTGCTGGAGGCAGGCCCCCTGGCGGAGGCGGCCCTCGATCAGCTGCAATCCATCGCCAACGAAGAGGTGGCGACCCCCCAGGAGGCACTGCCCGGCGATCGCCGCCTGCTGCTCAAGCAGGTGGGGGATGCCTACAACGGGCTGGCCAATGCCCTCTCCGCCCTGCGTGACTTCCTCATCTCGGGGGACAAGGAGTATCGCGACAAGTACCAGGACTACTACCAGTTCCATCTGCAGCGGGTGGCCGAGCTGACACAGCAGCAGGCCAACTTCACCGAGGCGCAGAAGGGGTTGTGGACGCTCTTCGAGGAGATGTCTGCGCCCTTTGCCGAGCTGGTGGGGCAGGTGATCGCCAGGCGGCAGGCGCCGGACTGGGATCAGGCCAACCACCTGATGGCCACCGACATAGAACCTGCGTTGACCCGGCTCGCCGATCAGCTGGCGAATCAGGTGACCCAGACCCGGGGAGAAGTGGACAAGATAGCGGGCAAGCTGGCCGGTGCCAGTCAGGCCATTCACCGCACCCTGCTGCTGGCGACCACCAGCGTCATCCTGCTCGGCACCCTGGTGGCCCTGCTGTTCAGCCGCCGCCTGACCCGCGACATCGCCAGCCTGGTGAACCGTGCCGGGCAGGTCGCCGATGGCCGCCTGCCGAGTGCGCCCCTGCCGGTGCTGCGCCAGGACGAGCTGGGCGGGCTGACAGGCTCCATCAACCGGATGTCGAGCCAGCTGCGCCAGCTGGTGGGGGAGATCCAGGGGGCGGTGGCGCAGGTGGAAGGGGCCGGCCGCGAGGTGGGCCAGACTACCAATGCCATAGTGGACGATCTGGCGAGTCAGAATCAGCGGCTGGATACGGTCGCGGCCGCCATAGAGCAGATGTCCGCCAGCACCCGGGACGTGGCGGGCAACATCGCCGATGCGGCCGGGGCCGCGCGGCAGACCGAGCAGCAGGCCAGGCAGGGGGAGCAGGCCCTCGCCCGCATGGGGAGCACCATGGCGCAGATTGCCGCCATGATCACCCAGGCCAATCAGGCGATGACGCTGCTCAGCAGCCAGAGCGAGCAGGTGGGCCGCGTCACCGAGGTGATCGCCACCATTGCCGAGCAGACCAATCTGCTGGCGCTCAATGCCGCCATAGAGGCGGCGCGCGCCGGGGAGCAGGGGCGGGGGTTCGCCGTGGTGGCGGACGAGGTGCGCCAGCTGGCCAGCCGCACCAGCCAGTCGACGGTGGAGATCAACCAGACCATCGCCAGCATACAGCAGCAGACCCGGCAGACCGCGGATACCGTGGGCAGCGGCACCCTGCTGGTGGAGCAGGGCAGGGGGGCCGTGGCCTCGGCCACCGAGACCCTGGCGGCCATGTCGGCGCTAGTGCAGGATCTCTGCGGCCAGCTCGCCGCCATCGCCACCGCGACCGAGCAGCAGTCCAGGGTGGCCCAGGAGGTGGCGGGCACTGTGGAGGAGATCGCCGGACTCAGCCATCAGTCCAGCGAACACAGCCAGCAGGGGGAGTTGATCGCCGCCCGGCTGACCCGGGAGACGGGCCAGCTGACCGCGGCCATCAGCCGCTTCGAGCTGGATGCCTGAGCAAGGCAGGGGTGACAGCCAAGCGGGGCAGGCCTATGGGCCTGCCCCGCTTGTTTTCACGCCTGATATCGAGAGGCCTGGTGGTCGACGCTGCTGCTGGTCTCCTGGTTGAGCGGGCTGACCAGCAGGGGTATGGGGCGCTTCTCGCTGCCGGCTCAGTCCAGACGTCGGAAGGCCTGATGGTCGACGCTGCTGCTGGTCTCCTGGTTGAGCAGGCTGACCAGCAGGCATAGGGCGCTTCTCGCCAGCAACGTTTGGTGAGGGTCAGTCCAGACGCCGGAAGGCCTGATTGTCGACGCTGATGCTGGTCTCCTGGTTGAGCAGGCTGACCAGCAGGCATAGGGCGCTTCTCGCTGCCGACTCAGTCCAGACGCCGGAAGGCCTGGTTGTCGAAGCTGCTGCTTGTCTCCTGGTTGAGCAGGCAGGCCAGCAGGCATAGGCCGCTTCTCGCTGCCGGCTCGGTCCGGACGCAGGAATCCTGGTCAGTCCAGCCGCCGGAAGGCCTGGTTATCGAAGCTGCTGCTGGTCTCCTGGTTGAGCAGGCTGACCAGCAGGATGGCCCGCTTCTCCCCATCCGGCTCCAGATAGATGGCCTCGAACCCGGCCAGGGGGCCGGATTCGATCAATACCTTGTCCCCTTGCGTCGGCAGGCGGGCATAGCTGGCGCGCGCCTCGTCGCTGTCGTCCCGGCTCATCAGCCGGTAGATCAGCTGGCTGCTGACGGGGCTCCACTCCTTGCCGAAGTGAATGATACGGCTGATGCCGCGGGTGGACTTCAGGGTGACCGGGGTCACCACTTCCAGATCCACGTAGATGAACAGGTAGTTGGGGAACATGGGTTCACGCTGCGGGACCCGTTTGCCACGCCGCAGCTTCTCCACTTCCACCATGGGGTAATAGGATTCGACGCCTTGAGCCGCCAGATGGGCGCGGGCGCGGGCCTCTTCCTTGGGTTTGCAGTAGGCCAGATACCATTTCTTCATTGTTGTTCTGTTTTTTCGTGTTGCCGTGCTTCTGGCTATGATAACGGGGGCAAAAAAAAAGGCCACGCTTGACGTGGCCTTTTTTACAGAGTGAGTGGTTACCAACCTTTCACCAGACCGCCCTTGAACAGCTCGGTCCCCTTCTTGTAGACCTCGTCGGTCTGGAAGGCCTGGACGAACTCCTTGACCTTCTCGTCGTCCTTGTTGTTTTCGCGGGCAACGATCAGGTTGACGTAGGGGGACTCCTTGTCTTCGACGAAGAGGCCGTTCTCGGTCGGGGTCAGGCCAATCTGACCGGCGAAGGTGTTGTTGATGATGGAGAGATCAACATCTTCCAGGGAGCGGGGCAGTTGAGCGGCTTCCAGCTCGACGATCTTGAAGTTGCGCGGGTTGCTGGCGATGTCCAGCACGGTCGCTTCCAGACCGGCGCCTTCCTTCAGCTTCAGCAGGCCCTGCTTCTCCAGCAGGATCAGGGAGCGACCCAAGTTGGTCGGATCGTTCGGCACCGCGATCTGGGCACCGTCTTTCAGCTCGGACAGGGCCTTGATCTTCTTGGAGTAACCGGCGATCGGGTAGACGAAGGTGTTGCCAACCGGCACCAGCTTGAAGCCGCGATCACGGATCTGGGCATCCAGGTAGGGCTTGTGCTGGAAGGCGTTGACGTCGACGCTGCCGTCGTTCAGGGCCACGTTCGGGGTGACGTAGTCGGAGAAGGTGACGATCTCGACGGTCAGGCCGTATTTCTCCTTGGCCACCTTGGCCGCGGTCTCGACCAGTTCGGTCTCGGGGCCAGCGATGGCGCCGACTTTCAGGGTCTTGCTCTCTTCCTTCTGACCGCAGCCGACCAGTACCAGAGTTGCCAGCAGCGCAGCCGCAGCGGATTTAATGCCCAATTTCATAAAAACCTCCTGTCAGAAATCGACGATTAACGATGATCACATTGTTTGACCAGGCGCTCACCCGCGCTCTGGATGAGTTGAACCAGTACCACCAGAATGACCACGGTGACCAGCATGACGGTAGGGTCGAAGCGCTGGTAGCCGTAGCGAATACCCACATCGCCCAGGCCGCCCCCCCCGATGGCACCGGCCATGGCGGAGTAGTTAACCAGCGTGACGAGGGTGATGATGATGCTGTTGAGGATCCCGGGCAGGGCCTCGGGTAGCAGCACCTTGGCAATGATTTGCAAGGGTTTGGCACCCATGGCCTTGGCGGCTTCGAGCAGGCCGTCCGGCACTTCCATCAGGGCCCCTTCCACCAGACGGGCGATGAAGGGGATGCAGCCCACGGTCAGCGGCACTATGGCGGCTATGGTGCCTATGCTGGTGCCGACGATCAGTCGGGTCAGCGGAATGATGGCCACCAGCAGTATGATGAAGGGCACGGAGCGGCCGACGTTGACGACGATGCCGAGGATCTTGTTCAGCAGCGGGTTGGCCAGGATCTGGCCCGCCTTGGTCACGTGCAGTGCCACGCCGAGCGGCAGGCCGAGCAGGCAGCCGAACAGGGCGGAGGCAAACACCATGATCAGGGTGTCGCCGAGGGCTGTGATGAGCAGATTAATCATGGCTTCGGACATGAGTCATTACCTCCAGCTGGATAAGATGGCTGAGTCGCCGAGGATTGGGCGCAGCAGATTAGTCATTGCTTCGGACATAGCCCATTACCTCCAGCTGAATGTGGTTGTCGATGAAGAACTGCTGGGTGGCCTCGCACTGGGCCTCGTCCCCGAACAGCTCCGCCAGCAGGAAGCCGAACTTGACGCCACCGGCGTATTCGATGTCTGCGCTCAGTATGCTGATGTCGATGTTGAAACGGCGGCTCACCTCGGAGATAAGCGGCGAATCGACGGTGGCACCGGTGAAGCCGAGCTTCACCAGGGGATAGCTGTTGGCCACCCGCTCGCTGCTCATCCTGTCCTGGTACTCCTGGGGTACCTCCAGGTGGATGGTGGAGTGGATGAAGTCACGGGCCAGCTGGGTCTTGGCGTTGCTGAAGAACCAGGCCACTTCTCCCTGCTCGATCAGGCGACCGTCGCTGATGATGGCCACTTCGTCACAGATCCCCTTCACCACGTCCATCTCGTGGGTGATGAGCAGTATGGTGAGCCCCAGCTTGACGTTGATCTCCTTGAGCAGGCTCAGGATGGATCGGGTGGTCTGGGGGTCGAGGGCCGAGGTGGCCTCGTCACACAGCAGCACCTTGGGGGCCGGTGCCAGGGCGCGGGCGATGGCGACGCGCTGTTTCTGACCACCGGAGAGCTCGGACGGATAGGCGTGGGCACGGGCTTCCAGCCCGACCAGGGCCAGCAGCTCGTCGACCCGGGCCTGGATCTGCGCCTTGCTCCAGCCCGCCAGCTCCAGCGGGAAGGCGATGTTGGCGAACACGGTGCGGGAGGCCAGCAGGTTGAAGTGCTGGAAGATCATGCCGATCTGGCGGCGAGCCTGGGTCAGATCCCGCTCGCTCAGAGCCACCAGATCCTGACCATCGACGATGACCTGGCCTTCGGTGGGGCGCTCCAGCAGGTTGACGCAACGAATAAGGGTGCTCTTGCCGGCACCTGAGGCGCCGATCACGCCGAAGATCTTGCCTTGTGGCACATGCAGGCTCACGTCACGCAGGGCGTGCACGGCGTCACTGCCTTTACCGTAGACTTTGTTGAGACCGATCAACTTAATCATGGATTCTTCCGTGCTAACAGCCTTAAAGCACAGGGCGCTACAGGCGGGTGAATTGGGCAGAGGTTTCACTGGGTTGCTCTGCCATCATGGAGGATGATGCTAAGATGTCCGGATGGCTGTGTCAACGCATGTTTCTACGTCTAGACGTCTAAAAAATGGATAAGGATTCCCGCTCGCTGACTAAGGAAAGAGGGGGAAACCGACAGCCTCAATATTAGATTCTGACTTGAGATTGCCCTTCCGAATATAACCTGGATAATTCTCCTTAACTCGATGATTCCCCCGTTTTTTTCACGACCTCTCCCTGGGCGCTGGCGGCCAGTTGCCGGCATGACAGGGAGAAATCTCTTTGCCCCTTTCTCCTCGTTTTCTTCTTTTTCTTTCCCATCCCTTTGATGTAGAACAAAAAATGACCGCTTTTATCCGGGAAGGGCACGGCGTTTTTTTATACTGGCAGGAGGTGGACGGCAGGAGGAGGCAGAGATGCGATTTCAACAGATCAAGGACCTGATGCTTTACCTCGAACAACTGCATCAGCAGCAGGGGCGCAGTTACGGGCGCCTGATCCCCCAGGTGGATGGGGAGCGCAGCCGGATGTTGCTGGCCTATCTGCAAGGGCGGGAGGACGCGGCGGCGGCCCACCTGCACGACTATCGGGAGCAGATGGGGCGCGGGGTCAAGGAGACCTGGCTTGATCAGGGATTCGGTGTGGATCTGCTGGCCGATTGCCAGCGTCTGGCGCTGCCCGCCGGTGCCCAGCCCGAGGAGATAGTGGCCCTGGTGTCGCGGCAGGAGGAGAAACTCGTTGGCGAGCTGGGGCGCCTGGCCCGGGAGTGCCCCACGCCGGACACGGCCGCACTGCTGAGCTCCCTGGCGTCCATGGCGCAATCCCGGCTGACCCGGCTGGTGCACGGAGCCCATCGGCTCGACGATCTCTAGCGCGCCATGGCAGAGGCCCGGCTCGGGCCTCTTGCGGCGTTGTCGGGGAGGGTCAGCCCTCTTGCCGGGCCGCACCGTAGAGGGCGGCCCCTATGATGCCGGCCTGGTTGAGGTTGGCCGCCGCCACCAGGGGGGCCCGGGTCTCGATCCGGTCGATGAACTTGTCGAGCTTGGCGGCGCTGCCGCCTCCCAGGATGAAGAGATCGGGGGAGAAGAGGAACTCGAGGCGGGCCAGATACTTGTTGAAGCGTTTGCCCCAGCGGTTCCAGGAGAGATCCTCGCGCTTGCGCACCGCATCCGAGCAGTAGTGCTCCGCCACCATGCCTTCCAGGATGAGGTGGCCCAGCTCGGTGTTCGGCAGCAGCTGGCCGTTGACGAACACGGCGGTGCCGATGCCGGTGCCCACAGTGATGAGGATGATGACCCCCTTGCGATCCCGGCCCGTGCCGAAGCGCATCTCGGCCAGCCCGGCCGCGTCGGCGTCGTTGAGCACGTGGCAGGGCAGGCCGGTCACGTCGGCGAACAGGTGGGCGGCGTCGGTCTCGATCCAGCTCTTGTCGATGTTGGAGGCATTCTTGGCGATGCCGTTGTGGATGGTGGCGGGGAAGCCGCACCCCACGGGGCCCTTCCACTGGAAATGCTCGACCAGCGCCTTGAGGGTATGCGCCACGGCGGCCGGGGTGGCCGGTTGCGGCGTGGCGATGCGGTGGCGCTCGCCAATCAGTTCGCCAGTCTCGGTGTCCACCAGGCAGCCCTTGATCCCGGAGCCGCCAATATCTACTCCCAACATCTGCATCCGAATCTTCCTTTTATTGTGCCTATGGTCAATGGTCGGCAGAGCATGAAAAAAGTGCTGTCATCCGGCAAGGGCCAGATCGCTTATGCGTGATCCGGCAGGCCTTTTTCGATGCAGCGGATCAGCAAACGGGTCTTCTTGTTCTCCTTCTCCTGGCGCGCGGCCAGGGTCGCCAGCGCCCACTCGATGTGTTCGGCCACCATGGGCTCGGCGCCGGGAAGCGCCTGCTGCAGGGCCGCCATGGCATCGCTGCTGGCCGGGCCGTTGCCCAGCGCCACCGCTAGGTTGCGGCGCCAGCGCTGATAGCCGATGCGGCGAATGGGGCTGCCTTCGGTGTGCTTCAAAAATGCCGCCTCCGACCACTGCCACAGGTCGAGTAGGGGGGGGCGGTGCAGGTTGGGGCGCGGGCTGAAGTCGGGCTCTGGGCTCGCATCCGCATAGCGGTTCCAGGGGCAGATGAGCTGGCAGTCGTCACAGCCGTAGATGCGGTTGCCCATCAGCGGCCTGAACTCTTCCGGGATGGGGCCGTCATTCTCTATGGTGAGGTAGGAGATGCAGCGCCGCCCGTCCACCACGTAAGGGGCTATGATGGCGCCGGTCGGACAGATGTTGATGCAGGCCACGCACTTGCCGCACTGCTCTTTTTCCACCGGGGCATCGACGGGCAGCGGCAGGCTGACCAGCAGCTCCCCGAGAAAGAAGAAGGAGCCGGCCGACTCGTTGAGCAGCAGCGAGTGCTTGCCCACCCAGCCCAGCCCCGCCTTGGCCGCCAGGGGGCGCTCCAGTATGGGGGCCGAGTCGACGAAGGGGCGCCACTCCCCCGGGGTTTCCTGCGTGGATGGCAACAGCGCCTGGCAGCGCTGCTCGATGCGCTCCCCCAGCTGCTTGAGCCGGTTGCGCAGCACCTTGTGGTAGTCGCGCCCCAGGGCATAGCGGCTGATGTAGCCCAGGGTCGGATCGCGCAGAGTGGCGGCAAAGCCCGCCTCGAAGGGGAGATAGTTCATCCGCACCGACAGCACCCGCAGGGTGCCCGGCAGCAGCTCGTGGGGCCGGGCCCGCATCATGCCGTGGCGCGCCATGTAATCCATGGTGCCGTGATGGCCCGCATCCAGCCAGGCCTGCAACCTGGGCTCCTCGAGGGCGAGATCCGTGTCCGTGATGCCGGCCTGGTCAAATCCTAGCTCCCGTGCCCAGAGCTTGATATCGTGGGCCAGTTGCGCGAGTTCGGCGGCCGTCATTGTGCCTCACCTGCCTGCTGGCAGCGGCATGGCGCCCGTGGCACCGAGCGTGACGAGGGCCGTGCGCCGTCATGGCACGCCATATGCCAGGCCAGGCGCCAGGCCAGTGGATGATGAAGGTGGGGAGCCGTCATGGTAGAGGGTATCGAGGACGCTATCGGCAAAAAACAAGGCATCAGTCTAGCACAGCCCCTGTGGCGGGCCGAACAGATCCGCAAGATGGAGCAGCGCTGGGCCGAGCGTGAGGGGCAAGCCCTCTACGCCCTGATGGAGCGGGCCGGTGCCGCCCTGTGCAGCTATGCCCGCCATCACTGGCCCCAGAGTCACCACTGGTGGATCTTCGTCGGCCCGGGCAACAACGGGGGGGATGGCTATGTGCTGGCCCGCCTCGCCCGTCGACTCGGTCTCGAGCCTCTGGTGATCGCCGCCCGGGCGCCAGGCCTGCTCCGAGGGGATGCCAGGCGGGCCGCCGACGAGTGGCTGGCGGCAGGAGGAGAGGTGATGATGGCCGATGCGCTCGAGGGGGCGTCGCTCCCTGCGCCGGATCTGGTGATAGATGCACTGCTCGGCACCGGTGTCCAGCTCCCCCTCTCCTCGCCAATGACAAAGATCGTCGCAACAATCAATGGCTTGAATGCCCCCGTTCTGGCGGTGGACCTCCCCTCCGGGCTCAATGCCGACACCGGCCGCGCCATGGGGGCCCTGGTGCACGCCACCCGCACCCTCAGCTTCATCGGCATCAAGCAGGGTATGCTCACCGCCGACGGGGTGGACGGCGTCGGCCAGCTCGACTGGGATCCCCTCGGGGTGGTGCCCGAGGCCGGCCTGGTGCCCGCCGCCGAGCGCCTGGATTATCCCCGCCTAAAGAGTCTGCTCACCCCTCGTCCCCGCTCGGCTCACAAGGGCAAGCACGGCAGGGTGCTGCTGGTGGGGGGCAACCTGGGGATGCAGGGGGCCATACTGCTGGCGGGACAGGCCTGCCTGCGGGCGGGGGCGGGTCTGGTGCGACTGTGCCAGCACCCGGACTCTCCCCCCGCCAGCCTGGTGCAGCCTGAGCTGATGGGATGCCCGGCCGGGACGGACGAGGGGTGGGCCACGGTGCGCGTGCTGGGGCCCGGGCTCGGTCAGGATGAGTGGGGAAGGGCCCAGTTCGAACACCACCTCAGCGCCAGCGGGCCCCTGGTATTGGACGCCGATGGATTGAATTGGCTGGCGCAGGCACCCCGTCATCAGGATAATTGGGTGCTCACGCCCCACCCCGGGGAGGCGGCCCGCCTGCTGGGGTGCGCCGTCGCCGAGGTCGAGGCGGATCGTTTCGCCGCCGTATCGCGGCTGCAGCAGCGATACGGCGGCGTCGTGCTGCTCAAGGGGGCGGGCTCGCTTATCTGCGATGGCCAGTGCATCAGCCTCTGCGACGAAGGCAATCCCGGCATGGCCAGTGGCGGCATGGGGGATCTGTTATCTGGTATAATCGCCGCCCTCCTGGCCCAGGGCTGGTCTGCCGGCATGGCCGCGCGACTGGGGGCCGTGATCCACGCAGAGGCCGCCGACCTGGCCGCCGCCGAGGGTGAGCGGGGCATGTTGGCATCGGATCTGCTGCCCTGGATCCGCCGTCTGGTCAATCCGACACCGTAACAAGTAACAAGAAGAACATGGCAAAAACCTTGATGATGACACTGCCGGACGAGGCAGCAACTGTGGCACTGGGTGGCCGTCTGGCGCAGGCGTGCCAGCAGGCCACTACCGTATTTCTGCACGGCGCCCTCGGGGCCGGCAAGACCACCCTGACCCGCGGCTGGGTGCAAGGGCTTGGCCATCAAGGTAAGGTCAAGAGTCCGACCTATACCCTGGTGGAGCCCTATGAACTGGCCGACTGGCAGGTCTATCACTTCGATCTCTATCGACTGGCGGATCCGGAAGAGCTGGAATTCATGGGCATTCGGGACTATTTTGGCGCCGACACCCTCTGTCTGGTGGAGTGGCCGGAGAAAGGGGAGGGCTGGCTGCCGTCCCCCGATCTCGAGATTACCCTGACGTATGTGAACGAGCAGCGCGAGGCCCTGATTGCGGCCCGCACTGCTATTGGCGAAGCCATTCTGGAACGGTTGTCATCTCAGTGCGCTTGATCCTTGTTATTGCCCTCTCCCTGATGGCCTTACCCTCCTGGGCTAACCAGCTCAAGAGTGTGCGGGTCTGGCCATCGCCGGATAACACCCGGGTGGTGCTCGACATGAGCAGCGCCCCCAATTTCAACTACTTCACCCTGAGCGGCCCGAGTCGCCTGGTGATCGATCTCAAGGGGGCGAGCAACGCCGCCAACCTGGCTCGTATCGAGAACAAGAGCGAGCTGGTGCGCAAGATCCGCGAGAGCACGCCCCTTGAAAAGGGCAGCATGCGTCTGGTGCTGGATCTCAGCTCCTCCATCAAGCCGGTGGTGTTCCCGCTGGCACCGGCGGGCCCCTACGGCCATCGTCTGGTGATCGATCTGCCCTATGAAGAGAAAGGCGGCGCCACGGCGCAGCCCGCTCCCGTCGGCGGCCAGGGCAAGGCCATCGTCATCGCCATCGATCCGGGCCATGGGGGGGAAGATCCCGGCTCCATAGGCCCGCGCCGCACCTACGAGAAGCGGGTGACCCTGTCGGTGTCCCAGAAGCTGGCGGCACTGATCGACCGCGAGCCGGGCATGCGCGCCGTGATGACCCGTCGTGGTGACTACTTCGTCGACCTCAACAAGCGCTCGGAAATCGCTCGCAAGGCCAAGGCGGATCTGCTGGTGTCCGTGCATGCGGACAGCTTCCACAACTCCACCCCGCGCGGCGCTTCGGTCTGGGTGCTGTCGACCAATCGCGCCAACCGCGAGATGGGCAGCTGGCTGGAGAAGCAGGAGAAGCAGGGGGAACTGCTGGGCGGGGTAGGCAAGGTATTGGCCGAATCCGATCCCAACCCCTATCTGGCGCAGACCTTCCTCGATCTCTCCATGGACAAGTCCAGGGCCGAGGGTTATGAGGTGAGTCGCCAGATACTGCGCTCCATGGGACGGGTGGCCCGGCTGCACAAGAAAGCGCCGGAACACGCCAGTCTGGCGGTGCTGAAGGCGCCGGACATTCCCTCTGTATTGGTGGAAACCGGCTTCATCTCGAACCATGCGGAAGAGAAGCTGCTGGCCACCGCCAGCTACCAGGATCAACTGGCCCGCGCCATCTTCGAGGGGATCCGCAGCTACTATCGCAGCCACCCGACCAAGGGGCCCATGATGACGGGCAAGGGGCAGCAAGTGGCCAGCGCCAGTCAGCCAGCGGCGAAAAAGGCGGCGGTTGCCCCCGCGCCCCGGCAGCAGGTGACCAACCGCATGCCGGCGACAGTGCCGAGCCGCAGCAGCGATGGCGGCGCCCCGGTCAGCAGCGTCGGCAGCGCCTCCGGTGCCGGGGTGATAAAACCCTACAAGGTGGCGGCCAAGGAGCCGAGCGTGCCGGTCGCAAGCGTGCAGAGCAACGACAAGTCCAGGATGATCCGCCACGTGGTTACCCGCGGCCAGAGCCTCTCCCGTCTCGCCGAGAAGCACGGCGTGAGCCAGGCGCGGCTGGTGGAGATCAACAAGCTCAAGTCACGGGATATCCAGATAGGGCAGGTGCTCTATATCCCCCAAAACTGACGCGCGGGAGCTGGCGAGGCAGGGCCGAGGAGCGCCCGGATTGGCGCTCGAGCCAGGCCTTCGCCACGCTGGCCAACCGGATGGTTGCTGGCGAAGGTGTGGTGGCGCGGCCCGTCCCCGTGTTGAACGTGTCTTGACCCGCAAGGGAAACCATCAGGAGTAAGCCATGCCGATCCGTATATTGCCTCCCGTTCTGGCCAACCAGATTCCGGTTGGCGAAGAGGTGGTGGCGCTGCCCTTCTGGGTGGTTAAGGGGCTCATCATCCGCAAGATTGAAATTCAGGAGTAAGTGATGCCGATCCGTATATTGCCTCCCATTCTGGCCAACCAGATTGCTGCCGGCGAGGTGGTGGAGCGGCCCTCCTCTGTGGTGAAGGAGCTGGTGGAAAACAGCCTGGATGCAGGGGCCGACCGGGTCGAGATCGACATCGACAAGGGGGGCGCCAAGCTGATCCGCATCCGTGACAACGGCAGCGGCGTCGCCAGGGACGAGCTGGTGCTGGCGCTGTCGCGGCACGCCACCTCCAAGGTGGCGACCCTGGATGACCTGGAAGGGATCAACAGCCTCGGCTTTCGCGGCGAGGCGCTCGCCTCCATCAGCTCCGTCTCCCGTCTCACCTTCACCTCCCGCACCGCTGAGCAGTCCGAAGCCTGGCAGGCGCAGGCCGAAGGGCGCGAGATGAGTGTCACCGTCAAGCCGGCGGCTCACCCGGTGGGCACCACGGTAGAGGTGGTGGACCTCTTCTTCAACACCCCGGCGCGGCGCAAGTTCATGCGCAGCGAGAAGACAGAGTTTGCCCACATCGACGAGCTGGTGCGCCGCATCGCGCTCTCCCGTTTCGACATCACCCTGATCCTGCGCCACAACGGCAAGGTGGTGCGCCAGTACAAGGCCGCCAATACGGTGCCTGAGCAGGAGCGCCGCCTCGCCGCCGTCTGCGGCACCCCCTTCATGCACCACGCGCTGGCGGTGGAGAGCGAGCACAGCGACGTGCGCCTGTGGGGCTGGCTGGCGCTGCCCGCGGGAGCCAGACCGCAAAACGATCTGCAATACACCTATGTGAATGGCCGCATGATGCGCGACAAGCTCATCAACCACGCCATTCGCCAGGCCTATGACGAGCTGCTGCCCGCCGGCAGCTTCGCCGCCTATGTGCTCTACATAGAGCTGGATCCCCGTCAGGTGGATGTGAACGTCCATCCCGCCAAGCACGAGGTGCGTTTCCATCAGGCGCGGCTCATTCACGACTTCATCTTCCAGGCGCTCTTTACCGCCCTGCGCCGGGAAGGGGCGGGAGCCAGCGAGCAGGACGAGCCGCTCGCCGAGACCCTGGTCGAGCTGCCGACCAGCCCGCAGATAGAGTATCCAGGCCAGGCGCCGCGCCCCGAGTGGTATGGTGCCGAGCACAGCTATAGAGCCCCCGCCCAGACGCGGGATGGCGGCGCCGTGCGCGAAGGTGCAGGCCGCGCGGGCAACTATCAGCCCCCCGAGCTCCCCAGCCGGGAGGCGATGCGCGGCATGGGCGCCCTGCTCACCACCCTGCCGGTAGCGGGAGAGTCGCCCCAGACCGCCCCCGTCACCCTGGCCGGTCCGTCGCCCCAGGGGACTCGCGCCCTGACCCTGGTGGAGCAGGCCTATCTGCTGATCGAGCGGGAGGGACAACTGGCGCTGCTCTCCCTGGTGCGGGCCGAGCGGGTGCTGCTGCGCCACTGGCTGCTGGAGACCTGGGGGCAGGGGCTGGCAGCGCAGCCCCTGCTGCTGCCGGTCTCCTTCAAGCTGCCAAAGAACCTGATTGCGCTGGCGCAGGAGCAGGAACGTTTGCTCAAACGCATGGGGCTGGAGTTGAAAAGCGGGGGGCGCGACACCATGATCCTGACCAGGGTGCCCGCCTTGCTGCGCCAGACCGATCTGGTGCGTCTCTTACCCGAATTGCTGCAACTGGTCGAGAGCGGATCTGACAGTGATGCTGGCCAGCAGGCTGAAGTACTATGCCAGTGGCTGGTGGAGCAGGGGATAAGCGCCGAGAAAATATATGATTTTTCAACGGCCAGCCGGCTGCTGACGGAACTTGTGACCGATTTCAGTGACCAACTGGCAGACATTCGCATGGTGCGCCCTCTGTCGTTGGCGGCCGTGCTGGAGGGGTTTGCACAAGGCGATTGAGTCGCCGGGGCTGACCGCTTCAATCCATTGATAGTCAATTGCATGGTACGCCTCCCGACGAGGCGACCGTGCCAGAGGAACATGAAAGTGGCTGACTTGCCGACTGCAATTTTTCTGATGGGGCCGACGGCCTCCGGCAAGACGGATCTCGCCATCGCTCTGTGCCAGGCCCTGCCCTGCGACATCATCAGCGTGGACTCCGCGCTCATCTATCGCGGCATGGACATAGGCACCGCCAAGCCCACTGCCGCCGAGCTGGCCCAGGCCCCGCATCGCCTGATCGACATCCTGGATCCGGCCATGAGCTATTCGGCGGCGGATTTCTGTCGCGATGCCCTGCGGGAGATGAAAGAGATCGCCGACCGCGGCCGCATCCCGCTGCTGGTGGGGGGCACCATGCTCTACTTCAAGGCGCTGCTGGAGGGGCTCTCTCCGTTGCCCCCAGCCGATCCGGCCATTCGCGCCGAGATTGAGGCAGAGGCCGCCCGCCTCGGCTGGCAAGCCCTGCACGACGAGCTGGTGCGCATCGATCCTGTGGCCGGCGCCCGCATCCACCCCAACGACCCGCAGCGGCTCAGCCGGGCGCTCGAGGTCTATCGCATCAGCGGCAAGACGCTGACCGAACTGACCCAGGTGCAGGGGGAAGGCTTGCCCTACCGGGTGTACCAGTTTGCCATTGCGCCGAGCGATCGCGCCGTGCTGCATCAGCGCATCGAGCTGCGTTTTGACAAGATGCTGCAAGGGGAGTTCGAACAGGAGGTCAGGGCGCTCTATGAGCGGGGTGATCTTCACCCGGATCTGCCAGCTATCCGTTGCGTTGGCTACCGCCAAATGTGGGACTACCTGGCAGGGGAAGTGGGATATGATGAGATGCGTTATCGTGGCATCGTGGCCACCCGTCAGCTGGCCAAGCGTCAGATGACCTGGTTGCGTGGCTGGCCCGACCTGACCTGGTTGGAATCTGGTGAGTCTGGCAATGTGGCCAGGGTGATCGCCCGAGCTGGTGCGGCTTGACACTCCCTGTATAATCAGGTTGTTATATTGATATCCGGTGTTTAAAAACAACAAACTATAAGGAAAAGAAAGATGGCTAAGGGGCAATCTCTCCAAGACCCGTTTTTGAATGCGCTGCGCCGTGAGCGGATTCCTGTTTCTATCTATTTGGTGAACGGCATCAAACTGCAGGGTCAGATCGAATCGTTTGACCAGTTTGTCATTTTGCTGAAGAACACCGTGAGCCAGATGGTCTACAAGCACGCCATTTCCACCGTGGTGCCGGCCCGTGCCGTCAACCATCACCAGCACGCCCCGGGCGCCGCCGGTGAAGAGCAGGGTGAAGCCGAGGCGTGATATCCCGCGGCGAGCCCACTCGCCAACTCAGAATCATCATGATACCTGTCAAGGAGCAAGCGCTTGTTTGACCGTTACGAAGCTGGTGAACAGGCCGTTCTGGTACATGTCAACTTCAGCGATGAGGGTGAGCGGGAGGATCTGGACGAGCTCAAGATGCTGGTGAGCTCGGCCGGGGTCAATGCGCTGGGGGTGATCACCACCAGTCGCAGCGCGCCCAGTGCCAAGTATTTTGTCGGCAGCGGCAAGGCGGAAGAGATCGCGTCCCAGGTCCAGATGCTGGGTGCGGACGTGGTCATCTTCAACCATGCCCTGACCCCTGCCCAGGAACGCAACCTGGAGCGTCTGTTCCAGTGCCGTGTGGTGGACAGGACAGGCCTCATCCTCGATATCTTCGCCCAGCGCGCCCGTACCCACGAAGGCAAGTTGCAGGTCGAACTGGCCCAATTGCGCCATCTTTCTACTCGCCTGGTGCGAGGCTGGACCCACCTCGAACGTCAGAAGGGCGGGATAGGTCTGCGCGGCCCGGGTGAAACCCAGCTTGAAACCGACCGACGCCTGCTGCGAGAGCGCATCAAGGCGATTCTGCGCCGGCTCGACAAGGTGGCGAAGCAGCGGGAGCAGGGTCGTCGCGCCCGCAACCGCAACGAGGTGCCGACCGTGTCGCTGGTGGGCTACACCAACGCCGGAAAGTCCACTTTGTTCAACCAACTTACAGATGCCAGCGTGTATGCTGCCGACCAATTGTTCGCAACCCTGGATCCCACCCTGCGTAAATTGGTGATCCAGGATGTGGGTGATGTGATCCTGGCGGATACAGTTGGATTTATTCGGCACTTGCCCCATGATCTGGTCGCGGCCTTCAAGGCGACGCTGCAGGAGACCCGCGAAGCGGACCTGCTGCTGCACGTCGTGGACTGTGCCGATGAGCAGATGCAGGAGAATGTCGATTCGGTGCAGACCGTTTTGGCCGAGATCGAGGCGGACGACCGCCCCCAGCTGATGCTCTGCAACAAGATCGACAAGCTGGCCGATCGTCCGGCCGGTCTGGAGCGGGATGACGAAGGGCGCCCGCAGCGAGTCTGGCTGTCGGCCCAGACGGGTGAAGGCAGTGAATACCTGTTCCAGGCCCTGACCGAACTGCTGGCCGGATCCATGGTCCATCACACCCTGCAGTTGCCGCCCTCGGCCGCGAGATTGCGCAGTGCGCTCTATCGGCTGAAAGGCATCGAGCAGGAAGGTTTCAGCGAGGAGGGGGATTTTGTCCTGGAGGTACGCTTGCAGCTTGCCGACTGGAACCGCCTCATGAAACAAGAAGGTGAGAGTTTACAACGCTTTATCAGGCATTGATCCGGCGATGAAGACAGGCTTCGTCAACGGTTGATGGCCCGATAGAGATGATATCCATCCGCATGTATTAATGGAGACGCTGATGGCTTGGAATGAGCCTGGTAACAACGGCAAAGACCGTGACCCTTGGGGGAACAACGGCAAGAATCAGGGACCCCCTGATCTGGATGAAATGCTGCGCAAGGTGAGCCGTCGTTTCGGTGGCCTGTTCGGTGGTGGCAAATCGGGTGGTGATGTGGGCAAGTTTGGCCTCTCCATCGCCCTGGTGGTGGCCGTGGTGGTGTGGGTCGTCAGCGGCTTCTACACCATTCGCGAAGCCGAGCGGGGCGTGGTGCTGCGTTTTGGGGAGTACTCCCATAACGTGGATCCGGGCCTGCGTTGGAAGCCGACCTTCATCGATCGGGTGATCCCGGTGGATGTGGAATCGGTGCGCTCCCTGCCTGCCTCCGGCTTCATGCTGACCCAGGACGAGAACGTGGTCCGGGTCGAGATGGATGTGCAGTACCGCGTGGTCGATCCCGAGCAGTATCTGTTCAGCGTCACCAATGCCGACGAGAGTCTGAGCCAGGCCACCGACAGCGCCCTGCGCTACGTGGTGGGTCACACCAAGATGGATGATGTCCTGACCACGGGTCGGGAAAAAGTCCGTCAGGAGACCTGGCAGGTGATCGATGGCATCATTGAGCCCTACCAGATGGGTCTGCAGATCGTCGACGTCAACTTCCTGCCGGCGCGTCCGCCGGAAGAGGTGAAGGACGCCTTCGATGACGCCATCTCCGCCCAAGAAGATGAGCAGCGCTTCATCCGTGAAGCGGAAGCCTATGCCCGTGAAGTCGAGCCCAAGGCCCGTGGTCAGGTCAAGCGTCTGGAACAGGAAGCCGAAGGCTACAAGTCCCAGATCGTGCTGAAGGCCAAGGGTGAAGTCGCGCGCTTCAACGAGCTGCTGCCCCAGTACCAGTCCGCCCCCGAGTTGACTCGTGAGCGTATCTACCTGGAAACCATGGAAGAGCTCTATCAGCAAGCCAACAAGGTGCTGGTCGACATGCCTGCTGGCAACAACAGCATGATCTACCTGCCGCTCGACAAGCTGTCCGGCAAGGCGAATGCCGTGCAACCGGCGCGTCCGGCGGGCACACCTGCGGTGGAGCCGGCCCAGCCGTCCAACGAAGGGGCCAACTCCACTCCGACCCCGCTCCGTGGCGGTGATCGTTTCAGCACAGGGAGAAACTGATAGATGAAAAAGCTAGCTATTGGTGTCATCGCTGTGGCCGCCATGGTCTGCTTCTCTTCCGTCTTCATCGTCGATGAAGGACAGAAGGGAATCGTGGTGCAGTTTGGCAAGGTGAAGCGGGTTGACTCCGGCGAGCCGCGGCTCTATGAGCCGGGCCTGCACTTCAAGGTGCCGCTCATCGATCAGGTGCGCAAGATGGATGCCCGCATCCAGACCCTGGAAGGCCAGGCGGATCGCTTCGTCACCTCCGAGAAGAAAGACCTCATCATCGACTCCTACGTGAAGTGGAAGATCGAGGACTTCTCCAAGTACTACCTGGCGACCGGTGGTGGCAACAAGATCCAGGCCGAAGACCTGCTCAAGCGCAAGATCAACAACGGTCTGCGTTCCGAGATCGGTAACCGCACCATCAAGGACATCGTCTCCGGCGAGCGCAGTACCGTGATGGAAGACGCCCTGATGAAGATGGCGCGCTCCTCCGAGCTCGGCATCAAGGTGGTGGATGTGCGCATCAAGCAGATCAACCTGCCGGTGGAAGTCTCCAGCTCCATCTATCAGCGGATGCGTGCCGAGCGGACTGCAGTCGCCCGTGAGCACCGCTCCCAGGGCCGCGAGCAGGCCGAGATCCTGCGTGCCGACATCGACCGCAAGGTCACCGTCATGATCGCCGACGCCGAGAGTAATGCGCGTCAGCTGCGTGGTGAAGGGGATGCCGAAGCCGCCAAGATCTATGCCGACAGCTACAAGAAGGACCCCGAGTTCTTCAGCTTCGTGCGCAGCATGGAGGCCTATCGCAAGAGCTTCGCCGGCGGCAACGACCTCATGGTCCTCAAGCCTGACAGCGAGTTCTTCCGCTACCTCAAGTCGCCTCACGGTGACAAGCAGTAAGCAGGCATAGCGCCATAACCCAAAGGGCCTGATGATTCAGGCCCTTTTGCTTGATAAGACAAGGGCCCAGAGGGCAGGAGGAGTCATGCTGACAGCCATCTTGATGGGAGTGGGGCTGTTGCTGCTGTTCGAGGGGCTGGGCCCCTTGCTGGCGCCGAGGGCCTGGCAACAGATGCTGAGACTGATGAGCGATCAGCCGCCGGAGCAGCTGCGTCGCATCGGCGGCTGCCTGGTGGTGGCGGGTGCCGTCATTCTCTGGGCGCTGGCCCATTGAGCGCTCAAGAGAGTGCTGACGCCTGAGAGCAAGGCGCAGACCATAAAAAAGAGGCCTATGGCCTCTTTTTTCTTGGATGCAGACACGCAGGCTCAGGCGCTGCGCTGTACCGCCATCTGGGCCAGGGTCTCCAGCGCCTGCCTGTGCTGGGAGTCCGGCAGGATGGCGAGGGCGGCAATGGCCTTGTCGGCCTCTTCCCGGGCCCGCATGCGGGAGTACTCCAGGGCGCCGGTACGGTCGAGGATGGCCAGGATCCGGTCGAGGTGCTCCATGCCGTTGCGGTGCTCGATGGCATCGCGCACCAGCTGGCGCTCTTCCGGGCTACCCACGGCCATGGCGCGCAGCAGCGGCAGGGTGGGCTTGCCTTCGGCCAGGTCGTCGCCGACGTTCTTGCCCATCTCGTCGCTCTGGGAGCAGTAATCCATGACGTCGTCGATGATCTGGAAGGCGGTACCCAAATACTTGCCGTAGTCGGTCATGGCCTGCTCGACGGGCTCGGGCTGATGGGTCAGCACGGCGGCGAGGCGGGTGGCGGCTTCAAACAGCTTGGCGGTCTTGCAGTAGATGACCGTCATGTAGCTCTCTTCCGTGGTGTCCGGATCGTTGCAGTTCATCAACTGCAGCACTTCCCCCTCGGCGATGGTGTTGGTGGCATCCGACAGGATCTCCATCACCCGCAAGTTGGAGAGCTCGCTCATCATCTGGAAGGAGCGGCTGTAGAGGTAGTCACCGACCAGGACGCTGGCGGCGTTGCCGAACAGTGCATTGGCGGTCTCCCGGCCGCGGCGCAGGTCGGATTCATCGACCACGTCGTCGTGCAGCAGGGTAGAGGTATGGATGAATTCGATGATGGCGGCGAGCTTGAGATGGTCCTGACCTTGGTACCCCAGTGCGCGGGCGGCCATTACCGTCAGCATGGGGCGCATCCGTTTTCCGCCTGCACTGACAATGTAGAAACCCAGCTGGTTGATCAGGCTGACATCGGACTGGAGCCGGGCCAGGATCAGTTCATTGACCGCCGTCATGTCGGCGGCACAGAGCGCACGGATAGTCTGTTGGTCCATAAGTCTCGTAACGTGACGGCAGCAATTACTGCGTTTTTAGCAATGGCGGGGATTCTACACGATTTCACAATGGGTTACAGTTAAGCGTTTATTCACGGCGGCAGATATGCGCACAAAATAAACTTTTTGCTAAATTGGCCTTGCCTAGGCAAATCGTTCTGCGTAGAATGCCCGCCCATTGTTATAGGTTTTTGCGCGTGTCTGGCCTTGAGCAAAAGACACGCCTTTACGGAGTTAATCAAATGTACGCGGTATTCCAAAGCGGCGGAAAACAACACCGTGTGGCCGAAGGTCAAATCGTTCGTCTGGAAAAGCTGAACGTTGAGACTGGCGCTACCATCGACTTCAACGAAGTTCTGATGGTTGCTGCAGGCGACACTTTTAAAGTAGGTGCTCCTTTCGTTGAAGGTGGCAAGGTTGTAGCTGAAGTTGTGGCTCACGGCCGTGGCGAGAAAGTGACTATCGTCAAGTTCCGTCGTCGTAAGCACCATCGTAAGCAAGCGGGCCACCGTCAGTGGTTCACTGAAGTCAAAATCACTGGCATCAGCGCTTAATTAGAGGAGTCCGATAAATGGCACATAAAAAAGCTGGCGGTTCATCCCGCAACGGTCGCGATTCTGAAGCTAAACGCCTTGGCGTTAAGCGTTTCGGCGGCGAAACAGTTCTGGCAGGCAGCATCATCGTTCGTCAACGTGGCACCAAGTTCCACGCTGGCACCAACGTTGGCCTGGGCACCGATCACACCCTGTACGCGAAAGCGACTGGCAAGATCCTGTTCGAAGTTAAAGGTCCGCTGAATCGTAAGTACGTCAGCATCGTTGCTGAGTAATTACGGACCGCAAGGATCCGAAGCCCCGCCAACAGGCGGGGCTTTTGTTTTTCTGACGTCTTTCCTGATGTCGTTGACGAAAAAACGGAACGCAGCTGACTTTGGCTCTGACGGGCATGATTGGCAAGATGCGTATCGCCCGCAGGGGTCTGTACCACTATAATTGCGTATCGGTTTTTCGAATTAAGGTGACGGTTACCTATGAAGTTTGTTGATGAAGTCCAGATTCGAGTCGATGCCGGTGACGGTGGTAACGGTTGTGTGAGCTTTCGCCGTGAAAAGTACATCCCGAACGGTGGCCCGGACGGCGGTGACGGTGGTGACGGCGGTGATGTCTATCTGATCGCCGACGAGAACCTGAACACCCTGATCGACTACCGTTTCGAGCGTTTCCATGCCGCCGAGCGTGGCGAGAACGGCCAGAGCGCCAACTGTACCGGTCGTCGCGGCAAGGATCGTACCCTGCGCGTCCCGGTCGGCACCCGCGCCAGCGATGAGGATACCGGTGAACTGCTGGGGGATCTGACCACCCACGGCCAGAAGCTGCTGGTCGCCAAGGGCGGTTTCCACGGCCTTGGCAACACCCGCTTCAAGAGCTCGGTCAACCGCGCCCCCTATCAGAAGAGCAACGGCACCCCGGGTGAAGTGCGCACCCTGAAGCTGGAGCTGCTGCTGCTGGCTGACGTCGGCATGCTGGGTCTGCCCAACGCGGGCAAGTCCACCTTCATTCGCGCCGTCTCTGCCGCCCGCCCGAAAGTGGCCGACTACCCCTTCACTACCCTGGTGCCGAACCTGGGGGTGGTGCGTGGTGAGAACTCCCGCTCCTTCGTCATCGCCGATATTCCGGGTCTGATCGAGGGTGCCGCCGAAGGCGCCGGCCTCGGTATCCGCTTCCTCAAGCACCTGGAACGTTGCCGCGTGCTGATCCACCTGGTGGATATCTGCCCGGTTGACGGTTCAGATCCGGCCGAGAATGCCGTGACCATAGTCCGGGAGCTGGAGAAGTACAGCCCCGAGCTGGCAGGCAAACCGCGCTGGCTGGTATTCAACAAGATGGATCTGATCCTGGAAGAAGAAGCCCAGGAAGTGATGGACAGAGTCAAGGCAGCCCTGAACCACGAAGGCCCTGTCTATGCCATCACTGCCATCAGCAAGGAAGGCACCAAGAAGGTCTGCTACGACATCCTGGATCTGCTGGACACCATGCCCCGTCAGCTGGAAGCCGATGCCAAGGCCGCCATCGAGAAGGTCGAGTTCAAGTGGGACGACTACCACAAGAACCAGCTGGCCCAGGCCGAGGCGGAAGCCCTGGCAGCCTCCAAGGCCTTCGATGAGGCGCTGGACGATGACGACGACTGGGATGACGAAGATGACGACGGCGTCGAAGTGATCTACGTCCGCGACTGAGACTCTCTTTCGTGACAAGACCGGAGCCCCGACAGGCTCCGGTTTTTTTTATGGGAGGATCGACGGGATCACCTTATAGATATATTTCTCATGCCACTTATTGCCTGCCAACCGCAACTGATTATACTGCGCCCCTGAACGTAACCTGTATGAAACATTATGCTAACCTATTGAATTGAATTGATATGCATGACTGTTTTGGTTTGTTCTTATGGATGGTTTGCCTGATAAAATATTTATGCTTGAAATAATCCATTAAAAGCTTGTTTGTGCAGTTTTTTGGGTTATTCTTGCGCCCGTTTGTCGGGCGAGGGCATGAATATGCAGGCGGCCTGGCTGAAGGAAAAGTCACATTTAAGGCTGTCTATCATGTTGGAAAAGACCCTGCAGGCACCGGCGATCCATACTCGCCGCAATGTGCTGATGTTTTTGATCCCGTCGCTCATCGGGATCCTGCTGTTCATGACCCCCGTCATCTATGACGGCAATGTCACCATCCCTGTCGCCGTGCTGGCGAAGCTGGTACAGACGGTGTTCGCCGACTATCTGGTGGCCATGGTCAGCGCCATCATTACCACTACCATGCTGATGACCTTGATCGCCTGGTTGTTCAAGCCGGCGATCCTGGTGAGACGCCCCTTCCTCAACAGCCTGTTCAACGTCTCCCCCTTCTGGGCCTGCGTGCGGGTGCTGGGGGGCCTCTTCGTGCTGCTGACCTTCTTCGAGGCCGGTCCCGAGGTGCTGCGTTCCGGGGCGACCGGCGGCCTGGTGCTGCACGATCTGCTGCCGGTGCTGTTCTCTGTCTTCATCTTCGCCGGCTTGCTGCTGCCGCTGCTGCTGGACTTCGGTCTGCTGGAGTTCGTCGGCACCATGATGACCCGCATCATGCGCCCTGTGTTCCGCCTGCCCGGTCGCTCCGCCGTGGATTGCTTCGCCTCCTGGCTCGGGGATGGCAGCGTCGGCATCCTGCTTACCAGCAAGCAGTACGAGGGCAAGTTCTACACCCAGCGTGAAGCCGCCGTCATCGGCACCACCTTCTCCGCCGTCTCCATCACCTTCTGTCTGGTGGTGATCTCCCAGGTGAAGCTGGAGCACATGTTCGTCCCCTTCTACCTGACCGTCTGCCTGGCCGGCGTGGTCGCCGCCATAGTGGTGCCGCGCCTGCCCCCGCTCTCCTGGAAGAAGGATGTCTACAGCGACGGCACTCCCCTGTGCCGCAAGCAGGAGGCGATCCCTCATCAGCACAGCGTGCTGAGCTATGGCTATCAGCGTGCCCTGGCCAAGGCCGACAGCATGACTGATCTCGGTGCCGTGGCACGGGAAGGGGTGAAGAACGCCCTGGACATGGTGTTTGGCGTGCTGCCGGTGGTGATGGCGATCGGAACCTGTGCTCTGATGCTGGCGGAGCACACCCCCATCTTCAACTGGCTGGGCGCCCCCTTCGTGCCTTTGCTGGAGCTGCTGCAACTGCCGGAGGCCGAGGCGGCGTCCAAGACCATCATGGTGGGCTTCGCCGACATGTTCATCCCGGCGGTGCTGGCCTCGACCATAGAGAGCGACATCACCCGCTTCGTGATCGCCGCCATGTCGGTGACCCAGCTCATCTATATGTCGGAAGTGGGCGCCCTGCTGCTGGGCAGCAAGATCCCGGTCAAGCTGTGGGAGCTGTTCGTCATCTTCCTGCTGCGTACCCTGGTGACACTGCCGGTGATCGCCGGTGTGGCGCACCTGCTGTTCTAAGGGGCAGCCTGGAGACGAAAAAAACGGTCAACCTCGGTTGACCGTTTTTTTATGGGCGCCCGGTAATCGCGGCTAGCGCGGCTCCGCCAGCAGGGCCTGGCAGGCCGCCTCGTCCAGCTGCTCGGGGGTGAGGAAGCGCAGGGCATAGTCCCGCCAGACGCCGCTGTCGAGGAAGAGGGAGAACAGGGCCGGGTCTATGTGCTGCTCCTGCACCATCTTCTGCATGATGGTCAGGGACTGGGAGACCGTCTTGCCCGACTTGTAGGGACGATCGCTCGCGGTCAGGGCCTCGAAGATGTCGGCGATGGCCATGATGCGGGCGGGAATGCTCATCTGCTCACCCAGCAGCTGGCGCGGGTAGCCGGTGCCGTCCATCCGCTCGTGATGGCCCCCTGCGATCTCCGGTACCTTGCGCAGGTGACGGGGGAAGGGGAGCCGCTCCAGCATGCGGATGGTCTGGATGATGTGATCGTTGATCTTGTAGCGCTCCTCCTCGGTGAGGGTGCCACGGCCGATGGCGAGGTTGTAGCGCTCTCCCCGGTTGTAGAGATGGGTGGGCACCCGCACCTTGAAGCCCCAGGGATTGTGCCTGGCCAGGTTGTCGTGGGCGGGGCGGGGAATGAGGTGCACCGGGTTGTCGGCTAGCAGCGGCTCGCGGCAGGGCAGCGGCGCCGCCTCCCCGGGATGGCGCCTGAGCTCCTCCGGGCTGACGCCGAGGCGATCATCCAGGGTGCGCAGCCAGGTGCGGCTGGCGATGGCATCGAGCCGCGCCAGTTTTTCCGGTGCCATCCACTCGCCCCCCAGGTTGCACTCGGCGACGAAGGCGAACTCCTGATCCAGCATCTGCCAGATCGGGGTCACGGCCTCGAGGGCTGCCTGCCGCTCGGAGGCGGGCAGCCGGGCCGCCAGCGCCTCTATATGGGCGTCGCGCTTGAGCACCTCGAAACGGGTGCGGATCTCGTGGATCCTGTCGTAGATGGTCTCCAGCTTGGTGGCCTTGTCCACCACGAACTCAGGCGTGGTGACCTTGCCGCAGTCGTGCAACCAGCTCGCGATATGGATGGCCTCCCACTCCTCGTCGCTGAGGGTGAAGTCGCCAAAGGGGCCCTGCTGCTGGGCGCAGGCCGCCTCCGTCAGCATGCGGGTCAGTTCGGGCACGCGCTGGCAGTGGCCTCCGGTGTAGGGGCTCTTGGCGTCGATGGCACCGGCGATGAGCTCGATGAAGGCCTCCAGCAGCTGTTTTTGCTCCTCCAGCAGGCGCTGATTCTCGATTGCGGAGGCGGACATACCCGCCAGCGCCTCGATGAGGCTGATGCGTGACGCCAGCTCCCGTGGTGCGCAGTCCGGCAGGATCAGCAACAGGCAGCCGATCAACTCCTGGCGGTGATTGTAGAGGGGCTCGGCCAGCAGTTGGCGGGGGCCGGGGAAGGGGCCCCAGTCGGCGAGGTAGTGCGACCACTGCTCGGCGTTGAGGGGCAGGCTGAGCCGCTCGCTATGGTAGAGGCCGCCGAGCAGGGACTCCTGCCACTGCACCCGTTCACATTCCAGGGGCTGCCGTTGCCAGATGGCCTGAACCGCCTTCATCTGCCTGTCCTGGGCCAGATAGAGGCAACCGCCCTCCGCCTGGGCCGCCGCCACCGTCTCGTGCAGTATGCGGCTGAGCAGGGAATCGAAGCGGTGCTCGGCCGTCAGCGCCAGACCCATGCTCATGAAGTTGCCCAGGGTCAGCCGCATGCTGGACATGGCCCGGGCGAGATCGTCTATTTCGCGGATCGCCGAGTCGGGCCGCTCGCTCTCGCCGAAGTCGAAGTGCTGGATCCGCTCGGCCTCTTGCGTCAGCGCCAGCAAGGGGGCGGCGGTGCGCCGCGCCACCAGCCAGATGACGGGCAGCAGCAGCAGCAGACCGGCACATGCCCAGGCCAGGTTGCGCAGGGCGTCGTGGCGGGCCGGTGCGGTGAGCGCGTCCGCCGGGACCAGCAGGGCCAGGTAGAAGGGGGAGTCCTCGTCGAGGGAGGAGAGGTTGACCAGCCAGTCACGGCCATTGCCATCGTCCAGCGTCAGCTCGGCCGGCTCGTGCAGCAGGGCGGGCCTGGAGGCCATCTCCTGTTGCAGCCTGGCCAGTATGGGGTGCTTGAGCGCAGACAGCATGGGCAGGCGGCTCAGCTGTTCGAAACTGGGCAGCTGCTCGGGATCCGTGGCGAGCAGGGTTCCGAATTCGTCGAACATCACCAGCTGGCAGTGGCTCGGCAGGGGCAGCTCGCCGATGAGGGAGGAGAGCCCCTCCACGCCGGCATCCAGCCCTATCACAGCCCGGCGATCGTCGCTCTCCACCGCCAGCGTCATGCCCGGCTCCTTGGTGGTGAAGAAGAGATAGGGGTGGGTCACTATGATGCCGGTGCCCCAGCGGGCCTCCTTGTACCAGCCGCGGTCGCGGGGATCGAACTGGTAGTCCGGCATGGGCCGCCGCTCCAGCAGCCGCAGGCGCTGGTTGAAATAGAGAAACTCTCCCCGGCCCTGGCTCAGGCTCTGCACCAGCAGGTGGCTCCCGGGAGGGGGGCTGTCCAGCAACCCCCTGGCCCGCTCGGTCAGCTTGCGCACCAGGAAGAAGTCGCCGTTCTCGTAACCGGCATAGATGGCGCCATAGCTGGCGCTGTTGGCCAGCACCTCGGCCAGCTGGGGCAGGTAGCCGAGGCGGGACTCCAGGCTGGTCATGGCGGCCAGCTGGCCACTGCGCAACAGGCTGAGCGACATGCGGGCCGGGCGCTGGTTCAGCTTGATGGCGAGCGCCAGCTGCTCCCTGTACTGCTGGAAGTTTTGCCGTTCGTGCTCCAGCCCCTGCTGCATGCCCTGTTGAAACTGCAGCATGATGAGGGCGCCCCCCAGCACGGAGAACAGCAGTATGAAGAGGGTGGCAATGTGCACGTAAAAGGGCTTGCTGCCGAGGCTTGCTTTTGTCATGGACCTGTCCTTGTCCTGCGGGTGCTCCCCGCGATGATCTGCTAACAGTGTGCTCGCAAGATGACAAAAAGCATAGGAGGTGGGGGCCAGAAGGGGGGAGCCCTTATCTTCTGGCGTTCCCCTTGCCGCGAGCTGCATGGCGCGGGTCCCGGCAGCCTGGTCAGGTGATTCATTCAGATATCTCGTGCTACATTGCTCCACTGGTGAATCGCCTGTGAATCAATGGAGTGTCCCATGTCTGCCATCCCCTATTCCGTCCTGGATCTGGTGCCCGTCCCCGAAGGAAGCCAGCCGGCCGAGTCATTTCGTCATTCGCAGGATCTGGCCCGGCATGCCGAGCGCTGGGGCTACCACCGCTACTGGCTGGCGGAGCACCACAACATGCCGGGGATCGCCAGTGCCGCCACCTCGGTGCTCATCGGCCATCTGGCCGGTGCCACCAGCACTCTGCGGCTGGGGGCCGGCGGCATCATGCTGCCGAACCACTCCCCCCTGGTGATCGCCGAACAGTTCGGCACCCTCGCCTCTCTCTACCCGGATCGCATCGATCTCGGTCTTGGCCGTGCACCCGGTACCGATCAGCGCACCATGCAGGCGCTGCGCCGCCAGCGCAGCGGCGAGGTGGATGACTTTCCTGCGGACGTGCGCGAGCTGATGGGTTACTTCGGTGACGAGGTGGGCGCCGTGCAGGCGGTGCCCGGCCAGGGGCTGCACGTGCCGATCTGGCTGCTGGGCTCCAGCCTCTACAGTGCCCAGCTGGCGGCCGCCATGGGGCTGCCGTTCGGCTTTGCCTCCCACTTTGCCCCCGGCCTGCTGTTGCAGGCACTCGAGATCTACCGCACCCAGTTCCGCCCTTCCGCGCGCTGGCCCAAGCCTTATACGGTGGTCTGCATCAACCTGATCGCCGCCGACACGACCCGGGAGGCCCGCTTCCTGTTCACCACGCTCCAGCAGCAGTTCCTGCGCCTCTACCGGGGGGATGCCGGCAAGCTGCCGCTGCCGGTGCAGAGCCTGGGAGAGGCGTGGTCACCCCGGGAGCTGATGGCGATGGAGCAGACCCTGGCCCGCTCCCTGGTGGGGGATCCGGATCAGGTGCGTCACGGCCTCAAGGCCTTGCTGGCCGAAACCGGGGCCGACGAGCTGATGTTCAACGGTCCCATCGTCGATCATCAGGCCAGACTGCGCTCCTTCGAGATCGCCGCCGAGCTGATGCGGAGCCTGTGACAGCCTGTGCGGGCACACCAGCTCGTGTGCCCGCACCGGGGTGAATCGCCAGAACAGATTTCAAGTCTTTGATTTTAAACGATAGTCAGGTTTGTGTCGGCCCTCTGTCGTGTCACCTCTCGCCGTGCCGGCCCTATGCTGGCCCCGTCAATCACCACAAGGAGTCCAAGATGATCGTCAGGAAGTTGAGATTGCAGCGGGGTTGGTCCCAGGATCAGTTGGCGACCCTGACTGGCTTGAGTGTCCGCACCATACAGCGGATCGAGCAGGGCCAGCAGCCCGGACTGGAATCCCTCAAGGCCCTGGCCGCCGTCTTTGAGCTCGATGTGACTCAACTGCAGGAGAGCGAGATGAAAGGGAACGAGACCGACAGTCAGGGGACAGTGCATGTGGCCAGGGATGAGCGGGAGGCGATGAAGTTCGTCGAGGGGCTCAAGGGCTTCTACGGCCACCTCATCAGCTATGTGCTGGTGATAGGGGGGCTGTTTGTCATCAACTACCTGAGCAACCCGGACTATATCTGGGCCTGGTGGCCCATGCTGGGCTGGGGGCTGGGGCTGGCTTCCCACGCCATCAACCTGTTCCAGCCATTCAAGCTGTTCGGGCCCGAATGGGAGCGGCGCCAGGTCGAGAAACGGCTGGGGCGCAAGCTGTAAGTCACGACTTCACCCCATAAAACGGGCCCGGCAATGCCGGGCCCGTTTTATATCCGCTCTTCCTCATAGCTGCCTGGCATCAGTGAGGCAGGGGGTCGCCGCCTGGGCGTTATGCTCACTTGGCATAGGCGGGGGAGGAAGAGGTCGCCGCCTGGGCGTTATGCGCATTTGGCATAGGTGAGACAGAGGTCGCCGTCTGGGCGTTATGCTCACTTGGCATAGGCAGGGCAGGGGGTCGCTATCAGGGCATCGTCCTCGTAGCGCCAGAGGGTGAGGCTGTTGCCCCAGACGCAGCCGGTGTCCAGCCCCTTGATGTCCTCCTTGCCGGTGGCTCCCATCAGGGCCGCCCAGTGGCCGAACACCAGTATGGGGTCGTCCACATGGTGCTCGCGTTGCTCGAACCAGGGGCGCAGGCCGGGGGTGGACTCCGTGGGACCCTTCTTGCACTTGAAGTCGAGCCGGCCATCGAAGTAGCAGAAGCGCATCCGGGTGAAGCTGTTGATGATGTAGCGGTAGCGCTCTATCCCCAGCAGATTTTCGTCCCAGCTATCGGGCTGATCGCCATACATGTTGTGCAGCAGCCAGCTGTACTGATCGCCGCGCAGCAGCGTCTCCACCTCGCGGGCACAGCTGCGTGCCGTGTGGGCATCCCAGGCCGGAGAGAGGCCGGCATGGATCATCATGATGGGGAGATCCGGGTGCTCCGCCAGCAGGGGGCGGTGGCGCAGCCACTCCAGCAGCTCGTCCCGATCCGGGGCTTCCATCAGGGCCTGCAGCTTGTCTTTCTTCTTGAGGGGGGCGACCCCATGAGCCACCGCCAGCAGGTGCAGGTCGTGGTTGCCGAGCACGGTCACGGCGCGGTTTCCCAATGACTTGACGAAGCGCAGGGTGTTGAGAGAGTCCGGCCCGCGGGCGACCAGATCGCCGCACAGCCAGAGGGTGTCGTTGTCGGGGTCGAATTCGGCAAGATCCAGCAGACGGCGCAGATCGTCGTAGCAGCCCTGGATATCACCGACGAAACAATTCGCCATGAAACCTCAGTTGATAATGTTGGGAACGGCCAGTGTGAAGGGGGCTATGGGGGCCTCAAACTGCTGCCCCGATTCGTCTTGCAGGGTGTAACTGCCTTCCATCACGCCGAAGGGGGTGGGTAGGGGAACGCCACTCTGATAGGTGAAGGTCTCGCCGGGGGCGATGAAGGGCTGCTCGCCCACGACCCCGGGACCTTCCACTACCAGCATCTTGCCATTGGCATCCGTGATGAGCCAGCGCCGATGCAGCAGCTGCACCTTGCCCGGCCCCAGATTCTCTATCTCGATGAGATAGAGAAAATGGTAGGGATCCTCGGTGCCCGCCACATAGCTGGGGTGCGGGCGAACCACTATCCGGGGGGATGCCATGGGATCAGGCCTGCTGCTGATCGGCCAGCCAGTTGGCTATCATGACGAACTGCTCGAGGGAGAGGTTCTCCGGGCGCAGGTTGCCATCTATGCCAAGCTCGGTCAGCTGAGCGTCGGTGATGAAGTTGGAGAAGCTGTTGCGGATGGTCTTGCGACGCTGGCCGAAGCCCTCGGTGCAGACCCGGCTCAGGCAGCGGATGTCTTTCGCGACTATGGTCGGGTTCTTGTGCGGGATGAGGCGCACCACGGCCGAGTCGACCTTGGGGGCCGGCTTGAAGGCGCCGGGGCCCACTTCCAGCACTGGCACCACCTGGCAGTAGTACTGGGTCATCACGCTCAGGCGGCCATAGGCCTTGCTGCCGGGACCGGCGGCCAGACGCAGTACCACTTCCTTTTGCAGCATGAAGTGCATGTCCTCCACCCGGTCGGCGAACTCGCACAGGTGGAAGATGAGCGGGGTGGAGATGTTGTAGGGCAGGTTGCCGAAGATGCGCAGGGGAGGTTTGCCCTCTCCCATCAGGGTGCCGAAGTCGAAGCGCATGGCATCGGCCTCGATCACCGTCAGCTTCTCCTTGAGGGTCGGGTGCTCGCGCAGGCGAGCCGCCAGATCCCGGTCAAGCTCGACCACCGTCATCTTGTCCATCTGGGAGGCGACCGGTTCGGTCAGTGCCGCCAGACCCGGGCCGATTTCCACCAGGTTCTGACCCGGCTGCGGGTTGATGGCGGCGACGATCTGGTCGATCACATAACGGTCGTGCAAGAAGTTCTGACCGAAACGCTTACGGGCCGTGTGGCCCATGTGCACCTTGTTGCTCTGCACCTTACTGCTCATATCTTTTTTTCTCTACCATCTGGATGGCGTGGTTAATCGCGGTGACCAGGCTGCCCGAGTCTGCCAGGCCCTTGCCTGCCAGATCCAGCGCTGTGCCGTGATCCACCGAAGTACGGATGAATGGAAGTCCGAGGGTGATGTTGACCGAGTTGCCAAAGCCCTTGTATTTGAGCACCGGCAGCCCCTGGTCGTGGTACATGGCGAGTACCGCATCCGCATCCTTGAGGTATTTCTCCTGGAACAGGGTGTCGGCCGGCAAGGGGCCGACCAGATCTATCCCTTCCTGGCGCAGACTGGCCAGGGCGGGTTCGATCACGTCGATCTCTTCACGGCCGAGATGGCCCCCTTCCCCGGCATGGGGGTTGAGGCCGCAGACGTAAATTCTGGGGTGTGCTATGCCGAACTTGCCCTTGAGATCCGCATCCAGGATGCGGATCACCTTGGCAAGACGCTCCTGCGTGATGGCCATGGCCACGTAGGCGAGGGGAATGTGGGTGGTCGCCAGCGCCACCCGCAACCCTTCGGTAGCCAGCAGCATCACCACGTCGGCGGTGTCTGACTGCTGGGCGAAGAATTCGGTGTGGCCGCTGAACGAGACGCCCGCCTGGTTGATGATCCCCTTGTGCACCGGGCCTGTCACCACGGCGGCGAATTCGCCGCTCAGGTTGCCGTCGCAGGCGCGCTGCAGGGTGGCCAGTACATAGGCGCCATTGCCCTCGTCGAGCTCGCCCGGCACCACGGGGGCGCCGAGGGGGACGGGACAGACCGTCAGGGTTCCCGCTCGCTGACCCCTCACGGGGGCAGCGGCATCATAGGGTTGCAGCTCGATGGGCAGCCCCAGCAGGGCGGCGCGCTCGCGCAGCAGCGCCGGGTCGGCAATCACCACCAGCTGGTGCGGCCAGTCCCGCTGGGCTATCTGCAGCACCAGGTCCGGGCCTATGCCGGCGGGCTCACCCGGCGTGATGGCAAGACGATGGCTGTTCATCTGCTCGTCGCCCATTAATTGGGTTCGATCTGGATGTAGGCTTCGTCGCGCAGCTCATCCAGCCAGGCCTGGGACTCTTCGGTGAAGCGGCGGTTGAAGATGAGCTGATAGGCGCGCTGTTCCTGGGCCTTGCCGGTGGCATCCTGGCTGCGGCGATCTTCCAGCTGTACTATGTGCCAGCCGTGGCTGGTGCGGAAGGGCTCGCTGATCTGGCCCGGTTGCAGGCGGTTGACCATGTCGCGGAACTCCGGCACATAGACGTTGGGGTCAGACCAGCCCAGCTCGCCACCCTGCACCGCAGAGCCCGGATCCTCGGAGTACTTCTCCGCCATGCTGGCAAAGCTCGCCTTGCCGCTCTTGATGTCGTGCAAGATGCCGTCCAGGGTCCCCTTGGCCTTCTCCTCGCTCAGTATGATGGAGGGCTTGATCAGGATGTGGCGGGCCTTCACCTCGGTCTGCATCACTTGCTGCTGACCCTTGGTGTCGAAGATCTTGATGATGTGCAGACCGGCGCCGGAGCGCAGCGGGCCGACGATATCGCCCTTGCCGGCGCCCTGTACCGCCTCTGACATCAGGGTCGGCATCTCCTGCGGGCTCATCCAGCCCCAGTCACCCCCTTCCAGGGCCTTGGGGCCGTTGCTCTCGGCGATGGCCAGCTTGCGGAAGTCCGCCCCCTCTTTCAGTGCAGCCAGGATGCGTTCGATCTTGGCCTTGGCGGCGTTGAGCTGTTCGGCGTTCGGGTTGTCAGGCAGGGCAACCTGGATGTGGCCGACATGGTATTCGGTCTGTTGCTGGCCCTGCTTGCTCAGGGCCTCGACCACCTGCTTCACCTCCTGCTCGGAGATGTTGATGCGGCGGCGAACCTGGCTGCGGCGTACCTCGTTCATCAGGATCTCGCGGCGCACCTCTTCCCGGTACTGGGCATAGGTCAGCCCTTCCCGTTCGAGCTGGGCACGCAGCTGCTCCAGGTTCATCTTGTTGTCGGCGGCTATGCTCTGGATGGCCTGCTCCAGCTGGGTATCACTGATCTTGAGCCCCTGGCGATCCGCCAGCTGCAGCTGCAGGCTCTCCTGGATCAGACGATCCAGCGCCTGCTTGCGCAGGGTGACGTCATCGGGCAGGGATTGGCCGCTCTCCTGCGCAGAAGCCTTCACCTTCTGTACCAGGGCTTCCTGCTGACTGGCCAGCACCACGTCCTTGTTGACCACGGCAAGCACCTTGTCCACCAGCTCGGGCGCGGCGAGGGCGCCCTGGCTCATGACTCCAAACAGGCCTGCGGTCAGCAGGGAAATCAACGTCTTCTTCATATCCATCTCTCAAGGCGTTTGCCAGACCCGTTATTGGTCTCGCAGGTTAAACGGACGAATGTAAGGCAGTGCTTCGGTGTCAAGGGAGGTGCCCTTGGAGCCGGTACCCACGCTACCCAATCCTTTCATTTCAAATTGAATGCCGAGGCTGCGCTCGGACGTCGGGGCCAGGTTCACGTTGTCCGGCGTATTGACCCATTCCAGGTTGAAGTTGATGCTCCAGCAGCAGGAGTCATATTTCAGGCCCACCTTGCGGTCAACTTTGACGTTCTGATCGAGCTCCTGATAGTAGCCGCCATAGAGGTGCCACTGATCGTTGAGCGGAGTGGTCAACAGCAGGCCGATCTGGTTGAGATCCGTCACCTCGCCCTTGCGATCCAGGTCGTAGTTGGCGTCCCGCACGAAGCGGTGGCTCAACTGGCTGATCAGCTTCTCGTGGCGGTACTCCAGGGCGCTGTTGGAGGAGCTTATCTGACGCTGCTCCAGATCATATTGTGCCCCGGCATGGGCATACCACTGCTCGTTGATCTTGGCGTCACCCTCGAACGAGAGCGGGGAGCGGGTATTGGTGCTCAGCTCGTCGCTGGAGTAGAGCTTGACCCTGGGCGCCACGAAGTCGAAGGCTTGGGCAACGGCCAGCCGAATTCGTTCATCCCCGGCCGGATCATAGATACGGGTGGTGACGCCGACCGAGAGCCGGTTGGAGTCGCTGATGCGATCCAGGCCGGCGAAACGGCGGTCGCTGAACAGGCTGTAGTAGTCCTGACGCATGGTGGTGGAGTCGTAGACCCCGATGTTGTCCTGATCCTTGTAGGGCACATAGAGGTACTGGAACTCGGGTTCCAGGGTCTGGCTGGCCCCTTCGCCGAACCACTGCTGGTCGCGCTCGAAGGTCATGCCGCCCTTGAGGCGAAACGAAGGCAGCACCCGGGTGATGATGCCCTCTTCCAGGGTGACATCCCCCCCACCCTGAGGAGTGAACCTGTTGGTGAAGGTGCTGCTCATGTCATCCGGCACCGTCTGATCGTAACGGGTGTACATCAGCTTGTACTGGCTGTCGAGGAAGTAGCCGGCTTCGTCGATGAGCGGTATGGTCAGGGTGGGGGCCGTGTAGACCCGGGTGCCCGTGTAGGCGCTACCTTTGTTCTGCTCGATGGCCTGATCGTTGTTGTAGCCGAAGTTGGTCAGCTCTGTGTTCCAGGCCAGATCGTACCAGCTGCCCTGCTGGTAGTAGTTGTGGTTGATGCGCGGCATCAGCTCGTGGGGCTGCTGGGCGCTGGCCAGCAGGATCTGGTAGGTGCGCACCTCGGCATTGAGGTTCCAGTTCTGCTGGAAGTAGCCGGCCGTGAGGGACTGCTGCAACTGGTTGTCGACCTGGGTCCCCACCTTGGGGGAGAAGTCGTTGAAGTAGTTGTAGTCCCGATCCCGCACCTTGGTGTAGTCCACCGACACCCGCATGGCATTGTCCATGAACATGGAGGTGTGGCGGGCACTGAGCAGGTAGCGATGCCCGTCGGACAGGTGATCGTTGAGGCTGTCCGTCTCGTCGTACTGCTTGTCATCTGCCAGATTTTCGAAATAGAGGCTGCCCACGTGGGCCGGGTCCGGCATGTAGCGGAACTCGACCTGCTCCATCAGGCCCCGTCTGTCCATGAAGCGGGAGGTGATGGTGGCATCGTAGTTCGGCGCTATGTTCCAGTAGAACGGCTGGGTGATGTCCATGCCGTTCTTGGAGCTTTGGGTATAGCCCGGGTAGAGCAGGCCCGTCTTGCGCTCATCCTTGATGGGGAAGTTGATATAGGGGAAATAGAAGACCGGATAGTCATAGAGCCAGAGGCTGGCGTTCCAGGCCTCCCCGAACACCTCGGACTGATCGATGTCGATGCTGCCGGCCTTCAGGGTCCAGGCCTCCTGACCCGGTGGGCAGGTGGTGTACTGGGCCCCCTCCAGGGTGATGTTCTGGTTGTTGTTGGTCATGGTGACTTTTTCGGCGAAGCCGCGCACCGGTGAACCATGCACCTGATACTTGCCCTCTTCCAGCTCGGAGTTCTTGGTGTCCAGGTTGGATTTGAGGGTCTTGTCGCTGGTGACAGTAATCTGGCCATCGTTGTAATAGATGTTGCCGATGGCGATGACATCCCGGCTCTTCTGATCGAGCTGGGCATAGTCGGAGTCAAATTTGCGCACGCCCTGACGCACCTTGACGTCACCTTCATAGACGGCGGTGCCACCCTGCTTGGCCTCAAGGCGATCGGCATCCACTTCGACAGGCTGGGCATTGGCGTCCTGATCCGCGCTGGGTTTCTCGACCTTGGGGACATAGTCATAGCAGAGGCTGTTGAGGATCCCGGTGGCCGGTGGCGCATTGAGGGGCGCCGCCTGCACCGTGAACGGACTCAGGGCAGGAACAAGGCTGATGGTCAGGGCGATGGGATAAGAAGACCCCAGTGTCCATTTTGTCATGTGAAGGGCTCGCGCAATCCGTAGTAAAAACGGTTGATTCAGGGCATGCATTTTATGTCAGGATCCATCGAGTTGACATTGCATGTCATTGCTTTATGTTAGCCGGCAATGATAAAGCATTATTGCGGCCAGGGCTAACAGCCAAGTGCTGCTTTCCAATTTGGTTCCCGACTCATGCACGATCGCGCTTCCCTGCTATTGCAATGGGCACGCCGGATTACCGGTGATGCCAACCTCTCGTTGACGCTTATTTCCGGTGACGCCAGTTTCCGCCGCTACTTCCGTGGTGGTGGCCTGGTGTGGGTGGATGCTAATCCGAAAACCGAAAAAAATCATGAATTCGTTCGCAATGCCGCCGCCCTGCACGGCGTTGGGCTGCTGGCCCCCGAGGTGAAGGGGGTCGACTATGAGCAGGGGCTGCTGGCGGTCAGTGACCTTGGTGATACCCAGCTTATCGGCTGCCTGAACGATGACAATGTGCTGGCCTGGTATGGCAAGGCCATAGGACTGCTGCCCCGGCTCGGATCGGTGGCGCTCGAGCTCGAGCCCTTCGACGAGGCCTTCATGGCCCGCGAGAACGCCATCTTCCCCGAGTGGCTGCTGGGTCATCACCTGCATCTGAGTCTCGGCGAGACCGAACAGCAACTGCTGGACGAGATGTTCGCCTGCCTCACGCAGAACAACCTGGCCCAGCCCCACGGGGTGATGCACAGAGACTTCCACAGCCGCAACCTGATGGTGTGCGGCGGTGATACGCCGGACGGCAGCCGGCTTGCCGTCATCGACTTCCAGGACATGGTCATCGGGCCGCTGAGCTACGATCTGGTCTCCCTGCTGAAAGACTGTTACGTGCGCTGGCCCGATGAGGTGATCGAGCAGGGCATGAGCCATGGCTTTGAGACCCTGAGCCGGGCAGGCCTGCTCGACGGGCTCGATTATGCCAGCTTCCGTCGTCACGCCGACCTGACCGGCATGCAGCGGCATCTGAAGGCGGCCGGCCTCTTCACCCGTCTCTACCATCGCGACGGCAAGTCCGGCTACCTCAAGGACATCCCCCGTACCCTGGGCTATGTGGTGGACGTGTGCCGCCAGCATGGGGCCGAGCATCCTGTGCTGGCCCGCTTCGGCGACTGGTTGCAGCAGGTGGTGCTGCCGGGCCTGGCCCGGGCGGCTGAGGCACGGCGTGCCGGGGAGCCGTCATGAAGGCGATGATCCTGGCCGCGGGCCGTGGCGAGCGGATGCGCCCGCTCACCGACCTGCTGCCCAAGCCGCTGCTGGCGGTGGGGGGCAAGCCCCTCATCGTCCACCACATCGAGAAGCTCAAGGCGGCCGGGGTGACCCGGCTGGTCATCAACCACGCCTGGCTCGGTCACAAGCTGGTGGAGGCCCTCGGCGATGGCCGCCAGTTCGGGGTCGAGATCCTGTGGTCGGCGGAGGAGAGTGCCCTCGAGACCGCGGGCGGCATAGTGCAGGCATTGCCACTGCTGGGGGCTGAGCCCTTCTTGGTGATCAACGGCGATACCTGGATTGATGCGGATTATGGTGCTCTGGTGAATCAGTCGCTGGGAGAGGACCTGGCCCATCTCTGGCTGGTACCCAATCCGCCCCAGCATCCTCAGGGGGATTTCTCCCTGCAAGACGGCCGGGTGCTGGACGCGCCAGCCCTCACCTTCAGCGGCGTCGGCCTCTATCACCCGGCGGCCTTTGTCCCCCTGCCTTGCGGTGCCCGCAAGCTGGCCCCCCTGCTGCGCGACTGGATGGCACAAGGCCGGGTCGGTGGCACTCTGCTGACCGGCGAGTGGCGGGACATAGGCACAGTCGATCGGCTGCGGGAGCTGGATGACCAGCTGCTTGCCGGCACTCATTAACATCACGAGGTCTTGAACCATGCGTATTTGGGGTAAGGTGCTTGGCGCCTTCTTCGGTTTTCTGCTCGGCAACATCTTTGGCGCCCTGCTTGGCCTCTGGATCGGCCACCGCTTCGATCGGGGCATGGGCATTCGGGGGGCGTTCCAGCGAGCTCCCAGCCAGCAGCAGCAGGCGGTCTTCTTCCACGCCACCTTCGCCGTCATGGGCCACATCGCCAAGGCGAGCGGTCAGGTCACCGAGCACGAGATCCGGGTCGCCTCCAGCCTGATGGACAGGATGCGACTCTCCGGCGAGCAGCGGGTGCGGGCCCAGGAGTCGTTCCGCCAGGGCAAGGAGAGCGATTTTCCGCTGCGCGAAACCCTGGCGGAGTTCCGCCGCGCCAGCCTGGGGCAGCGCGACATCCTGCGCTTCTTCCTGGAGGTGCAGCTGCAGGCCGCCTTTGCCGATGGCAAGGTGGAGGCCAACGAGCGTGCCATCCTGCAGACCATAGCGGACGAGCTCGGCTTCAGCCGTATCGAGCTGGCGCGGATCCTGGCGATGGCGGAGGCGCAGATGAACTTCTTCCACCGCCAGCAGCAGGGTGGGCAAGGGCAGCAATACCGGCAGGAGGCCCCCTCCCAGGATCGCCTCAAGGATGCCTACCAGCTGCTGGGGGTGAGCGAGAGCGACAGCGATCAGGATATCAAGCGCGCCTATCGCAAGGAGATGAGCAAGCATCACCCGGACAAGCTGGCCGCCAAGGGGTTGCCCCCCGAGATGATGGAGATGGCCAAGGAGAAGACCCAGGAGATCCAGCAGGCCTGGGAGTGGATCCGAGAGGCCCGCGGCATCCGTTGAACCCTGCCCTTTGCCAGCCATAAAAAATGCCCGTCGATGACGGGCATTTTTGTATGCGAAAGCCGGGATTAGTGGCTGTCGACCCAGACGAACTTGAGCACGAACAGCAGGGCCACCACCAGCACGCAGGGGTTGATCTCGCGCCAGCGGCCGGTGCCCGCCTTCATCACGCAGTAGGAGATGAAGCCCACGGCTATCCCCTCGGTGATGGAGAAGCTGAACGGCATCATCACCGCTGTCATGAAGGCCGGCACCGCTTCGGTCAGGTCTTCCCACTTCACCCGGGTCAGCTCGGAGCACATCAGCACCCCCACGTAGATAAGGGCGCCGGCGGCGGCATAGGCCGGCACCATGGCGGCAACCGGGGAGAAGAAGATCGCCAGCAGGAACAGCACGCCGACCACGATGGCGGTCAGGCCGGTACGGCCGCCGACGGCCACCCCTGAGCTGCTCTCGATATAGGCGGTGACCGATGACGTGCCCATAAAGGCGCCGCCGACCGAGCTCACGCTGTCCACCACCAGCGCCTGCTTCATGCGCGGGAAGTGGCCCTTGTCATCCGCCAGCTTGGCGCGGTTGGTGACGCCGATCAGGGTGCCTGACGAGTCGAACAGATTGACCAGCATAAAGGAGAAGATGATCCCCGCGAGGCTGATGTCCAGCGATCCCATCAGGTCCAGCTGACCGAAGACGGGGGTGATGCTCGGCGGCACAGAGACGAAGCCCTTGAAGGTCACGTCGCCAAACAGCCAGCCCAGGGTGGTGGTGACGACGATGGCGATCAGCACGGCGGAGTGCACGCCGCGGGCGGAGAAGATGCAGATCAGGAAGAAGCCGAGCAGCCCCAGCAGACAGGGCAGGGAGGTGAGGTTGCCCACCGTCACCATGGTAGCGGGGCTTGCCACCACTATGCCGGCGTTGTGCAGGCCGAGCAGGGCGATGAGCAGGCCTATGCCGGCTGTGATGCCGACCCGCAGGGTGAGGGGGATGTTGGCAATCAGCCAGTAGCGTACCCGCAGCAGGGTGAGGATCAGCAATCCTAAGGCGCCCCAGAAGATGGTGCCCATGCCGACCTGCCAGGAGTAGCCCATGCCGGCCACCACCACGAAGGCGAAGAAGGCATTCAGCCCCATGGCGGGGGCCAGGGCGATGGGCAGGTTCGCCAGCAACCCCATCAGGATGCTGCCGATGCCGGCGATGAGGCAGGTGGTGACGAACACCGCCTGGGTGTCCATGCCCGCCGCAGAGAGGATCTGCGGGTTGACGAAGACAATGTAGACCATGGTCAGGAAGGTGGTGATGCCGGCGATGACCTCGGTGCGGGCCGTGGTGCCATGGCCTTTCAGGGCAAACAGGCGCTCGAGCAATCCTTGCCCGGCGGCGGGGTTGGCTGCCTGCTCTGTGGCGTTGTGTGGTTGATTCATGTTGGATTCCAATGGGTGACGTGAAATAAGCAGCAGGCGAACAGTCAACCCCATCCATGGGGGCTGGGTTGCCCTGTTTCTGGCGACTGAGCGACCAGACTCGTCCTGATACCGTGACAGCGCGCACATTTTTACACAGGCGGCGACGTTTACAAACCCCGGATCTGCGAGGCGGATCAATGAATAGAGTAAAAATTCAAACGTTTGCCCGTCGAGGTGCAAAAACAAGGTTCGATAGAGGCTTGTGTTGCCATGGTGCCCCTCAGCGGCTCTTGAGGTAGCGCTCCACCAGCTGGGCCAGCACGGCGTCGCTGTGCTCCTGCAAGGTGGCGAGCGTCAGTCCCATGCGCTGCAGCAGCAGGCCGGCCTGTGCCTCGCTCAGGGTGCGCCCGTCGATGAAGTAGGCCTGCTCGGGCAACTGCTTGTCATGACGGGGGAGCAGCACCCAGCTCACCCGCTCGGGTTCGATGGCGGCAAAGATCCGGTTGGCCGCGGTGCAGAAGGTATCGATGTGGCGCTTGCCATCCGGGCCCAGGCAGCCGGGTTCGATCCGGATCTGGATGGTGACTCTCTTCGGGGGGGCGCTGGTCTGGGTCATCGGTGAGTGCCGGTAGGGGGAAGCGGGAAGAGTGTAAGCGAAAAGGCAAAAGAAAGGGGAGCCCGGGCTCCCCTTGTGACGTTGCAATCCCCCTGATGGGGCGATGCATCACTTCGCTTGCATGGCGGTCCGCTTACTTGGCGATGCGCTTGTACTTGGCGCGGTGCGGCTGGACGGCGTCGGCGCCGTAGGTCTTCTTCTTCCACTCTTCGTATTCGGTGAAGTTGCCCTCGAAGAAGGCAATCTTGCCCTCGTCCTGGTAGTCCAGGATGTGGGTGGCGATACGGTCGAGGAACCAGCGATCGTGGGAGATGACCATGGCACAACCCGGGAACTCCAGCAGGGCGTTCTCGAGGGCGCGCAGGGTTTCGATATCCAGATCGTTGGTCGGTTCATCCAGCAGCAAGACGTTGCCGCCGGTTTGCAGCAGCTTGGCCAGGTGCAGACGGCCGCGCTCACCACCGGACAGCTCGCCGACCCGCTTCTGCTGATCGGCGCCCTTGAAGTTGAAGCGACCTATGTAGGCACGGCTCGGGAACTCGTAGTTGCCGATGCGCAGGATATCCTGACCGTCGGCGACTTCCTCGAACACCGTCTTCTTGTCGTTCATGCTGTCGCGGAACTGATCCACGGAGGCCAGCACCACGGTATCGCCCAGGGTGATGGAACCGGAGTCCGGCTGCTCCTGGCCCGACATCATGCGGAACAGGGTAGATTTACCAGCGCCGTTCGGACCAATGATGCCGACGATGGCCCCCTTCGGAATGGAGAAGGAGAGATCGTCGATCAGCTGGCGATCGCCATAGGACTTGCAGAGGTTTGCCACCTCTACCACCTTGTCGCCGAGACGGGGTCCGGGCGGAATGAACAGCTCGTTGGTCTCGTTGCGCTTCTGGTAGTCGTTGGTGTTGAGCTCCTCGAAGCGAGCCATACGGGCCTTGGACTTGGCCTGACGGCCTTTCGGGTTCTGACGCACCCACTCCAGTTCCTTCTCGATGGACTTGCGACGGGCCGCTTCCGAGCTGGCTTCCTGAGCCAGACGGGCGTCTTTTTGCTCCAGCCAGGAGGAGTAGTTGCCTTCCCAGGGGATACCCTCGCCACGGTCCAGCTCCAGGATCCAGCCCGCCACGTTGTCGAGGAAGTAGCGGTCGTGGGTGATGGCCACGACGGTGCCCTCGTAGTCGTGCAGGAAGCGCTCCAGCCAGGCCACGGATTCCGCATCCAGGTGGTTGGTCGGTTCGTCCAGCAGCAGCATGTCCGGCTTTTCCAGCAGCAGACGGCACAGGGCTACCCGGCGGCGCTCACCCCCGGAGAGGTGCTTGATCTGGGCGTCCCAGGCCGGCAGGCGCAGGGCGTCGGCCGCGCGCTCCAGCTGGTTCTCCATGTTGTGACCACCCTGGGCGGCGATGATGGCTTCCAGCTCGCCCTGTTCGCGGGCCAGCTTGTCAAAATCCGCATCCGGGTCGGCATAGGCCGCATAGACCTCATCCAGGCGAGCCATGGCGCGTTTCACCTCGCCGACTGCCTCTTCCACCGCCTCGCGGACCGTCTGCTCCGGATCCAGCTTCGGCTCCTGGGGCAGGTAGCCGATCTTGATGCCGGGCTGCGGACGGGCTTCCCCTTCGATCTCGGTGTCTATCCCCGCCATGATGCGCAGCAGGGTGGATTTACCGGCGCCGTTCAGACCCAGCACGCCTATCTTGGCGCCCGGGAAGAAGGAGAGGGAGATGTTCTTGAGGATATGACGCTTGGGCGGCACGACCTTGCCGACCCTGTTCATGGTGTAAATAAATTGAGCCATTGGCTAATTCTCTTCCTTTTCAGCAGTTTAATGTCTTTGCATTAACAAACTGACGTCGTGGTGGGGCCTGGTCGGCAGGGGCCGACCCGGTTCCAAAAAACCCGTCGATTGTAAACCAATGGGAAGAGGGCGGCAAAGTAGACAACCGGAGCATTGAGTGCAGGGAGTCCCATCGGCAGAGGGGTGAAAAGCGGCGGGCATCTGGCAGATGCCCGGTCAGGGTTTCGGGCCGAACTGGCTTAAGACTTCCTTAATTCTGGCTCGATAGGATTCATCAGCCGACCTTGAGAAGTAATGGGGTCAGCTTTTGCCAGGGGTCAGCGGGGCTGCCTGGTGCTCTTGGCCGGGTCCTGCCCCGAGTAGTAGAGCACCCGCTGCACATACTCCTGGGTCTCCTGGTAGGGCGGTACGCCGCCATGGCGGATCACGGCCTGTTCACCGGCGTTGTAGGCGGCGCTGATCCTGACCCAGTCGGGGCCAAACTGCTTCTCCAGCCACTTCAGGTAGATCATGGCGCCGCGGATGTTCTGCTGGGCGTCGAAGGGGCGGGTCACGCCGAAGCGCACCTGGGTCTCGGGAATGAGCTGCATGACCCCTTGCGCCTGCTTGGGGGAGACGGCTGTGCTGTTGAGATTGGACTCGGCGATGGCGATGGCGAGCGCCAGCTGGGGGTCGACCTTGTGACGGTGGGCGGCCTGGCGGATCATGACGGCCAGCTTCTGTTTGGTGAGGGATTGGCGGGCCAGGTAGCTATCCTGATCGAAGGGGGTGCTGGGGCGTACCCAGGGAGCGCCGCCTCCACCCCCGCCGATGCCGCAGGTGCCCAAGGGGGCGTTGCCCACCCGCTCGTTGTAGTAGCGAGCCGCTTGCTGATTGCCAAGGCGCATGGCCATGGCGAGGTAGGCGTTGGCGTGGCGGGGGCTGCGGATCCCCTGAGGCCCGCGAGCCAGCAGGCGGCCGATGCGATAGTAGGCTTCCGGGTTGCCCAGGCTGGCTGCGGTGCAGTAGTGGGCTATGGCTCGCCGCGGGTTGCTCTGCTCCATGGCGGCGCCCTGGCGCAAGGCGCTCATGGCCTTGGGGGCCTGGCGAAAGGTGTCGGCATGGGAGGAGGTTGCAAGCAGCAGCAGGACTCCCCAGCCCCAGGTGCAGAGTCTCTGCATGATGGATACCTCGAATTAGTATCCGGAAGATATAGGCCCGATATGGGGGGGGCGCCAGCCAGGGGATGGAACATCTGGTTATGTGTCAGGCCATCAGAGATGAAAACGGTCTGGAACTTTTGGCAGAGTCAAAAAGGCGCTCCTGGTGAGTGTGATGGGGAGTCTGGAGTGTGCGCGGTCAGCCCCTCTGCTCGCGGCACAACTCAAATTGATGGATTTGTTACTGTCGGGGCAATAAACTGCCGGTCTTGCACTCTAACGTCTTGTATTTGCATGATGTTAGCCAGCTTGTCGATAAAATAGAAATGGGGGACGCAGTCGAACCGATTGCATCCTTCGTCATGATTGGGAAGCGCATATGGTTGATTCGATCGATGTCTCTGTCGTGGTGCCCGCCAAGGATGAGCGGGACAATCTGGCCCCCCTCATCGGCGAGATCGATGCCGCGCTGGCGGGGAAATACAGCTACGAGCTGATCTATGTGGACGATGGCAGCGAGGATGACAGCTATGCCCTGCTCTGCGGTCTGAAGGCGCAATTCCCCGCGCTGCGGGTGGTGCGTCATGCCAGGGCCGTCGGCCAGAGCATGGCGGTGCTGAGCGGCGTGCGCCAGGGGCGCGGCGACTGGCTAGTGGTGCTTGACGGGGATGGCCAGAACGATCCGGCTGACATTCCCGCCATGCTGGAGGAGGCCAGGCGCCGCTTCGCCTCCGACAAGTACCAGGTGGGGCTTATCGGTCACCGCGTCAATCGCCGGGATGACTGGGTCAAGCGCCTCTCGTCCAGGCTGGCCAACGGTTTTCGCGATCTGCTGCTGCGGGACGGCATCCCGGATACCGGCTGCGGTCTCAAGGTGGTGCGGCGCGACTGGTATCTGCGCCTGCCCGGCTTCAACCACATGCACCGCTACATTCCGGCCCTGATCCAGGCCCAGGGCGGGCGCATGTCCCCCTGGCCGGTCAACCACAGGCCACGGCAGGCGGGTGTCTCCAAGTACGGGGTCTGGAACCGGCTCTGGGTCGGGCTGGTGGACGTGGTCGGTGTCTGGTGGCTGCAACGCCGATCCAAGGTGGTCGAAGTCAGGGAGATGCTGGAGTGATGGAGACCCTGCTTTCGTTGCCGTCGATCTGGCTGGATAGGGATGAGCTTGCCCTGCATGTCGGCGGGTTGCACTCGGGAGGGCGGCGATGATCGATGCCCTGCTCTCCATGGAGCTGACCTGGTTCGACTGGACCGGCCTGCATGTCACCGGCTGGAAGCTCATCGGCTACACGGGGGCGCTGATGTTCGGCGGCCGCTGGCTGGTGCAGTTCCTGGCCTCCAAGCGGGCCGGCAAGCCGGTGATCCCGCGTATGTTCTGGTACATGAGCGTGCTCGGCAGCCTGATGACCCTCAGCTATTTCGTTTTCTCCCCCAAGCAGGACTCCGTCGGCGTGCTGCAGAATCTCTTCCCCACCTTCACCGCCCTCTACAGCCTCTACCTGGATATCCAGCACAGGGGCTGGAAGCGGGACAAGCTCGTCGAGGATAACGAGACCCGCCATAGCAAGGCCGTCGACGACAACGAGATCCGCCATGGCAAATGACCGCTTCCTGCTCAATCAGGCCTCCCTCGGCTGGCTGCTGCTGATCGCCCTGATAGTGCTGGGGGCCGGTCTCGGCCTGCGGGATCCCTGGCCCGCCGACGAGCCGCGCTTCGCCCTGGTCGCCAAGGAGATGGTGGAGAGCGGGCAGTGGCTCTTCCCCATGCGCGGCGGCGAGATCTATCCGGACAAGCCCCCCCTGTTTATGTGGGGCATCGCCCTTGGCTATCTGCTGACCGGCTCCATCAAGGTGGCGTTTCTGCTGCCCTCCCTGCTGGCGGGCCTGCTGACCATTGCGCTGGTGTGGGATCTGGGTCGCCGCCTGTGGAGCGCACAAGTCGGCTTTATGGCCGGGCTGCTGCTGTTGTTTACCGTCCAGTTCACCCTGCAGGCCAAGACGGCCCAGATAGACGCTCTGGTGACCTGCTTCATCACGCTGGGGGTCTACGGTTTCGTGCGCTTCCTGCTCTGCGGGGGAGGCTGGCGCTGGTACTGGCTCGGCTGGTTTGCCGCCGGGCTCGGCATCATCACCAAGGGGGTGGGGCTGCTGGCCCTGCTGATCCTGATCCCGGCAATCTGGACCCACTGGAAGCAGATCCGTACCGCCCCCCCTGCCGACTGGTTGAAGGCGCTGGCGGGGCCGCTCTTCATGCTGCTGGCCATCGGGTTGTGGCTGGTGCCCATGCTGACGGCTGTGGCCCAGAGCGGGGACCCAGTGCTGCAGGCCTACAGAGACAACATACTGCTGCGCCAGACGGTGACCCGCTATGCGAATGCCTGGCATCACGTCAAACCCTTCTGGTACTACCTCAGCTCGGTGATCCCGCCGTTCTGGCTGCCCCTCTCCCTGCTGCTGCCCTGGCTGGTGCTGGCGTGGCGCAAGGCCATCCAGGGGCAGGACAAGCGCATCATATTGCTGCTCGGCTACCTGGTGCTGGTGGTGCTCTTCTTCTCCCTGTCGCCGGGCAAGCGCGGCGTCTATGTCACGCCAGGCACCCCGGCCCTGGCACTGCTGACCGCCCCCTACATAGGCTCACTGCTGGCGCGGGTCTGGCCCGGCCGCCTGCTGGGTGGGCTCGGCTGGCTGCTGGGGATCATCTGTGTGGGCGGCGCCGGGGCGCTGGTCGTCAGCGACAAGCTGGCGAGCCGGCTGGGGGAGCTGGGACCGGCCCCCTGGCTGCCCCTGCTGGTGCTGGGGGCGGCGCTGCTGCTGGTCAATGTGCTGCTGCGCCGGGCGCCGCTCAGCGCCATCCTCTGTTCGCTGGCGGTGGGTTGGCTGCTCTACTCCTGCTGGATCTGCGTGCGCCTCAACGACATGCGCACGCCGCAGGGGGTGATGGCGCGGGCACAGCAGGAGGTGCCCGCGGGGGATGAACTGCTGCTGGCCGGTTTCAAGGAGCAGCACCTGCTGTTCGCCCGGCAGCCCGTGCAACATTACCCCTACCTGCTGGGGGACGGGGAGCAGGCCCACGAGGCGGCGGCCTGGGTGGCGGCCGGGCCCGGGCGCCATGTGCTGGGCAGTGCGGATCTGATGGTGCTGTGTTTCGAGCCAGAGAAGATGGAAAACCTCGGCAACCGCCATCGCACCGACTGGCTGCTGGCAGGCGCTGAGGCCCTCAAGCCCGCATGCCAGGGGCTGACCCCGGGGCTCGAACCCTTCCGCTATACCCCTGGCCCCTGAGGCCCCAGCAAGAGGGGCTGCCACTGGCAGCCCCTTTTCATTTCAGGCGTTCGGGTCAGACCCCGTAGTAGGCCCTGTACCAGTCGACGAAACTCGCCACCCCTTCTCTGAGGCCCACCCGGGGTCGATAGCCGGTCACCTCGAACAGGGATTCGGTATCGGCCCAGGTGGCGAGCACATCCCCTGGCTGCATGGGCAGCAGGTTGCGGATGGCCCGCTTGCCGAGCGCCGCCTCTATGGCCTCCACGAAATCCATGAGTCGCACCGGGCTGCCATGGCCGATGTTGAAGAGGCGATAGGGGGCCGTGCTGGCGTCGGCTGCTCCCTGCCAGTCCGGGTCGCCCTGCGGGGGCCTGTCCGCGACCCGCACTATCCCCTCCACTATGTCGTCTATGTGAGTGAAGTCCCGGCTGAGCTGGCCCTGGTTGTAGATGTCGATGGGTTCCCCGTTCAGGATGGCACGCACGAACTTGAACAGCGCCATGTCGGGCCGCCCCCAGGGGCCGTAGACGGTGAAGAAGCGCAAGCCCGTGGTGGGCAGCCCATAGAGGTGGGAGTAGGAGTGGGCCATCAGCTCGTTCGCCTTCTTGCTCGCGGCATAGAGGGAGACGGGGTGATCCACCCCGTCCGAGGTCTTGAACGGCATCCGCTCGTTGAGGCCATACACCGAGCTGGAGGAGGCGTAGACCAGGTGCTGCACCCCGTGATGGCGGCACCCCTCGAGGACGGTGAGGGTGCCGTTGAGATTGCTGTCGGCGTAGGCAAAGGGGTTGTCCAGCGAATAGCGCACCCCGGCCTGGGCCCCCAGGTGGATCACCCGATCGAACCGCTCGCGGGCAAAGAGTGCCGCCATGGCGGTGCGATCGGCGAGATCACCGCGCTCGAAGCGAAAACCTGGCAGTGGCAGCAGCAGTGCCAGCCGCGCCTCCTTCAGGCTCACCTCGTAGTAGTCGTTGAGGTTGTCCAGGCCAACCACCTGATGGCCGTCGCGGCAGAGCCTCTGCGCCACATGAAAGCCGATGAAGCCGGCGGCGCCGGTGACCAGATATTTCATTGCCGTTGCTCCTCGCATAGCCCGGCGGTCAGGCTGTCGCCCCGGCCTATGGCGTAGTAGGTGAAGCCGCGCTGGCGCAGGCGGGCCGGATCATAGAGGTTGCGGCCGTCGATGATGAGGGCCTGTTTCAGGGTTTGGCGCAATAGCTCGAAGTCCGGGGCGCGGAACTGCTGCCATTCGGTGCAGATGAGCAGGGCGTCGGCTCCCTTGAGGGCGGCCTCCTGGGTGCCGCACAGGGTCAGATCGTCCCGCAGGCCGTAGAGACGCTGGGCCTCGCTCATGGCCTCGGGATCGAACGCCTGCACCTTGCCGCCAGCGGCCCAGATGGCCTCCATCAGTACCCGGCTCGGGGCTTCGCGCATGTCGTCGGTGTTGGGCTTGAAGGCCAGGCCCCAGAGGGCGAAGGTCCGCCCCCTGAGATCGGCACCGAAGTGCTGCTGCAGGCGCGCCATGAGCTTGTGCTTCTGGCCGTCGTTGACCCGCTCCACCGCATGGAGCAAAGGGGCATCGCAGCCAATCTGGCCGGCGGTGTGGATCAGCGCCTTGACGTCTTTCGGGAAACAGGAGCCGCCGTAGCCGCAGCCGGGATAGATGAAGTGATGGCCGATGCGCGGGTCGGCGCCTATGCCCTTGCGCACGGCTTCGATGTCGGCCCCGAGCCTCTCCGCCAGGGTGGCCATCTCGTTCATGAAGGAGATCTTGGTGGCCAGCATGGCGTTGGCGGCGTACTTGGTCAGCTCGGCGCTGCGGGCGTCCATCTGGATGATGCGATCCCGGTTGCGGTTGAAGGGGGCATAGAGCTCTTCGAGCAGGGAGAGGGCGTGGGCCGAATCTGTGCCTATGATGATGCGATCAGGCCGCAGGCAGTCGGCCACCGCGGCCCCCTCCTTGAGAAACTCCGGGTTGGAGACCACCTCGAGGGGCAAGTCGACCCCGCGATCGCGCAGGATGGCGGCGATATGACGATGTACCCGGTTGGCGGTGCCGACCGGCACCGTGCTCTTGTTGACCACCACCTTGCCGCCCTGCATCAGCCGCCCTATGGTGTCGGCCACCGCCAGCACGTGCTGCAGATCGGCCGAGCCGTCTTCATCGGGCGGGGTGCCGACCGCGATGAAGATAAGCTCGGCGAACGCCACCCCCTCGGCCACGTCCGTGGTGAAGTGCAGGCGACCGGCCTGATGATTGGCTTGCACCAGGGGGGCGAGACCGGGCTCGAAGATGGGGATCATCCCCTCTTTGAGGCGCTCGACCCTGGCGGCGTCCACGTCCACACAGGTTACCCTGTGGCCCATCTCGGCAAGCACGGCGGCCTGAACCAGCCCCACATAACCTATCCCGAATACGCTGACTCTCATCTGCTGTCGCTCCGCAGCCTGTGGCAAGGGGGTCATTTTAGAACGATTCCCGCCTGCTGGCAGCGAGATAGCCCGGGTTTTTCAGACGCGCTTCAGGCTGGCTTCAGCTTGAGAGGGGAAGGGCGTGACATATTTTGGTGCAAGGGTTGTAACGCGGCGCTGACGCGCACCATTTCGGCGCATGCGATCCCGTACTTGTGATCCGGGTCACTCAAAACGGACACTGTGGCCATAACGAAGTCCCGACTCACGGGGCTCGCGCCCGTCATCGGGTCTCAGACACTCTTTTCACTTCGCTACTGGACATAAGGTTATGGACAACACCCCCCGTTCGGCCCATCCGCTCTATGAGGATGTGCTCGCCCTGCTGACCGCGGCAGGCTTTGTATCCCTCGGCATCTTCCTGTTTCATCAGGTCGGTCTGCTCACCGGCGGTACCGCCGGGCTGGCACTGCTGCTGCAGCAGGTGACCGGCCTGAGCTTCGGCCTGCTGTTCTTCACCATGAACCTGCCGTTCTACGCCCTGGCCTGGCTCAGGATGGGGCCGCGCTTCACCCTCAACACCTTCGCCGCCGTGGCCACCGTCTCCTTCATGACGGATCACCTCAACGCCGTGCTGCAGATAGGCAAGATAGAGCCCGTCTATGCGGCCCTGATCGGCGGCACCCTGATCGGCATGGGGCTGCTCATCATGTTCCGCCACAAGGCGAGCCTGGGGGGCTTCAATATCCTGGCGCTGTTTATTCAGGACAAGTTCGGCATCCGCGCCGGCAAGCTGCAAATGGGGCTGGATTGCGCCATCGTCATCGCCTCCTTCTTCGTGGTCTCCCCCTGGCTGCTGGCGCTCTCCGTGGTCGCGGCCATCATCTGTAACCTGGTGTTGACACTCAATCACAAGCCGGGCCGCTACCAGATCGCCTGAGCCTCCCTCCACTTTGCAAGCAAAAGAGCGCCTGATGGCGCTCTTTTGCTATTCGGGATCCTGACTTGATTCACACCATCATGGGTTGCCCCGTCTCGGGGTGATGGATGGCTTGGACGGGGTAGTCGTGGATACGAAAGACGATGCGCCCGTGATCGCACCACCACTGATATCACACCACCATGGGCTGTCCCGTCTCGGGGTGGTGGATCACCTGGGCGGGGTAGTCGTAGAAAGGGAGGGCGATGCGCTCGTTATCACACCACCATGGGCTGTCCCGTCTCAGGGTGATGGAGCACCTGGGCGGGGTAGTCGTAGAGGCGGGCGATCAGTTCGGGGGTCAGCGCCTCTGTCGGGGAGCCGTCCGCCATCAGCCTGCCCTGCTCCAGCATCACCAGCCGGTCGGCGTAGCGCGCCGCCAGGTTGAGGTCGTGCAGCACCACCAGCACCGCGGTATTGCGGGCGGCCAGGGCGCGGGCCATGGTGAGCAGCTGATGCTGGTACTTGAGATCGAGGGCCGAGGTGGGCTCGTCGAGCAGCAGCAGTCGCGGCTGCTCGGGATCGGGCAGCCGTTCCGGTGACGGCTCCTGCCAGATCTGGGCCAGTACCCGGGCGAACTGCACCCGCTGGCGCTCTCCGCCGGAGAGGCCTGGGTAGAGGCGGCCGGCCAGGTGCTCGACCCCGGCATGGGTCATGGCGGCCCGCACTATCTGGTCGCGGCGGCTGACGGGTTCGCTGTGGGGCAGCCGCCCCATGGCTACCACCTCTTCGCACAGGAAGGGGAAGCTCAGGGACGAGCTCTGGGGCAGCACTCCGACTCTGTGGGCCAGGGCATCGCCGGCCCACTCTTGCCGCTTGCGACCGAACAGGGAGATGTTGCCGTCATAGGCCAGCTCGCCGGTCAGGCACTTGAGCAGCGAGCTCTTGCCCGCCCCGTTCGGGCCGAGCAGGGCGGTCAGGCTGCCCCCATGCAGGTCGAGATCCAGGTTGTCCAGGATGAGGCGATTGCCCCGGGTGAGGTTGAGACCGCGGCAAGCGAGCAGGGGGGAGGGGGATCCGGGCAAGGTGGCGTTCTCCTGTTACAGCGTCCGGCGACTCTTGACCAAGAGCCAGATGAAGAAGGGGGCACCCAGCAGGGCGGTGATGATGCCCACCGGCATCTCGGCCGGTGCCAGCAGGGTGCGGGCCAGCATGTCGGCCCCCAGCAGCAGGGCGGCGCCGAGCAGGGCGCTGAGCGGCAGCAGCCTGACGTGATTGGGCCCGGCCAGCAGCCGCACCAGGTGCGGCACCACCAGACCGACGAAGCCGATCATGCCGGCCACCGCCACCGCCACGCCGACCCCGGCGGCAGTGAGCAGGATGAGGCGCCGCTTGAGGCATTGCACATTGACCCCCAGATGACGGGCCTCACCTTCGCCCAGCAGCAGGGCGTTGAGGGGGTTGGCATCGCGCATGAAGAGCCACAGCAGGGCGACCAGGGTCAGCAGCGCCAGCCCCACGTCCACCGGCTTGCCTGCGGCCAGGGAGCCCATCTGCCACAGGCTCAGGTTGCGCAGCATCTGATCGTCCGCGAGGTAGGTGAGCAGCCCGATCACGGCCCCTGACAGCGCCGTGATGGCGACGCCCGCCAGCAGCATGACGGTGACCGAGGTGCCCCCCTCACGGGTGCCCAGCAAATAGACAAGGGTGGTGGTGAGCGCCCCGCCGAGGAAGGCGAGCAGGGGCAGCAGACCGAGGCCCAGCAGGCTCTGCAACTGCTGGCCGAGGGGGGCCAGCAGCACTATGGCCAGGGCGGCCCCGAGCGCCGCACCGCCGGAGACCCCTATGATGCCGGGGTCGGCCAGGGGGTTGCGAAACAGCCCCTGCATCACGGCGCCGCAGAGGCCGAGAATGCCCCCCACGGCGATGCACAGCAGGGTGCGTGGCAGGCGGATCTCCTGCACTATCAGCAGCTTGTGTGCTTCTATCCCGCTATTTTTGCCGGCAAACAGGGCCTGCAGACTCTCGGCGAAGGAGAGGGCCATGGGGCCGGTGGCGAGGGAGCCGACCAGCAGCAGGGCGAGCGTGCAGCCGGTGAGCACGAGCAGCCAGGGCAGCGGCAGACGCATCATGAACCCTGCTTTATCCACTGGGCTATCTGGTTGGCCTGCTGCAAGGATCTCAGGCTGAGCCCCCCTTGCAGGGCGTGACCGTCGATGGCGTGGATGGCCCTGTTCTTGCCTGCCGGCGTGGCGGCCAGGGCCGGCACCTGGGCCAGCACGCTGTCGACGCTCTGGTATTGCTGCCAGTCACGACCGCTCACCAGCACCAGATCCGGCTGCAGTTCGATCAGGGATTCGGTGGAGACGGGCTTGTAGTCGTGCAAGCGGGCGACCGGGTTTACACCGCCGGCCAGGGTCACCAGGGCGCTGGCGGTGGTATTGCCGCCGGCTATGCTGGTGGGCTGGCCCTTGTGCAGCAGCAGGAAGGCGACCCTGAGGGGCTTGTTCTGTTTCGCCTGGGCGGCCAGCTTGTCGCTCTGGACGGCTATCTCGGCCTTCAGCCTGGTGCCGGCGGCCTGATTGCCCAGCAAGCCGGTCAGGGCGTCGATCCGCTCGTTGAGGTTGGCCAGGGTGGGTGCCGTCGGCAGCACTGTCACCTCGACGCCGGCCCGGCGCAGCTGTTCCAGGGCCGGTGGCGGCCCCATCTCGTCGCTGCCGACCAGTCGGGTCGGGGCCAGGCTCAATATCCCTTCGGCAGCCAGGGCGCGGTGGTAGCCGACTCTCGGCAGCCCCTTGGGTTCAGGGCTGCTGACGTCGGTGGCAATCAGGCTCTGCTCGCCCCCCAGGGCCATGATGAGCTCTGTGGTGGCCGGGCCTATGCTGACGATGCGTTCCTGCGCGGCAGCAGGCAGGGAAAGGGCTGAACAGCCGAGCAGGCTGAGTGCGAGGGCAAAACGACGGCCCATGCGAACCTCCGAAGGGTGTATGAGAGTGGGATTGCCGCCGAGAATATCAAGCTCGTGAAAAAAATGCACTGATAATGAAAGCGATTATCAATTGCGTTAAGGGGGCCGCTTTATTACAGTATCCGCCGCGAGACCGAGTACTATCGCCAGATCATCCAGGGAGAACCGATGAGCATTGCACAACGCATTCATGCGCTGCTGGAACAAGATCCCAGCGCCCATCCTTCCAGCATCGCCACCGAGCTGGCCGTCAGCGAGTGGGAGGTGGTGCGCCACCTGCCCGCCGAGCTGATGACGCTGGTGCCGAGCGATCAGGCCGAAGCCCTGCTGGCGGATCTGGCCAGTTGGGGTCAGGTGACCACCATTGTGGAGTCCGACGGCTCCATCTTCGAGGTGAAGGCCCCCTTCCCCAAGGGCAAGACGGCCCGCGGCTACTACAACCTGATGGGTCGGGACGGCGAGATGCATGGCCACCTCAAGCTCGACAACGTGGTCGGCATTGCCCTGGTCAGCAAGCTGTTCATGGGCAAGGAGGGGCACTCCTTCCAGTTCTTCGGCCACAGCGGTCGCTGTATTTTCAAGATCTACCTGGGCCGTGACGAGCAGCGTCAGCTGCTGCCTGACCAGGTGGAGCGTTTCAAGGCCCTGCGCCACCAGTATCAAGAGGAAGTGAAAGCATGAGTGAACGTCAGGAGCGTCTGCAGAACCGTCTGCAACCGGAGATCCGCGAATTTCGTGACGGTTGCCGTACCCTGCAGCTCGCGACCGTGGATGGCGAAGGCAACCCCAATGCCAGCTACGCCCCCTTCGTGCTGCAGGAAGATGGCTACTATGTGCTGATCTCCGAGATAGCCCGCCATGCCCGCAACCTGCAACAGGTGCCCAAGGTCTCCCTGATGCTGATCGAGGACGAAACCGGCGCCCGCGAACTGTTCGCCCGCAAGCGACTCACCTTTGACGCCGTGGCCGAGGTGGTGGCACGGGATGACGAGTGCTGGGGCAAGGCGATAGCGGCGCTGGAGGGGCGTTTCGGCGAGATCGTCAAAGGGCTCTCCAACCTCAAGGACTTCGTGCTGTTTCGCCTCAAGCCCGAGCAGGGTCTGTTCGTCAAGGGCTTCGGCCAGGCGTTCCGGGTCTCCGGTGACGAGCTGGTGGACTTCGTCCATCTGGTGGAAGGGCACAAGCGCGTCGACAACGGCGCCGAGTTGACCAGCGAGACGGACGCACCTGTCTGAGGCGCGAGGTCATGAGATGAAAAACGGGCAGCCTGGGCTGCCCGTTTTGTTACCTGTCCCCCAATCGGGATCACTCCTGCCAGGAGGCCTTGTTGGGGAAGGCGTCGCGATCGGCCTGGGTGGCGGTCTCGTTGCACTCCCCCCGGATCTTCCAGGAAGTCTGGCTGAGGATTATGTAGCCGGTGCGGCAATAGTTGCGCGCCGCCAGCGTCTCGGTCAGTTGCTCGTCCTGCAGGGCCTCGCGGCGCTCCAGCAGGCTCTTGCTGTTGCGGCTCAGCCGGCTGTCATCCTCCTGCAACCGACTCGGCAGGACGTCGAGGGGAGCGGCTTCGAAGGTGAAGCGCTTGCTCCCCTCTTCGTTGATGTTGGTATGAAACAGGGGGGCCGGGCCGTCGGGCGTGGTGCCCGGCATTCCGGAGCAGGCCGTGATCGCCGGTAACAACAGCACAAGGGCAACGGCAGAGAATAGACGCACGCAAGACTCCAATCAGGTGATCACTTCAAGGCAGGCAGATTAGCACGCCAGCGCGGGTTGAGCCGCCTCGAGCAGCTGATCCGTGGTGAGCAGGGTTATGCGTCTGCCCTCGGGCAGGTCCAGACGCTGCCACATCCAGTTGTGGTGCTCGATGATCTGCTCGGCGCTCAGGTGGGGACGATCGGCTGTGGTGTGACCATCTTGCAACACCAGCACCTCAAAGCCATGGGCCGCGGCGCTGCGTACCGTGGTATCGACGCAAAAATCGGTGTTGCTGCCACAGAGGATCAGCCGGTCGACGGACTGTTCGGCCAACAGGAAGGCCAGCTCGGTCTCGAGGAAGCTGTCGCACGCCGTCTTGCGTACCCGGCTATCCCCCCTGGCGGGTTGCAGGGCCGGGTGCAGTTGCCAGCCCGGGGTTCCGGGCTCCAGCTCGCCCCCTGGCAGTTCGTCATGCTGGATGTAGATGACCCGGCCATGATGCTGTCTGACATGGGCCGCGGCCCGGTTGATGTTGGCCAGTACCTGTGGCTGTTGGTGATGGGTCGCTTTCATGACCCCTTGCTGCACATCGATGATCAGTAACACGTCCATATTTTACCCGCCGTATCCTGGAAGATTAGGGTTGCAGCCACTGGCTGCAGTCACGGCTGCGGGATTGATGCAGCGCGCCCATATCTTGCTTCATTTCCGCTGCATTTAGCCAGCGTTCCGGCAGGGGGGCTATGTGCACCCGCACGTCGGCACTCCGTCCGGGGGCGGCCTTGCCATCCTGGGAGCCAGTCTCAGGCACCACCAGGGCGACTCTCAGCGCCGGATTGCGGCTGGCGATGCGGCTCGCGATACCCAGCCCCCCCTCCACGTGGAAGTTGCCGGCGATGTGCATGATGCGCCGGCCGGGATGCTGCTCGAGATAATCGACCATGCTCTCGGCCATGGTGTCGTCCCAGCTGGTCTGGGCGGCGAAGCGGCGGGCATTGCCGTCCGCATCCCCATGATGCATGGAGGCCATGAACTTCTGGCGATAGGGATCCTCCCCCAGGGTGAGCTCGCGGGCGAGCTGGCTGCGGCGGCTGGCAGGCAGCTTGTCGAGCCACTCGGGGCCTTCCTGACCGACACAGCTCACCAGCGGCTTGGGGGCATTGGCGGCGATCACCGTCAACTGCTGCGCCTTGGCAAATTCCACCAGGGGGCGGTAGTCGCTCGGGTAGTTGGGCCAGGCATGGCCCTCGCGGATCAGCGTGGATTCGCCGATGCGCCCGGCCAGGTAGGCATCCAGCACCGGTTGATCGGCGCGGGTGAACTGCTCCATGGAGAGCACCAGGGCCCGGCCATCGACGCGCGACATGCCGGCAAGCTGTGCCAGCAGGTTTGCCTGCAACAGGTGCACGGCCGGGTGGCTGTGAAGCTCGCCCACCAGCACTATGTCGGCATCCCTGACCTTGTCCACCGCCTGGGCGAGGCTGAGGGGCCTGTCGTCCGTCCCCTCGCCAAGCTGGTAGTGATAGAGGGTCTGGGGAGGCTGGCTCTGCGGCGGGGTGGCACAGGCGGCCAGCAGCAGGGGCAGGGCGAGCAGGGGGAGTTGTCGAGTCATGGCATCTCACTCACAAAGGCAGAGATTGGCAAAGGTACAGCACCATACGATGGCAGCATGGCGAGCAGGAAAAAAGAGGCGCTAGTGTAAAACCGTTCAGAAGCAAAAGAAAATGAGAATGATTCACTTTATTATTGATCTTTGTCGCGAGCTGGGTAAGATGCCGTTCGGTTGATAATGATTCTCAATAAGGACTTTGCAGTGGCGCACAACAACACCCCCTCTCTGATTGCCCTCGCCGTGGCGGCCGGGCTGGTATCCCCTGCTTTCGCCGCAGACAAGAAAACGGATGAAGTCATGGTCGTCAGCGGCTCCCGCATGGAGCAGAAGCTGGAAGACGTCTCCGGCCCCATCGCCGTCATCACCTCGGAGCAGATCGAAGAGCAGGTCGTCAGCAATGTCGCCGATCTGTTCCGTTATGAGCCGGGCGTGAGCGTGCAGGGGGGGGCGGGGGATGCCCAGACCTTCACCATTCGCGGCATGAGCGAGAACCGGGTCAAGGTGGTGCAGGACGGGGTGCGCCAGAACGACGCCTACAAGAATGGCGGTGTGGGCCAGACCTACTTCGACACCGACATGATCAAGCAGGTGGAAGTGGCCAAGGGGCCGGCGTCCGCGGCCTACGGCTCCGATGCCCTGGGGGGCGTCATCGCCATCACCACCAAGGATGCCGGCGACTTCCTCAAGGGGAAGGACAGCTACCTGGACGCGACCACCGGCTATGCCTCCAGCAGCCACCAGAAGATGGCCGGCATCACGGGGGCGCTGCGCACCGGCGAGTTCGAGAACCTGTTGCGCTACACCTGGCGCGACGGCGGGGTGACCCAGAACTACGACAGCGACAAGGACGAGTTCGACATCGTCAGCCAGGCGGTGCTGCTCAAGAGCAAGTGGAACCTCTCCGATGATCAGTTCCTGAAGCTGACGGTCGACTACTTCACCGAGGGGCAGGATCCGGATGCCATCGATCTGACCAAGGCGGGCTCCGTCTTCAATCAGCCGATCACCGATAAAGACACCGACAACCTCTCCCTGGTGCTGGATCACGGCCTGGCCCTGAACGCCCCCTGGGCGGATCGGGTGGACAGCAAGATTTACTACACCCGCACCAAGCAGACCCTGGATCAGTACGCCTCCTCCAAGTATCCGGTCAACCCGCGCAACCCCTATGTGACCAAGAACTCCCTGGATCACAACGGTTTCGAGCAGGAGAGTCTGGGGGCCCAGGTGAAGTTCAGCAAGGCGCTCGCCAGCCAGCGCCTTGCCTGGGGTGTGGAGTATGAGCACACCGACAACGAGCGTACCCGTTTCAAGGCGCCGACCGTACCGGGCGACTTCGTCGGTTACAGCGAGCTGAGCTTCCCGTCCACCACCAGCGAGCGCAGCGCGCTCTGGGCCTTCGACGAGATCAAGTTTGGCGAGCGCTGGGTGCTGACCCCGGGTGCCCGTTACGACTACTACAAGATGACCCCGGACGAGGATCCCGCCTACACCGGCGAGAACATGCAGAAGATCTCCGAAGGGGAGTTCTCTCCCAAGCTGGGGCTGGTGTTCAAGGCACACGAGGCGGCCAACCTGTTCGCCCAGTACAGCCACGGCTTCAAGGCGCCCATGTATGACAACGCCTTCTCCACCCTGAACCACCAGGCCTACGGCTATCGCATCGAGCCGAACCCTAACCTCAAGCCCGAGAGCAGCGACGGCATCGATCTCGGGGTGCGCGGCAGCAGCGGCGGCTTCAGCTACGAGGTGGCGACCTTCTACAACCAGTTTGACGACTTCATCGAGCTGACCGCCGTGGGGACAGAAGGGCGCACCGCCATCTATCAGTACCAGAACCTGGACAAGGCGACCACCAAGGGGGCCGAGGTCAAGGCGGACTATTGGCTGAACGAGCTGGTGAACGTCTGGGGCAACCTGGCCTACATCGAGGGCAAGGACGGCGACGGCAACTACATCAACAGCCTGAGCCCGTTCAACGGCAGCCTTGGGGTGCGTCTGGAGCAGCCGAACTGGAACATCAACACCGCCCTGCGCTTCGCCGACGACATGGACAAGGTGGGCAAGGACGCCAGAGGCAACGACAACATCAAGAGCGCCGGCTGGGGCGTGGTGGATATCTACGCCCAGTTCAAGCCGATGCAGGATCTGCAGCTCAACGTCGGCGTCTTCAACCTGTTTGACAAGGAGTACGTGAGCTACGAGAGCATCACGGGCCTTGCGGCCAGCTCGGACACCAGCAACCAGACCGAGCCGGGTCGCAACCTGAGCGCAAGGGTCAAGTACGTGTTCTGATACTTGCCAGTGACAATGATGAAGGGGCCCTTGGGCCCCTTCTCTGCGTCTGGCGGCCCAAACCGGCCCCAAAAAGAAACCCGCCAGGGGCGGGTGTAAGGATTGCAACACTCATCAGGAAGCGGTGTTATCCAGATAGACAGGGGGATGTGACAAAGGTTCAACTTTATTGATATTTATCGTTTTTATCTCCCCTTGCCCCTGGGGATCCCCGCGCCAAAATCGGTTATCATTTGTGCCCCTTGTCCCGCTGCCGAGCCCCTATGCCCGCCTTCTCCTGGTTAGCCCTGTTCTTTGGCGCCTTCTACTTCGTCTACGGCGCCTATCTGCCGTTCTGGTCCCTGTGGCTCGAGGGCATAGGGGTGAGCGCCGAGCAGATAGGCTTGCTGCTGGGGGTCGGCATGGCCATCCGTTTTGCCGGCAACCTGATGGTGATGGGACGGGTCAAGGGGGCCGGTCAGCTGCTGCCCGTCACCCGGCTGCTCTGCCTGCTGAGCCTGCTGGCGTTTCTGGGCTTCTACCTCAGCCACAGTCTCTGGTGGCTGGTGCTGCTGACCCTGGTGGCGAACTTCATCTACCCGACCCTGATGCCCATGGGGGAGGCGCTCGCCACCCGCATGGTGGTGCAGACGCACCTCGACTATGGCAAGGTGAGGCTGTGCGGCTCCTTCGCCTTTATCGCCGCCTCCACCCTGGTGGGGGCCCTGGTGAGCAACTTCGGCAGCGACTGGGTGCTGCACACCATGGTGGCGGGACTGCTGGCCATGCTGGCGCTGAGCGTGCTGCCGCTGCGGCCGCAGCCCCAGGAGCTCAAGGGGGAGCGGGCCCGGGCCTCCCTGCTCGTCACCTTCAGGTCAGCGCCGGTGCGCCGCTTCCTGCTCATTACCGCCCTGCTGCAGGGCAGCCATGCCGCTTACTACGGCTTCAGCGCCATGTACTGGAAGGGGGCGGGCTACAGCGGCACCCTGATCGGCTACCTGTGGGCCCTGGGGGTGGTGGCGGAGATCGCCATGTTTGCCGCGGACAAGCGCTTCTTCCACCGCTTCGGGGCCCAGACCCTGTTTCTGGTGGGGGCCGTCGGCTGCGTGGTGCGCTGGGTGTTGCTCGGCGCCTCTACCGAGCTGGCGGTGCTGGTGCTGGGTCAGCTGCTGCACGGGGTCACCTTCTGCATCAGCCACCTCGGCGCCGTGCGCTTCATGACCCGCCAGCTGCCCGCCGAGCAGCAGATCCCCACCCAGGCGCTCTATGCGGCGCTCGGCCTCGGCATGACGGTGGCGGCCCTGATGGCGATCTGCGGTGTGCTGTTCGAGCCGCTCGGTGGGGGCATCTTCTTCATCATGGTGCTGGTGGTGCTGCCGGTCTTCGTGCTGCGGCTGCGCGGGGAGCATGAGGGCGCCGCCGCCTGAGCGGGCACACTCAATGACGGTTGCCCGTCGGCACGCTGAGCCGGCGCGGCGCTCAACACATCTGAACAAGGGAAGAATGTAGATGCACCAAGGATGGCTGCTGATCGGGTTGTCGCTCGCCTATCTGGGCTTGCTGTTCCTCATCGCCTATGTGGCGGACAAGAGCAAGCGCCGTCGGCTCAAGGGCCAGCCCCTGCTCTACAGCCTGTCGCTCGCCGTCTATTGCACCTCCTGGACCTTCTTCGGCACCGTCGGGCAGGCGAGCGAATCCCCCTGGTCGCCTGTGCCCATCTATCTTGGCCCCATGCTGGTGTTCCTGTTTGGCTGGCGCCTGCTGGCCCGCCTCATCCTGGTGGCCAAGCGCGAGCACATCACCTCCATCGCCGACTTCATCGCCGCCCGCTATGGCAAGTCCCAGCGCCTGGCCATGGTGATCAGCCTGATCGCCGTCATGGGGATACTTCCCTACCTGGTGCTGCAGCTCAAGGCCATCGTCACCGGACTGGATCTGCTGATGGCCAACTCGGTGCCGGCGGGGCCCACGGGCAACACGGCCGAGCTGGCCCTCGGCGTCGCCCTGTTGCTGGCCCTGTTCAGCATACTGTTCGGCACCCGCAACCTGGACGCCACCGAGCACCATCGCGGCATGGTGGTCGCCATCGCCTTCGAGTCCGTGGTCAAGCTGCTCGCCTTCATGGCGGTGGGGGGCTTCGCGCTCTGGCTCATCATCGCCAGGCCGAGCGAGGCCCGCACCCTGGTGGCCGGGGACTTTCTCGATGCGGTGGTGGCGGTGTCGCCGGGCAGCCTGCTGGAGCTCGCCATCTATACCCTGGTGGCCATGTGCGCCGTCATCTGCCTGCCGCGCCAGTTCCACGTGACTGTGGTGGAGAACAACCAGGGCCAGGATCTGCACTGGGCGCGCTGGCTGTTCCCGCTCTACCTGTTCCTGATGGGGCTCTTCATCTGGCCGCTGGCGCTGGCGGGCAAGCAGTGGGTGGGGGCCGACATGGCCTCGGACACCTATGTTATCAGCCTGCCCATGTCGCTGGGCTTCGACGGCATGGCGATGCTGGCGTTTCTCGGCGGCACCTCGGCGGCCACCGGCATGGTGATCGTCTGCACCATAGCCCTGGCCATCATGGTCAGCAACGATCTGGTGCTGCCGGTGCTGCTGCGCCGCTTCTGGCAGCAGGGGCGGGATGAGCGGCTGATGCGGCTGCTGCTGCAGGTGCGCCGGGGCGCCATACTGCTGATCCTGCTGGCGGCCTGGGTGCTCTATCTCTGGCTCGGGGATCTCACCAGCCTGTCGCGCATCGGCTACCTGTCGTTCGGCGCCGTGGCCCAGTTCGCCCCGGCCCTGCTGCTCGGCCTCTACTGGCGGCACGGCAACCGCAAGGGGGTCTATCTCGGTCTTACCCTTGGCATCAGCCTCTGGTTCCTGACTCTGCTGGCCGAGAGCGGCCTGCTGGCGGGCTCGCCCCTGGAGGCGCTGCTGGCCCCTCCCGACTGGCCCGCCTTTCGCGAGCTGAGCCTGGGGGCCTGGTGCATCTTCCTGAGCCTGTTGCTCAACCTGCTCGGCTACGTGGCGGGCTCCCTGCTGTCGCGGGCGGCGGTGAGCGAGCGGCTGCAGGCCGCCAACTTCGTCGGCAAGCCGAGCCGGGATACCACGGCGCTCTACCAGGCGCGGGTCTCGGTCAAGGAGCTGGAGATGCTGGCGGCCCGCTTCGTCGGCTCGAGCCGGGTCAAGCGCGCCTTCGGCCGCTTCGCCGGCGAGCGCGGCGGTACCCTGGCGCCCCAGATGCAGGCCTCTGCCGACCTGATTGCCCACACCGAGCGGCTGCTGGCGGGGGTATTTGGCACCTCCTCCGCCCGGCTGGTGCTGGCCTCTGCCCTGCAGGGGCGCAACATGCAGCTCGAGGAGATAGCCACCATAGTGGACGAGGCCTCGGACGTGTTCCGCTTCAACCGCGGCCTGCTGCAGGGTGCCATAGAGCACATGGGGCAGGGGATCTCTGTGGTGGACAGGGAGCTCAAGCTGGTGGCCTGGAACCGGCGCTACATAGAGCTGTTCCACTATCCGCACGGGCTCATCCAGGTGGGGCGATCCATCGAGGAGATCATCCGCTACAACGCCGGGCAGGGGCTCTGCGGCCCAGGGGACATAGAGGCCCAGGTGGCGCGCCGGGTCGCCTTCATGAAGCGGGGCAGCCCCCATGTCTCGGCGCGGGAGCGACCGGACGGCCGGGTGATAGAGATGCAGGGCAATCCCATGCCGGCGGGGGGCTTCGTGATGACCTTCACCGACATCACCCCCTTCCGGGCGGCGGAGCGGGTGCTGCGGGAAGCGAACGAGCACCTGGAGGCGAGGGTGGCCGAGCGTACCCACGAACTCTCCGAGCTCAACCGCCAGCTGCTGCTGGTGAACCAGCAGGTGGAGCGGGCGAACCACTCCAAGAGCCGCTTCCTGGCGGCGGTGAGCCATGATCTGACCCAGCCGCTGAACGCGGCCAAGCTGTTTACCTCCTCCCTGCTGGAGATGCTGCCGCAGGGAGGAGAGCAGGCGGCGGAGCAGGTCCGCATCGCCCGCCACATCGACGATGCCCTGGGGGCAACCGAGGATCTCATCACGGATCTGCTGGACATCTCGCGCCTCGAGGCGGGCAAGTTCAAGGCGAAGAAGCTCGATTTCGCCCTGAGCGACGTGCTGGGCAACCTCAAGGCGGAGTTCGGGGTGCTGGCCCAGGCGGGAGAGATCCAGTTCTCCGTGGTGGAGAGCCGCCTCGCGGTCTACAGCGACGTGCGCCTGCTGCGCCGGGTGTTGCAGAACTTCCTCACCAATGCGTTTCGTTACAACCCGGGCGGCCGGGTGCTGCTCGGCTGCCGCCGCCTGGGGGACAAGGTGCGCATCGAGGTGTGGGACAATGGCCCCGGCATTCCGCTGGACAAGCAGGAGGCGATCTTCGACGAGTTCTCCCGCCTCGATCATTCCCGCACCGCCAGGGAGCAGGGACTTGGCCTCGGGCTCGCCATCGCCCGCGGCATCTCCCAGGTGCTGGGACATCAGCTCTCCCTGCGCAGCTGGCCCGGGGCGGGGTCCGTGTTTTCCATCACCCTCAACCTCGCGACCCGGCCGGTGACGCCGAGCCAGCTGGCGGCCCCCGTGGTGCGGGACAGCCAGCTCGAAGGGATCCGGGTGCTCTGCATCGACAACGAGGAGGACATCCTCATCGCCATGGCCTCCCTGCTGGGACGCTGGGGCTGCGAGGTGCGCTGCGCCCAGAGCCTGGAGCAGGCAGAGGAGATCATAGGGGCCGGTTTCCTTCCCCGGCTGGTGCTCTCCGACTACCACCTGGATGACGGCAAGACCGGGCTGCAGGCGCTGCACATGATCCGGCTGGCCCATGGCAACGACATCGGCGGCATCATCATCAGCGCGGATCGCAAGAGCGAGCTGCAGACCCAGATCCGCGAGCACGGCTTTGGCTACGTCAGCAAGCCGGTCAAACCCCTCAAGCTGCGGGCGCTGATGAACAGCCTGCTGCTGCCAATACAGTGACAGCCTTCACACAATCAAGCATTGATCGGCAAGTTAGGGAACTGTCATCAGGTGCCAGCATCACCGATGTTGGCGCCAGCTTGCCGGCATGTTCGCGAACAATCTGGAAAATGAGTCCTATTCGCTGTCATTTTTACTAGGTAGCGCCTCCTCCGACTCCCTCCTATAGTCATTCGGCGATTATTTTTGTCGCAAATCAAGTTGTGCAAAAAGGCAAACCGGACGAAAGTCCGGGACGCAAAGCCTCCGGTCTAAGGGTCAAAGCACCTAGGATAGCGGGGTCACCACAGGTTGTATCGTCCATGGGCCAAGCCATGGTGGCGATGATGTCTGCGTTACCTGGCAGGTTGCGTTGCCTTTTTCGTTGTTAATTCCAATAACGAAATAAGGAAGTTCAAATATGTTAAGTCCAAAACTTTCCCTGCTGGCGCTCCTGGTCGGGGGATTCTGTGCTACCTCCGCCTTCGCCGCTGCCCCGGGCAAACCCACCATAGGCTCGGGCCCCACCAAGTTCGCCATCGTCGAAGTCAATCAATCCGCCTCGGCCTACAACCAGCTGGTGACAGTCCACAAGGATGGCGCCCCGGTCAGCGTGACCTGGAACCTCTGGTCCGGTGACGTCGGTCAGACCGCCAAGGTGCTGCTCGATGGCCAGGAGGTGTGGTCAGGCCCCGCTTCCGCCGCGGGCACCGCCAACTTCAAGGTGACCAAGGGGGGCCGCTACCAGATGCAGGTGGCCCTGTGCAACGCCGACGGCTGCACCCTCTCCGACAAGAAGGAGCTGATGGTCGCCGATACCGACGGCAGCCACCTGGCGCCGCTCAATGCGCCGCTCAAGGAGAACAACAAGCCCTACGCCAACAAGTCCGGCAAGGTGGTGGGGGCCTACTACGTGGAGTGGGGTGTCTACGGCCGCAAGTTCACCGTGGACAAGATCCCGGCCCAGAACCTGACTCACATCCTCTACGGCTTCACCCCCATCTGCGGCGGCAACGGCATCAACGACAGCCTCAAGGAGATCTCAGGCAGCTTCGAGGCGCTGCAGCGCTCCTGTGCCGGTCGTGAGGACTTCAAGGTCTCCATCCACGATCCCTGGGCGGCGATCCAGATGTCCCAGGGTAACCTCAGCGCCTGGGATGAACCCTACAAGGGCAACTTCGGCAACCTGATGGCCCTCAAGCAGGCCCACCCTGACCTCAAGATCCTGCCGTCGGTCGGGGGCTGGACCCTCTCCGACCCCTTCTACTTCCTGGGTGACAAGACCAAGCGTGACACCTTCGTCGCCTCGGTCAAAGAGTTCCTGCAGACCTGGAAATTCTTCGACGGGGTGGACATCGACTGGGAGTTCCCGGGTGGCCAGGGTGCCAACCCCAGCCTGGGCGGTCCGAACGATGGTGCCACCTATGTGGTGCTGATGCAGGAGCTGCGCGCCATGCTCGACGAGCTGGAAGCAGAGACCGGTCGCCAGTATGAGCTCACCTCGGCCATCAGCGCAGGCGGTGACAAGATTGCCAAGGTCGATTATCAGGCGGCCCAGCAGTACATGGACCACATCTTCCTGATGAGCTACGACTTCAGCGGCGCCTTCGACCTGCAGAATCTGGCCCACCAGACCAACCTCTTTGCCTCCAGCTGGGATCCGGCCACCAAGTACACCACCGACAAGGGCGTCAAGGCGCTGCTGGGTCAGGGGGTGACACCGGGCAAGATAGTGGTGGGGGCGGCCATGTATGGCCGTGGCTGGACCGGGGTGAAGAACTACCAGGCCGGCAATCCCTTCACCGGCACCGCGACCGGGCCGGTCAGCGGCACCTGGGAAAACGGCGTGGTGGATTATCGCGACATCGTCAACAACCGCATGGGCGCAGGCTGGGAGCTGGGCTATGACGAGTCGGCCGAGGCCCCCTATGTGTTCAAGGCCAGCAGCGGCGATCTCATCAGCTTCGACAACGACCGCTCGGTCAAGGCCAAGGGGCAGTACGTGCTGGCGAACCAGCTCGGCGGCCTGTTCGCCTGGGAGATAGACGCGGACAACGGCGACATCCTCAACGCCATGCACGAGGGGCTGGGCCACGGCGAGGGTACGCTGCCGCCGGTCAACAAGCCGCCGGTGGCCAATGCCGGCAGCGATCTGAGCGTCACAGGCCCGGCCGAGGTGACCCTCAACGGCAGCGCCTCCCACGATCCGGAAAGCGGTGCGCTGACCTACAGCTGGAAGCAGGTCTCCGGGCCCCAGGCCAGCCTGCTGGACGCCACCCTGGCCAAGGCCCGGGTGGTGCTGGACGCTGCCACTACCGACATCAATCTGGTGTTCGAGCTGACCGTGACCGACGATCACAACCTCAGTGCCAAGGATCAGGTGGTGGTGACCAACAAGGCGCCGCAGCCGAACCTGCCCCCCGTGGTCAGCGTACCGGCCAGTGCCACCGTCGAGTCCGGCAAGCAGGTGACCATCAAGGCCACGGCGTCCGATCCTAACGGTGATGCCCTGAGCTACCAGTGGAGCCTGCCAGCGGGGCTCACTGCCACCGGTCAGGACAGCGCGACCCTGGTGGTCACGGGCCCGAACGTCACCAGCGACACTCTCTATGACCTGAGTCTGGTGGTGACCGATGGGGCGCTGGATGCCAGTGCCGGCACCCGCCTGACCGTCAAGCCAGCCAGTACAGGCGGCGGCTGTGAGGCAACCGATCCTGATGCGGCCAACTGGCCGGCCTGGAGTGCCAGCACCGTCTACAACACCAATGACAAGGTGAGCCACAACCAGCTGGTGTGGCAGGCCAAGTACTGGACCCAGGGCAACGAGCCAAGCCAGAGCGCCGATCAGTGGAAACTGGTGAGCCAGGTGCAGCTCGGCTGGAATGCCGCAGTGGCCTACAACGCCGGTGATCTCACCAACCACAATGGTCGCAAGTGGAAGGCCCAGTACTGGACCAAGGGCGATGAGCCCGGCAAGGCCGCCGTCTGGGTGGATCAGGGGGCTGCCAGCTGCAACTGATGGTCATAAGGAGTGGGGTCTTGGCCCCACTCCTTTTTCCTGTGGCGTTTCGCGGGCTGACCTCGGCCTGGGGCGGATAAGTCGCCAGCCATGGCCATCGGCGTCAGTCTTTGCTAGAGAATTAATCATTTCACCCGAAGTTGAAAAAATATTTTCATCTTGAAAACGCTTTCAATGGAGTGAGTTGGATGGTTGACATCCGCTCTCACGCCGAGCTTAACCCTGCCTTCAGGGGCATTTCCTGATAGAACGCCCAGTCAGGATCCCGCTCTGCCATTTGCAGTGACTGCGGCTATGGAGAATAATCGCGGCGCACTACTGATTAATTTGTGTATAAGGGCAAACCGGCTGAAAGGCCGGGACGCAAAGCTTCCGGTCTAAGGATCCATGATCTAGGACAGCGGGGCCGCCACAGGTCGTATCGATCCTCTGCCAAGGGGAGATCTTGCACCATCTGCTGGTTACGTCGTCCTTATCGTATTGACTAATAACGAAAAAGGATTATTCGCCATGCAAAGTCCACCCCTCCTTACTGTCGACCTGTCTGGTTGGCGCCCTGCTTGCCTCCCCCCTTCGTGTCGCCGCGCCTGGCACACCCCGCCTCGGCTGGGGTGAAACCAACTTCGCCGTCACCGGGCTCAGCCCGCCGGCTCACGCCCTGCCGCTCAAGGTGAGCGCGGTCAGTGGCGGCGGGAGAAGAGGGTCGAACCCTGTGCTCATGTCAACGCAACAACAACGACGCCCCTGCCACCGACGCAGGCGCCAAAAATAGGGACATCACGGAATGCAGATGAAAAAAAACAAGGTAAATCTGGCGATGCAGGGGGGCATGCTCGCCCTGCTGGCCGCAGGGGCGGTGCCGCAGGCGCTAGCCCAGCAGAACTCCCTCACCGGGGAGTGGCGCAAGGATCAGATCAAGCCAAGGCTCTACAGCCAGGAGGCCTGGGTCGACGGTTTCGCCTTGCAACTGCCGCTCGGGGCGGCCTTCGCCCCCCGGATAACGGCCTGGGACGAAAATGATGGGGATCTCAGCGGCCGCATCAAACAGCTCAGCGGTGTGAACACCCAGCAGGTCGGCAGCTATCTGGCAAAATACGAGGTGCGGGATAACGGCCTGCCCGAGATGGGGGGCTATCAGGGGGTTGGTGCAAGCACCACAACCTTTTCATTGCCCGTCACCGTCTATGATCCCGCCGTGGCCGTGCCGAGTGAGCTCAACAAGCTGGGTAGCCTCTGGCAGGAGAGCCCCGCCACTACAGGTCTCTTGCGTTTTCTCCCTGGCCAGAGCCTGAGCCGAACGATCCGTATCGCCTCAACCGGGCACCCCCTGACTGGGGACGAGCTGGAGATCACGACCTTCAAGGTGCAGGAGGGGGTCTGGGGCGGCAGCAACCGTCAGTTCAGCCTGCGCCTCACCGACATCGAGAGCGGCGAGTCTGCCTATGAAGGCAGCGTCCTGCTCGCAGCGGGTAAACAGTTGACCCTGCCAGCCCCCATCAAGGTGCGGGCCGATCGGGATTACGAATTCATCCTGACCTATCTGACCGGTCAGTACGAACAGGGTTTCCGCACCAACGAGGAGGGGGAACTCTGGTTGCTGGCAGATGGGCAGCAGACGCTCGAAGCGAACCCCTATGCCCAGGTGCTGCCCGACCCTGCCAACCAGCTGGCCTTCGATCCCGGTTTCAACTCTGCCCTGAAACAGAAACTGCTTAGCAGTCAGGGCGAGTCGGAGGCGCTGCTGATCGCCAAGGTGCCGGGTCCGCAACCGGTGGCGCTCAGTTATCGCATCGCCAACCCCGAACTGGCCAGTCTGCAACTGGTACCGGGAGCGACCCAGGATCGGCTGGTGCTGCAGGGGCTGGCAGAGGGCGAGACCACCCTCGAAATCCTGGCCGATGATCGGCAGGTGGATCAGGTACGACTGTTTGTTACCGCCCCCAAGACGGTCAGCCTCTCCTACAGCTACATCGCCTTCCCCGGCGAGCGTCAGAGCCATCTGTGGGACGACGGTGGCATCATCATGGCGGACATGAGCCGACGTTTTGCCCCCTACAACATCCGCCTCAGCTGGGTGGACAACGGCATCTTGGTGCACGAATGGGACAAGAATGGCGATGGCCAGGCCTACGAACCCAGTACTGTGGAGCTGACGGCGCCGCTGCGGGAGGGCTGGATCCCGAACGCGGAACAGGTCTTCTCCAACATCTATGTGCTGCGCGGCTACAAGGATGACAGCAGGACATGCAGCTACCAGGGGAATGGTCTCTCTGTCGGTATGGGAGCCACAGATGGTGCGCCGCGCGCTGGCTATCGATACGCCTGCCCCGGCAACGTCACCGTCCATGGGCAGTCGTTGACCCTGGCCCATGAGCTGGGCCACAACCTGGGGCTGTCGCACACGGGAGACGAGCCTTACCGGATGAGCAACATCATGACGGGAGGGCGGTTTGAGGGGGTCTTCTTCGGTTACCAGTGGCGCATCATGCACCAGACCCTTGAGGCGAGAATAGCGGCCGGTGATGCGGGGGTCAGCGAGGCGAGTGGCGAGCCGGAGTCGCCTCCGCCAGCTACCAACCAGCCCCCCCTGGCCAATGCCGGTGGCGATATGCGTACCACGGGCCCGGCCGAGCTGGTGCTCGACGGTGCCGCCTCCCGGGATCCGGAGAACGGTGCCCTGCGCTACCAATGGCGCCAGGTCGGCGGTCCGCAGACCTCCCTGAGGGATGCGGAGCAGGCACGAGCCAGGCTGAGTCTGGGCACGGTCGCCCAAGATACCCAGCTGACGTTCGAGCTGACCGTCACCGATGAGCAGGGGCTGGCGGGCGTGGACCGCGTGGTGGTGACCCACCAGGCACCACCGCCCAACCAGCCACCCGTGCTGACCGCGCTGGCTCCCGCCTCGGTGCAGTCGGGCATGCAGGTGAGCTTCACCGCCAGCGCCACCGACCCCGATGGGGATGCGCTCAGCTACCAGTGGACCGTACCGGCCGGTCTGACCGCCAGCGGCCAGAGCAGCAAGACCCTGGTGGTGACAGGCCCCAACGTGGTGGCCAGCACGGATTACGATCTGACTGTCACCGTGACCGATGGCGCCCAGGATGCCCAGGGCCAGACCCGGCTCACCGTCACCCCGGCAAGCGGTGGTGAATGCAGTGCCACCGATCCGGACGCGGCCTACTGGCCAGCCTGGAGCGCCAGCACCGTCTACAACACCGATACCAAAGTGAGCCACCACCAGCTGGTCTGGCAGGCCAGGTACTGGACTCAGGGCAACGAGCCGAGCCAGACGGCGGATCAGTGGAAGCTGGTGAGCCAGGTGCAGCTCGGCTGGCATGCCGCCGTGGCCTACAGCGCCGGTGAGCTCGCCAACCACAAGGGACGCAAGTGGCAGGCCCGCTACTGGACCAAGGGCAACGAGCCCGGCAAGCACGATGTCTGGCTGGATCAGGGGGCCGCCAGCTGCAACCTATGACCATCAGGAATGGGGCCCTGGGGCCCCATTCCTTTTTTCATTCCTGTTTCAGCCTGCGGTGATGCCGCCGTGCGGCAACCAGAACCGAGGCTCAGGTCGGGTGGTAGGACCTGGCCCCCGACGCCCATTTTGTAATGATTCCTGCAACAGGGCATGTGGACATGCCCACCACAACGAGAACCATAACAATGACAAAAACACAGTTAGCCAGCCTCATCATGGCCGCTCTGGCGAGCGGCCCCCTGTTGGCTGCCGTTCAGGCTCCCACCTCCTTGCCCTTCAATACCCAGCCACCGACCAACGATCTGCAAGGATCCCTGGCGGCGCAGGTTCAATTCGCCCAGAGCCAGATCCTGCCGGCCCATGTCGCCGAAGGGGACAGCCAGCCCAGGCTGACCGCCTTGCGCAAGAGCCTGCTGCTGGTCAGGCCGCTGCAAGCCGAGACCGGCGTGCCCATGACGGTGACGGCGCGAGATGGCGCCGGGCAGGCCCTCGGGACGCTTAGCTTCAACCCGCCCGAGCAGTTGCCGAAGACGGCCTATTACCTCGATGGTTCGCCGGAAGAGGGGGTCGACTTCACCCCGGCGGCGGGAACCACAAATGTCATCAGCAGCAGTGCCGAGCTGGCCCGGCTGGATGATGCCACGGCGAGCTTGCTGCGGGATCGCCTGGGACAGCATGCCCTGGTGGAGGTGAAGACCGCCGATGGCCGATGGGTCAGGGATATCTATCTGCCGGAGGGAGCCGCCCTGGAAGGCAAGATGGTGCGCGCGAGTTCCAATGCCGGTTACAACTCGACGGTGCGCTACAGCGGCCGCCAGGTGACGCTCTCCCGCGGTCAGACCCTGCAGTTCAAGTTCGTCGGGGGTCAGTGGATCCGTGACGGGGAGCTCGAGAACAATGGCATCCGCTATGCGACCGACGCCTGGAGCGTGGTGCTGCCGGCGGAGTGGATCCGGCCAGGCCTGAGTCTGCAGTTCAATCAGGGAAGCCTCGGCGGCGAGCTGACGGATCTCGCCATCGGTGCCCCGAGCGAGCTGCTCATCCACACCATAGACCTTGGCATGCTGACCACCCCCCGGGATCAGTTTGCCTTCGCCAGGGATCCCGAAGCCCATCGCGAGTACTTCCAGACGGTGCCGACCAGCCGGCTGATCGTCAGCCAGTATGCTCCCCTGTCGCTGCCGGAGGTGATGCTGCCAAACGGCACCCTGCTCAACGACTTCGATCCCGGTCAGGGGGGTTGGCACGAGGGCACCATGCGCCAGCGCATCGGCAAGGAGCTGATCTCCCACGGGATAGACAATGCGAACTACGGCATCAACAGCACGGCCGGCGAGGGGGAGAGCAGCCATCCCTATGTGGTGGCCCAGCTGGCGGCCCATAACAGCCGTGGCAAGTACGCCAACGGCATCCAGGTGCACGGCGGGTCGGGCGGGGGCGGCATAGTCACTCTCGACAGCTCCCTTGGCAACGAGTTCAGCCACGAGGTGGGCCACAACTATGGCCTAGGCCACTATGTCGGCGGCTTCCAGGGCTCGGTGCACCGCAGCGCCGAGGCGGTCAATTCGAGCTGGGGCTGGGACGGGGATCGCAATCGCTTCATTCCCAACTTCGGCGCCAGCCGCAGCGGCCAGAGCGCCTGCCTCGACGGTCAGTGCCAGCCGCCTTTCGAGGGCCACCCGTTCGGTTTCGATGCCATGGCGGGTGGCTCGCCCTTCTCCGGCTTCAACCGCTTCACCCTCTACACCCCGAACTCGGCCGCCATCATCCAGCGCTTCCTCGAGAGCAAGGCGGTGTTCGATGCCGCTTCCCCGACCGGATTCAGCAAGTGGGATGCCGCCACCGCCACCATGGTGCCCTACCAGCACAGGGTGGAGCAGCTGGAGCAGATAAATGCGCCCATCAAGGATCTGGGCGAGGCGACGCTGGCGGCCCTGCTGGCGGAGTATGATCTGGTCAAGGTAGCCATGTGGGACGGCAACTGGACGCGCAACATCCAGGCGCCCCCTGCCGCCGCCGGGAATGCGGGGCGCATCCTGACCGTGGAGCACGGTGCCGGCTACAACAGCATCCTCTTCATCAACGGCCAGCAGATCACCGTCTCCCGCGGTTTCAAGAAGAGCTACACCTCGGACGGCAGCCGCTGGCACCAAGGGCCTGTGGTGGATACTCGGGTGGCACGCAAGCCGCAGGCATTCGGGGTGCCGGTGACGACCCTGGTGGGTTATTACGATCCTCGCGGGCTGTTGCCGAGCTACCTCTATCCGGCCCTGCACGGCGCTTATGGCTTCGGCTATGGGGATGACGGCGAGCGGATCGGGGCGGGGGATTGCCAGCTGCAGGTGGAGACCCGGGAGGGCTTGCTGCACTTCCGGCTGGCCAATCACCGGCTCAATGCCGGCGTGATGAACAAGTTCCATGTCAATGTGCCCACGGCCAGCGAGCCACGGGGCGCCGCCGTGATCTGCGCCGCCGGAACCCAGGTTCAGAGGGCCATCTCGGCGCCGGCAGTGGATCTCTCCTTCACCGTCAACGGGCGCCCGCTCGAGTAAGGGGGTCGCGCCTTCGTTGCCGGGGGAGGGCACATAGCCATTGGCGAAGACGCCAAATAAAAAAAAAGGCCCGTATGGGCCTTTTTTCCATGAAAATCAGAGGGGCTTTTGCCACAGGCTCAACAGCAGATCCTGTTCCAGCTCGTCAGGCCCCTGGTGAGTGAAGGCGTGACGCTGTTCACCGCCGGCACGCCAGCCGAGGCGACTGGTTTCCAGCACATGGGCGCGCAGAGCCTGATCCATGGTCATGGAGAACTGGCAGCGTTGCCGCTCAACGGGGACTAGCCCGGCCAGGGCTGGCCAGCTGAGGGGGTGCTCCATGCTCACCGGGTTGAGGCTGACCCTCAGCTGCCACTGGTGGCGCGGGCCGGGTTGCAGGTGGAGCAGGTAGCCACCCGGGGTCAGCAGGCTGACCAGCAGCTCTGTCTTGATCTTGAGGTCGTTGACCAGCAGCACTTGGGCGGAGCCTGCCAGCAGCGGTGCCTTGGCCGGATCGGCGATGACGAAATGGCCGTCGGGTTGTGCCTTGTTGGCGGCGAAGATGGCGTTCTTGGCCAGATCGAAGCCGCCAAATTGCCAGCCCGGCAGGCGCTCTGCCAGGGCGCGGCAGTAGTACCCCTCACCACAGCCGAGGTGGATCAGCTCGCGCTCGCCGAGTGGCGCCAGCAGGGCCGCCATGGCCTCCACCAGGGGCAGCTGGTGTCCCTGCTCCAGGAAACGGCGCTTGGCACGCAGCAGGGCCCGGCTGTCGCTGTCCTTGGGATCCTTCTTGCCCGGGATGAGATCCAGATAACCTTCCGGGGCCGGATCGAAATGGTGCTTGTTGTCGCAATAGACCCCGCGGGAGGCTTCATGAAGATGCAGGGGGCTGCGGCACAGGGGACATTGAAGATGCATACACACTCGCTTGGTTGAGGCCGGGGAAGGGCGTGCGGGATTATAGGGGAGGAGATCAGAAAAGGCTGCCGTGGCAGCCTTTTTTATCCAACGGCCCTGTGCTGAGCCGTCGGGGAACCCGGTCAGCGGGTGCCAAACACCACTATGGTCTTGCCGTGGGCCGAGATGAGCTCCTGCTCTTCCAGCATCTTGAGGATGCGGCCGACGGTTTCGCGGGAGCAGCCGACGATCTGGCCTATCTCCTGGCGGGTGATCTTGATCTGCATGCCATCCGGGTGGGTCATGGCGTCCGGCTGCTTGGCCAGGTTCAGCAGGGTCTGGGCAATCCGGCCGGTCACGTCCAGGAAGGCGAGGTTGCCGACCTTCTGGCTGGTGTGCTGCAGGCGCTTGGCCATCTGGCCGGAGAGGCGCAGCAAGATGTCCGGGTTGACCTGGATCAGCTGGCGGAACTTCTTGTAGGAGATCTCGGCGACTTCACAGGCGCCTTTGGCACGTACCCAGGCGGAACGCTCCGGATTCTCGTTCTCTTCGAACATCCCCATCTCGCCCAGGAAATCCCCCTGATTCAGGTAGGAGAGGATCATCTCCTTGCCCTCGTCATCCTTGATCAGGACGGCGACTGTACCCTTGACGATGTAGTAGAGGGTTTCCGCTTTTTCACCGGCGTGAATAAGGGTGCTCTTGGCGGGATACTTATGAATGTGGCAATGCGACAAGAACCACTCCAGGGTGGGATCGCTTTGCGGTTTGCCAATGATCATGAGACTTCCTCTGTAGTGTCATTTTTATGGACTGTGCGTCCAGGCAAGTTGCCAAGCTTGCCATTCCTTAGTCTTTGGTCGCAGTAGAATAAGAGCCTTTGTCTGTGCTGACAAGGCTTTGGGACTTTGGTGTCCATCTGTGTGCATCGATCTGCTGCGCCATCCGGGCCATTCTAGGCAAGAAGGGCGGAAGATATGTTGATTTCGATCTATTTCCTTCAGGGTCTGCCGCGGTTTCGGAACAAGTCCCGGCGCCGGGGCGAGGCGGTCATGAAACCGGGGGTGGCGCAACGTGACGGGGCATGTGCCACTCGACCCCTGCTTGAGGTATGCTATGGGCGTCAGAACCGTCGTCATTGAGAGGAAATGTGAGATGAAAGCCAAGGTCAGCTGGGTGGAAGGCATGAAGTTTGTGGGCGAGAGCGAGTCCGGTCATCTGGTGACGCTGGACGGCGCCAACCCGGGCGAAGGTGCCAGCCCGATGGAGATGATCCTGCTGGCCGTCGGTGGGTGCAGCTCCATCGACGTGGTCTCCATTCTGGAGAAGGCGCGCCAGTCCGTGACCGCCTGTCATGTGGAGCTGGAAGGGGAGCGTGCCGACTCAGTGCCCCGGGTGTTCGAGAAGATCCATCTCAAGTTCGTCGTGACCGGCAAGGGGCTGGCCGAGAAACAGGTTGCCCGCGCGGTCGACTTGTCGATGGAGAAGTATTGTTCCGTCTCCCTGATGTTGGAAAAAGCGGTAGAAATTACCCATAGTTATCAAATCGTTGAAGCTTGATAGTTGTAGTTTGTCCCGTCGATAACGCCATGACATAAGGAAAGTGCGATGAAAAAGATAATGATGTTGCTTCCCCTGTTCGGGCTGGCTGCCTGCAGCATGCCGCAGCCGACCCAGTATCAGTACAGCCAGTATCAGTGCGGGGAAGAGTTGTTGGCCATCACCTATGATGCCCAGGCCGACATGGTGCAGTTCCCTTATGCCGGGGTCTATCACAAGCTGGGTCGCATCGAGTCACCCAAAGAGACTGCCAGCTATTCCGATGGGGTGACCACCTTCTCCCATCAGGAAAAACAGGCCACCCTGGTCAAGAACGGCGTGACCCTGCTGACCTGCGAACTGAAGTAATCCTCATGCCGTGCAACGGCGTGTATCCACAACGGCCTGCTTGAAGCAGGCCGTTGTGTTATGGGGCTCATTGGGCGGGCAGGGAGCCGAGGAGTTGAGCGGCGAGCTGCTGGCTCAGCTGGCTGCGCTCGTCCTCGGCGATGGGCACGTCGCTGGCGAGCTGGATGGCGCTGCTCCAGACGCTTTGCTGGGTGCGCCTGTCGATCAGCAGTATGGCCAGGGTGCCCTTGCGGGCATCGGCGGCGGCATTCAGCCCAGGGGTCATGCCGATGCGGGAGAATATCTCCCCATCGCTCATGTCCTGGCTGCCCGCCACCCCGATGGCGACCCAGACGTCGGCCTCATCGAGGGGCACGCTGCGCCAGCCCTTGCCGTCGAGCGTCTGGGTGACGGCCTGCTGTACCGGCTCCAGCCAGGGGGCGGCGCTGTTGCCCGCGTACTGGAACTGCTCCGCCAGCGCATAGCGTGGCGTCGCCCCGTAGGCCCAGTTCTCTGCCGGACGGACCACCATGGTGCCCGTCTCGACCGTGGGGGCGGCGGGGCCAGTGCTGCAACCGCCCAGCAGGGCTGCCAGCGTGAATGAGAGAAGTGCACCGCGCATCATAAGCTCCTTGGCTCAGGTGATCTTGCCGGTTTCTAACAGTTGCTGGATCAGGGGACGCAGGATCAGCTCCATCGCGAAACCCATCTTGCCCCCCGGCACCACTATGGTGTTCATTCTGGACATGAAGGCCCCGTCTATCATCGACAGCAGGTAGGGGAAGTCCACCTGCTTGATGCCCCTAAACCGGATCACCAGCATACTCTCGTCCAGGCTGGGTATCACCTTGGCGCTGAAGGGGTTGGAGGTGTCCACCGTCGGCACCCGCTGGAAGTTGATGTGGGTGCGGGAGAACTGCGGTGTGATGAAGTTGATGTAGTCATCCATGGAGCGGACGATGGAGTCGGTCACCGCCTCGCGGGAGTGGCCGCGCTCCGAGGTGTCGCGAATGAGCTTCTGGATCCACTCCAGGTTGACGATGGGCACCACGCCGATGAGAAAGTCCACGTGACGGGCCACGTTGTGTTCACCGGTCACCACGCCGCCGTGCAGCCCTTCGTAGAACAGCAGGTCCGTCTCCCCCGGCAACGCCTGCCAGGGGGTGAAGGTGCCCGGCATCTGGTTGAAGGGGACCGCCTCGTCGAAGCTGTGCAGGTAGCGTCTGTACTGGCCGCTGCCACTCTGGCCGTACTCCTGGAAAAAGGATTCCAGCAGGCCGAAGTCGTTGGCCTCGGGGCCAAAGTAGCTGATGTGGCGTCCCTGCTCGCGCGCCTTGCGGATCGCCACGTCCATCTCGGGCCGCGTATAGCGGTGAAAACTGTCCCCCTCGACCACGGCCGCCTTGTATCCGAGCTGGTGGAACATGGAGCGGAAGGCGTTGGTGGAGGTGGAGGTGCCGGCACCGGAGGAACCGGTAACCGCAATGATGGGATGCTTGGCCGACATAGAATTCTCTCTTCCTTGGGAGTTCCGTTATAAAGGCAGGTTCAAAGTGCGGTCAAGTGCAGCCTTGCAGCGCGGGCGGCATCATGAGCCCCCCATGCCCCCGGCGGCTGGCCTCCATCGGCGCCGCGACAGTCGGCGAGGGAGGCAAAACAAGCCCGTTCGAAGCGCCTGTCTCATCGGGCGGGCCGCCCATCTTCCCCCTGAACTGAACGCCGTACCGCCGTGCTCGGCAGGGCCCGGACCGGGCACTGTTCAGCTCGTGTTCCTTCTCTAGTGTCACTCTGCCGGAGAGTCATCCCTCGGCGCATTGCTCAAATGCGTCTTGGGCACGACGTTGACACTCTCGTGCAACTCGCTGTAGACGAGCACGGCACTACCTTGTAGTAATTGTTGTCTGACCTCTTCAACCTTGTCAGCCAGGCTGACATCCTGTTCGCCGTATTCGGTGCCTTCTTGCAGGACGAAATGCTCGAGCAGGTTGTTGAGGGTGTCTGGATCCAGTTCTTGCCAGGGGATAATCATGATTTCATCTTCAGTCAAAGCGATGCGGATATTGTCGGTGTCTGACCGGCAAGCGCAAGGAGTTTATCTGGACCTGAGCGAGGGTTCTCATGGCATCAGCTGAACAGCGTCGCCCCAGCAGTGAGTTTGACCATCACCTTTACGATGCGCGTCGCCGTGCCCTGAGCGCCGGGCTGCGCTGGTTCTGGGCCATCAACCAGCTGGCGATCCTCTTTCTGCTTGCGCGTTTTTATATCTATCAGGATGCCCGCCTGGTGGCGATCGAGGGGCTGCCCTGGCGGTATGAGTGCCAGCTAGCCCTGGTGCTGGTGGCGAGCGTGCTGCCGCCTTTGGGCTGGCGCTGGTTCTCTCGTCAGGGTACGCCGAGATGGCAGCCCTGGCTCTGGGGTTGCGCCATGTTGTGGGGACTGGCCTGGGCGATGACGGCCTATGCCATCGCCACCATAGAACTCAGAGGGGGTTTCAGCCTGGCATTCAACATCGTCAGCCTGTTGCTGCTGACGGCCCTGATCGCCTTCTACTGCGAGTGGCGCGTCTTCTATTGCCTGAGTGCCCCGCCTCTGCTCTTCCTGCTGTTCGAGGAACGCTGGGTGATACTACCGTCCGGCGCCGTTCACTGGCTGGCGGCCATGAGTCTGCTGATCGTCCTGGAGACGGGGCGGCGGATGCTCAACGGCTGGTTCGAGCTGGCGGTGTCGCGCGAATATGACAACCTGATGCTGGCACGCAAGATGGACGCCATGGCCCATCGCGATCCCCTGACCGGGCTCGCCAACCGCCGCCACTTCGATCAGGTCTGCAAACAAGCCATCGCCCAGGGAACGACGCTGGAGACACCGCTCACCGTGATCCTGCTGGATGTGGATTTTTTCAAGCGATACAACGACCACTACGGCCATCAGGCGGGGGATGAGTGCCTGATCCTGGTGGCCGAGTGTCTGGAGGAGAGCGTGCGGGAACCCGGCGATCTGGTGGCCCGTTACGGCGGGGAGGAGTTTGTGGTGTTGCTGCAGGAGACGACGCTGGCCGGTGGTCAGGAGGTGGCGGAGCGCATTCGCGCCACCCTGGCGGCCCGGGCGCTACCCCACGAGGGCTCTGATGTGGCTCCCCATCTCACCCTGAGCCAGGGGATCGCCCAGTGGCGTCCGGGGGAGAGCCTGGTCATGCTGCTCGAGCGGGTGGACGGCGCCCTCTATGAAGCCAAGGGGGCAGGACGCAACGGCTACCGCCTGGCGTCCTGAGTCTGCTCCCGCAGCCACTGGCTGATCCGCTCCTCCAGCCAGAAGCGGGGTCGCCAGGGGGTACCGTGCAGGAAGCCCACGTGGCCACCGCGCCGGCTCAGCTCGTAGCGCACCATGGGGGAGAGCTGCTCCGGTCTGGGGATCACGGCCCCGGTCATGAAGGGATCGTCGGCGGCGTGGATGATCAGGGTCGGGATGGTGATGCGCGCCAGGAGATCAAGGCCGGAGCAGGTCTGATAGTAGTGATCGGCGCTGTCGAAGCCATGGAGCGGGGCCGTGACCTGCTCGTCGAAGTCGCGCAGGGTGGCGATGCGGCTCACCTGCTCCGGTTGCCAGCGGGACTGGGCCGCGGCCTGATGGCGGATCTTGCTCTGCAGATTGGCCCTCATGGTGCGCAGCAGGTAGCTCTGATACACCCGTGAGAATCCCTGATTGACCCTGTCGGCGCAGCTCGCCAGTTGCAGCGGCGCCGAGATCACCACGGCGGCGGTGAGTTCATCCGGACAGGCCCGCGCCAGCAGATTGACCAGCATGTTGCCCCCCAGGGAGTAGCCGATGGCGATCAGCGGCTTGCCGGGGAAACGGCGACCCAGCTCGGCGATCAGCGCCTCTGCATCCTCGATGGCGCCGGAGTGATAGGCCCGCAGCAACCGGTTCGGCTCGCCGCTGCACCCCCGAAAATGCATCAGCACGGCGTCGTTCCCCTGCCGCTGCAGATGGGCAAACAGTCCCTTGGCATAGTGGGAGTGAATGCTGCCCTCCAGACCGTGAAACAGCACCAGCAGCGGCCGCTCATCCGGGCTGATGGCCCCGCTCCAGGCGAGATCGACGAAGTCCCCATCCGCGAGTTCGAACCGTTCAGGGATGAAGCGGGCCGGCGCGCGGCGCAGCCATTTCGGCAATATGGTTTGCAGATGGGCATTGCGGGCCCACCAGGGGGCGTGGAAGTGGCTTTCTGTCAGCATGCAACGACTCGGGGCAGCAGAAGAGGAAACGGGCGGCGAGCCCTGGGCCCGCCGCGGTATCAGGCGGGCAGGCGGTCGTGGTGTTCGGCGCCGCGCAGCATGGCCTGGATCAGCTCGTTGGCTTCAAACTTGGTCAGTGCCTCGTGGGCGCCGACCTGATGGGCCCGCTCCACGCTGATCTCGCTGGAGAGGGAGGTGTGCAGAATGATGTAGGCCTCCGCCAGCCTGGGATCGCTCTGCACCTCGAAGGCCAGCTCGTAGCCGTCCAGCCCCGGCATCTCTATGTCGCTCACCAGGATGTCGATCCGGCTGCCCTGGGCGACCCTGGCCTGCATCAGGCTGAGGGCATCGCGCCCGTTGGTGCACACCTCGTAGGGAATGTTGATGTAATCGAGGGCCGCCATCAGCTGGCGGCGGGCGACGGAGGAGTCGTCCACCAGCAGGATCCGCATCGGCTTGAGCCGCTCGCGCTGCACATCGGTCAGCACGGGGTAGAGGTGGCTGGGATCGTCCGGATAGACCCGGGACAGGATCAGCTCCACGTCCAGCAGCTGGATCAGCTGATCCCCCACCTTGGTCACCCCGGTGACGAAGACGTTCTGCCCGAGGGAAGGGGGCGGCGGCTCTATGTCGCGCCAGTTGCACTCGGTGATCTTGTCGATGCCCCGCACCAGGAAGCCCACCAGGGTGCGGCGGCAATCCGTGATGATGATGAAGCAGCTGGGCATCTCCTCCCGGCTGATGGGGCGATAGCCTACCGCCATCGCCATGTCGATCACCGGGATGGTGGTGCCCCGCATGCTGGCCGCCCCGAGCACGGTCGGGTGCGAATGGGGCAGGGCGGTGAGCTGGGTGTAGGGGACTATCTCCTTCACCTTGAGGGTGCCGATGGCGAAGGATTGCCTGGCTGAGAGGTGAAACAGCAACATGCCCTGGGATTGGTTGGCCTTGCTCGTCATGGCGGATGTCCTGTTGATCTAATCGGTGACGGTCAGTCTGGTGTTCAGCATAGAGGATGGTGACCAGGATGATGCCGTTGTTATTAACGGTTATTAGCGACCGCGAGCCGCAAAACTGGACCCTGTCACCCTCATTTATTTTCTCGTCCGGTTCACTGGGCGGAGGCCACCGCCTCCAGCGCCAGCCCGAGCCAGAGCTGGCACGCCTGCGCCAAAGCCTGTTCATCCCGGTAGCCGAGCTTTGCCACGACCTGGGCCGGCTTGCTGCCACTTCTGAGCAGGCGTACCCCCTGCAGCAACTGCCACTGGGCACCGAGCGCATCGGCCGCCAGGGCGGGATCCTCGATGCCCCGCTGGGCGAGGCAAGCCTGCCAGGCCGCGGCGCTGCCTTCCGACTGGCTGGCCAGGGCGCGCCAGGCGGCTTGCAGCGGCTGATCCGCCTGCGCCAGGATGGCACAGGCCTGCAACTCGTCCCCGATGACCCGCAGCCGGTGGCCATAGGCCTCTTGCCAGTCACGGGGCCTGGACCAGCTGGCCAGGCTGTCCAGCAGGGCGTCCATCAGCGGGGTGGGTTGCAACCAGCCAGCCTGGGCCGGTTGCGTCACCCGCACCGAGCAGGTCAGCAAATCATGCTGACAACCCGCCAGGGGAGTAAAGGCGGCGAGGGCATCGGCGCACAGCCAGAAGTGGCTGCCCGCCGTCAGCAACAGCTCATGGGAGCCGAGTCTCAGCAGCGCCGCGCCCCGGGTGACGCGCAGCAACTGACCCAGAGGGGAGCGTTTGCGGGGGCCGACCTGCAGGCAAGGAGTGGAAAAATGCTGATATTCGATGGCGTGATGCATGTAAAAACCCTGATATGATGCTGCCTGGAGGTAACAAAAATGGAAACCAGACGTAAAAAGCGCTTCATTGCCGGTGCGGTTTGCCCGGCGTGCGGCAAGATGGACACCATGATGCTGTATATGGAGCATGGAGTCGAGAAGGTGACCTGTGTCGACTGCGGGGATACCCAGGTGCAGACCCAGGCCGAGGTGGACAAGGCGACCCGCGAGGCCGAACAGGTCATAGGGGTCTTTCGTCCCGAGTGACCTGCCGCCGGATGGCCGGGGTGGACCGAGTCATCCGCGAGGCCGAACAGGTCATTGGGGGCTTTAGCTCCCAGTGACCTACCATCGGATGGCCGGGGTGGACCGGGTCATCCGGGAGGCCGAACAGGTCATAGGGGTCTTTCGTTCCTGGTGACCGACCGCCGGATGGCCGGGGTGGACCGAGTCATCCGGGAGGCCGAACCGCTGATAAAGGTGTTTCGCCTCCAGTGAGGGGCCTCTTGATAATACCCGGGGTGGGGCAAGGCTCGTTCTGGACTGCTGACTTTTTCAGCATGGCGGAGCGGGGCAGATCATATGCTTGGCCACCTTTTTAAGGTATTCTGGGCCCGTTTTTTTCTATCCGCAGGATCCCTGACATGAAAGTAGCTCCCCTGAGCGTGGTTACGCTGGAATACACGGTCACCGACGAACACGGTGAAGTCATCGACACCACTGTCGGTAAAGAGCCTCTGGTGTATCTGCACGGTACCCGTTATCTGGTCTCCGGCCTCGAAGCCGAGCTGGAAGGCCGCAGCGTGGGCGAGGCGTTCGACGTCACCCTGACGCCGAGCCAGGCCTATGGCGAGTATGACGAGAACCTGGTGCAAGAAGTGCCCGGCGAGCTGTTCGATGGCATGGAAGTGTCTGAAGGGGATACTTTTGTGGCCGAGACCGACGATGGCCACCGTCCGGTAACCGTCATCGAAGTCTCCGAAGAGTTCATCAAGGTGGATGGCAACCATCCGCTGGCCGGTGTGACCCTGGGCTTCAAGGTCGAGATCAAGGACGTGCGTGCCGCGACCGCCGAAGAGCTGGCTCACGGCCACGTGCACGGTGCCGGTGGCTGCGGTCACGATCATGGCCATGACCACGGTCACGATCACGACCATGACCACGGCGGTTGCTGCGGCGGTCACGGCCACGATCACGGTCATGACCACGGCGACGAGCAGGGTCACGGCGGTTGCTGTGGCGGCGGTGGTTGCGGTGGCAAGGGCCATCACCACTGATCTGCCGACTGGCAAGATGAAAAAACCCGCTGCGTGCGGGTTTTTTTATGGCGGTGCACTCAGTAGTGCGGGGGCGGCGTCTCTTCGGCCATGCTGGCTATCTGGCTCGGCTGCACGCTCTGCAGCTTGTCCACCAGCAGCTGGATCTGATGCTTGAGCCGGTCGAGTTCACGGCCCTGGGTGGTCACCTCCTCGTTGAGCTGCTCCACCGTGTATTCGGCATAGGCGAGACGGCTTTCCAGGGTCTCGAGACGATCGTTAACTTGCTGACTCATGGGCCTCTTGGTCCTTACTTGATAGTCCAGATTTCGGCCAGGCCACTGGAGCTGGCGCTGACGAGGTGGCCATTGTCGCGCAAAGCCACGCCATAGACCACAGCGCTCGGTGGTTTCACCCTGGGATGAGGAGATACGCGCCAGCTTTGCAGCAGGCTGCCATCGCTCACCCGCCACAGGGAGAGCTGGCGTGAAGGGGCGCCGGTGACGAGCCAGTCGCCATCCTTGACGAACCGCGCGCTGGTGTAGACCTCGAAGCGGTGATCGAACTGCAGCCGGCTCACCTCCTTGCCAGTCTTGAGATCCCAGATGCTGGCCTGACGGCTGTCGGCGGTGAAGGCGAAGCGCCCCGCCGGATCCAGTCTCGCCATCACCACCCGGCCAGCGTGGTTGAATCGCCACACCACCTGGCCGCTGCGGGTATCCCACAGATAGGCGCTGTAGTCGTTGCCGCCGGTGAGGGCGTAGCGGCCATTGGCGGAGAGATCCACTGTGTTGACCTGCTCGGTATGGCCGAGGAACTGCAGCCTGCGCCCGGTCTGGGTGTCTACCAGCTCCGCCTTGCCATCTTCGCGGCCGATCAGCACCAGACGGCCATCGGCCGAGAGTGCCGCATCCCTCAGGCTGGATTCAGGAAGCGAATAGTAGCCTTGGGAGCGACCATCTTGCAGGCGCCAGATGGCAAAGGTGCGCTGGGTGGCGGTGATGGCGTGGCTGTCGCCCGGGGAGAAGCGGGTGAGGGTGACGAACTCTTCCTGGTCCTCGCTCTGACGCCAGCGCCAGCGCTCCTTGCCCTGTTCCAGATCCCAGACCACTGTGCCCTGGCCCAGGCTGGAGACGATGGCCTGCTTGCCGGAACTGGCGAGATCTGCACTCAGCAAGCCCTGGTTGGCGAGGCGGATCTGCTGGCCGGGAAGTGAGCTCTGTTCGCACCCTGTCAGCATCAGGCAGATACCGATGAGATAAATGGCACTTTTGATCATTTTTCCTGTCTCATGCTTTCGTTACCTGCGATCACGGCGTTAGTATAAGGCGCTTATCACGATAAACCTCTCATTTCACGAAGGAACCGAGAGCGGTATTTAGAGTTTTGGAGAAACTGATGAACAATTTTCTGAAGGTGTCCCTGTTGGCTGCGGCCGTTGCCGTGGGTCTGACTGCTTGCCAAAAAGATGAGAAGCCTGCTGCCAATACCGCAGAGGTCAAGGCAGAAGCCAGCAAGCCGGCAGAGGCCCCCAAGGCAGCAGCCAAGAGCTTTGAAGAGCAATCCGGCTATGCGATCGGCCTCTCCATGGGTCGTTATATCGCCAATACCCTGGAACGTCAGCAGGAGCTCGGCATCAAGCTGGACAACAGCGTCATCCTCAAGGGTGTGACCGACGGTCTGGGCAAGGAAGCCAGCATGACTGACGAGGAGATCCAGAAGGTCCTGCAGGAATACGACGCCAAGATCAACGAGCTGACCAAGGCCAAGGCTGACAAGGACGCGGTGGAAAACCTGAAGAAGGGTGAAGAGTACCTGGCCGCCAACGCCAAGAAAGAGGGCGTGAAGAGCACCGAATCCGGCCTGCAGTATCAGGTCGAGAAGCTGGGTGACGGCGCCAAGCCCAAGGCCACCGACATCGTCAAGGTACACTACACCGGCACCCTGACCGATGGCACCAAGTTCGACAGCTCAGTCGATCGCGGCGAGCCGGCCACCTTCCCGCTCAACCAGGTGATCCCGGGCTGGACCGAAGGCGTGCAGCTGATGCCGGTCGGCTCCAAGTTCAAGTTCTTCCTGCCGTCCAAGCTGGCCTATGGCGAGCACGGTGCAGGCTCCATCCCGGCCAACGCCGTGCTGGTATTTGACGTCGAGCTGCTGGCCATCGAAAAGCCGGCTGCCGATGGCGCCGATGCGAAGAAATAAGCAGTCAATGCGATGAAAACGGCTCCCCAGGGAGCCGTTTTTACTTGTGTCGCGCCAGTATGTGCGAGAGAAAGCTGGGGGGGCCGTCTTGAGTGTGTGGCGGCTAGCCCCCAGAATAGACAACAAAATCAATCGCAAGGATGGATCTCGTGGCTGAAAGCAAACCCCGTGTCCTGCTGGTGGAAGATACCCGCAGTCTGGCCGTCGTCTATGAGCAGTACCTGGTTCAGGATGGCTATGAGGTGCTGCTGGCCGATTGCGGCCAGCAGGCACTGGCGCAGTTGCTGGCCAGCCCGCCTCCCGTTGTGCTGCTCGACCTCGAACTGCCCGACATGTCCGGCATGGCCATACTGCAGCAGATCACCGAGCAGCAACTGCCCTGCTCGGTGGTGGTGATCACCGCCCACGGCTCGGTGGACGTGGCGGTGGAGGCGATGCGCTGCGGTGCCTTCGATTTCCTGACCAAGCCGTTCGACGGCAAGCGGCTGTGCGCCACCGCCCGCAACGCCTACAAGCATCAACAGCTCAGCTCGCTGGTGGCCCAGTATCGGGAGAACTTCGAGCGCAGCTCCTTTGCGGGCTTCATCGGCGCCTCCATGGCGATGCAGGCTGTCTATCGCATCATAGAGAGCGCGGCGCCGAGCAAGGCGACCGTCTTCATCACGGGGGAGAGCGGCACCGGCAAGGAGGTCTGTGCCGAGGCCATCCATCAGTGCAGCCCGCGCCGGGATCAGCCCTTCATCGCGCTCAACTGCGCCGCCATTCCCCACGATCTGATGGAGAGCGAGATCTTCGGCCATGTGAAGGGAGCCTTTACCGGCGCCCAGGGGGATCGCAAGGGGGCTGCCAGCCTGGCGGATGGCGGCACCCTCTTCCTCGACGAGATCTGCGAGATGGATCTCGACCTGCAGAGCAAGCTGCTGCGTTTCATCCAGACCGGCACCCTGCAGCGGGTCGGCAGCGGCAAGGTGGAGACGGTGGACGTGCGCTTCGTCTGCGCCACCAACCGGGATCCCCTGGTGGAGGTGAAGGCGGGGCGTTTTCGCGAGGATCTCTACTACCGGCTGCACGTGATCCCGCTCTCCCTGCCCCCCCTGCGCGAGCGCGGCGAAGACATACTGCTGCTGGCCCGCGACCTCCTGCTGCGATATGCCAAGGAGGAGCACAAGCGCTTCCGGGATTTCGATGCCGACGCCGTGCGGGTGCTGCTCGATTACCCCTGGCCCGGCAACGTGCGCGAGCTGCAGAACGTGGTGCGCAACATAGTGGTGCTCAACGATCGCGAACTGGTGAGCAAGGATATACTGCCACCGCCGCTCAATGGCGGCCGTGCGCTCCCCATGCCAGCCCCTGCCGCAACCCCCGAGATCCTGGCCGAGCCCGTGCCGACCCCGCTGCCGGTACGCCCGCTCTGGCTGGTGGAGAAGGAGGCCATAGAGCAGGCCATCGCCAGCTGTGACGGCAACATCCCCAAGGCGGCGGCGCTGCTGGAGATCAGTCCCTCGACCATTTATCGCAAGAAGCAGGGGTGGGAAGAGGCGAGCCAGGCTTAAGGTTTAAGCACGGCTGGGCTTCAGGTCTTTCCTTATCTGTCGCAAGAGGCAGGGCTGGGAAGAGGCGAGCCTGGCTGAAGGCTCAATACGGCTGGGCTCAGGGCTTCCCTTATCTGTCGCAAGAGGCAGAGTCGGGAAGAGGGGGCCTGGCCTGAGTGACGGGCGGCGCGGGCCGCCCGCTCCTTTTGTGATCCGCCGTCAGAGCTTGGCGAGGCGCTTGAGCCTGGCCAGCCGCTCCGCCTCGTTGGCCTGCAGCCAGCCATCCCGCGAGAGCAGGAACCAGGCGCGGGCGAAGTATTCGGGGGCGGCCGGATCGTCCAGCATCAGGCCGTTCTCCCCCAGCTCCTCGAACACATAGCCATCTTCCGGCGCGCTGGCCTCGGCCATGTCGGCTTTCAGCTGGCTCAGCTCGGCCATCGCCTGCTCGTGCAATCCCTGGGCCCGGCTCAGCCGTGCCAGGCTCCAGCGGGCGATAAAGGCCTTGCCCTGGTTGTTGTGCTGCTGGTGCCAGGCCAGGCACTTCTGCTGGCAGGCTCTGGCTTCATCGAGGCGTCCCAGCTCGAACAGGGTCCAACCCTGATTGTTGTAGAGGCTGGGCAGCCAGCCGCGCACCTTATCGTCGGCACTGCGTTCGGCCAGGTCCATGGCCAGTTGATGCCAGCGGCTCTGCTCCTCCAGCGGGGCGGCGATGGCCACCATGTGGGCCGCATCTATGGCGAGTCCTGTCTCCCCCAGCTTGAGCCCGAGTTGCCATCCCTGCTCGAACAGTGTCCTGGCGCTGGCCTTGTCGCCGGCGGAGTTGAAGGTGCGGCCGCGCTCCAGCAAGGCGCGCAGCCGTGCTCGCGGGGTGCTGTCGGTGAGGCGGGGTTCTATCTCGTCGAGCAACTGGTGCGCCTGTGCAAACTGGCGCTGCAGGGAGTGGGTGCGGGCCAGCTGGGTCAGCAGCTCCAGCTCGTATTGCAGGTCGTCCTGCGCCTCTTCGAGCAGGCGTCGAAAACGCAGGGCAGTAGCGGCGGGATCCTGGTAATCCCACTGCGCCATGAAATCGGGCGGATTGTTCATCTGGCCTCCTTGCCGGTTATCCGCCCACCAAGATGCCTGAAGGCCATTGTTTGTACAAGAAAGGGAGAGCCTCTTGAGTCAATGCCAACGGCCAGCCGGTCAGTAGACCATGGCCAGGCTCATCAACATCAGGCCGAGGGCGGCGAAGGCCCCCTCCTTGATGGCCAGGCGCGGCACCAGCGCCTTGGGCAGCGCCGGGAACAGGCAGAGCGCGAAGCCGAGCCCCGGCATCAGCCAGTGAAAGCCGGGGCTGCGCAGGCTCGGGTCTGCTGCCCCATTGATGACGATGAGCAGGATGAAGAGGGTGAAGGCGGGCAGGATAAACCAGCGGGCGTTGCCGGCGGCGACCGCTCGCAGGGGAGAGATGCGATAGAGCACCAGGGTCACGATAAAGAGGACAAGGGGGGCCAGCAGATAGAGGGGGGCCGGGTTCATGATGGGGGTCTCCAGACAACGGGGGTAAGAGTGTAAGCAGCCGGGGCAAGGGATGACCAGCGCCCCGGCCCCGGGCTGTGAGGCCGATCCCAGGGCAAAGGTTTGCCAGGCAAGGGGTCAGCGCAGCCAGAACCAGGCACAGCCAAAGGCCAGCCAGCTCAGCACCAGCAATACCCATGGCAACGGGTGCTGGCGGCTGATCTCGACAAGCTCTATCTCCTGGACCTCTTCCTCCTGCTCGCCCTGCTGTGGCTGTTTCGCCCTGGCTTGCTGCTTCTTCTGGCGGCTCGCCTCCCGGGCCCGCGCCTTCATCTGTTTCTTGTATTCGTCTATGCCCTTCTGAACCCCCTGGGCGATCAGCTGGGTCTGCTCCTTGGTCTGCCCCGGCTTCTGGTTGGCGCGGGCGATTTTCATCGCCTCCTGCTGAGTCTCGGGGGAAATCTTGTCGTACTTTGCCATTCACGGCTCTCCTTGGCATCGATTGGCGGGAAGTATGCCATAACTGTTTCCGGCAGGCTGCCATCCCTGCGGGCGAATTGAGGCGGCAGGCGATTGGTTCGTGATGAAAATATGAGGAGACAGGTTGCGTGGGTGATCACATTTGGCGGAATTTGTGAGTCACCGATGAAAAAGCGTCACATGTTGTTTGTTATATTACCGCCCGATCCTGGATAGGGTCGTCCAATAACAAAATAACAAGGTGATATGGAAATGAATTATAAATTTGTCAAAGGAACTGTCGCGCTGGCCGTGCTGGCCGCGCTGAGTGGCTGTAAAACCTCAAGCAATGAAAGCGTCGCCCCCTGCACCGAAAACGTCTGCAAGCTGACCATTCTGCACACCAATGATACCCACGGTCGTTTCTGGCACAACGACAAGGGCGAATATGGCATGGCCGCCCAGAAGACCCTGGTCGAGCGCCTGCGCGGGGAGGCCAAGGCGGCCGGCAGCGAGGTGCTGGTGCTCTCCGGTGGCGACGTGAACACAGGGGTGCCGGAGTCGGATCTGCAGGATGCCGAGCCGGACTTCATGGCCATGAACAGCATCCGCTACGATGCCATGGCGGTGGGCAACCACGAGTTCGACAACCCCCTGAGCATCCTCGAGAAACAGCGTGAGTGGGCCAAGTTCCCCATGATCTCCGCCAACATCTACGACAAGGCCAGCGGCAAGCGCTACTTCGACCCCTACAAGGTGTTCAAGCTGGAAAACGGCCTCAAGGTCGCCGTGCTGGGCCTGACCACGGAAGACACCGCCCAGCTGGTGGACCCCAACAACGTCCAGACCCTGGAGTTCCGCGATCCGACCACGGAAGCGGCCAGTCTCGGCAAGCAGATCCGCGACGGCAAAGAGGCGAACCTGGTCCTGGCCATTACCCACATGGGTCACTACGAGAATGGCCAGCACGGCAGCAATGCCCCCGGGGATGTGGAGATGGCACGCGCGCTGCCGGCCGGCACCCTGGATGCCATCATTGGCGGTCACTCCCAGAACCCGGTCTGCATGGAGCCGGGCACGCCGGACAAGTACGCCGACTTCAAGCCGGGTGACGACTGCCTGCCGGATCAGCAGAACGGCACCTGGATCATGCAGGCCCACGAGTGGGGCAAGTATGTGGGCCGCGCCCAGTTCGACTACCAGAACGGCAAGCTGACCCTGACCCAGTACGACCTCATCCCGGTCAACCTCAAAGACGCTGGCGGCGCCTTCATTCAGGAAGAGATCACCAAGGATCCCGAGCTCTACAACACCCTGCTCACCTACCAGGAGAAGGGTCAGCAGGAGCTGGGCGTAGTGATAGGCTCCACCGACGGCGTGCTGGACGGCGAGCGTGCCAACGTGCGCAACAAGCAGACCAACCTGGGCCGCCTCATCACCACGGCCACCGCCGAGAAGCTGAGCACCGACTTTGGCATCGTCAACTCGGGCGGGGTACGTGCCTCCATCGCGGCTGGCGACATCAGCTATCGCGACGTGCTGACGGTGCATCCGTTCGGCAACACGGTCAACAAGGCGACCATGAGCGGCAGCGAACTGGCGACCTATCTGGGCCAGGTGGCGACCAAGACGGTCAACACCGGCGGCTATGCCCAGTTTGGTGGCATCAACATGGCGGTGGACTGCCAGGCCAAGAGCGTGACCATTACCAGCGTGGGCGGCAAGGCCTTCGATCCGGCGGCCAGCTACAGCTTCTCCATCCCGAGCTTCAGCGCGGCCGGTGGCGACGGCTATCCGAAGATCAACACCATCAACGCCGGTCTGGTGGATGCCGGGGTATTGAAGGAATATATCGCGGCGAAGAAGACCATACAGGTGGCCGATTATCAGCCGGCCGGCGAGGTCAGCTATGTTAATTCCGCCTCGACGGATGGCTGCAAATAATCCAGCGGCCCTGGACCAATAACAAAAGAGAGGCAGCCATGGCTGCCTCTCTTTTTTATTTTCGAGGTCATCAACAGGGGCTGATGGCGATTATTCCCGGCCCCTCGCAAGGCGGGGGAAATATTTCATGAGCCGCAGTGATGAGTGCGACGGCAATAAAAAGGCGACCCTGAGGTCGCCTTTATCATGCTTGCCGGACGGGCGTGCTTAGAGCTGCTCGATGCCGACGATGTGCCAGGGGGCATTGTCCTTGGCCAGGTTGCGCTCGAGGTGCCACACCTCCTTGATGTCCTCCTCGACCTGCTCCTGACGGTCCATGTAGCGACCGCTGAAGCGCACGCTGACCTGGGCCCAGTCGCTGCCGTAATCGGCACGCACCAGCTGGGTGTCCACATACATCACCTCGGTGTGCTGCTCGCCGGTCAGTTCGGCGCGCTCTGCCTGGAGGTGCTGGAACAGTTCCGGGCTCACGTACTCCCGTACCTTCTCCAGATCGTTCTTGTTCCAGGCCTCTTGCAGGGTGCGATAGTGATCGCGGGCACCGGACAGGAAACCGTTCATGTCAAAGCCTGGCGGCAGGCGGAAGGGGACGTCGCTGTCGGCAAAGCCGGTCGCCTGCGGGGCGCCGTGGCTCTGTTCGAACTGCTGCGGCGCCGACGGTGGCTGGTAGCCCGCATAGGCCGCCTGGGGTGGGGTCGCCGCCGCCTTGTTCTTGCGCAGGGCGCGGATCAGGAACACGGCACCGAGCGCCAACAGGGCGATCAGCAGGAAGTCCATGCCCTGCAGGCCTTCGAAGGCGCCGCTGCCCAGCAGGTAGGCGAACAGGCCACCGGCCAGCAGGCCGCCCAGCAGACCACCCATCATGCCGCTCTTCTTGGGCGCCGCAGCCAGGGTCGGGTTCTTGCCATTCACGGGAGCTGCAGTCGGAGCCGGTTGGGCCGGTGCCGTCTTGTAGCTCTTGCCAAAGGATTTGCCGCCACCAAATTTCTTGGCCTCGGCTATGGGTGCCCCAAGGCCGATGGCCAGGATCACGGCAAACAGGGTCAGCATCTTTTTCATTTTGACTCTTTCACTCTCATGTAGGTGGGGGCATGCTCTGCTTGTGCAAGCTCAGCGAGGCGCATGGCAGGCTGCCGGTCCCTTTTTGTGTTGCAGCTTGCGGGTATGATTAACATGTCTGGCATGAATTATTCATGAACAGATTGCCCCTCCCGGGGGCGCCAAGGAGGATCACCATGAGAAACAGACGACCGAGTCGTTCGGTGCGCAGGCTGCGCAACAAGCTCAAATCCAAGGCGAAGGATCAGACCCTGGTCTGGCCCTTCCTCGTGCTGTGAGGGGCAAGGAGGTCCCCAGGAGCCGATGAGCCGGCCACCCGAAGGCAGGCTGGCCACCGGATGAGGTGAATAGCGCGCATTAGCGCTCGCGATGGCGGGGTTTCTTTTGTAAAATTCCCGTCCCCTTCCCGCTGCGGTTTTTATGTGTATGGCAGAGCAAGTGACGGCGAAAAAAGACGCCAAGACACAACAGCTGAAAGTTCCCCCCCACTCTTTTGAGGCCGAGCAGTCCGTACTGGGCGGCCTGATGCTGGACAACGAGGCCTGGGATCGGGTGGCCGAGCGGGTGATCGACAAGGATTTCTACAGCCGTCCCCACCGCCTGATCTTCCAGGCCATGACCCGCCTCTCCAATGCGGGCAACCCCATCGATCTCATCACCTTGCAGGAGGAGCTGGAGCGCTCCGAGCAGCTGGAAGAGTCCGGTGGCTTCGCCTATCTGGTGGAGATCGCCAAGAACACCCCGAGCGCCGCCAACATCAATGCCTACGCCGAAATCGTGCGTGAGCGGGCCGTGGTTCGGGAGATGATCTCGGTCGCCAACGAGATAGTCGAAGCGGGTTACGAGCCCCAGGGCCGCACCTCCGGCGATCTGCTGGATCTGGCCGAGAGCAAGGTGTTCCAGATTGCCGAGCAGCGCTCCAGCGCCAACGAGGGCCCTCAGCCTCTGAAGCTCATTCTGGAGCAGACGGTCGACAAGATTGAGGAGCTGTTCAAGACCCCTCACAACGGGGTGACCGGGGTCTCCAGCGGTTATGGGGATCTCGACAAGATGACCGCCGGCCTGCAGCGCTCGGACCTCATCATAGTCGCGGCCCGTCCCTCCATGGGCAAGACCACCTTTGCCATGAACCTGTGCGAGCACGCGGCCCTCACCGCCGACAAGCCGGTGCTGATCTTCTCCCTCGAGATGCCCTCCGAGCAGATCATCATGCGTATGCTCGCCTCGGTGGGGCGCATCGACCAGACCAAGGTGCGGACCGGCCAGCTCGACGACGAAGACTGGGCGCGCCTCTCCTCCACCATGGGGCTCTTGCTCGAGAAGGGCAAGATGTACATAGATGACGCCTCCGGCCTGACCCCGACCGACGTGCGCTCCCGTGCCCGGCGCATCGCCCGCGAGCACGGCGGCCTCTCGATGATCATGATCGACTACCTGCAGCTGATGCGGGTACCGGCGCTCTCTGACAACAGAACCCTGGAGATCGGTGAAATCTCCCGCTCCCTCAAGGCCCTGGCGAAGGAGCTGCAATGCCCTGTGGTGGCGCTCTCCCAGCTGAACCGAAGCCTGGAGCAGCGTGCCGACAAGCGGCCGGTCAACTCGGATCTGCGGGAATCCGGCTCCATCGAGCAGGACGCGGATTTGATCATGTTCATCTACCGCGACGAGGTGTATCACGACGACAGTCCCGACAAGGGGATCGCCGAGATCATCATCGGCAAGCAGCGTAATGGCCCCATAGGTCGGGTGCGCCTCACCTTCCAGGGCCAGTTCTCCCGGTTCGACAACTACGCCGGTCCGGCGTTTGACGATGACTACTAAGCGGGAGCGAACCGCTCCCAGATGACAAGACACAGTTTTCCCGGTTCGACAATTCTGCCGGTCCGGCCTTAGACGATGACTATCAAGGGATGACACCACTCGGTGCCTGGCGCAGGTGCGCCATCATGCCCTCGTAAGGGAAAACAGATGAAAGCGGCTATTGCCCAAATCGATACCTCGGCCCTGCGCCACAACCTCGCCGTGGTCAAGCGCCACGCGCCTTCCTGCAAGATCATCGCCGTGGTCAAGGCCAACGCCTATGGCCATGGCCTGCTGCCGGTGGCCCGCACCCTGGTGGATGCGGACGCCTATGCGGTGGCCCGCATCGAGGAGGCGCTGATGCTGCGCTCCTGCGCCGTGGTCAAACCCATAGTGCTGCTGGAGGGCTTCTTCTCGAGCGCCGATCTGCCGGTGCTGGCGGCCAACAACCTGCAGACCGCGGTGCACACCTGGGAGCAGCTCGAGGCCCTGGAGCAGGCGGAGCTGCCGGCCCCCGTGGTGGCCTGGCTCAAGCTCGACACCGGCATGCACCGGCTCGGGGTGCGGGCCGAGGAGATGCCCGCCTTTATCGAGCGGCTCGGCAGGTGCAAGAACGTGGTGCAGCCGTTCAACGTCATGACCCACTTCAGCCGCTCAGATGAGCTGGAGCAATCCACCACTCGCGAGCAGATCGACTTGTTCAGCAAGTTGACCGCCCCCCTCAAGGGCGAGCGTGCCATGGCGAATTCGGCGGGCATCCTGGCCTGGCCGGACTCCCACTGCGACTGGGTGCGTCCCGGCGTCATCCTCTACGGCGTCTCCCCCTTCCCGAACACGGTGGCGGCGGATTACGACCTCAAGCCGGTGATGACTCTCAAAACACAACTCATCGCGGTGCGGGATCACAAGGCGGGGGAGCCGGTGGGCTATGGCGCGAACTGGGTGTCGACCCGGGATACCCGGCTCGGCGTCATCGCCATCGGCTATGGCGACGGTTATCCGCGCATGGCACCCAACGGCACCTCCGTGCTGGTCAATGGCCGCATTGTGCCCCTGGTGGGCCGGGTCTCCATGGACATGACCACGGTGGATCTCGGCCCTGACGCCACCGACAAGGCCGGTGACGAGGCCGTGCTCTGGGGCGAGGGCTTGCCGGTGGAGCGGGTCGCCGAGGAGATAGGCACCATTCCTTACGAACTGATCACCAAGCTGACGTCCAGAGTGTTTATGGAGTACGTTTAACCCTTTGACTTGGGATGGCGGCCGAGGAGACAGGCACAACCTTCTCCCTACGAGCTGATCACCAAGCTGACGTCCAGAGTGTTTATGGAGTACGTTTAACCCTTTGACTTGGGATGGCGGCCGAGGAGATAGGCACAACCTTCTCCCTACGAGCTCATCACCAAGCTCACCTCCCGGGTGTTTATGGAGTACGTTTAACCCCCCTCATCCCCAGCCCTTCTCCCGCGAGGGGAGAAGGGAGAACAAGAAGGCCGCCCCGACAAGGGCGGCCTTTTTCATGCGCGTGTTCCGTGGACGAAAGAACAAGCCCCGCATAAGCGGGGCCTGGGTTTTCAGTTACTGCGTGGCGCTTAGCCTATGGTCATCAGGCTGGCGTTGCCACCGGCGGCGGCGGTGTTGACCGAGAGGGCGTGCTCGATCAGCAGTCGCTCCAGGGGGATGTCGGTCTCGCCACGGTGCAGGCCGTGCACGCCGACGATGGCACCAGCACGGGCGGCGGCCAGCTTGGCCACTTCCCGCAGCTGATCCGAGTCACCGTGGTGCAGCAGGGCATCGAAGCCGACCTCGCTGCTGGCCCAGTCCGCAACCAGCTGGATACGCGCCTGTACCTCGCCGGGCAGGCTGGTCAGCAGGGTGCGGTTCTGGGCATTGTCCTGCCACAGCACCTCTGTCCCGACTGCCAGACAGGCCGCCAGCTGGGCCAGCAGATCCGTTTTGGCTTCTTTATCGTCTGCGGCCAGACAGAGCACCCGCTCCCGGGGCAGCAGGCTGTAGCTGTTGCGCTCGCCGGTGGGGCCGACCAGCAGCTGGGTCAGGCCGCTCAGCGCCAGCTCGCCGTAGCGATCGCACAGGGCCACCAGTGCCGGGGCCTGCTTGCCCGCCCAGCCACGCAAGGCCAGCAGCGCCGGTTTGGCGGCCTCGGCTTGCGGGGTTGCGCCCGGCTCCTGGCGAAGCTGGCTGGTCACCGCCTCCTGCGGACGTGCCCCGAGCAGACGGTACATGTAGAGCGGACCACCCGCCTTGGGACCCGTGCCGGAGAGCCCTTCGCCGCCGAACGGCTGCACCCCGACCACGGCGCCCACTATGTTGCGGTTGACGTAGAGGTTGCCGACCTTGGCGGTGTTGACCACCTGGGCTATGGTCTCGTCGATCCGGGTATGGACCCCCAGGGTCAGGCCGTAGCCGCTGTCGTTGATCTGCGCGAGCAGCTCGCCGAGTTTGGCACGGGGATAGCGCACCAGGTGCAGCACGGGGCCGAACACCTCCGGGCCCAGCTCGTCCAGGCTGTCGAGCTCGATGAGCGTCGGCAGCACGAAGGTGCCGCGGTTGCAGGCGCCCTCTTGGGTGCGGGCAATCTGGTGCACCCGGCGACCCTTGTCCCCCATGGCCTTGATGTGGCGCTCTATGTTGGCCTTGGCCTCGGCGTCGATGACAGGGCCTATGTCGGTGGAGAGGTGCTCCGGGCTGCCGACCTTGTACTCGGCCATGGCCCCCTTGAGCATGCGGATCACCCGCTCGGCGACGTCGTCCTGCACGCACAGCACCCGCAGGGCGGAGCAGCGCTGACCGGCACTGTCGAACGCCGAGGAGATGACGTCCATCACCACCTGCTCGGTGAGGGCGGAAGAGTCGACGATCATGGCGTTCTGGCCGCCGGTCTCGGCGATGAGGGGAATGGTGCGGCCCTGGGCGTCGAGACGACCGGCCAGGTTGCGGGAGATGATGCCCGCCACCTCGGTGGAGCCGGTGAACATGACGCCGCGCACTCGTTCGTCCGCGATGAGCGCCGCACCCACGGTTTCACCCCGGCCCGGCAGCAGTTGTACCGCACCGGCGGGGACGCCGGCCTCACGCAGGATGCGCACCGCCTGCGCCGCGATCAGGGGGGTCTGCTCGGCAGGCTTGGCGAGCACCGTATTGCCGGCCGCGAGCGCCGCGCACACCTGGCCGCTGAAGATGGCCAGCGGGAAGTTCCAGGGGCTGATGCAGACCACGGGGCCGAGCGGTCTGTGACTCTCGTTGGCGAAGTGGTTGCGCGCCTGGGCGGCGTAGTAGCGCAGGAAGTCCACCGCCTCGCGCACCTCGGCGATGGCGTTGGCGAAGGTCTTGCCGGACTCGCGCACCAGCAGGCCCATCAGGGGTTGCAGCTCGGATTCCATCAGATCGGCGGCGCGCTCCAGCACGGCGGCACGCTCGGCCGGCGGGGTGGATTGCCAGATCTGGCCGCTGGCCAGGGCGCAGGCCAGAGCCTTGTCCACCAGCTCTACCGTGGCTTCGCTCACCTGGCCGACGACGTCGCGGTGATCCGCCGGGTTGACCACCTGCTGGAACTCGGTCGGCGCCGGCACCTCGGTACCCAACATGGGCAGGGCCTGATAGACGGTGTTGGTGCTGGCGAGCAGGGCGGCGGACAGAGAACCGAGTCTGTGCTCGTTCGCGAGGTCGAGGCCGGCGGAGTTCGGGCGCGCCTCGCCGTACAGCTCACGGGGCAGGGGAATGCGCGGGTGGGGCAGGCCCAGGTTGCCTTCACGGGCGGCCATCTGCTCGATCTGCTGTACCGGATCCTGCACCAGATCCTGCAGGGAGATGCTGTTGTCCGCGATGCGGTTGACGAAGGAGGTGTTGGCCCCGTTCTCCAGCAGGCGGCGCACCAGGTAGGCGAGCAGGGTCTCGTGGCTGCCGACCGGTGCATAGATGCGGCAGGGGCGACCCAGCTTGCCGTCGGCCACTTTGCCGACCACCTGCTCGTAGAGCGGCTCACCCATGCCGTGCAGGCACTGGAACTCGTACTGGCCCGGGTAGTAGTTCTGCCCCGCCAGCTGGTAGATGGCCGACAGGGAATGGGCGTTGTGTGTGGCGAACTGGGGATAGATGGACTCGGGCACCGCCAGCAGCTTGCGGGCGCAGGCGAGATAGGAGACGTCCGTGTAGGGCTTGCGGGTATAGACCGGATAGCCTTCGAGGCCGTCCTGCTGGGCGCGCTTGATCTCGCTGTCCCAGTAGGCGCCCTTCACCAGCCGGATCATCAGGCGGTGACGGCTGCGCTTGGCGAGATCGATGACGTAGTCGATCACATAGGGGCAGCGCTTCTGATAGGCCTGGATGACGAAGCCGATGCCGTTCCAGTCCGCGAGAGACGGGTCGAAGCAGAGCTTCTCCAGCAGGTCGAGGGAGATCTCCAGCCGATCGGCCTCCTCGGCGTCTATGTTGATGCCGATGTCGTACTGCCTGGCGAGCTGGGTCAGCCCCAGCAGGGTGGGGTAGAGCTCCTCCATGACGCGATCGTACTGGGCGCGGCTGTAGCGCGGGTGCAGGGCGGAGAGCTTGATGGAGATGCCCGGGCCCTCATAGATGCCGCGGCCATGGGAGGCCTTGCCGATGGCGTGGATGGCCTGCTCGTAGGAGGCGAGATAGCGTTTGGCGTCCTCCTCGGTGAGGGCCGCTTCCCCCAGCATGTCGTAGGAGTAGCGGAAGCCCCTGTTTTCCATGTTGCCCGCGTTCGCCAGCGCCTCGGCTATGGTCTCGCCGGTGACGAACTGCTCCCCCATCAGGCGCATCGCCATGTCCACACCCTTGCGGATCAGCGGCTCGCCGCCCTTGCCGATCAGCCCCTTGAGGGAGCTGTTGAGGCCTGCTTCGTTGTGGGTGGCCACCAGCTTGCCGGTGATGAGCAGGCCCCAGGAGGCGGCGTTGACGAACAGGGAGGCGCTCTGGCCCAGATGCTGGCTCCAGTTGCCACCGCTTATCTTGTCGCGGATCAGGGCATCGCGGGTCGCCTTGTCGGGGATGCGCAGCAGCGCCTCCGCCAGACACATCAAGGCCACCCCTTCCTGGGAGGAGAGGGAGAACTCCTGCAGCAGCCCCTGCACCAGGCCCTGACGGCCGCTGGCGCTCTTCTGGTTGCGCAGCTTCTCGGCGATGCTCATGGCGAGCTTCTGGGTGGCCTCGGCCTTCTCTTTGGGCAGGCGGGCCTGCTCCAGCAGCATGGGCACGGCCTCGGTCTCGGGGCGGCGATAGGCGGAGGTGATGGCGGCACGCAGCACGGACTGCGGCAAGATGCTCTCGGCAAACTCGAGGAAGACCTGGATCCCCTGCTCGGTCAGGGTCTCGATGGCCTCTTCCCCGGCGGCAGCGGCCAGACCGGACTGCTCGGGCGGGGTCAGGCCGCGCTCCAGCTGCTCCAGATAGGTGAAGATCGCCTGCTTGATCAGCCAGTGGGGGGTGCGATCCAGGGTCTGGGCGGCCTGCTTGAGACGGTCGCGGGTCGCTTCATCGAGTTTAACACCGAGGGTGGTAGTGGCCATGGGACTTCCTGTGTCTAGAAGGTAACAATATTACCGGATGGTTAAATTTTGCCGAGAATGGCGCAACCAGGTGCAACCTTCAAGCAAGAAATTTTAATGTCCTGGCTACATTGTTGAATTCTTCTATGCCAAATGGCTCGGCAGATTGAGCATGAAAATAGGGCTGGATACAGCTTTTCACCGAAATATTAATGGGTTGTATGCATGTTTCTGGAATGGGCAGCTGGGTGCAACCTTTGGTGTATCCGGGTTGCTCTTTTTTCATGAAATATCAGCCAGGTACTCATGGGGAAACGGGTAAGACCGCCGCTGTGGACTCACGGGTGTACTGATCAACCCGGGTGGCGTTGGCTCTTCTATGCTGATAGCTGGCCTCGAAATCCGCTATCAATGACTAGGGAGATCAACATGGCGCGTGTCAGTACCTATCTCAATTTTGCCCGGGAGACGGAGGCGGCTTTCCTGTTCTACCGCGAGGTGTTCGGCGGCGAGTTCAACGGCCCCATCCACAGATTCAAGGAGTCCCCCGGCTGCCCGGGCCAGCCGCCTCTATCGGAGGAGGATGGCGATCTGGTGATGCATGTGGAGCTCGCCATCCTCGGGGGACACGTGCTGATGGGCACGGACGCCCCCGCCAGCATGGGGTTCACCCTGGTGCAGGGCAACAACAGCTACCTCAACCTGGAGCCGGACAGCCGGGCCGAGACCGACCGTCTGTTTGCGGCCCTGGGGGAGGGCGGCCAGGTGGAGATGCCGTTGCAGGAGATGTTCTGGGGCGACTATTTCGGTTCTCTGGTGGACAGGTTCGGCACCCGCTGGATGTTCAACTGCCAGAGCAAGAGCTGAGCCCTTACCTGTGAATGAGAAGGGGCGCCGCGGCGCCCCTTCTGTTTATCTGTGCCCCAAATCAGAGCCTTATTTGTTCCTTCCCGCCATCTCGCCGGGAAGGAGCCAGACATCGGACTTCCGGGGGCCGAGATGGCCCAAGGCCACTTGGCTTATGGCTGCCGTCCCACCATCTGGGCAGGCACCGGCATCTGACTCCCAGAGGGCTGAGATGGCTTATGGCTGCCGTCCCACCATGTCGGCCGGCACCACCCAGGCATCGAACTGCTCTGCGCTGAGGTGGCCGGAGGCGATGGCCGCCTCCCGCAGACTGAGCCCCTCATGGTGGGCCCGCTTGGCGATCTCTGCTGCCTTGTCATAGCCGATGTGGGGGTTGAGGGCCGTCACCAGCATCAGGGAGCGGGCCAGCAACTCGTCGATGCGCGCCCGGTTCGCAGCGATGCCGACGGCGCAGTGGTAGTTGAAGCTCTTCATGCCGTCCGCCAAGAGCCGCACGCTCTGCAGGAAGTTGTAGGCGATCATGGGTCTGAACACGTTGAGCTCGAAGTTGCCGCTGGCCCCGCCGATGTTGATGGCCACGTCGTTGCCCATCACCTGGGCGCAGAGCATGGTGAGCGCCTCGCTCTGGGTCGGGTTGACCTTGCCCGGCATGATGGAGGAGCCGGGTTCGTTCTCCGGGATGCTGAGCTCCCCGAGCCCGCTGCGGGGGCCGCTCGCCAGCCAGCGCACGTCGTTGGCGATCTTCATCAGGCTGGCCGCGAGGGTCTTGAGGGCGCCATGGGCATGGACCTGGGCATCGCTCGCCGCCAGGGCCTCGAACTTGTTGGGGGCGCTCACCAGGGGCAAGCCGGTCTGCTCGGCCAGGGTGTTGGCCACCGCCTCGGCAAAGCCGGGGGGGCAGTTCAGACCGGTGCCGACAGCGGTGCCGCCGAGCGCCAGCTCACACAGATGGGGCAGGGCGGCAGCGAGGTGACGCTCCCCCTGCGCGATCTGGGCGACCCAGCCGGAGATCTCCTGACCCAGGGTGAGGGGGGTGGCGTCCTGCAAATGGGTGCGGCCAATCTTGACAAGGTCGTCGAAGGCGGCGGCCTTGTCGGCGAGGGTGTTTTTCAGGGTAACGAGAGCCGGCAGCAACTGGCCGGTGATGGCGGTGACCGCCGCCAGGTTCATGGCGCTCGGGAAGACATCGTTGCTGGACTGGCTCTTGTTCACCTCGTCGTTGGGGTGCACCAGCCGCGCCTCTCCCCGCGCGCCGCCCAGCAGCTCGCTGGCCCGGTTCGCCAGCACCTCGTTGAGGTTCATGTTGGTCTGGGTGCCTGAGCCGGTCTGCCACACCATCAGGGGAAACTCGGCGTCGTGCAGGCCGCACAGCACCTCGTCGGCGGCGGCCATGATGGCCTGGGCCTTGCGAGCGGGCAGCAGCCCCAGGGCATGGTTCACCCTGGCGCAGGCGGACTTGATGCGGGCGAGGGCATGGATGATCTCCATGGGCTGGCGCTCTCCCGAGATGTTGAAGTGGTGCAGGGAGCGCTGGGTCTGGGCCCCCCAGAGCCGCGCCGCCGGGACGGCTATCTCCCCCAGACTGTCCCGCTCCATCCTGATATCCATGACATTTCTCCTGCCGTTGAGGTGGTGCTCCCCAGCATGAACCCAAACGGCGGCCGGGGCCAGCTTGCATATGTCGGCTCATGGCTTATAATAAGCAAAGCTTACTATATAGGTTGCATGCTATGAACAAACAACCCGACTCCCTCGGCTTCCTGATCGGTGACGTGCAGCGTCTGATGCGCCGCCAGTTCCAGCAGCAGCTGGAAGGCAGCTGTCTGACCCTGGCCCAGGCCCGCGCCCTGGTGCATATCGCGCGCAGCGAGGGGATCCGTCAGGTGGAGCTGGCCGACGGCCTGGATATCCAGCCCATCACCCTGGCCCGCCAGCTGGATCAGCTGGCCGAGAACGGCCTGGTGGAGCGGCGCAGCGATCCCAGCGACCGCCGGGCCTATCAGCTCTACCTGACCGAGGCCGCGACCCCCTATCTGGCGATGATCAAGCAGGCGTCCGATCTGGTGCATCAGCGCGCCATCGGCGAGTTGGGGGAGGAGGCGACGGACGCGCTCTGCCACTCCCTCAAGATCCTGCGCGCCAACCTCTCTCATCCCTGATGTCTCATTTTGACGCAACACACAGCGGAGCGATTTTATGACCACTGACTCACCCTCCTCCCCCCGTCCCAGGATGAACCGGCGCCGTACCCGCCTGCTGTTGCTGGTGGTGGTACCGGCACTGGCCCTGGTCGGGGCGGGCGCAATCTATCTTCATGGCGGACGCTATGTGGAGACCGACAATGCCTATGTGAAGGCGGACAAGGTGCCCATCAGCACCGAGGTGTTGGGCCGGGTGGCCAAGGTGTTCGTCGCCGAAAACCAGCAGGTCAAGGCCGGCCAGCCGCTGTTCGAGCTGGACCCCGAGTCCTTCCGGGTTGCCGTGACCAAGGCCGAGGCCGAACTCGCCAAGGTGCGCACCGATCTGGTGGCGCTGCAGACCAGCTATCGCGGTCAGCAGGCCGAGATCGACGTGGCCCGCACTCGCCATGCCTATGCCCTGAAGGAGGAGCGTCGCCAGGCGGATCTGGTGGCCAGGCACTTCACCTCCACCGCCAACTACGATGATGCCCGCCAGCTCACCATACAGACTGCCCAGCAGCAGGTGGCGCTGGAGGAGGGGCTCAGGAAGATCGAAGCCTCCCTGAACGGGGACGTGAACCTGCCGGTGGAGCAGCAACCCGCCTATCGGGAAGCCGCCGCCGGTCTGGCCAAGGCCAGGCTGGATCTGGCCCGCACCACCATCTATGCCCCCGCCAACGGCATCGCCAGCCAGCTGCCCAAGCCCGGCCAGTACAGCCTGGTGGGCATGACCGCCATGATGCTGGTGGAGACGGACACCCCCTGGGTGGAGGCGAACTTCACCGAGACAGAGCTGACCCATGTGCAGCCGGGCCAGCGGGTCGACATCAGCGTGGACACCTACCCGGACGCCCGCTGGCACGGGGTGGTGGAGAGCCTGAGTCCGGCCACCGGCTCCGAGTTTTCGGTGATCCCGGCCCAGAACGCCACCGGCAACTGGGTCAAGATAGCCCAGCGCGTCGCGGTGCGGATCAAGCTGGACGAGGGGGCGGATCTGCCGACCCTGCGCGCCGGGCTGAGCGCCACCGCCGAAATCGATACCGGTCACCAGCGCACTCTGCCCGGCTTGTCAGGTCGAGGTTGATATGACGACAGCAGCCACAGAGGAGGCAGGCCAAGTCTCCCGCCGCACCTTCATCACACTGTCGGTGATGCTGGCCACCATCATGCAGGCGCTGGACACCACCATAGCCAACGTGGCCCTGCCCCACATGCAGGGGGCCATGGGGGCGACCCAGGATCAGATCTCCTGGGTGCTCACCTCCTACATAGTCGCGGCCGCCATCTTCATGCCACTGACCGGCTTTATCTCGGCAAGAATTGGCCGCAAAAGACTGTTCATGTGGTCGGTGGCGGGCTTTACCGTCGCCTCCATGCTGTGCGGCGCGGCCCAGAGCCTGGATCAGATAGTGCTGTTCCGCCTGCTGCAGGGGATCTTCGGCGCCAGCCTGGTGCCCCTCTCCCAGGCGGTGCTGCTCGACACCTATCCGCCGGAGAAGCACGGCTCCGCCATGGCGATGTGGGGCATAGGGGTCATGGTGGGCCCCATCCTGGGCCCGTCGCTGGGGGGCTGGCTCACCGAGTACTACAACTGGCGCTGGGTCTTCTACATCAATCTGCCGTTCGGTCTGCTGGCCTGGTTCGGGCTTGCCGCCTTCATCGAGGAGACCAGGATAGACGCCAGTCGCCGCTTCGATCTGCTGGGCTTCGCCCTGCTGAGCCTGGGCATAGGGGCGTTGCAGATGGCGCTGGACAGAGGGGAGTCCCAGAACTGGTTCGCCAGCCGGGAGATAGTCATCGAGACCGTCATGATGGTGATGGCGTTCTATCTCTTCGTGGTGCACATCTTCACCCACCCCCATCCCTACATAGAGCCGGCCCTGTTCAAGGATCGCAACTTCAGCGTGGGCCTGGTGTTCATCTTCATCGTCGGCATCATACTGCTGGCGACCATGACGCTGCTGCCCCCCTTCATGCAGGGGCTGATGGGCTACCCGGTGATCGACGTCGGCTACCTGCTGGCACCGCGCGGGGTCGGCACCATGTTCGCCATGATGCTGGTGGGCAGGCTGTCGGGTCGGGTGGATGTGCGCATCCTGATCCTGCTTGGGCTGCTGCTCACCAGCTTCTCCATGTGGGAGATGACCCTGTTCAACACCGACATCGGCAGCTGGGACATAGTGCGCACCGGCATAGTCCAGGGGCTGGGGCTCGGCTTCATCTTCGTGCCGCTCTCCACCATCACTTTCGCGACCCTGGCGCCGCGCTTCCGCAACGAGGGCACGGCGCTGTTCAGCCTGGTGCGCAACATCGGCAGCAGCATCGGCATCTCGGTGGTGATCACCTACCTGGCCCAGCGCACCCAGATGAACCACGAGGTGTTCGCCTCCTACATCAATCCCTTCAATGCCGGTCTGCAGCAGGGGATGGGGACGGCGGCGCTGATCACCCCCAAGGGGCTCGCCATGCTCAACGGCGAGGTGACCCGCCAGGCCAGCCTGCTCGCCTACCTGCAGGACTTCCGTCTGATGATGTGGGTCAGCCTGTGCGCCATTCCGCTGGTGTTGCTGCTAAAGGCCCCCAAACGCGGCGGCAAGGAGGCGCTGGCGATCCTGGAGTAGGGCATCACCCCGGCGCGAGCGGGCAAACGAAAGAGGGATGGCCTTGGCCATCCCTCTTTTCATTGCAGCGCCCCTGACTCAGATCTTGGGGGTGAAGGGGGTGAGGGCGGCCAGGGGGGCGGCGTCCTCATGCTCTTGGATCGCCTCACCGTGCTTGAAGATCTTGAAGCCCTCGCCGCGCACGCTCCAGTACTCGACTGTCTCGCCGCCGCTCTCGCCGCTGATCTGCAGCAGGCTGGCTTCGCGCAGGGCCACCACGAACTCGCTCGGGTTGATGGCGCAGAACTCGGCGAGCCGCTCGTCCCGGGTCTCCCCCATGTGGCCACTGATGCTGGCGTCCAGATAGTGGGGATTGATCTGCAGCGGGAACAGGCCCAGCGCCGGCAGCACGGCGGCGCTGCACACCGGCATGTCGTTGGTGGTGCGTATGCTCGGAGTCGCCACGTTGCAGCCTGCGCTCCAGCCCACATAGGGCACGCCCCGTTCGCGCACGGCGCGTTGTATGGGCACCACCAGGCCGTATTCGTGCAGCAGCTGGTTCAGGCGCCAGGTGTTGCCGCCGCTGATGAAGATGGCGTCTGCCTGATTGATGGCCGCCACGGGATCGTCGAACTGGTGGATGCTGATGGTCTCCACCCCCAGGCTCTCGGTGAGATCCTGGGCGCGGGCATCCCAGTCGCTGCGGATCACCGCATAGGGTATGAGCAGGATGCGCTTGACCTGTTTGCGGGCGAGCAGGGTCTGCACCCGGTCGCGGGCCCAGCCGAGCAGGCCCGGGTGTTCTGTGGTTTTGCCGTTGCTAAGCAGAAGCAGTTCCATGATGTCTCCTCGAAATAATGCGCAGGACCTCGGTCTGTCCTGATAAAGGGAAGGGGCTACTCTACCCCCAAGACGGTACCAAGTGTGTGATCTCGCCGCGTTTTGTGTCCCGGGGTTGTGGTTTGCCCATGGCGTGGGCGAGTCAGGGCTGCCCGTTGACCGCCGCATAGAGCAGCATCAGCTCGGCCAGTGAGCCCGCCTCGAGGCGCTTCATCAGGCTGGCGCGGCACACCTCGACGGTGCGCACCGAGATGCAGAGATCCTGCGCTATCTGCTGGTTCTTGTGACCCCGGGCGATGAGCTGCAACAGCTGGTGCTCGCGGGGGGTGAGCCGCTGATAGGCGGCCAGTTGGGCGAAACGGGTGGCCGCACTCTGCGTCGCCTGTTCGGCCCGCGCCATGGCGGCGAGCAGAGGGGCAAGCTGCACCGGCTTTTGCAAGAAATCCACCGCCCCCTGCTTGAGGGACTCCACCGCCAGGGGCACCTCCCCGTGGCCGGTGAGAAACAGGATGGCGATGGGGCTCTGGGCCGCCTTCAGCCGCTGCTGCACCTCGGGGCCCGACAGCCCCGGCATGCGGCAATCCAGGATGAGGCAGGCGGGCAGGCGCAGATCGACCTCGGCCAGGAAGCGCTCGCCGTCGGCAAAGCAGTGCAGCGGCCGCTCGTCGCAGCTCTCCAGCATGAAACGCAGGGAGTCGAGCACGGCCTGGTCGTCATCGACCAGATAGAGGGGAGGGCGGTCAGTGGACTGCATATCAGCTCCTTGGATTGAGAGGGGACGCGGCCCCAAGCCGCTGCCGAGGGGCGGGCAGGGTCACCCGGGCCAGGCAGCCATGGGGGCTCAGGTTGCTCAAGGCGAGCTGGCCGCGATGACACTCGACCACGTCCCGGCAGATGGCGAGCCCCAGCCCCATGCCATCGTCCTTGTCGCTGTGAAACGCCTGCTGCAGCCAGGCCTCTGGCATCCTCAGGCCGGGGCCGTTGTCGCGGATCTCCAGGACCAATAGCTCCGCCTCGAAGGTGACAAGCAGCTCGACCCGGCCCGGCTCAGCCCTTTGCGCCGCTGGGCCGTCCGTTCGGGCCGCGCTCTCGGCGCCATTCTTGATGAGGTTCATCAGCAACTGCTCCACCCCGGTGCCATCCAGGGGGAGCAGGCGCGGCTGCCCCTGCCAGCGCAGGGTGAAGGTGACACCGAGGGGTGCCAGCATCTGACCGAGCAGGGGTTGCAGCCCCTCCACCAGGGCGACCAGGTCAGTGGGCCCGGCTTGGCGGGGGCGCTTCTGCAGCCGGGATCTCAGCCGGTTGACGGTCTGGGTGATGCGCTGGACTTGCAGACCGATCTGCTCCAGGGCCTGGCGCAGGGGTTCCTGGGAGGGATCCTGCCCCTGCCTCGCCAGGCGCAGCAGGGCACCCTGGCTGTAGTTGGCGATGGCGGTGAGAGGCTGGTTGATCTCGTGGGCCACGTTGGCGCCGAGTTCACCGAGTTCGGCGAGGCGTCTGGCCTGCTCGAGCTGGCGCCCCTTCTCCTCGAGTTGCTGGCGGGTGGCGAGCAGTCGGCGCTGGCTGCGGTTGAACAGCCGTTGCAGCAGCAGGTGGTGACCGCCGAGCAGCAGCACCAGCGCCAGGGCGCCCCAGCCCCACTGCTGATGCTGGCGCAGCCAGTGCCAGGCCGATTGCCACCAGGGGCCCTGCAGGGGGTGGCGATCCAGCGCCTTGAGCAGGCGGTCGATGGCGAGCTGGCTGGTGGGCACTGTCCAGCCCGCCGAATCGGCGGCCATGGCCGCCTCGCTGTGTGCGGGCAGGTCGAACAGCGCTCGCGTCACCGCCAGGGCGAGCGCAGGGGAGGCCTGCTCCGTCTGGGCGAAGGCCCAGTTCGGGTAGAGCCTGGTCGAGCTCTGGCAGCCAAAGCCCGCCGGTGCCTGGTTGTCCAGCACCCGAAAATCCGAGGCGGTGACCTTGCCCTCCCGCACCATGCGCTCCAGCTGGCAGACCGGCACTATGGCGGCGGCGACGTCCCCTGCCGCCAGCTGCTCGATGAGCCTGTCCAGCGGGAAGCCGGTGAAGCGCACGGCGGAGAAGAAGTGCTCCAGCCTGATCCCCTGCTCGTCTGCCTCGAAGCGGTAGGCGAGGTAGCCGCCGAAGGCGTTTTCCGACACGGCGGCGACCGGCTGCCCCTCGAGATCCTGCCAGTGCAGGTAGGGGGCATGGGCGCGTACCACCAGGGCGGCGCCTATGGCGAGGTTGTCACCCCCCGCCGGGCTCTTGAGGGTGGCGAGCCAGGCCAGTGGATACTGGCGCGCCAGGCTCACCGACTGGCCCGGGTTGGTGATGACAAAGTCGAGCCTGCTTTGCGCGACGGCCTCGGCCAGCGCATCGAGCTCCAGGGGCACCAGCGCGAAGCGCCGCGCTGGCACGCGCTCGTCCAGCCACGCCATCAGCGGCTGCCACTGTGCCCTGGCCAGTGCCGGGCCGCGGGTCGCCAGCACCCCTATGCGGACCGGCTCGCTCCGGGCCAGCGCCGACTCTGCCTGGGGCGGCACAGATCCTGCCAGGGCGGGGGCGAGCCAGAGCCAGAGCAACAGGGTCGGCAGGGAGTTGCGGGCGGGCGATGAGGGGGCGTGACGGAACAGGGCGCTCTCCTTGGGCGGCTGATGGGGAGGCCAGTCTATCACCGGGGCGATGTGCTGGGCCGCCCTGGCGCCGTGATGGGCGACGAATGGGGCTTTGGTCACAGTTTGGCTGTTATGGGGCCGGTTTTATTGCGCTGGATCAACCCGGCTCCCGGTATGTGGAAAACCACAATAGAGGCGACTTCCTGCGTTGCGGACAATCGGCCCAACCCCCTTTCGGGGAAGCCAGCTCAGCAGAAGGAAAGACGCCATGGAGCTTAGCAAGCGCCGATTGTTATCCGGGATCGCCGCCCTCACCGCAGGGGTGGCCCTGATCCCCGTGACTCAGGCCCAGTCCGTCCCCGTTCCCCGCAATGGGCGGGCGGCCATCAGTCGCGGGGACGGGCGCAAGCGCTACGGCATGCTGATCGACTTGCGCCGCTGCGTCGGTTGCCAGGCCTGCACCGTGGCCTGCACCATGGAAAACCAGCCTCCCCTCGGCCAGTTTCGCACCACGGTGAGCCAGTACGAGGTGAGCGACGTGGCGGCCCTCGAGGCTCCCGCCTCCCTCTTGATGCTGCCGAGGTTGTGCAACCACTGCGCCGAGCCCGCCTGCCTCGATGTCTGCCCCACGGGGGCCACCTTCCAGCGCGACGACGGCATCGTCGTGGTCAACAACGACTGGTGCGTCGGCTGCGGCTACTGCGTGCAGGCCTGCCCCTATGACGCCCGCTTCATCAACCACGAGACCAACACCGCCGACAAGTGCACCTTCTGCGCCCACCGGCTGGAGGCGGGACTCTTGCCCGCCTGCGTGGAGAGCTGCGTCGGCGAGGCGCGCATCATAGGGGACTTAAGCGACCCGAAAAGCCGGATCAGCCGGCTGCTGCGGGAATACGAGCCCGCCATCAAGGTGCTCAAGCCCGAGGCCCATACCCAGCCGCGGGTCTTCTATCTCGGGATGGACGAGGCCTTCGTCAGCAAGATCGACGGCCATCCGCCGCAGCGCACCCTGCTCGGCGACGACGGCAAGGAGATAGCCCATGACCATTCATGAACTGCTGGCCCCGGATCAACCCATCACCTGGCTGCCCTGGGCGGTGCAATATTTCTTCCTCATCGGCCTCGCCTACGGTGCCCTCTGGCTCGGCGCCTTTGATCTGTGGCGCAAGGCGCAGGACCCGCGGCTGCAGACCCTGGCCGCCGTGCTGATGGTGGCAGCTGGCCTGGTGGCCCCCATCGCCCTGACCGCGGATCTGCACCAGCCGGCCCGGGCCTGGCACTTCTACGCCCAGACCCGCTTCACCTCCATCATGTGGTATGGCGCCTACCTGCTGCCCCTGTTCAGCCTGATCTCCATGCTGCTCGGCTGGCTGCTGCTCAGGCCCGCCCTGGCCAGGCGCGGCGAGGAGCATGACAGGGTGGCCGCCCTGGCGCGGTTGCTCTGCCTGGGATCCTGGTCCGGCGATGCGTGGCTGAGGCCCCTTGCGGTGGTGGCTGCCTTGAGCGGTCTCAGCATCGCCCTCTACACCGGGCTCGAGACCATGGCGGTGCAGGCACGCCCGCTCTGGCATACCCCCTGGTTGCCCTGGCTGCTGGCGCTGAGCGCCCTGCTGGCGGCCCAGAGCGCCCTGCTGCTGCTCAATCGCCTGCTGGCTGGCTGGCAGCAGGCGATTGAGGCGGGGCTGCTGCGCCAGATCCGCCCGACCCTGGCACTGCTCGCCCTCTCCCTGCTGGGCTGGGCCCTGTCTGGCGGCGCCTCGGCGGCTGAGGCGAGTGCCCTCTATCGGCTGGATCCCAGCTGGCGGCTGGCGGCCCACTGGCTGCTGCTGACCCTGGGGCTGCTCGGCCTGCTGCTGCTGGCTGGAGCAAGACTCTCCCCCCGCCTGCAAACCTGGGGCCTGGGGCTGCTGGCACTGCACCTGGTGTGGGGCCTGCGCTGGCTGGTGCTCATCCAGGGGCAGCTGGTCCCGAAATACGGTGCCGGGGTCTATCTCTACGACATCGCCTGGGGACCGGCCGGGGTGCTCGGCATCCTCGGCACCTTCGGCCTGCTGCTGGTCCTGCTGGTGGCGCTCTCCGAGCTGGTGCGCGCTCCGGCTCTGCCATCCGTCACCACTTCCTCTGCCACCCAGGCAGCCAACCCCCATTCCACTCGCGAGGCACTCTGATGGATCACAGCAAACGCAAGTTTCTCAAAGGGGCCGCCATCGCCGGGGGCACAGGGCTCTTCGTGGCCGGTTACAGCGACACCCTCAAGCAGGTGGCAAGCGGCCTGGCCACCGGCAGCTCCGGCAAGCCGACCCGGGATCCCATTCACGGCAACTCGCTCGCCGTGGAGTACAGGGTCGATGGGCAGGGGGAGCTTCATCCCAACCCGGATCAGCGCCTCGCCAACACCATGTGCCTCGGCTGCTGGACCCTGTGCGGGGTGCGGGCCCGCATCGACAACGAGAGCGACAGGATAGTGCGCATCCTGGGCAACCCCTATCACCCCCTCTCGGCCCTGCATCACATCGACTTCAAGACGCCGATCAAGCAGGCGCTGCTCGCGACCAGCGGCTATCAGGAAGGGGGGCTGGAGGGGCGCTCCACCGCCTGCGCCCGGGGCAACGCCATGCTGGAGCAGCTCGACAGCCCCCACAGGGTCACCCGCTGCCTCAAGCGAGTCGGCCCCCGCGGCAGCGGCCGCTGGCAGAGCATCCCGTTCGAGCAGCTGATCGAGGAGGTGGTGGAGGGGGGTGACCTGTTCGGGGAGGGGAAAGTGGAGGGGCTCAGAGCCATCCGCAACCTCGCCGAGCCGCTGGACCCGGCGAACCCGGAATATGGCCCCAGGGCCAACCAACTGCTGGTGAGCAACGCCTCGGACGAGGGGCGCGACGCCTTCATCAAGCGCTTCACCTTCAACAGCTTCGGCACCCGCAATTTCGCGAACCACGGCGCCTACTGCGGCCTGTCGTTCCGGGTCGGGGCCGGCGCCCTGCTGGACGATCTGGAGAAGAACGCCCACCTCAAGCCTGACTGGGACGAGAGCGACTTCCTGCTGTTCATGGGCACCTCCCCCCAGCAGTCCGGCAACCCCTTCAAACGCCAGTCCCGCCAGCTGGCGGCGGGGCGGGCGCGGCAGGACAAGCCGTTCTCCTACGTGGTGGTGGCCCCCAGCCTGCCGAACACGGTGAACCTGCCGTCCGCCCCCGCCAACCGCTGGCTGCCCATCCGGCCCGCCACGGACTCGGCCCTGGCCATGGCCATGCTGCGCTGGATCATCGACAACGAGCGCTACGCCGAGCCCTTCCTGGCAGCACCCCATGCCGCTGCTGCCGAGCGGGCCGGCTATCGCGGCTTTTGCAACGCCAGCCATCTGGTTGTCTGCGACGAGTCCCACCCCCGCTTCGGCCAGATGCTGCACGCCAGCGATCTGGGGCTGCCTTATGGCGGTGAGCCCTATGGCGAGGGGGATGCGGTGCTGGTGGTCGAGGAGGGGAGCGACGAGCCGAGACCCGCAGGCCAGTGTGAGCGGGCCCGGCTCTGGGTGGATCGCCCCATTCAGAGCCCCAAGGGGGAGTTCACGGTCAAGAGCAGCTTCCAGCTGCTGGCCGAGGCGAGCCGGGAGCACTCTCTCGAGCAATACAGCGCCGAGTGCGCCGTGCCGGTGGACGACATCGTCGAGCTGGCGCGGGAGTTCACCAGCCACGGCACCCGGGCGGCGGTGATCACCCATGGCGGCACCATGAGCGCCAACGGCTTCTATTCGGCCTGGGCCATCATGATGCTCAACGCCATGATAGGGAACCTCAACGCCCGGGGCGGCGCCGTGGCGAGCGGCGGCAAGTTCGACCCCTTCGGGGCCGGGCCGCGCTACGATCTGGCGAGCTTCCCCGGCATGGTCAAACCCGCCGGGGTCTTCCTGTCGCGCTCCAAGTTCCCCTACGAGCAGACCTCGGAATATCGCCGCAAGAAAGAGGCGGGGCAGAACCCCTATCCGGCCCACGAGCCCTGGTTCCCACTCTCCGGCCCCCTGCTCGGCGAGCACCTGACCGCGGCGGTGAGCGGTTATCCCTATCGCGCCAAGGCCTGGATCAACCACATGGGCAACCCCCTCTACGGTCAGGCGGGGCTCAGCCATGCCATAGGCGAGCAGCTCAAGGACCCGGGCGTGCTGCCGCTCTTTGTCAGCATCGACAGCTTCATCAACGAATCCTCGGCGCTGTCGGATTACATAGTGCCTGACACCCTGACCTACGAGTCCTGGGGCTGGGCCACCGCCTGGCACGGGGTCATGACCAAGGTCTCCACCGGCCGCTGGCCCGTGGTGGAGCCAAGAGTCGCCAAGACAGCCTCGGGGGATCCGGTCTGCATGGAGTCCTTCTTCATCGCCGTGGCGACGCGCCTGGGGTTGCCGGGCTTTGGCGAGGGGGCCCTGAAGGGGGCGGATGGCAAGCTGCACGCCCTGAACAAGGCGGCGGACTTCTCCCTCTACGGGGCGGCCAACGTGGCCTATCTCGGCGAGCCTGTGCCTCCCATCGGGTCTGAGGATCTCGCCTGGTCCGGGGTGGAACGCATCATGCCGGTGCTGAACGCCACCCTGAGTGCGGAGGAGGCGGGCCGCGCCGCCTACCTCTTCGCCCGCGGTGGGCGCTTCGAGCCGGTGGCCAAGGGACGCGATGAGTCGGGTCAGCCGAGCAAGCGCTGGCCCAAGCCGTTGATGCTGTGGAACCCGGCGGTGGGTAGCCGGCGCCACAGCCAGAGCGGCCAATACTTGAGCGGCACCCCGCGCTTCTTCCGCCCCCAGCTCGCGGATGGCACGCCGCTCAACGAGGCGTTCAAGCCGGCCCAGTGGCCCCTGCTGCTGACCAGCTACAAGTCCCACACCATGAGCTCCATGAGCATAGGCTCGGATCGCCTGCGTCAGGTGCACCCCAGCAACGGGGTGCGGCTCAATGCGCAGACGGCGGCGCGCCTTGGCATAGTGAGCGGGGACAGGGTGCGGGTCAGCACCCCCAATGGCAGCGTGATCGGGCTGGCGGAGTGCGTGGCCGGGGTGCAGGAAGATGCCATCGCCATCGAGCACGGCTTCGGTCACAAGGAGCTGGGGGCGAGGGCGCATTGGGTCGACGGTAAGGAGGTGGTGGCCAGTGCCCTGCGCGGCGCCGGGGTGAACCTCAACGATCTGGCGGTGCTGGATCCCAGTCGCCACGGCCGCTACCCCCTGGTGGACTGGGCCATCGGCTCCTCGGCGCGCCAGGGCTTGCCGGCCCGGGTGGAGAAGCTGGTGTAGCGCCAGAGGCAAAAATAAAAAGCGGGGCCATCATGGCCCCGCTTTTCATTGCGTGATCCTGAACATCACTGGTCCAGTTCGAAGTCCACCCACACCAGGCGGTGATCCGAGCTGACCCCCTTGGCGATGCCGCGCTGTGCGTCATACACCAGGTGGTAGCCCGGCTCGAAGCTGGCGGGCCAGAACACCCCAGAGGCGATGGCATTGAGGTTGGCTGAGGGGATCAGGTGATCGAGCTGCAGGCCGCTGCTGCTGGTGATGCGCTCCGGGGTGGTGCGGTTGTTGTTGCGCTTGCACAGGTCCGGCTGGCTGGCGAGGCACTCGGGGCCCCCCTGGCTCACCGGGATCAGGGCGCCGTTGGTGACCGCCTGATTGACCAGCACATGGTTGTGCAAGTCCTGGATGGCACTGAGATCCCCATCGCCTGCTTGCGGATCGGCGTTGAGATCCCCGGCGATGACGAAGCGGGCACCCTGTGGCAGGCCGCCCGCCTTGCCGGCGTCGTCCACCATGTAGCTGGCGCTCTCCACATAGTCCTGCCAGAAGGCGACCTCGGCCCTGTTGTGCTTGACGTTGTGGCGCGCCGCATTGCCAAAGATGGGGGGCGTCGGGTGGGAGATGAGGAAGTGGATCACCTCCTCCTTGTTGCCGCGCTTGATGCGCACCGGCACGTCCGCGTGGTTCTTGGAGGAGAGCGGGAACTGCGCCCAGGCGGCGTCGTCATACCAGGGTTCGCCGCACTGGCGACCCGCCGGGATCGGCGCCCTGGGGTTGTTGCAGTCGTCGATGACGGGGTTCGTCTCGCCCGGCATGTCCTTCCACTTGAATTTTTGGAAGGTGCGGATCTGCTTGGTATCGATGGGATACTTCGACATCAGGGCGAAGGCGTACTGGCCGTGGTAGTTGCCAAAGCCCCAGGCGTCGTCCGGCCCGCTGTTGCGCTTGCCATCCAGATTGAGGTCATAGCCGCTCATCAGCCCTGTGTTGGTGGCGAAATTCTGCATCACAGGGTAGCTGATGGCCTGCACCTCGCCGTGCTGGGCATGGGCCAGGTAGTTGTCGTTGAAGGCCTTGAGATCGGCTGTGCTCTCACCCTTGCCGTCGTTGTCGAACTCGTTGAGCAGGAAGACGTCCGGCCGGGTGCGCTGCACTATCTCGGCGATATTGCGGATCTGCTGCACGTCGAGGGCTCTGGTCTTCTCTGCGCCGCTCAAGGTGCCGTCGGCGAGGCGGGCCAGCAGTGCGTCCTGGGCGGAGCGGTCCAGCGCCAGTTCGCCGGAGAGCATGCCGGGGGCGGTGCGATCGAAGGAGAGGTTGAAGGTAGCGAAGCGAACCATGGGATCGGGGGCCTTGGAGTCATTGTTGCTGTGACAGCCTGCCATCAATCCGAGGGAAATGGCAGCGGCGAGCAGGGTCTTGTGGCTATTTTTCATTGTAATATTCCGTAGCATCAACAGGTTATGCCAGGGCGCCGAAGAGGCCCAGGCGGGCCCATTATAGAGATGCAGATCTGAAACGGGCTCTGAATGAGCCAAAGTGTGAGTCCATTCACAGCCTGAAGAAGAGGAGGGCGGCGGGACGAGCCGGCAGCCTGGCCCTGACAGCTGGGTGCTGGCCCGGGCCTGCGCCGTTCTGGATAAGCGCGAGGGCAAGAGGAGCGCGGTTGACCCTCTGGTCCCGGGTGCCTAGGACCAGCGGGAGAGGGGGGAGGGCATGGCGTAGGCGTAACCCTGCTGATAGTCGCAGCCGAGGCGGTTCGCTATCTCGACATGGGTCTGGGTCTCCACCCCTTCGCACACCACGGCCATGCCGAGTCGCTGCAGGTAGGCCACCAGACCCACCAGCATCTTGAAGGCGTGAGCGGTGCGCGCCGCCTGCAGCAGCAGGGATCGGTCCAGCTTGACGACCTCGTAGGGCAGGGCCATCAGGCGCTGAAAGTTGCACTCCAGAGAGCCGAAGTCATCGCAGGCGATGTGGGCGCCATGGGCGCGCAGCACCTCAATCAGCTCCCTGTAGCGGCTCTCCAGCCGGGCGTATTCCAGCACCTCGAACCAGATGTCGATCCCCAGCTTGCGGGCCTGGAGCAGCACCAGCAACAGCAGGTTGCGATAGGTGGGGCTGGAGAGCGCCGGATTGAGGTTGATGGAGAGCGTATAGGGGCCTTTTTGCGCGAGCACGGGCAGGTCGCGCATGATGGCCCTGAGCATGACGATATCCAGGTGCAGGGACTCGTCCTGGCTGAGGGAGGCAAAATCGATGCCTTTGTAACACTGGGCCACCGGATCCCAGCGTCTGGCCAGCGCCTCATACCCCTTGACCTGACGGTCCCGACCTATGATCGGCTGGTAAAAGGGAACGGCGACATCCGCCATGGCCATCGTTGCCATGGCACTCATCGGATACTCTTCTTTGAACGCAAACATGGCACTCACCTGATAGACGAATATGGCTGCGCATAATACAGGGCGCAGTCATCCAGCCGATGTAGGAATTGTCTGATAATGAGCCTGCCACCTGAAATTCAATATAGGACTATTCCGATTAACATCCCCCTGCGTGCTGCATAAACTGGCCACAGTGATATTGAAACGGCTCGTTAATAGCTTGTTCAAGAGAAGAAATAGCGTCGTAATGTCGCAATAAAATCAGTCTGGAATAAAGATGAGAAACATATTTTTTATCTTGTTGCTGATACTCAGTGGCAATGTAATGGCATCGGCCGAAATCAGCATAGGCACCCTTTATGACTATATGCCCGGTCAGCAGGGCACTTATTTGAAACGGATCAGAAATCAGGGCGACATCACCGCCTTCGTCAAGGTGGCCATTCACGAAATCACCTATGACGGCACCGGCCAGCCCCGTGAGTCGGCGGAGCTGACCGAAGGCAACAGGGCCCTGATCGCCAGCCCTTCGCGCCTGATCATCCCGGCCAAGGGGGTGCAGGCTACCCGCTTGCTCTATATGGGGGCGCGGGACAAGGAGCGCTATTTCAGGGTTCGCTTTATTCCCGTGCTGCCCAGGAAAGAGGATGGATTCGATATGGATGACCAGAGTATTGATGGTCAGCAACAAGTCTCTGCCGGCGTAAATATATTGACCGGATTCGGCGCCATTATTTTTGTCATGCCGAAAGAGACTCGCTTTGATACGAAATTGATAGAGACCGACACCATGACCACAGTCGTGAATAACGGCAATGCCACCATAGTGCTGGACTTTTTCGAGGAGTGTGATGGACGTGCAAAAAACTGTTCAACACCAGGAAAAATTCATCTGTTGCCGAACATGAAGAAGCAACTTTTGAAACAGAAAGATCACCTCTATCGCTTTGTGCTGATTGAGGGTGACCAGAGTAGAAACATGGTGATTGGACACTGATGTTTCTTGTTTATGACCGAGGAGAGAGTAATGAAAGTATGGATTGTTGCGCCCCTGGCGATGCTGGTATCGGCCCATCTGATGGCGGCAGAACGCATTGAACATCAGGTCACAGTGACCGCCCAGATCCCGAGCGAGGCCTTCTATGTGCAGCCGACCGGTGGTGACAACTGGATGAGCACGCCGCAGAAGCTGGCCTACAACCCCTACACCAAGAAGCTGGACACGCTGAGCAAGCAGCTGGATGCCAAGAGCACCATAGGCGCCATCACCGGCTACCTGACCAACCCGGCCGTGATGGCCAGCGGCAACGACAACATTCCCCTGACCGTCAAGGTGGGTGGTGTCGCCCTGTCGACCACCTCCGTCGAGGTGATGAAGGCAGAGGATGCCAAGACCGGCAAGTTGCTGGGACTGGAAGTGATCCCCGCCGACGCCCCTGTGGCCGGCTATCAGCCCGGCAATTATCAGGGTGTGGTGAACATGATGTTTGAATCGGAAGCGCCCAAAAAGCCCTAAGCAAATGACGGCGATTAAGTTCGGCTCCCTGTATCGGGGGAGCCTTTTTTGTTTGCGCTGATGCCAAGAGTGAGATGACCCGTGCCCTATTTCTCTTTCCTGCTGGCGCTGGCCCTGCTGGTCCAGCCTGCCTGGGCGACTGAGGGTCGCGCCACCCAGCCCCTCGATGTGTTGCAACAAGCCCAGGACTTGCCTGATGGCTTTGCCGATCACTTCTTCGACGTCCCGCTGGCGGTGCGCATCCTGGTGGATGGGCAACTGCTGGGGGAGGGCGAGATAGTGCTGGGCAAAGACACCAGCGTGCAACTGCTGACCCTGACCGACGGCCACGAGAGTGAGCTGGACGAGCGCACACGCCAGCGCTGGGTCGAGGTGCTGGCCGTGCCTCACCGTCTGGGCCCGTGCCAGGGCGAGTGCGCCAATGGCGTGCTGGCCCTGGAGTACAGCCTGGAAAACTCCCAGCTCTCGGTGCTGACTACCCGGGTGGAGAGCGGATCACAGCAGGTCCGCTACCACCACTTGCCTGCCGCGGGCAGCTATGGCGCCCTGATGCGCCATCAGCTGAACCTGACCCTGGGGGAGGAAGAGCAGCGCAGCGGCCGCTACAACCTGACGGCCCAGGGTAGCCTCGGCCAGTGGACCCCCTTGCTGGAAGGGGAGCTGAGCCAGTTTTCCGGCCAGCCTGCCCAGCACCATGTGCAGCAGCTCTATGCCGAGCATGAGGGGGAGGGGCGCTTCTACCGGCTGGGCTATTTCTCCCCCTATGCCCAGGGGCTGGTGCGCCAGCCTGCCCAGTTTGGCGGCGGTACGCCGACCGTGCTCGGGGTCATGCTGGGGGATTCGGACACCCTGCTGGTGGAGCAGGGCAAGGCCAGCACAGTCCCGCTCTATGTCACCCCGAGTCGGCCCGGCATGGTCGAGATCTACAAGGATGGCTTGCTCATCAACTCCCAGCAGGTGGGCTCGGGGCTGCAGGCCCTGGATACCCGGGTGCTGCCCACCGGCATCTACGAGGTGGAGCTGCGGGTGCTGGAAGATGGCCAGGTCACAGAGCGGCGGCGGGAGATGATCTACAAGCCGGGCAACTGGCAAAACCCGGAGGAGACCTGGCGCTTCAACCTGTTTCTGGGCCAGCAGACCCGGCTGCTCAGCGACTGGGAAGAGAAGCGCCCCGAGAGCACGAGTGGCGGCGTCATGCTCAACCACCTGCTCACCCCCTCGGTGATCCTGGGGGCGTCCAGCCAGTACATAGACCAGGGCTGGCAGCATGGTCTTTCGGCGGACTGGAGCCCGGGCAACCAGTGGCGGCTGTTTGGCAACCTGATGGCGACCCAGGGGCTGGGTACCGGCTTCGATCTGCAGGCGCTCTATCACTATGGGGATGGCAGCCTGGTGCTCAGTCATCAGCAGCAGCGCTATCAGGGGCTGCGGGAGGGGGAGGCGCGTGACCTTGCCCAGAGCAACCTGTCGTTGCAGCAGCGACTCGATGAGCATCACTCCGCCAACCTCTATCTGGCGCACCGGGAGGGGCAGGGGCTGGGGGCCGATCTGGGCTGGCGTTACAACGGCGAGTTGCTCGGCCAGGGGGTGAGCTGGAACCTGACGGTGTTCGACCGCCCGGGCAGCATCAGCACCGACAATGCGCGGGACAGGGGCGGTATGCTCTCCCTGAGCATGAACCTGGGGGGAGAGCGCAGCCAGCTTGCCATCGGCCTTGGCAGCCGGACCTCCCGCTCCGGCGGGCAAGAGCGCAACGCCTCCCTCGGCTACCAGCAGTGGTTGGAGTGGGGCGCCTTGCAGAGTGTCGGGGCCAACCTGACCACAGACAGCTATGGGGTCGGGATGGCGGGCCATGCCCGCTTTCTGGGGGCGCTCGCCAGTGGCGACGCCCACCTGCTCTCTTCTTCCTACAACCGGGCCTTGAGTGGCGGGCTCAATCTCGACAGCACCCTGGCCTTTGGCGATGAGGGCAGCCTGATCCTGACCGGTCAATCCCAGGGGTATGAGGCGGGCATGATAGTGGATCTGGAGTCCGACCTTCCCGAGCTTGCCCTGCGCGCGGATGACGATCAGGGGGGGAATGTGGTGCTGCGCCCCGGCCGCAATCTGGTGCCCGTCACCGCCTATCGCGGCGGCGCCGTGCAGCTGGACATGGCGGGCGCCGAGTCGCCATCGGTGACCATCCGCCCCAACCTGTTGCCCTATCACCTCAACAAGGGGGGAGTCGCCTATCACAGGGTGCGGGTGATGAAGACGGTGACAGTGATAGGTCGCCTGCTGGATGGGCAGGGGACACCGCTCAAGGGAGCCATGGTGGTCAACCACGCGGGGCGTACCGTCAGTGAGGCCGATGGTTTCTTTGCGGTAGAGATGAGCGAGCGAAACCCCAGCTTGCAGGTGGAATTCCATGGGGCACAGCAGTGCGACCTGGCGCTGGATACGGCCCGTACCGAGCGCCAGCAGGATCTGTTGTTGCTGGGGGATCTGGTGTGCAGCCCCGAAATCTGGGCCAGCCAATAGGCCCTCGAACAGGAGTCGATAATGAGAGTGCAGATGATGCGTTGTGGTTGGTGGCTGGCCCTGTTGATCGGCTGGTCCGCCCAGGGCGCCACCCTGAATGTGACGGCGGAATATAACCCGGCGACCTATGAGGCGGGGGGAGCCAAGTTTATCAACACCACCCCCTGTGCCCAGTTCCCTGACGCAGCGAGCTTCTGGTGCAGTACCACGGCTACAGTCGATACACCCCAGGCAGTACGCTTCGATACAAGCATCACTCGAACGGTGAAAGCGGGCGGCGACAGCCGGGAGGGATTGCACTATCTCGGTTTCCCGGGCGCCCGTGACGTGACCCTGGTCAAGCAGGGCGGAGGCACATCCTACACCCTCAAATTTATCGTGACCGCAATCGGATCTCAGATGGACCTTGATTCATTGCCAGCATATGTAAGTGTTCCAGAAAATGGTAATTGCATTTACTCCTATCCACAGAGCCGTTCTAAATCTCTACTTGTTTTCCGTCAGGTCAAGGAGTCCGCCAGCGCATCCGGTGGTCGCTGCCATGGCCAAAGTGCGGGTTCGGTGGGCAAGGATCTCAATATCAGTTCGATTTACCTAGGGTATAAATTGAAAGCCCCCAATCCACTGGAGATGGAAAATGGGACCTATACCGGCAAGCTGACATTATCCATGGGGCATAATCAGGACTTCGACTTCGGGGCCGGTACCTATAAGGATACCCAGCTGACCGTGAATTTCACCATCCAGGTGCGCCATCAGATCAAGATTGATTTTCCGGCCGGCGGGAATCGCGTCGTCTTGCAGCCCCCGGGAGGATGGTTTCACTGGATTTATCGTACCCCGGATTATCTGGATGCCGTGCTGCCGGCGCGCTTCTGGGTCGCTGTGCCTTATCATGCCAGCCTGAGCTGCCAATATCTGAATGCACAGGGGGATGGTTGTCAGATAAAGAGCGACAAGAATGACCATAAAGTACCTGTCAAGGTGTATGGCACCGGCATCCGAAATAAAGAATGGCCTCTCTATGCAGGAAAGAAAGACCTGTATGCTTATCATAAAATATTGGCCGATAGTAATAGGCCATTCAGGTTTGTCGTGGAAAAGAAATCCGTGCAAGAGATGATGAAATATCCGGGCAGTACCTATAAAGGCGATGTCACCATCATCATCGATGTGGCCATCAATTAACCCTTATTACAGTCCCATCTCTTTTGCATAGTGAAACAGGGCGCTATCGCTTTGCAGGCCGAGCCGCAGCATGGCGCTCTTTTTCTGGGTGCTGATGGTCTTGACGCTGCGATTGAGGTACTCCGCCACTTGGGTGACCGACATGCCGCTGGCCAGCAGGCGCACCACTTCGTTCTCTCTGGGGGTGAGCTGCACCGCGGGGGGGTGGTGAAGCAATCCGGCCTCGGCCAGCACGGTGTTGACCGAGTTGCCAATGTAGTGCCGGCCTGTCTTTATCTGGCGAATGGCGTCCGTCAACTCATTGAGCACGGCCTTCTTGAGAATGATCCCGCTCACCCCTGATTGAATCAGCGACTGCAAGATCCCGGCGTTGTGTATCTGGGTCAGCACTATGATGGGCAACTCGGGATATTCCCGTCGCAACTGCTGGATCATGGCCAGACCATCGCAGCGTTCATCCCCCGGCATGCTGAAATCGGTGATCAGCAAATCGCAGCTATGTTGCTGCAATGTTTTCAATAATTCAGAAACTTGATGGGCCTCGGCAACAATATCGCAACCGATGTGACTCTGGGTAATAAGGCTGCGGATCCCGGCCAGTATCAATGGATGATCATCGGCGAGAATGATTTTTAAAGACATGATTGAGCCTCATATAAATCAATGAATAATATTTGGGGTGTTAAACATGTGGATTATATAATACTTTGTGCGCCGATTTTTTCCGAGCAATAAAATGAAACATGTTTTCCAGCTTGCTGACAGGGTGAGGTGTTACCCATCTATTTTATTTAGACTTGCCATGCTAGCGCTGCTATTTAATTTCATCCTATATTGCCACTCTGCTATTGCCACCAGCAAGCCCCCTTTGAAAGTGATAAAGGTGGGGGTGCTGAAAGGCGGCTGGGGGCCATTTCAACAATGGGATGGAAATAATGGCAGCGGCTTCAGTGTGGAGCTGATGGCCTTATTGGCCAGGAATCTTGATTATCGCATCGAGTGGAAAGCCTATACGGACTGGCGTCATCTATACAAGGCGAGCTGTCGCGGTGATGTCGATGTTTTGCTGGATGCCTTTCGCGCCGACGAGCGCAAGTGTATCTCTTATAGCCGCCCCTATTATTCCTCCCCGACCGTGGTAGTGGTTCGCCACGACAGCCCCCTGTTTAGGGATGTCAGCGGCCTGAGCCAGGCTAGGATCGCCGTCGAGATCGGGTTTCTGACGGAGAAGCTGGTCCGGCTGCACTATCCGTCGGTCTCCCGCATCCTGTTTTCCGATTCGAGCTCTGCCCTGCGCGCCGTGCTGGAGGGGAAGGCTGATGCCTACATTGGCAACCTGCATGTCACCAACGAGTTCATCGGGCAGCACCCTGAGCTGGCCGTGGTGGCCCAGTCCCCCCTCTTGATGGAGAGCCTCCATCTGGGAGTGAGCAGGCATAAACCCAGCCTGGGGGTGCGGCTCGACACCGCCATCCAGGCCCTGACGGTGGAGGAGCGCACCGAGCTTGAACGGCGCTGGTTGGGAAATAATCGCCCTATTTTTCAGGGATATAACCGTTTCTTGCTGCGACCGGATGAGCGGGAGTGGCTCGCTCAGTTGCCCCCGCTCAGAGTCGGCCTGCTCGAGGGCTGGGCGCCCTTCTCGTTTTTGGACAGCCAGGGACGGGTAAGCGGGCTCATCGACGACTACCTCGGCCTGTTCAAGGAGAAACTGGGCCTGGCCTATCGCCATCGAACGGACCCAAGCCGCTCGGCCCTGTTGCAGGCGCAGATCCACCAGGAGGTGGATCTGATAGTGCTGCCCCGTCGCGTCAGCCAGCGGCTCACCGGCTGGCAGGTGAGCCAGCCTATCGCCTCCTTCCCCATTGTCATCGCCACGGCCCGTGGCAGCAACAGCATAGGGGGGGTTGCCGAGCTGGCGGGCAAGCAGCTGATCGTGACCGATCGCATGCTGGTGGCCGAGCTGAAGGCACGTATCCCCCATGTCATGGTCACTGTGGTGTCCGGCCCTGAGGAGGGGCTGGTCAGGGTGGCCGCCGGTCGTGGGGATGCTTATCTCGGCAACCTGGCAGTGCTCTCCCGGCTGATTGATGAGCGCTTCGGCGACACCCTGCACATAGCCGCCCCGACTCCGTTTCGGGACGAACTGGTGGTGGCGGTGCGGGAATCCTATGCCCCCCTGCTGCCCCTGATCAACCGGGTGCTGGCGAGCATGAGCGACAAGGAGAAACAGCAGATCCGCAATACCTGGCTGGCCTTGAACTACAGCGAAGGGATCCCGTGGCAGAAGCTGCTGCGCACCCTGATCCCCATCGGGGCCGGAGTCCTGCTCGCCATCCTCATCCTCAGCATCGCCTACTGGCGTCTGCACCGGGAGATACGGCGTCGCCGCGAGGTGGAGGCGGCACTCGCCCATGCCAAGGCGCTGGCGGAGCGGGCTGCCAGCAAGAAGGCCGAGTTTCTGGCGACCATGAGCCACGAGATCCGCACCCCCATGAACGGCATCCTCGGCATGGCGGAGCAGTTGAGTTTTACCCCGCTGGATCTCGAGCAGCGCCAGATGGTCGCCATCATCAACCAGGGGGCTGAGGGGCTGCTGCAGCTCATCGGCAATGTGCTGGATTACGCCAAACTGGATGCGGGCAAGATGCAGCTGGCACCTACCTCCTTCCTGCTGCGGGAGCTGGCCGACAATGTGCTCACCATGATCAGCAGCGAGGTGGATCGCAAGGGGCTGCAGATCTATTTGCGGGTGGATGATGAAGTGGGGGCGCGCTTCAACGGGGATGTACTCAGGCTCAAGCAAATCTTGTTCAATCTGGTGAGTAATGCGGTCAAGTTCACCGAGCGTGGTTTTATCGAGCTGTCGATAAGCCAGGAGTGGCAGAGTGCCGGTGAACAGCGGCTGCTGTTCGGGGTGCAGGACACCGGCATCGGCATGAGTGCCGAGGTGCAGGCCCGCATCTTCAATGCGTTTGAACAGGCCGACGGTGCCACTACCCGTAATCATGGCGGCACCGGGCTTGGGCTCAGCATCAGCCATACCCTGGCGGAGTTGATGGGAGGAACGCTCAGACTGGAGAGTGCCCCCGGGGTGGGGACCTTCATCGGCCTCTCAGTCACCCTGGTGCTCGAACGGCAGAAGGAGTGCGATCCTCTGCTCGCCGGATTGCGTGCCTTCCTGGCCGTGGACGATGAGAGGTTGCGTCATACCCTGCGCCAGCACCTGTTGTCACTGGGGGTGCAGATGTGGGAGGAACCGGGAGGGGCCGATCTCGTCTTCGGCGAGGCGCGTGATCTGCCGGACAACGGCATCTGCGTCGCCCCCCTTGGCAATGTGCTGGGCTATCAGCGGCGAGACGGGGCCTACTGGCTCAACAGCAATCCCCTGACCTGGCAGGCGGTGCGGGAGGTCTGTCATCGTCATCTCGCCCTGGGCGAGACGGCCACCTTGCCTGCCGCTTCGCCTCTGACAAAGGCCTCCCTGCCGCTGCCCGCTCGCGTGCTGGTGGTGGAAGACAATCCCCTCAACCAGACCCTGATCCGGCGTCAGCTCAGGCAGCTGGATCTGGGGTGCGATCTGGCGGAACATGGCGGGCAGGCACTCCTCATGCTGGAGCAGCAGCCATATGAGCTCATCCTGTGCGACTGCCAGATGCCGGTGATAGATGGCTACGACTTTACCCGCAGGGTGCGCGCCACCCGGGACCTGGCCTCCCTTCCCATCATCGCCATGACCGCCAATGTGATGCCGGAACAGGCGCAGCGTTGTCTGGCCGCCGGGATGAACGATGTGTTGGGCAAGCCGGTACTGCTGGAGGGGCTGCGCAGCATGCTGATGAAATGGCACCTGCTGCCGTCCCCCGGTCTGCTGGATGTGGCCGCGTTGCAGCGTCTGTTCGGGACGGGTGAACCTTTCGCGCAGATGCTGCGCCAGTTTTGCGAGGAGCTGGCGCAATCCCTGGCACAGGTGCAGGAGGACGACAAGGGGTTGGCAGACTGGGTGCATCGCCAGGCGGGCACCATCTCCATGATGATGGTCGAGGATCTGGCGCAGCAGGCCTGGCATCTGGAGGAGAAAATACGTCGGCAGGGGGCGAGGGCGTGCGAAGCCGAACTGAGGGAATTCAGGGCGCTGCTGGGGCAGATCCTCGATGAACTGAGGGCTATCCTCCTTCGCGCCTGAGGCGGCCTCAGCGGGCCGCCATGGCCTGCTGGGTTTGCTGGCTCGGAACCGCGTGCATGGCCTGGGCCAGCCACTCCCAGTCGAGCTTGGGGGAGCCGGCCTTGAAGCGCTGGTAGGCCTGGCCTTGCGCAACGGTCAGGAACAGGGTGCTCGGCAGGCCGAGGCGGTTGAGATAGCGCACCATGACGTCACCCTGATAATGGCGCAGTCGTTGTTGCAGCTCGGGCAGCGTCAGCCCTTGCTCACGGCCCCTTTCATCCCAGATTTCAAACATATGAGGGCGATCCTTGCGACTCGAGGCTTCTACTGTTTCGAAAAAGCGGGGGCAGGGCAATTGTCAGATCTGACAGTGCCAAATGGAATCTTTCCAGAAAAGCGAAAACCCGGCGCCAGGCCGGGTTTTCTGAAGGATGGTGGAGGGAGAAGGATTCGAACCTTCGAAGGCAGAGCCGTCAGATTTACAGTCTGATCCCTTTGGCCGCTCGGG